>NZ_CP159486.1:3446078-4135294 GCF_041902845.1 Limibacterium fermenti
TGGAGCGCCCCCCCGGTGAAGAAGAGCGCCTCTCCCGGTGAGAGGAGCGACGCTCTCGGTGAAGTGACGGGTATTTCTGTTTTTTTACAAAACGTATTACGTCATTTATTTAATAAAATATTACCTTTGCGGACGTAAAGATAAGGAATAATCGATAAAAAACAATGATCTCGGTAAGGCCAAAGAAAAATCTGGGACAGCATTTCCTGAAAGATGAGGGTATCGCGCAGCGAATAGCCGCCACCCTCGACGGATTCAGCCACCTTCCTGTGTTGGAAGTGGGGGCCGGCACGGGTATGCTTACACGCTTTCTGGTCGGGCCCGAACGCGATGTGACGGTTGTCGACATCGATGCCGAGTCGATTACTTATCTGGAACAAAACTTCCCTATGCTGGACGGGAAAATCCTTCGCGACGACTTCTTGCAAATGGATCTCTCGCAATTGTACTCCTCCCCATTCTGTGTGATCGGGAACTATCCCTATCATATTTCCTCGCAAATTATTTTTAAAGTACTCGAGTATAAAGAGCTTGTGATATGCTGTTCGGGGATGCTGCAAAAAGAGGTTGCCGAACGCCTGGCAGCCCCTCCGGGAAGCAAAACATACGGAATACTGAGCGTACTGGCGCAAGCGTGGTACGACATTGATTATCTTTTTACAGTAAACGAACAGGCTTTCATCCCTCCGCCGAAAGTCAAATCGGGTGTGGTCAGGCTTGTCCGGAACAACCGGAAAGAAATGAATTGCGACGAAACCCTGTTCAAACGAGTGGTAAAAACGTGCTTCAACCAACGGCGAAAGATGCTCCGGAACTCTATCAAATCGCTGCTTCCTAAAGAACATTCTTTACCCGACGAGCCCTTGCTAGACAAACGTCCGGAGCAACTCTCGGTAGAACAATTCGAGCATTTGACCAATCTGCTCAGCGCCTTGTAAAAAACAAGGCCGCCAAACAGGAAAGAAAACGGATTTATTCACGATTAAAAAACCGACGTCATGGCGGAAATCAAACTCTTTTATCACAAAAACGGCATTATCAGATTAAGCCGCAGCCTTGATTTTTTGAAATCGAACCCCATCGGGAGCTTTCTTTGGATCGACCTGAACGATGTGGATGAGGAAATTGAAAACGAACTCGAAGACTTTCTCAAAATTTACATTCAGGAAGAGGAAGAAATGATTGAAATCGAGGTTTCGTCACGCTATATCGAGACGAACGATACGCTGGTCATCAATTCAAACTTCCTTTTATCGAATTTCGAAAGCGACCCGGTATCTTTCATTCTTAAAAACAATATTCTGGTAACGGTGCGAAGTCAGGAATTGATCTCATTCCATGAAACCGTTAAAAAAATATCGGCCAACCCAAAGAATTATCCCACCGGCGCCGACGTGTTGGTGGCGCTCTTGGAAACCCGGGTGGAATTCGACGCGGACATGATCGAGAACATGACGCAAAAAATCACCCATTTGAGTAACAGTCTCAACATGCAGGGTGCCGATAGAAACATGCTGAACGAAATCAAAAACTTACAGGAAAAGACGATGATGCTCCGCGAGAACGTCATCGACAAGCAACGCACCGTGTCGAGCATGTTGCGAAGCGATTTTATCCCGAAAGAGCTGCAACCGAAGTTATCGATGATTATCAAAGACATCAACTCTCTCATCGAACACATCAATTTCAGCTTCGACCGGCTCGATTACTTGCAGGATACGTTTTTGGGGTATGTAAACATCGAACAGAACAATATCATCAAGATTTTCACTATCGTATCGGTTATCTTCATGCCGCCCACACTCATTGCCAGCATTTACGGGATGAACTTCAGCTTTATGCCTGAGTTAGGAGAGAAATGGGGGTACCCTTTTGCTATCATCCTGATGGTGGTGTCGGTCGTCATCATTCTTATCTATTTTAAGAAGAAAAAGCTGATGTAATGGTGGATGGTAATTACAAATTACTAATTACTAATTACTAATTTGTGAGTGGTGAGTGCCGAAGATAAGAAAAACAAGACCGGTTCGACGAATACTCCCACCGGTTGGAATTAATGGCTAAACGGCGTGATGACCTCATAGCCGATCAATTTGTTTTCAGAAAGCCGATAAGCGGTTCGATAAACCGGTCGAAGGCCTCGATATGCGGCAAATGCCCTATATCGTCCAATTCCACCAACCGGGATCCCGGTATTTTTCGTTGTGTTTCTTTGCCTAAGAGTTGGTATTGGCCCATCCGCTCGCGTATAGCCTCGTCTTTCACATTATCCTTTCCGATAGCCGTGCGGTCGCGCGTACCGATAATCAGTAATGTCGGCGCTTGAATGGAAGAAAATTCGTACACGACCGGCTGTGTAAAGATCATGTCCGACGTTTGGGCATTGTTCATCGCCACACGGGAATAATCAGGATGCTTCGTCCAACCCGTAAGGAGATAAACCCATTCGTCGTATTCGGGCTTCCAGCGATTGTCGTAATAAAACCGCGACTGATAGTTCTTCGTCGTTTCGTAACTCACTTTCAATTCCTTTTGATAGTTCTCATCGATGGACGTGTACGGGGCGACAAGTTTCCAATCCTCCAATCCGATCGGATTCTCCAGGATCAGCTTCTCTACCGTTTCGGGATACATCACGGCGAATCGCACCGCCAACATGCCGCCCATGGAATGCCCCAATAAAAAGACCTTCTGAATGCCTAACTTATCCAGAACCGCCTTGGTGTTTCCGGCCAATTGTTGGAACGTATACTGATAACCGGCCGGCTTCGACGATTTACCAAAACCTATCTGATCGGGCACAACCACGCGATAACCTTCTTTTACCAACGCCGCGACGGTCGTTTTCCAATAAGCGCCGTTAAAGTTCTTCCCATGCAATAAAACAATCGTTTTTCCATTCGGATGCTCCGGAAGAACATCCATATAAGCCATTTTTACATTTTGCTGCTGACTTGTAAAATCGAGATAGCCGACGTCATACGGATAATCGTAATTCGTGAGCATAATATCCAGCACCGGGCGTTCCGTTTGGGCGGATGCACACAGAAAAACGCCGAGGAATGCGCTTAAAAACAGTTTTCGTCTCATTTTATTTTTAATTATTCATCTGCTTAATCCTTAATTGAAGAGATTCCATATCTCATTTCTTTCTCTTTAAAAAAACAGTCTACCCGGTAGGAAAGTTTTGCGTGTTACCTCATTCTCCTGAAAAACGCTTATCGAGTTACTCTCAAAAAAAGAGCTAATCCTCAAACGCGATATTGACGGCATTCATGCCCTTGGGCCCCCGTTCCAGTTCGAACGTCACGGCGTTTCCTTCGGCAATCGTAGCCGGGGCGCTGCTTATGTGAAAGAAATACTTGTTTACACTACCGATCTGTTTGATAAAGCCATAGCCTTTATCGGCATTAAAAAACTCTACCCGTCCCCTTAAGGCGGTCTCTTCCTCCTCGTCCTTTTTGGGAGTGGAAATAACGATATCCTCTATATCTATTTTTTCCCGGGCGGTGACATCGGGAGGGGTATCGGTGATGACGCCGTTGGCATCCACATAAGCGATCATATCCTCAAACGAATTGGTCGGATTGTTCTTTCGCTCTTCTCTTCGTTGTTGTTTTTCTTTTCTCTTCTGTTGCTTATTTTTCTCTATTTCTCTTTTGTTAAATGAATTTGATTTAGCCATATTTATCGTTGAAACTTATTATTTTTTTAATGTGAAACTGCATTTTTATACCCATTAGCTAGCCTCCATAAGGTTCTCGCCGGTTAATTTTTGAATATCTTTCAGCATGGGCTTTTCCTCGTCGGCACAGAACGTGAGTGCCGTACCTTTGTTTCCGGCCCGGCCCGTGCGTCCGATGCGGTGCACATACGTTTCGGCGACATCGGGCAGGTCGTAGTTAATCACCAACTCCAAATCGGTGATGTCAATTCCCCTGGCGGCAATATCGGTCGCAATCAGCGCTTGTATTTCATGCGCTTTGAAGTCGGACAAGGCCCGCTGGCGGGCATTTTGCGATTTATTGCCGTGAATGGCGGCGCTTCCTATTCCGGCCTTGCACAGGATGCGAGCAATCTTGTCGGCGCCATGTTTTGTACGGGAGAAGATGAGGGTCGACGTCTCTTTGTTCTTCTTGAGCAATTCGATGAGCAAGTCTTTCTTCTCTTTCTTTTCCACATAGTAAATATATTGCCGGATGGTGTCCACCACCGACGAAACGGGGGTGACTTCCACTCTTACCGGATTACGCAAGATGGTACGCGACAGGCTCGCGATAGAAGGCGGCATGGTTGCCGAAAAGAAAAGGGTTTGCTTTTCCTTCGGAAGTTTGGGCAACAGACGTTTGATATCGTGAATAAACCCCATGTCGAGCATACGGTCGGCTTCGTCCAACACAAAATGGCGAACGGAACTCAGATTGACAATGCCCTGATTCATCAAATCGAGCAACCGCCCCGGTGTAGCCACTAATATATCTACGCCGGCATTCAATTGCCTTACCTGTGTATGCTGCTTCACACCGCCGAAAATCACGCAGTGCCGGATACCCGTATACGGCGTGTAATCCTTCAGGCTTTCGTTAATCTGAATAGCCAATTCGCGGGTAGGTGTTAATATCAGGGCCTGAATGCGTCTTTTTCGACCTTCTACCCCTTGAATGTACAATTGCTGTATAATAGGCAGCGCGAAGGCGGCCGTCTTGCCGGTACCGGTTTGGGCCAATCCCAATAAGTCGCGGTTATCGAGGGCCGGCTGAATGGCCTGTTGTTGTATCGGTGTGGGAACCGTATATCCTTTTTCGTCTAAAGCCTTCAATAGCGGCTCTATTAAGTTTAATTCTTTAAATGTCATATATTTGTATAAAACTGTTCGCGGTTACGGCAACAGTCGTTTTTTTATTTTTTTTGCCTTTCGGCGCCAACCGACAGATACGCACGCACCTGCATAACCGGAGGCTTTACCTTCTGACGATCGATTGAATAGCGCAAACAAAAAGTTTGATAGGATGTCAATTTTGACGATGGGAAACTCCGTCTCTCAACGACGGAGCAAAACATTGTGAAGAAAGATACACTAAAAACTCGATTGCTCTGGGTGCAAAGATAGCAAAATAAATCGATTGGTGTCGCCTCAAATCTCTTTTCTTCTCTGCGGAAAGCGAGGGATTCGAACCCCCGGTACAGTTACCCGTACACTTGATTTCGAGTCAAGCCCGATCGACCACTCCGGCAGCTTTCCTTTTCGTCTTGCAAAGGTATAACATTTATGAAGATTTCTCAGGCATAAACAAAAATATTTTGTAGTTTTACGTCATTAAATCCTAAAACAACATCACAATGAAAGAAATTAACGAGTATGTAGAAGCTCATAAACAACGCTTCCTCGACGAATTGTTCGAATTGATCCGCATTCCTTCTATCTCTTCTTTGCCCGAACACAAAGACGATATGTACAAAGCCGCCGAAAAATGGAAAGAATTCCTTTTAGCTGCGGGGGCCGATAAAGCTGAAGTCATGAAGACCGACGGCAACCCGGTGACGTATGGAGAGAAGATCATCGACCCGAAGGCGCCGACGGTTTTGGTATACGGACACATGGACGTGATGCCGGTAGATCCGCTGGAACTATGGAATACCGACCCGTTCGACCCTGTAGTAAAAGACAAAAAGATATGGGCTCGAGGGGCTGACGACGACAAAGGCCAGAGTTTTATGCATGCCAAAGCGTTTGAATATCTCGTGCAATCGGGGAAACTCCGGTGCAATGTGAAGTTCCTGATTGAAGGGGAAGAAGAAATCGGCTCGCCCAATCTCCCTAAGTTCTGCAAAAAAAATAAGAAGTTACTGAAAACAGACGTCATCCTCGTATCCGACACGTCGATGATTGCCCCCGATGTGCCGTCGATCACCACAGGGCTTCGCGGACTCGCTTACTGGCAAGTGGAAATAACGGGGCCTAACGTCGATCTGCATTCCGGAATTTACGGAGGCGCCGTCGCCAATCCGATCAATGTGTTGGCGAAGATGATTGCGCAAACCCTCGACGATGAGGGACGCATTCTTATTCCCGGTTTTTACGACGATGTCGTGGAGGTGTCGAAGGAAGAGCGTTCGCTGATGGCTAAGGCACCTTTCTCGTTGCAAGAGTATAAAAAATCGATCGGCGTGAAAGAGCTCGCCGGTGAAAAAGGTTATACGACCAATGAACGGGCAGGTATCCGCCCCTCTTTCGATGTATGCGGCATATGGGGCGGCTATACCGGCGAGGGCGCCAAAACGATTCTCCCCTCCAAAGCGTATGCGAAAATAAGCACCCGGCTGGTACCCAATCAGGATTACACGAAAATTGAGAAACTGTTTGCGGAATATTTCGAATCGATTGCCCCGAAATCGGTGGACGTGAAAGTAGCCTATCTGCATGGAGGGCCTTCCTATGTGTGTCCCATCGATCTCCCCGCCTATAAGGCCGCGGAAAAAGCGTATACCGATGTATACGGCAAACAACCCGTGCCGGTGCGTTCAGGGGGAAGCATCCCCATCATCGCCGCCTTCGAGGAAATACTCGGCGTGAAATCAGTATTAATGGGCTTCGGGTTGGGGTCGGATGCCATTCATTCCCCCAACGAGAACTATCCCCTGGAACAATTCTACAACGGGATACGTACTATCCCATTATTCTATAACTATTTTGCCGAAGAGGCGAAGAAATAATCGTTCTTTTTAGGTATAAGGCAGGAGCCCCTCAACCGGTGCTCCTGCCTTTTTTGTTTTTCCGGAGAAGATACGACCACCGAAAGCGTGAAAAATAAAATAAAAAGCGCTTTCACGGAAAGAGGCCTTCCTTTGCAGGAAAGCCTCTTTATCAACACGTGTATAATAATGTATCGTTTATTTCTTTTCGATATCGATCAATTCAACGTCGAAGATCAAGTTAGAAAACGGTTTAATCGCCTGTCTTTCTTGCGCGCCATACGCCAGGTTATAGGGAATATACAATTTCCATTTCGATCCGACCGGCATTAACTTCAACGCTTCAGTCCATCCCGGGATCACTTGCGTTACGCCAAATACGGCGGGTTCGCCGCGATCGACGCTGCTATCGAATACGGTACCGTTGATCAACGTACCATGATAGTGCACTTTCACTTGGTCGGTATCCGTTGGAACGGCACCCGAACCTTCTTTCACAATCTCATATTGCAATCCGCTGGGCAATGTGACGACCCCTTCTCTTTTGGCATTATCGGCCATGAAAGCGTCACCGGCGGCAATACTGTCTTTATATTGTTCTCTTAAGTGGCTTTCCTGCGCTTCTTTGATTTTATTTTCTACGAAAGGACCTGCTTCGGCTTTATCGATAGCCAACTTTTCATTTTTCAACGTTCCGAGCAAGCCGGCTAAGAGTTGGTCTTCGTTTACTTTCTTCGTCGAATCGCCGGGGAAAAGTTGTTCATTAAATTGCGGCAGCATGCTTTCCGCAATTTGCGTTCCGATGCTTAGCCCTTGGATGTAAGCCGATTTTTCTTTTCCGCCTTTAAGAGCTTCTTTCAATCCACGGATAAAATCGTTCAATTTCGGAGCATTCACCTTATTAACCGAGTCGATCTTGGCGTTGAGTTCTTTTTGTAACGCTTGTTTTTGTACCGAGTCGGTTGCAGCGGATATTCTCATCTGATAATCATACTCGATGTTAGATGAGCTCTGAAGAATACCTTGTTGTTCCAAGAAGCGGGCCAAGCCCCCTTGATCGGCTAAATTGATTCCTGTGGCATACGACAAACTATCTGTTGCATTTTTCAACGAAGTCTTTGGCGTAGAACCGCCTCCACAAGAAACCATCAGTATTCCGCAAACAGCGAATGCGCTAAGTGCTACTAAATTTTTTCTTTTCATTTTGTTTCTTATTAATATTAATATCTATGTTTATTGGTTGAATGTGTGAAGTCTGTTATTCTATACCCAATAATTCCACATCGAAAATAAGAGTGGAATTCGGTTGGATAACCGAACCGGCGCCTTGGTTTCCATAAGCCAGATCCGACGGAATATATAAGCGCCATTTCGAGCCAACCGACATTAGTTGCAGCGCTTCCACCCATCCTTTGATGACTTGGTTGACCCCAAAGACAGCGGGTTCTCCACGTTGTACCGAACTATCGAAAACCGTTCCGTCGATCAACGTTCCGTGGTAATGACAACGTACCCTGTCGGTTGCTTTGGGCTTTTCGCCATTTCCTTCGGCCAGCACTTCATATTGCAATCCACTCGGTAATGTGACTACCTGCTCTTTCTTTTTGTTTTCTTCCAGGAAAGCACGTCCGGTTTGTAGATTTTCCGTCTGCATTTCATCTTGTTTTTTACGAAAATAACTTTCAATGATTTGATTTGCCTGTTCTGCGCTCATGGAGGCGGGCTGATTTTCCATTATTTCGGTAAACGCTTTTACGAACGACGGTACGTCTATCGTATGCAGTCCCGAATGAATTAAATTGGATGCCATGCTCATCCCCAACGCGTAGCTTAACTGCTCCATGTAGTAAATCTCTTTTCTTTTTTAATTATTGACCACAAAAGTACTATAATAATATGAATTATGCGCTAAAAATAAAATTGTTTCTTATAGAATTTGCTTTTATCGTTTCTAAATCGCCCCTTGGCGCAATATATCCGCTCCGGAAGCCACACTTGCGACAGATTCGTTTTTTATCCGTCAAACGGCGGAAAGCCGTTAAACGGGTTGGGCGGAGCGGATTGCGATTTGCACAATAAACTTCTAAAGTTTTGTGTTTAAACAAATTTCGTTTACATTTGCAAGAGTGATTCGTAAAATAATCCATATCGACATGGATGCCTTTTATGCCTCCATTGAACAACGCGACCATCCCGAATGGCGTCACCAGCCCATCGCCGTTGGCTATAGCGGGAAACGCGGTGTCGTCGCGGCCGCGAGTTACGAGGCGCGACGCTATGGGGTGCGTTCGGCAATGGCATCGGTTACGGCATTGCGCAAGTGTCCGCAACTGATTTTTGTTGCGCCCCGTTTTAACGTATATCGCGAGGTGTCACAACAAATTATGCATATTTTCCACGAATACACCGATAAAGTAGAGCCCTTGTCACTCGATGAAGCGTTCCTCGATGTAACGGTCAACAAAAAGGGGGCGGCATCCGCCACACTGATTGCAAAAGAAATAAAGCGAAAGATTTATGCTCAGACTCATCTCACCTCTTCCGCCGGCGTGTCTTTTAACAAATTCCTGGCTAAAATCGCTTCGGACTATCATAAACCCGACGGAATTTATATAATACCGCCGAAAGCGGCCGAAGCGTTTGTTGAAAAACTACCGGTCGAACGGTTTTTCGGTGTGGGGAAAGTTACGGCCACACGAATGAAAGATCACGGAATCAAAACCGGATACGACCTTAAACAATGGAGTGAACCGGACCTGACGCGGCTTTTCGGAAAGGCGGGCAGCAGTTATTACCACTTCGCTCGGGGAATCGACGAACGGGAAGTGCAGCCCGACAGAATACGCAAATCGTTAGGAGCGGAAAACACGTTTTCGGAAGATCTGTATGAAGTTGTGGATTTATTGGGGGCTCTCGATGAGATCGCCCATGAGGTACAACGCCGTGCCGAGAAACGCCGTTTTTTCGCAAAAACGCTTACACTGAAAATAAAATATGCTGACTTTACCATTATCACCCGTAGTAAAACGGTGGATCAGTATATAAAAACCTTCGAGCAGTTGTTTGAATTGGGACAGGAGTTACTGTCGACGGTCGAGGATATTGAAGAGCGTAAGATACGCTTGATGGGCTTAACGCTGAAGAATGCCGAAACGGAATCCCCTCATTCTTCGTTTGTTCCTCTTCAACTTTCTTTCGATTTCAAAGACTGATCTATCCGTCTAACGAATCCGTTCCGCTTGACGGATAAGAAAGCGGTTAGATAGGATTAAAGTTTTTAGGATTCTTCGCATGAACACCCTTATAATACGACTTTATCTTTACAAGATCGGCCTCGTAATCGCCCGTCGGATAGAAAAGATCCAAAAAAACAACCGCTTTTTTTTTATAGTCCAACGCAATCAACAAGATAGGGACACGGGCTTTTAAGGCAATATAGTAAAATCCCCTGCGCCATTCGGGAACACGTTTCCTTGTTCCCTCCGGAGTAATCGCGAGCTGAAAGTCTTCGTGCTTGTCAAACTCTTCGGCCAACGTATCGGTCATCGACTGTTTTTTATTTCGTTCGATAGGTATTCCTCCCATACTTTTAAAAAGGAGGTTAAAGGGGAAAACAAACCATTCTTTTTTTATCAGGAAGCGAGCATTACGCCCGATGGAACTATACGCAAGCTTACCGATCACAAAATCCCAGTTGCTCGTATGAGGCGCCAGGGCAATCACACATTTCGACACATCCGGCAAAATGTTTTCGATTTTCCAACCCCAAAGATTCAATAAAAAACGGCTGATTTTCATGCACTCATTCCTTCCTATATTTTTCTATATCTAACGTCAATTGCTCCCAAGAGTTCATTTTCCGTTCTATTTTCTGTTTTAAATCGAGATACGATTGCAGAAGCGCCGTGTCCGAAGCGCCTTCGGGCGTAGCCAATTGTTGTTCCATCGACGAAAGTTGGTTTTCCATCCGGCTGATGTCATTCTCCGCCTCCCCTATTTCTTTTTCGAGTTTGCGTATTTTCCGGTTTAAATCCTTTTGTTCCTGATACGAGCGTTTATTATCCGACTCCAACGACGCCGGCTCACTCTCGGAGGCCGGCATGGAAGAGGCGATTTCGAGCTCCTGAAGGTTTTCAAGTTTCTTTTTCGAAAGGAAATCATAAATACCGCCTAAATGCTCCGTCACTTTACCGCCTCCGAACTCATATACTTTGCTGACCAGCCCATTGAGGAAATCGCGGTCGTGGGAAACAATGATGGCAGTGCCGTCGAACTCCGATATGGCTTTCTTCAAGACTTCCTTCGAGGCCATATCCAAGTGATTGGTCGGCTCGTCGAGGATAAGCAGATTCACCGGTTCGAGCAACAAGCGTATCATGGCCAAACGGCTGCGCTCGCCGCCCGACAAGACTTTTACTTTCTTCTCCGAAGCTTCTCCCCCAAACATGAACGCCCCGAGAATATCGCGAATCTTGGTACGGACATCTCCCGTCGCGACATCATCGATCGTTTCGAAGACGGTGCGGGTTTCATCCAGTAGTTGGGCTTGATTTTGCGCAAAATATCCGATTCGTACATTATGCCCCAGCTCCAACTTGCCCGTAAAATCGATCTCGCCCATTATACATTTCACCAACGTTGATTTCCCTTCGCCGTTCTTCCCGACAAAAGCGACTTTCTCTCCCCGCCGGATCATCAGGTTCACATGCGAGAAAACGGTATGGTCACCGTATTTCTTTTCCAACTTCTCAACGGTAACGGGAAAGGAGCCGGAACGGGGAGCGGGCGGGAACTTGAGGTTGAGCCGCGCCGTATCAATTTCGTCGACTTCTATACGCTCGATCTTCTCCAACTGCTTGATACGCGACTGTACCTGATTGGATTTAGTGGCTTTATAACGAAACCGTTCGATAAAGGCTTCGGTTTCCTGTATCTGCTTCTGCTGGTTTTCGTAGGCGCGTTGCTGCTGTTCGCGGCGTTCTTTTCGCAGTTCGACATATTTCGAGTAACTCACTTTATAATCATGAATATGCCCGAGCATGATTTCGATGGTGCGGTTGGTGACGGCATCGAGGAAGGCACGGTCGTGCGACACCAATATAAGGGAATTGCCACGGCTCGAAAGAAAGTTTTCGAGCCATTGAATGGATTCGATATCGAGATGGTTCGTCGGCTCATCCAAAAGCAAGACATCCGGTGAGCCCAACAAGATCTTCGCCAGTTCGATGCGCATTCGCCAACCGCCGCTAAATTCGCCGGTAGGACGCGTAAAGTCACTTCTTTTGAATCCGAGGCCGATGAGGGTCTTTTCCACTTCCGCCTGAAAGCTATGCGTGTCGGACATCAAGAGTAACTCCTGCAAATCAGCCGTTCGTTGAATCAGTAACCGATAACTCTCCGACTCATAATCCGTGCGCAACTCAAGTTCGCGATGAAGTTGCTCCAGTTCTTTTTCCATTTTCATAAAATGGTCGAACGCGAGCGACACTTCGTCTACCACCGTACGCGTATTTTCGAGTTTCATTTGCTGGGGCAAATATCCGATGGAGACTTCTTTTGGGCGCGAAACACAGCCTTTGGTCGGTTGTTGGTAACCGGCAATCAGTTTAAGCAGCGTCGATTTTCCGGCTCCGTTCTTGCCCACGAGCGCCACCCGTTCGTTTTTATTCAATACGAACGATATTTCGTCGAGCAACGTAAAACCGCCGAATTCGACGGAGAGATTTTCTACGGAGACCATTGTCTGTTCGTCAGTTTTTTGTAATCAATTTGTCTATTAGTTGCCGTATGGTAAAAAGAGCTTGTTCGCCCGATTTCATATCCTTTAAAGCAATTTTGTCTGCGGCCATTTCATCTTCGCCGACAATCGCCACATACGGGATACGATTGTTATCGGCATAAGTCATTTGTTTCTTCATTTTCGCCGCATCCGGATAAATTTCGGTACGGATGCCGTTCTTTCTTAATTCGGAAAGGATAGGCAGGATGTAAGCCTGTTCGCGTTCGCCGAAGTTCACGAAAAGAATATCGGTTCCACGCGTATAATCTTCGGGAAAAAGATCGAGTTGATTCAAGACATCGAAAATCCGGTCGGCGCCGAAGGAAATGCCGACCCCCGAAACACCCGGAAGGCCGAAAATACCGGTTAGATTGTCATATCGGCCGCCACCGGTAATGCTCCCGATTTGCACATCGAGCGCTTTTACTTCGATAATGGCCCCCGTGTAATAATTCAAGCCTCGGGCGAGCGTCAGATCCAGTTCAAGCTCATTTCTCAACGACAGCCGTTGCATGTCGGCAAGGATTGTTTCGAGTTCCTCCACGCCTTTCAGTCCGGTAGCAGATGAAGCCAAAACATTTTTCAACGTGGCGATTTTTTCGTCATTCGTTCCATGCAAGCCGATGATCGGTTGCAACGTATCGACCGCTTCTTGTGAAATTCCTTTGGCCAGCAACTCTTCATTCACTTTTTCGATACCGATCTTATCGAGTTTATCGATTGCTACGGTAATGTCGGTGATCTTATCGCCTTCGCCCATAATTTCGGCGATACCCGAAAGGATCTTCCGGTTGTTTAACTTGATTAATACCCGAATCCGGAAACGCGAAAAGACCTCGTCGATAATTTGAAGCAGTTCCACTTCGTTGAGTAACGAATCGGATCCGACGATATCCGCATCGCATTGGAAAAACTCGCGATAGCGGCCTTTCTGCGGCTTATCGGCGCGCCATACCGGTTGTATCTGAAAACGCCTGAACGGGAAGGTGATCTCATTGCGATGCATCACCACATAGCGGGCAAAGGGAACGGTAAGGTCGTAGCGAAGGCCTTTTTCGGCAATTTTGGCCGCCGCTTTCGCCGCGCTGACGTCCTCCGATAAATCGGACGGCTCGAGGTTGGAAAGGAAGTCGCCGGAATTGAGGATTTTAAATAATAACTTATCCCCTTCTTCGCCGTATTTACCCATTAAAGTCGATAAATTTTCCATCGCCGGCGTTTCTATTTGACGGAAGCCGTACAAATGATACACCTCTTTGATCGTCTCGAATATATAATTGCGTTTCGCCATCTCTTCAGGTGAAAAATCGCGTGTTCCTTTCGGAATGGAAGGTTTCTGCATCGTCTTTGTTCTTTTTTTTGGAATTGCAAAGATAACATCTACCAAACGATTTCACCTCATCGCCGTTAAACAAATTTGCACCGGCGTATTAAAGACAAGGGATTTTTCAACTTGTTAGAAAACCGTTACATGACATGTTGGACACTTTCCCATTCCGGGAAAGTTTGTTGCACGACGTGTTGGGCACTTTCCCACTATGGGAAAGTCATTACATGAGGTGTTTGACGCCGTCGCACCGGAAGAAACTGTTTTGCACAACGTGCAGGGCATTTTCGGATAATCCGAAAGCCTCTTGCATCACATGCAGAGTACTTTCGGACGCGTCGAAAGTATGTTGCATCACTTGTCGGGCACTTTCGGACAAGCCGAAAGCTGTTGCATGACGTGCAAGCTAGCGGATTCTTCCCGGACGGATGGAAACGTGTGAATGTAACTCCGGTTATGGATGTATACCTGAGAAAATATTTCCGCAGAAAGCCACCGTTTATAAGGGATGGTTCTCTTCGAAATGAAGAATGATTTGTCGAACATGTTCTTTGACTTCAGCGGCTGTCGGATTTAATTCTTCCGTTGTAAAACCACCCTCTTCCCAATCAATACGATCAAAAACCAACGTATATAATCCGAAAATAATCTCAAGACTCAACCGGCTGCAAGGCTCGAGCAGGGGTCCAATTTCTCGAATAACCTCTTTTGTTTTGAGTCGATATTTGTCTGCCTCAATATAAAGTTCGCGAATACATTCCCGGAAATCTCTTGTTATTTCGCCACCTTGAGCCATGCAGCGTAACTTCTCGCGATCGAGATTATATTTCATCAAAAGGTCATCCGGAAAATAATTAAGGTGATTACGATGATCTTTCATGAAATCACGGATAATATGAACCAGATAACTAAAAATAGCACAAGGTGCGGCGGCCTCTTTCACAGAGAACGCCGGTAAGAGGTATGCTCCTTCCTGATGCCGTAGACCACACAGATGAACAAAGATAGAAGCCGGCGCGACGGAAGCGCCGACGGCATAATCCAGGAAAGCCGGAAAGGTAGGGAATCCGTCATGATAAATATCATAAATCATCGATCGGGCAAAGTCTTCAAACGGCCAGAAAGGTATCTGAAAGGTGCGAATCGTTTCGATAACATCATTACACATCGGATTTGCATTTTCCCCGGAATGTAATATCCGGTTTATCCACGTATGGACTTCCGCCTCAAATAGGGGTTTATCATCCGGAGCAATCGTTTGATGTTCGGTTTTATAATTATCGATCAAATCATCGATCGCACGCATAAATTTATAACAATTCTTCGCCGCACGGTATTTATTCTCCTCCCAAAACCGCGCAGCGATCAGGATATTCGGATGATCGACTATTTTTTCAAAATCGATGGAATAAAAAGTATCCCAATACCGACGCTTATTGCCGTTTGTTTCCGAGTTCATTTTAGTCGCATCATTGTTTTTCATCTTGTTTCCTTCAAGATGCGCTCTGTTGTGAGTTTGGACGAAAGAAGCACTAAAGGGACGCCGTTTCCGGGATGTGTACTCCCTCCGACGAAAAACAAGTTTGTATATTTTGCATGCCGGTTGTGCGGACGAAAGTAGCCCATTTGGAAAATAGTATGGCTTAAACTTCCGAAAACCGCCCCGTTGGTTATGTTACAATAATCCTTCCATGTTTGAGGCATAACACATATCTCGAACTTGATATGTTTTTCAACATCGTCTATTCCGGCTTCTTTTAATCGCTTGAAAACAGCTATACGCGCACGTTTTTTCAATAAATCCCAGTCTTGTTCCATCCCATCGTCTATATGGGGTGCCGGGATGATTACCGATAAACTGTCCTGTTTGTCGGGGGCGGCATCCTTATCGGTACGTACGGGCGAATGGATGTAAAAACTCGGATTAGACGACAAGGATTTTTTATCGAAAATCATCTCCATGCCTTCTTTGTAAGGTTCGTTCAGAAAAATACTGTGATGGGCCAATTGAGGATATTCTTGATCCATAGCCCAGTGAAAAACGATGGCAGAACAAGAATACTCTTTCCGTTCCAATTGAAGGGAGGCTTTTCTGTCAGGGAGCAAATAACGGTAGACATACGGAAGGTCGGCATTGGCTACCACAATATCCGCATACGTATTCTGCCCGTTCGAGAGTTGTATGCCCTTCGCCTTGCGTCCGTCCAGAATGATATTCTCCACATTTTGATTGAAATGAAAACGGACACCCGCTTCCTCCGCCTTTTCCATAAGCTTCTGAACAATCGTATGCATGCCTCCTTTAGGAAACAAAGCCCCCTCCATGATTTCTGCGGAGGGGATCATCGAAAAAAAAGCCGGTTGACGGTAAGGATTTTGTCCTACATAAATATTTTGGAACGTAAAGACCTTTTGAAGGCGGGCATCTTTAAAGAATCGACGGATATAAGCGGTATGCTTTATCCATGTTTTAAAATGAATCATCATCGCCGCGTTTCGCAATGTAAGGAATTCACGAAGATGATAAAAATTACGGCCGAGCAATTGCTCGGTAGCAAGGCGGAAGAATCCATATCCTTTTTTTACATAGCGTTTGTATTGTGCGTAACTGTCCGGCTCAAACGCTTCGAGCTGGCTTTTCATTTTCGCCTCGTTGGGAGAATAAGAAAAGTCACTGCCATCGCTAAAAAACAACTTGTAGATCGGATCGAGAGAAACAGGCTCCAGCTCTTTGTCCATGTCCAGGCCCAATGACCGGAAAACATCCCGGTAAACAGACGGCATCAGTAAAATAGTCGCTCCTAAATCAAAACGATGACCATTCTTGAAAATCTGTCCGCAACGCCCACCCGGCGCCGCATTCTTTTCATATACTTCTACCTGAAAACCCTTGTTGGCAAGAAAAACGGAGGTTGCTATTCCGGCAACACCTGCACCGATAATGACAACTTTCTTTTGCAGACTGTTTTTTTTAGTCGTCATCATAATTTGCCGGATAGCCGATTAATATTTACAATAAATTACTTGCCAGTTCCGAAAGCTCGCTGCGTTCCCCTTTCACCAGATTGATATGCGCGAAGAGGTTTTGGCCCTTCATCTTATCAATCATATAAGCCAAGCCATTGGACTGCGAATCGAGATAAGGCGAGTCTATTTGCTGCAAGTCGCCGGTAAACACCATTTTCGTGCCTTCGCCGGCACGGGTGATGATGGTCTTAATTTCATGCGGGGTAAGGTTTTGCGCCTCATCGATGATACAGTAGGTTTCGCTCAGGCTCCGTCCGCGGATATAAGCGAGCGCCTCGATTTCGAGTTGTCCCGATTTTTGCATTTCATCTAGAGCCCGTAATTCGGATCCTCCTTGTCCGAGTTGCGACTTGATGACATTCAGATTATCGAAAAGCGGCTGCATGTAAGGAGCGATCTTTTGCTTTTCATCGCCGGGCAGGTAACCCAAATCTTTGTTCGACAAAGAGACGATCGGCCGGGCCAGCAGCACCTGATGATACGCTTTATGTTGGCGCAATGCCGCCGCCAAAGCAAGGAGCGTTTTACCGGTTCCGGCTTTCCCCGTCAGGGCGATGAGTTTAATATCCGGATCATTCAAGACTTCCAGCGCGAAGGTTTGCTCCGCATTGCGGGGCGTAATGCCGAAATTAGCGCTTTTATCTACGCGGATAATCTTCTGCGTAAACGGATTATAACGCGCCAATACGCTATTGCGATCACTTTTCAGGACAAAGCATTGATTCGGTTTTAAAGGACTTTCAAATACAAAATCATCGATGTCGACCCCTGTCGGTTGAGCGTATATCTTATCAATCAAATCGGGGGCAATATCTTCAATAA
This sequence comes from Limibacterium fermenti, assembly GCF_041902845.1. Lineage (GTDB taxonomy): Bacteria > Bacteroidota > Bacteroidia > Bacteroidales > Dysgonomonadaceae > Limibacterium > Limibacterium fermenti. The sequence goes on from NZ_CP159486.1 coordinate 3,463,727, forward strand.
TTTGTTCTTCCTGCCCGAAAATATCGATATCCGTGACCTTATCGTTGATATAATCTTCCACCAGTACGCCCAATGACCGGGCTTTCATGCGCAGATTAATATCCTTTGTCACCAAAATGGTCTTCATTCTCGGATATTTGTCCGATAAATATAATACGGTGGAAAGTATGCGATTGTCAGGGGTGCGTTCGGGAAACGATTCCGCAATCTTTTCGTGCGTGGAAGGGGCATTGACAATATACAATTTACCACGACCGACGCCTAAATCGGCGCCTTTTTTAAATAAATTGTCGTCGGTGATTAAATCCAACTCCCGGACAAAAGCGCGCGCATTGTAGTTTATCTGCTCATTTCCTTTCTTAAACTTATCCAACTCTTCCAACACGGTAAAAGGAATGTAGATGTCGTTTTCTTCAAAATTATCGAGGCAATTGTAGTCATGCAGGATCACGTTCGTGTCCAGAATAAAATTCTTTTTCGTTCCCATACTGTAATTTGTTTATCGTTCATCCGGTTTCACGTTGCGTCCTTCCTGAGGTATCGCTCGAAGCGACGCCCCCGGTTACGCCCGCGGTCAACCGATGAAAATTCATCGTTCCCGTTATTTCGGTGAAGAGCCCGATGTTGCAGGGCCATATCGATTATTGAGAAATTCAATCACTTCGCCGGTTATATCGTATTTTATATCACCATACAAAATATTGGCGGTTCCGGTATTGCTAAAGATGATTTGATAACCTTGCGTTTTATTGAATTCGGCGATATGGACTTTTATCGTATCTTCCAGTTCGATATTTAATTTTTGTTGCTCAATGGCAAACTCCTGCGACAAGCGTTGCGCCGTTTGTTGATATTCTTCCTGCATCTTCAGGATGCGTTGTTGTTCTTGCTTCGCCCTTTCATCGCTAAGGAAAGCATTGTTGCGCAATTTACGGTCAAATTCCTGTGCGGCCGCTTGCAATTGTTGATCTTTTTGATTTAATGTAGAACGAGAATTTTCTTGATTACGCATCAGCGTCTCATTAATATCCTTCGCGAAATTGTAATTATGCAAAAGGGAATCCAAATTGACATAGGCAACCGGAAGAACCACCGACGAGTCGCCCACGAGCGAATTTCCTCCTTTTGCCGCTCCTCCGTTGGAGCCGGAGGTCGATGTGAAATGTAAAATATAAAGCACAATAATTGCAACAGCCAATACGCCGCTCAAAATATAAGAATAAGTATTCTTCATTTTTCGGAATTTTTATAGTTTTCTGATTTCAAAATTTATACCGTTCATTCTCTCTTCAGTACCGCTTTCGCCTTTCCTATAACTTTCCTATAACATAAAATAAGTTCCTTCGCTATACGGAATGTTTTCCGGAAACTAGTGGAACTTTCCTTATCCCTCAAAAAGGCGATGATTACTTCTTAGAGTTCTTCTCATTATTTTAAACCACAAAGATAGCCTAATTAGATAATTAATTCATGGTTTTCGTATTAAAGATGCTAAATTTTTTGCTTTCGTCTTATTTTTCTTGTACTTTTATAGCCTGTTTTCAGAAAGAAAACCAATGAATGGAATACTGATTATAAATGCTTTACTTTTGAATAAAGAAGAAGACAAACATTAAAGACTATGACAATCAAAGAACTTGAACCAAAAGCTATCTGGAATTATTTTTACGACATTACACAAATTCCACGACCTTCTAAAAAGGAAGAAGCCATCCTGCGCTATTTGCTCGATTTCGGCAAAAAGCACAACCTCGACACGAAGCAGGATAGAGCCGGAAACGTACTGATAACCAAACCGGCCACTCCGGGCAAAGAAAACCTCCCTACGGTTATTCTGCAATCGCATGTCGATATGGTCTGCGAGAAAAACAGCGATATTACCCACGATTTCGAGAACGATCCGATTGAAACGATTATCGACGGGGATTGGGTGAAAGCGAACGGAACCACCTTAGGTGCCGATGACGGCATCGGAGTAGCCGCCCAGTTGGCACTATTGGCCTCGGACAATATCGCCCACGGCAAAATCGAGGCGCTTTTTACCGTAGATGAAGAAACAGGTCTCACCGGAGCCTTTAATCTTGAGAAAGATTTTCTGACCGGCAATATCCTCATCAATTTGGATAGCGAAGAGGAAGGTCTGATTTACATCGGTTGCGCCGGAGGGAAAAACACCCGAGGCTACTTTAAATACAAAGAAAAAGAGAGTCCCAAGAAGTATTTTTGGTTTAATCTTCATGTAAAAGGATTACGCGGCGGCCATTCGGGAAGCGATATCGACAAGAATTTCGGGAATGCGAATAAAATCCTCGCCCGCTTCCTGTTCTCGCTTATGCGAAAAAAATACGGCATGGTGTTATCGGAAATTAAAGGCGGAAACCTGAGCAATGCCCTTCCCCGCGAGGCGTATGCGATTGTAGGCGTGAAGGAGAAATACAAAGAAGATATACGGGTTAAGTTAAACACATTCCTCGCCAGCGTCCAAAATGAGTATAAACATACCGAAACGTCTTTGGATATTCAATTGGAATCGGCGCAGATACCGTCGAAAGTGCTGAATAAGGGAACCACGGAACGGTTGATTTTAGCCCTCAACGCTTGTCCGCACGGAGTGATAGGAATGAGTCTCGATATTCCCGGATTGGTAGAGACGTCCAACAATATGGCTTCCGTGAAAATGATCGACGGGCAACAAATTGAAGTCATCACCAGCCAACGCAGTTCCGTGGAATCGCAGAGAGAATATGTCATCAACATGGTCACCTCGGTGTTCGATCTGGCCGGCGCAAAAGTCACGTACAACGAGGGGTATCCCGGCTGGCAGCCCAATACGGAGTCGCAGATCCTGAGACTCGCCGAAAAGGTGTACAAAGATCTGTACAACAAAGACGCGGAAGTAAAAGCCATCCATGCGGGCCTTGAGTGCGGATTGTTCTTGGAAAAATACCCGCATCTCGATATGATTTCCATCGGGCCGGATATGACCGATGTCCATTCTCCCAAAGAGAAACTGAATATTCCTTCGGTGGAGAAATGGTGGAACTTTTTAGTGAAAATACTCGAGAACGTGTCGCCCGAAACGGCAGAGAAAAGATGAGAAGCTGAACTTGAAGTCATCTCAAGAGTAAAAACACGAAGATTCTATTTACTTTAAACTCTCGCAGATTACGTGGATTTTCGCAGAATGCCAATGAAAAACTGCGTCTATCTGCGCTATCTGCGAGAGATATTCTTTTTAAGTGACAAACGGCAATCATGGTCAATCGATATATCGCTCTCTCGTTATTCCTGATTGTTTATAACGGATTTCTGCTCGGACAACGGCAGGACTCTCTGCGGATCCTATTTTATAACGTCGAAAATCTCTTCGATACAAAGGACGACCCGCTTACGCAAGATGAGGACTTTCTGCCGGGCAAATTAATGAATTGGACCCATTGGAAATATCGCGAAAAGCTCAAAAACATCACCCGTGTCATCACAGCCGTGGGACAAATGCAATCGCCGGCTATCGTAGGATTGTGCGAAGTCGAAAACGACAGCGTCTTATACGACCTTACCCGCCGTTCTCCGCTAAAGGCTCAACAATACCACTATATCATCACACATTCACCCGATGAGCGAGGTATGGACGTCGCGCTGCTTTACCAACGCGACCATGTACGGTTACTGCAAACGGCTGAATATCCCATTCGGTTCGGAAACAAGCCGACGCGCCGCTCCCGAAATATTCTTCACGCGACCTTTCTCACGCTTAGTCACGACACTCTCGATGTATTTGTCTCCCATTTTCCTTCGCGACGGGGTGGACAACATCAAACGGAACCGGCACGAATCGACGCGGCATCGCTTTTGCGCTCCAAAGCCGATAGCCTCTTCAGCGTACGGCAGCACGCCCACATCATCATCATGGGCGATTTCAACGATCATCCCGATGATAAAAGTCTCGCGCGTATTTTAAAAGCAGGTATCCCCGCTCTTCACCCTTCGGACAAACAATTATACAATCTCTTTCTTCCCCGTATAAAAGAACGGAACTTCGGAAGTTATAAGTTTCAAGGACGTTGGGAAATACTCGATCAGTTCATCATAAGCGGAGATTTTCTTTCCGGAGAAAGTACGATGAAAATAAGGAATAAAGAAGCTACGGTTTTCCGCATGCCTTTTCTTTTGCAAGACGATGAAAAGGATGGCGGGAAAAAACCTTTCCGAACCAATTCGGGGCCTCGCTACGTCGGAGGGTTCAGTGATCATTTGCCGGTGTATATGGACGTTATCATCAATTACTAATGACTAATGACCAATGACCAATGACTAATGACTAATTGCTAATTACTGATGACTGATGACCAATGTCTGATGGTTGATTTCTAATGCAGAAGAAAGAAAATAGCCCCTTTTTCAAAAGTTTAGCTTAATTTGTTTGACGGCATTAAGAAATAATTCTATTTTTGTAAGCTTATTCAAAATGAATAGTGTAAATATATAAAACAACAAGATCTATGAACCCTTTACTTTTCAACTTAAACGGATGGGAAATACCTATCATCCTAATCGTTGTCCTTCTACTTTTCGGAGGGAAAAAAATACCCGAATTCATGAGCGGTTTGGGTAAAGGTATTCGCAGCTTTAAAAAAGGATTGAACGATATCGAAGAAGATATCAAGACGGACCCTACCGATAAGCCCAATAATCAATAAAAAGATTTACCCGTGCGGTTAGGGGGATTGAAATCTTTTTTATCAATACAATCTATTCCCCGGAAGCTTGTGCGATGAATGAAAATGCTTCCGGGAAATAATATTGACGGCTATTACATACACAATCAAAGAAAATGAGTGATAAAGAGATGTCCTTTTGGGACCATTTGGAAGAATTCCGGTGGACGTTAATTCGTATTATCGGAATTGTTTCCGGGCTCACGATTGTGGGGCTTATCATTATGCCGCATATTTTCGATTCGATCATTCTCGCCCCGAAATCATCCGATTTTATCACCTACCGTTTTATGGAAAATATCGGGAAGTACGTTCCTTTTCTTCCTGATTTCTCGGCCGACTCATTCAATGTGAAAATATTGAATATCAACATGCCGACACAGTTCATCACCTATATATCCACGTCGTTTGCTTTCGGCGTACTTTTCTCGATACCTTTTATTCTGTACGAACTATGGCGGTTTATAAGCCCGGCGTTGTATGAAAACGAAATGAAAGGGATAAAAAGGGCCTTTGGATTCGGCGGAATCATGTTTGTACTGGGATGCTCTGTCGGTTATTTTATCGTTTTCCCGTTGATCTTCCGGTTTCTTATTACGTTTGAACTCAGTAGCGAAATTGAAAACATGCTTTCGTTGGATTCGTATATGAGTAACTTCTATACGTTAATCCTCATTATGGGGATCGTTTTCGAATTGCCCTTGGTATTCTGGTTACTTTCGAATCTGGGGCTGATATACCGGTCGTTTTTCCGGAAATATCGACGCCATGCTATCGTTGGCGCTCTTCTTCTTGCGGCCATCATTACGCCTTCCGGCGACCCATTCTCGTTATTCGTGGTCACGATGCCTCTCTATTTCCTCTGGGAATTGAGCGCCTTGCTGGTGAAAAAAGATCCGCCTCTGGAAGTTAATCTTCCTACTACGTTCGAGTAGGCCCCGTTTACCTGAGGGCCTCGCTCCCCGTCTGACGGATTCATTCTTTTTGACAAGTACCGATTTTATCCGTCAAACCGCAAGGAGCGGTTAGACGAGATTCCTCTTAATCAATGACTGATTTCGCGCGACTTATCACCCAAATAGCCGCCATGATGGCGTTTGGCGTAATCGGCTGCGGTAAACCCGATTCTTTTCATGGTGCCGACGACCAGGATGTCGCCCATTACCGTCATCACCGTCGTCGAAGTGGTGGGAGTAAGATCCAGCGGGCACACTTCCTTGGGATTGCCTGTCAACAGAAACACATCGGCCTGCTGGGCCAAAACAATGTCTTTATTGCCCGTAATAACAATGATCGGCGTTTCGGGATAAAGCCCTTTCGCTAAATCGATCAATTCGATAATCTCGCGGGTCTTTCCCGAATTGGTAATCAGCAACAGCAGATCGTTCTCTTGTAGGATGCCCAAATCGCCATGTTGCGCCTCGCTCGGATGCATGAAGATGGCCGGCGTACCGGTGGAACAAAAAGTCGTAGCCATGTTTTGCCCGATTTGTCCGGCTTTGCCCATGCCGCTAATAACCAATTTGCCTTTTTTATGATGGATGCGCTCGACAATCAAATCGATCGCCCTATCGTATTGTTCATTCACAGGAATATGTAAAATAGCGTCGGCCTCCCGCTGCAAAAGGCTTGTAATTTCTTGTTGATTCATCGTATCGACCTTGATTAATTGGTTTTATATTTAAAAGAAACGGCCGCAAGCTCCTCGTTTGCTTTTGTAATTTTATTTTTTAGTCCTTGTTTGTAATTCTTTAATTTAGCCATGAGCGCTGCGTCGCCCGTGGCAATCATCTGCAATGCCAGGATAGCCGCATTGAGAGACGCGTTGATGCCTACCGTGGCAACCGGTATTCCGGGAGGCATTTGCACAATAGCCAACAAGGCGTCCATGCCTTGCAGCGAAGCGTTGACGGGGACGCCAATGACCGGGACCGGGGTCATAGAAGCGATCACGCCCGGGAGGTGTGCGGCCATTCCGGCGGCGGCGATAATCACTTTTATTCCGTTCCGTTCGGCATTTGTTGCAAATTCCTCGACCGCTTCGGGAGTGCGGTGTGCCGACAAGGCATTTATTTCGAACGGTATTTCCATCTCATCTAAAAAGCGGGCGGCTTTTTCCATGACAGGCAGGTCGGATGTACTGCCCATAATGATACTTACGACTGGTTTCATGTTCATTTTCTCCTTAAAAAGAGAACACTTCAAAAGGAGTTCGTTCACCAACAGAAATAATCTCAAATGATCTTCCGACGGCGAGCCTACTAACCTTTTGAAGCGCCCTCTGTATTATACAGATTTATTTCTCGATATTTTTTTGATAGTCTTGTGCCGAAAGTAACGCATCGACCTGCGAGGCATCGCTCAGCTTTACTTTAATAATCCATCCTTCGCCATACGGGTCTTTATTCACCAACTCGGGTGCATCTTCGAGCTGCGGATTGACTTCCAGCACTTCGCCACTCACGGGCATCAACAGGTCGGAGACGGTTTTTACCGCTTCGATACTGCCGAAAACACTTTCGCGATCGAGGGTTTCCCCTTCCGTCGTTACATCCACAAAAACAATTTCTCCTAATTCTTGTTGAGCAAAATCAGAGATACCAATGTAGGCTTCATCGCCTTCCACTCTTACCCATTCATGATCGGCAGAGTACTTCAGATTGTCGGGAAAATTCATATGTTCTTAATTTTATAAAGGGTTTTAAACGATATCGTAAAAATACTACTTAATTCTATAGCAACCAAAAGTTTTTTAACCGGTTACAGCTTTATATGCACTCCTGCCCAGACAAATACAAACGACACGACCAAACCGAGTGCAAAGCCCGCAAACACCTGGCTTACGGTATGACGCTGCAGGATGAGACGGGAGGAACCGATGAGTCCGGCAAGCAGAAACAGCCCCATCAGCATGTAGACAGGATTGGCCCGCTCGACAAAAAAACTGACGCCCATCGCCCCGCCGAGAAGCCCGCCGATGCCGAACATGTGTGCGCTGATCTTCCAGAATAGGGTGATAAACAGGGCAATGATCATTATTATCACCGGGGCAATCACAAACATCAAAAACCATGCAGGCATCCCCATTTTATAATAATAAAAGACCATGAACGAGCACGATATCAGCGTAATAAGGTAAGGGAGAACGCGCTCGCGCCGCTGTGTCAGAGATAAATCGGAGATCAACCGCAATTTATACAGTACAAATATGAGCAGCGCGGGAACGGCGAACGAAAACAGAAATACCGGCGCCAGAATATACCAGAACTGATGCGAGTACATAACGCCGAAATAGCTGTACATAAATAACAACGCCACGCTATATGTGGGCATCAATAGAGGTTGGAAAACAGTGGAAATAATATGTGCGATTGACTTCATTCGATTCAATATCTTTTCTTTGAACTGTCAAAGTTATATCTTTTTTCTCAAACGGGCTACAGGAATATTCAATTGTTCACGATATTTTGCCGTCGTACGTCGTGCAATTACATAGCCTTTCTGATTTAATATTTTGGTAAGTTGCTCATCTGTCAATGGTTTAGAAGGATCTTCACTCTCTATGCTCTCGCGAAGAATATATTTCACTTCTCGTGACGAGATATCTTCGCCCGCCTCATTTTGCATGGCTTCCGAAAAGAAATACTTCAGCGGATAGATGCCGGAATTGGTTTGGACATATTTACTATTGCTGACACGCGATATCGTAGAGATATCGAAACCGGTTTTTTCGGCCACATCTTTTAATATCATCGGCTTGAGCAGCGTTTCGTCTTCGGTCAGAAAAAAGTCGTACTGAATTTGAACGATGGCTTCCATAGTGCGCTGAAGCGTATTCTGACGCTGTTTCACCGCATCGATGAACCAACGCGCCGAATCGACTTTTTGCTTCATGAACATCATGGCTTGTTTATCATCGGCCGACATGCTTTTTTTATTCTGCGCATAGCCTTGCAGCAGCTCGCTGAAATCGCGGTTGATTTTGAGCAGCGGGATATTACCGTTATTGAGATACATCGAGACTTCGCCGTTGTAAGACTCCACGATAAAGTCGGGCGTAATGTTTGCCATCGCCGTTTCCATGGCGTCGCCCATGGTGTTGCCGGGCTTGGGATTGAGAGAAACGATCAAATCGATGACGCCGCGCAGGTCGTCGGGCGAAATATTCATCGCTCGAAGGATCTTATCGTAATGTTTTCGCGAAAACTCCTCGAAATAATTCTCGAGCACATTCATCGCCAGCGTTACCGAAGGGCCGGGCGTCATCCGCTTCAATTGAAGAAGAAGACACTCTTTGAGTTCGCGCGCACCGACACCCGGAGGATCCATCTCCTGAATAATCGATAACACCTGCGTCAACTCCTCGACCGACACATCGAGATTTTGTTGAAACAGCAAGTCGTCTGCAACCGATTGCAAATCGCAAAGCAGATAACCGCTTTCATCGAGATTTCCAATAATGTATTCGGCTATTATTTCATTTCGGGAATCGAAATTATGCAACCGGAGTTGTTCAAGCAGCGATTCATTGAGCGATGTCTCCTCCGATACAGAAACCTCTATATAAGAAGGTTCACCCTTGGACGTCGATTGCCTAATTCGAAAATCGGGCACATCATCTTCCGAAAAATAATCCCCTAAAATAATCTCCTCCTGGGAAACATTGTCCTCTTCGGGCATGCCGTCGCCTTCCGCTTCGTCCGATGCATGCTCGTAGTCGGAGTCAATCGTATCCAGCGCGGGATTATCCTCCACTTCCTGTTTAATTTTATCTTCCAGTTCTACCGATGTCAGTTCGACCAATTTAATGACCTGCATCTGTAGCGGAGAAAGTTTTTGCAGCTGCTTAAGTTCTTGTTGTTGCCTGAGCGCCATGTTTCAAACTTTTTGTCGTTTTCGATAAGCAAAGTTAGGATTTTCTCTGAAAATGAGAAATAATTAATAACTTGCGAAGCCCTATCAAGCAAGTAAACCACAAGTTATCTTGGATACGACTCCAATGCAAAGTACGGTTCCGGTTTGCTCGTAATGAAATACTTGGTTCCAATGAGACCTTATAGAAGATTATCATTGTTTAAAGCATCCGGGCTTGATGAGGCTTTTATTTATTCACAAGTTAAAACTATGGCAAAGAAAGCGAAAAAAATCAAGACAGGCAAGGGATTGAAATTGGAAATCGTGAATCCCAATTCGGCGGGTATCGATGTTTCTTCCACCGAAATGCAAGTATGTGTCCCGGAAGACCGGGATGGAGAAAACAACCGCCGCTTCGGCACGTTTACGCAAGATTTACACCTTATATCGGATTGGCTTAAAGCCTGTGGCATTGAAACCGTCGCCATGGAATCCACGGGGGTGTATTGGGTCCAACTCTACATGATACTGGAATCGGAGGGATTTGACGTGTTGCTGGTCAACGCCAAGGCCATCAAAAATATCAGTGAAAAGAAGACCGACCGGGTAGATGCCGAAACCATCATGGTCTTGCATAGTTACGGGCTTCTGAGAGCCAGTTTCCAACCCCAGAACCATGCCCGGCGCATCCGCAATGTATCGCGCCACCGTGACGGGTTGTTGAAAGCTTCTTCGCGGGAAGTGCTCCACATGCAAAAGGCCATGGAATTGATGAACATCAAATTGGGCAATGTCATCAGCGATATTTTGGGAAAATCGGGACAGGAGATTATTCGCGCCATTCTGGCCGGGGAACGCGATGCCCGAAAACTATCGGCTTTGGCCGATCCCCGATGCAAATCTCCCAAAGAAACCATCGCCAAATCCCTGCAGGCCAATTGGGACGAAGACCTGCTGTTCATGCTCAAACAAAGCTATGAACTGTATGTATATTACCAAAACCTGATGAAGGATTGTGACAAGCAGATAGAGGGCATCCTGCAGGAGTATCTCAAAGACGTTAAACCCGAAGAAACTTCCAAGCCGGAGCAAAGGGCGAAAAAAGCAAAAGCTCAAAAGAATGCCGTCACGATAGATATCGAAAAGCACGCGATCCGATTATGGGGTGTCAACGCGATGCGCATACCGGGTGTCAGTGAAGCGGCCCTGTTGCGGTTGGCCGGTGAGCTGGGACACGATTTTACCGATAAGTTTGACTCATACAAACAGTTTTGTTGTTGGTGTAACCTCACACCCAACAACAAAATATCGGGTGGAAAACTCCAGTCCAGCAAAATTCCAAAGCGCAAGAATCCTGTTGGACAAATCCTGCGTTCTTCGGCAAACTCCCTGAAAACAAGTAAAACGCCCTTAGGATATTACTTCCGGCGTATACAGGCTAAAAGCGGTTACTTGCCGGCTATTATCGCTACTGCGAACAAATTGGGAAGAATACTCTATACAATGGTTAAATACAAGGTCGAGTTTGATGACTCTTTTACCCAAACGAGCGAAACCGAGATACTTAGAAGAAAATTGATTAAGACCCAAAGAACCCTCGAAAAACTTCAAAATCAAATCAAAGAATGCGGATGAAATGGTTTGTTATATAGAAGATAATGATAATTTGTGGATGTGATGATTGTCGAATGTCAAATGTCTCCGGTCTCCGGTCTCCAGTCTCCGGTCTCCGGTCTCCAGTCTCCGGTCTCCGGTCTCCGGTCATCGGTAGCCGCCTTTAGACCTTCGACTTTAGACTTCATTTGCCAATTTGCTAATCCGCTAATCTGCTAATTTGCTAATTTATACAGAACCTCTCCTATGACATCCGCGCCGGGATCGGAGAGATTGATCCAATGGATGTTTTGGTCACGCTTGAACCAAGTCATCTGCTTGCGGGCATACTGCCGCGTATGCTGCTTGATTTTGTCGACAGCCTCCTCCAGCGAACCGTTGCCGTCGAAATAGGCAAACAGTTCTTTATATCCCACCGTGTTGGTTGCATTCAAATGTCGTATAGGATAATGCTTGCGTGCCTCTTCGAGCAGACCCTGTTTCATCATTCCATCGACCCTATGGTTAATACGCTCATAAAGTTCGGGACGGTCGCGAGTCAAACCGATCTTCACGATGCGGAATGGCCGTTTTTTTTTCGTATCGGTGCGAAGCGACGAATAAGGCTTTCCGCTCATCAGGCAAATCTCCAACGCATGAATGACCCGTTTCGGATTTTTTAAGTCGACTTGCCCGTAAAAAACAGGATCAAGCAGTTTCAACTGCATGCGTATCGGATCCAAGCCCTCCGTCCGGTAAAGCTCATAAATATCTTTGCGCAAAGCCGGGTCTACGGTAGGAATCTCGTCAATACCGAAACACACCGCATCGATATACATCATGGAACCACCCGTCATGACCACCGTGGGGTGAGTCTCAAGCAGGGACTCAATTAAAGGTATCGCTTCCCGCTCATACTCGCTCGCACTGTAATACTGTTCGGGCGAGAGGGTTTCCACAAAATAGTGGGTGACGGATGCTCGTTGTTGCGGCGTAGGGGCTGCGGTTACGATACCCATTCCGGCGTATATCTGCCGCGAATCGGCCGAAAGGATGGGTGCACCAAGCTTGTGCGCTACCTGTAGGCTTATATCGGTTTTTCCGACACCCGTGGGGCCTAACAATACGAGCAGGGTATTCATCAATACAAATCGTCGGAATCCGTTTCGACAGAAAGATCGTCCAACCCTTCAAAACCTTCCTTGTCGAGTTCATTTATATCGAAAGATTCGTCGCCATAAAAGTTTTCGCCGGTATCCAATCCTCCGCTATCGGTCTTGACCTCTTCAAAATGGGCGGTCTGTTGGGGAGCTTCCCCCTGCGATACCGAACAGACGGGAGCCTTCAGGTTTTTTCCGGGAATGATTTCCGATAGTTCGATATAAAAGGCCCTTTCGGTTAAATAGTCGAAAACGAATAGTAATTTTTGTTTCTCATCTTCCAAATAATCACTCAGCACCGATTCCTGCATGGTAAGCGAGTCTTCATCGGAAGAAGTATCCATCTCCACCAACGTAAATTCCTGTTTTTTACGCCAGTTGTCGTCGCAAATAAAGAACGAAGCCATCTCTTTGTCACTAAAGCCGGTGGCGGCGATAATCGCATGGAAAAAATCCAAAAACGTGGCATCGGCATCAATTTTAATTTCTCTTTTAAAATCTTCCGACTCGTCCGATAAGATTAAGAATCTGAAAATCATATTTATTGTGTTAAATCGTTATTATTATCAAGTCAAAGGTAGTAAAAAAATTCGAATGAGATATGCCTTCATTTTAAATAGAAAAAATCGGATGAAAAGGTAATGAAGCGGCAATTAGGAAGGTTTACACGAAGAAAGTTGGCATTTTTTAGAAGATAGTGTTGTATTATTCGGAAAATTGCAGTAATTTTGCAACACTTTTCTGTAAACAAGTATAAATTCTTCAGTAGCTCAGTCGGTTAGAGCATCTGACTGTTAATCAGAGGGTCGTTGGTTCAAGTCCAACCTGAAGAGCAGAAAAGTAAATTTTAATAAGTGAATAGATTCTTCAGTAGCTCAGTCGGTTAGAGCATCTGACTGTTAATCAGAGGGTCGTTGGTTCGAGTCCAACCTGAAGAGCGGAAAAGCGAGTTGAGAAACTTGCTTTTTTTGTTTTTAAGGAACATTTTTTTGTGCGCGTCCGTTATAGTACGAAATGGCAAAGCAAAACAGTAAACAGATGAAAAAAGTATTAATCGCATACCGCTTGCTTCCCGAAGGGCTGAAAGACCTGGAAGGCAAGTACGACATCACCCTTCCCGAACGCTCTTATTTGCGGAAAGAAGAAGTGCTGGAAATGATTGGCGACTACGAGGTGCTTGTTCCGAATTTCAGCTTCTACACCGGCCAAGACATTATCGACCGGGGAACAAAATTGGAATTGATCTCGAATTACGGCGTCGGTTATAATAATATAGATGTGGAGTATGCGACTCAAAAGGGAATAGCCGTCACCAACATCCCAAACTCCACCCGCGAACCGACCGCCGAATTTGCTTTCGCCCTGCTGCTTGCCGCGGGACGCCGCATCGGCTATTACGACCGGAAACTCCGCACGGACGACGGCGTTAGTTGGGGGATTTATGCCGAAGGGGGATTAGCGGTATTCGGCAAGACACTGGGAATTATCGGCATGGGACGTATCGGCCAGGCGTTGGCACGCCGGGCAGTGGCTTCGGGGATGCACATTATTTATCATAACCGGAACAGGCTGGACGAAACCATTGAAAAAAAATACGATGCCCGCTATGTCTCGTTGGATGAGCTATTGCGTACGGCGGACTATATATCGCTCAACGCTCCGTCGACACCGGAAACATTCCATTTAATAGGGGAAGAGGAATTGGCCAAAATGAAACCTTCCGCCGTGTTCATCAACACCGCACGCGGTAATATGGTTGATGAAAAAGCGTTAGCCCGCGCGCTGGGAAAGGAAAAAATAGCGGCCGCCGCACTCGATGTATTCGAAGACGAACCGAATATCCTGCCGGAATTGCTGACACTGGATAACGTCGTCCTCGCCCCCCATGCAGCGACCAAAACACGTGAATACCGTATCGGCATGTCGATAGAGATGGCGCGGAACATCGTCGGCTTTTACGAAAAAACTTTTCCCGTATCAAGAGTAAACAAATGACCGCCGATATCATTTTTCAGCAATTACAGGAATTGGGCAATCCGGCCAAAGCAGCCCATTCCCTAACATTTTTCAAAACGACCCCGGGAGGATACGGCGAAGGCGACCGCTTTTTGGGCATCACCGTGCCCGAGGTAAGAGTAGTCGCGAAAGGACACCCAAAACTATTACTCTCCGAAATCGAAATCTTGTTGGCAAACCCTTATCACGAATGTCGGATGTGTGCGTTGCTCATCCTCGTAGAACAATTCAAAAAGGCCGATGAAGAAGCACGGCGCATTCTTTTCGATTTTTATCGCGCCCGTACATTCTACATAAACAATTGGGATCTGGTGGATTTATCCTGCTATGCCATCGTCGGGGAGTGGCTCGCCGATAAAGACCGGCAGCCGCTATACACGTGGTCGCGCAGTCCATCGCTATGGGAGCAACGCATCGCCATCGTTTCGACCATGGCCTTCATCCGTCGCAACGACTTCGCCGACACGCTGCAACTATCGGAGTCCTATCTCTCCCACCCTCACGACCTCATCCACAAGGCGTGCGGTTGGATACTTCGCGAAATAGGCAAAAGAGACGAAAAGATCCTCACCGGGTTCTTAGACATTCATTACACCAACATGCCCCGCACGATGCTACGGTATGCGATAGAACGCTTATCGCCGCAACAAAGAGCGTATTACTTAAAAAAATGACAGACCCTTCTTATTTTACTCACACACTGCCTAACGGCTTACGTATCATCCATCATCAAACGCCTTCGGAGATTTCTTATTGCGGAATAGCCGTCAATACCGGCACGCGCGACGAGTATGCCGACGAGTTCGGGATAGCCCATTTCGTGGAACATATGTTGTTTAAAGGGACGAAACGGCGCAGAGCCCACCATATCGCCAACCGGATGGAAAACGTCGGAGGCGAAATGAACGCGTATACGACGAAAGAGGAAACGTTTTTTTACGCCACGTTCCTGGAGGAATATTTTTCGCGCGCAGCGGAACTGCTCAGCGACATCGTATTCCACTCGGAGTTTCCCGCCATGCAAATAGACCGCGAGCGGGAGGTGGTTCTCGATGAAATCAACTCTTATCTCGATTTTCCTTCCGAACTCATTTACGACGACTTCGAGAACATGCTCTTTGCAGGGCACGATATCGGACATTATATACTCGGCACGCCCGAATCGCTGGGGACCTTCGACCACGCGCGTATCGAACGCTTTGTGGAACGACAATATCACCCTTCGCGAATGGTCTTTTTCTCTTCCGGCAAAACGCCTTTTCACAAAGTCCTCCGGTATGTGGGGAATTACTTTCAGGACAATCCTCTTTCGCAGGAAAAGGCAAAAACGAGAACGCCTCCCACACCGGCAGCGAGCGGAACAATTGTTCTGCAGAAAAACACCTCGCAGTCGCACGTCATGATCGGCAGCCGGGCATACGCCATGAACCGGCCGGAGCGCTATCCGCTTTACTTATTGAATAATGTATTGGGAGGGGGCACCCTGAACAGCCGGCTGAACCGATCGTTAAGGGAAAAAAACGGGTTGGTGTATAACGTGGAATCGAACGTGACGTTTTACAGCGACACCGGATTATTCTGCGTATATTTTGCCTGCGATCCCAAATATACCGATAAGTGCCTGCGGCTGGTAAGAACCGAATTGACAAAGCTCCGCAATACTCCGTTCACGTCTTTGCAATTATCCGTGGCGAAAAAGCAGTGGAAGGGACAGTTGGGGATCGCCGCCGAGAGTAATGAAAACCAGACACTGACCATGGCGAAAAACTTTTTGCATTTCAACACCATCGTGTCGTTGGAAGAGGTTTTCGAACAAATAGAAGTTCTGACGGCTGAACAAATACAGGAGGTTGCGCAAGAAATATTGGATCCGTCGGGATTATTTCTCCTAAAATATGATTAATCGCCACAAAATAGTCCCTTGTATACCCGATCAAAACGATAATTTCGCAACCATCTTTCGGATTACACAACGAACAAAATCAACAAAATCTTGTTTATTAATTACCCTTACGGGAATTTTTGAACAAACGAACATTAAAAAATTGATTATGAAAAAATTGAAACTATCCATTGTGATTGTAATGCTTGCCATGGTAAGCGCACTAAGTGCACAAGTTAATTTAGGAATAAAAGGAGGTGTGAATTTATCGAACTTTTACGGCGATGAATTGAGTGATAAAAATGCCAAAGTGGGATTTCATATCGGCTTAGCGGGCGATTACGAATTTGCACCGAACATGTCGCTCCAATCGGGGCTCTTCTTTACCACCAAAGGAGCGGAATATAAAAATTCGCTGGCGGGACTCTCCGGCAGTATAAGTGCAACACCCATGTATCTGCAATTACTGGTACATTTTGCGTATAAAGTAGATGTAACTCCCGGAACACGCATCGTATTCCATGCCGGTCCGTATGTCGCTTACGGCATTGCGGGAAAGACAAAATGGAAAGTTGAGGCAGGAAATGCATCTATCCAAGATGAGTCGGAAAATGTATTTGGTGATAATGGCCTATTAAAACCGTTCGATGCAGGGCTAGGACTTGGCGTAGGCGCCGAATTCGGCCGCATTTTATTGGACCTCGGATGGGATGCCGGATTGGTAAATGTCTCCAAATCGGATAATGGAAATGTTAAGAACCAAAGTGCGTATCTATCGGTAGGCTATTTGTTTTAACCCATCGACAAATAAAACAGAAATACAAAAAACACCGCTCATCCCAAGCGGTGTTTTTTTAATAACCTGTGCAGTCCCCTCTTGTCCCGCGTATACCAACCGCACAAGGTAATAATCCACTTTTTCATTCAATAAAAATAAATAAAAAAAAGCATTCTCTTTTCATCAAAAACTTACAAGGGACATTGAATCGGTTCTATTCCACGCTTAGAAACTGTTTAAATTTCTTACGAAAGACGGCCATTAAAGTCTTCTTCACCCTTAAAACAGTTTCTTAATGACTTTCCTTATTTTTTCGCTTCCGACTCTTTCTTTTCTTTTTTATCCTCGGTCTTATGGGCGGCAATTAACTCCGCAAATTTTTTGCGCGTCGTATTCAGCAAAGAAAATACTTTTGTGAATTGTTCAGCCTCCTCGGCATTGCGAAGAGCCCGAATGCTTTTGTACGAGTTATTGGCTTTGTTAATGCGTTCAATAACCCTGTCGTATCCAAAAAAAGTAATACTTGGAGTATAAGTCGCGCCGGAAGCATCCAAAAGGAAATTATCGATTCCGGTTGTCTGCGATTTGTCATTGGCGCTCAATATTTTCTTATGCGTTTTCCACAATAAGTCGAGTAATCGATGAGCCTCTATTTTTTTAGGATCATCCTCCAATTCCGCCACTTTTAGATTACGGCCGAAAAAGCGCAAGGCGACTTCCCGTTCTTTATCAGCCGCAAGAAGAGGATCGGGTTGCTCGCTCTTCTGTACATTCTTAGTCTGCTTTTCAAAAGCAGTCACATCCTCTCCCAACACGTTTACAAAATCGTATAAAGGAGTCCCTTCGGTAAGGGTAACAGCATTTGAGGGATTTTTGATATCGGTCAAATGTTCTTTTATTAACTGAGTTAATTCGTCATTTCCCAACCGGGAAAGATCGACAGATACTAACTTTTTCATAATATCTTTACATTTTACTATCCGATAAATATCAATTTATTCCTGTTCACTAACAGGAAGACGCTGCAAATATAATCAATCTTACAATAAAGCGGACGAGATTCTCTGATTTTTTATAATATTTAAAAACATAATTAAAGAACACTGCTATAAAACATGTTTTATAGCGATTCGGTTCCCCGGATGATAGCCTTTGACTCGATGTCAGGTAATCCGGCCAATTCATTCGGAAGAAATCAAGCGATTAACAGGCGTCGGAAAACCGTCCGCATGAAAGGTTTTTTCTAAAAAAGAATCCGAAAATCAGCTTAAAATCAATCTGCTTGAGAATAGTGTTAAAATGCTGCTTTTTTAAGACAGAATCCGACACGTTTCAAAAAAAATATATAACTTTCTTCTATAAATTCCCCCCATATTCAAAGAAAAATGGAGCTAAATAGAGAAAGATGTTTGGATACAGGCATAAATCACCCTACCCACAAGGTTGCAGGCAAAGACGCGGTGACGCCTTCCGATATGCGATTTTCTTCTGCGGGCTTGTCTTCTCTTATTGGGAGCAGCATTAACCCCGGTCTGTGTTCTTGAGGTCGTTTCAGGGACGACTGTGACATTGGCCTATTTGTAAACGGGGTCTTGAGCCACCACAAAGTTACCCGGCCTTTACGCTTGTATTATAGATTAATATTCAGTATGTTCGCTGTTTTTTCGTACTCCTTCTTGTAATATGCGAGCCGGGCTTTCATCTTCACCGGATCGTAAACAGGGGCCAGCCGGGGATCGTATTGCCTGGTGTGCTTGAGCACGTTCCATATGACAACGAGCAGTTTCCTTGCTATGGCGACCAGAGCCTTTTTCCTTGGCTTGCGCATGGTCATGCGTTGGAACTTTTCCTTGAAAAACGAACCCTTCGACCGGGAAGCCGCCCAGGAGACCTGTACCAGGATCGAACGCAGGTACTTGTTGCCTTTGGTGGTAGCGGTGCTCTTGTATTTGCCGGCGCTTTCATCATTCCTCGGGCGCAATCCCGCCCATCCGACAATCTTGCCGCTATTTTCAAAGACACTCATATCCCCACCCGTTTCGGCTATTATGGTCATCGCCGCTATCCGGCTTATTCCCGGAATGGTTTGTAAAAGATTTACCGGCAACGCAAAATGTAGGCCACATATCCGCTCCATTTGTGACAGACATTCCGATATCTGCAACTGGTATATGTCATACTCCTGTTTCGCCCAGGACAATTCCTGGCGGTGGTGCGCCCTGATATTGCCCCTAAGGGCCTCCTTTAATTTCCCGCTCTGCTTGTTTTTCCTGTTCCCGTACACCAGGCTTACAAGATAGCCCGGGTCTGTCCATCCGGCTATCAGCGCCTCGACGATACCCATGAAACTTTTCGTGCTGATACTGCTCAGGCAACTGCTCGCCCGGATACCTGCCTTTACCAGGATGGCGTCCATACACGTCAGCACACGGGTCACCTGCTGCCTGAGCTTGCCGTATTTGCGAGAATAGACCCGCAACTCCTGTATCAGGGGAGCAGGAACGAAACTGCCGCGCATCATGCCCTTGTGCAACAGGCTGGCTATCCACTGGGCATCCTTGATGTCGCTCTTACGACCCGGCATCTGTTTGATCAGGTACGGGTTGACAAGCGTCAACTTGAACCCCATCTCGTAGAATATGTCCCACACGGCAATCCAGTAGATACCCGTGCTTTCCAGGGCCACCTCCTCCACCTCTTCCGACTGCAGGTACTCACCCATCGAATAGATTGCAGGGGTCAGCGTTGCATATTCTTTCACTTGAGAATGACTCTCTCCATTGTAGATTGCACAGAATATATTATCTTTGTGCACATCTAAGCCACATACTTTTTTCATTATTGAATATTTTAGTGGTTAATGATCTTCAAATATAGAGAAAGTTGTGGCTTATTTCAAATCAATGTGTAAAACCGGCCCAAACGGACTCAAACAGAACACTCAATTTTTATGGGTCTGTGTATATGTGTATACTTTTATGTATATTTGTTGCAAATAAAATTTAAGTTTTGTTCAGAATGCACAAAAGATCCGCATGGCTGAACCGAAGAACATAGAGAGGCGATACAATAGTTATCGATAACAAGTAAGGAGAAAATTGGGCACTATAGTTCAAAAAGAGGAAATGAATCTACACAATAGAATAAAAACGACAAAGATAGAGAAAAACGAACTTACCGAATTTATTTATTAAAGTGAATAAAACAAATTACGAATAAAGTTAACTTATGTATTTATGAAAAGAAAAATGAATCTTTTGTTAATGCTCTGCTTTATAAGCTTGGGCATCGCGTTCGGACAGACCCGTGTAACGGGACATGTGATGGACGAAGCAGGCGATCCGATTATCGGCGCCTCGGTACAGGTAAAAGGCACTGGTCAGGGAACCATTACCGATGTGGATGGGAATTTCGGCTTGACAGCTCCGGCAGGTGCCACCACCCTTGTTGTTTCGTACGTCGGAATGATCACTCAGGAAGTACCTGTAAGCGCAAATGTGCGGGTAGTTCTTATAGCCGACAATAGACAACTCGAGGAAGTGGTAGTAACGGCAATGGGAATTAAAAAAGAACGAAAAGCGTTAGGATATTCGGTCTCCGACTTGAATTCGGAAGAACTGTTGAAAAACAAAAATACAAACGTTATCAATTCGTTAGCTGGCAAAATCCCTGGAGTAAATATAACCCAGAGTAGCGGCGCCGCAGGTGCGGGAGCAAGTATCACCATTCGAGGTGGAAACTCCACTTCGGAAGGCCGTGAAAATCAACCTTTATTTGTGGTTGATGGCGTTATATATGACAATTCCACCAGCGTTGTCGGCAATAGCGCTTATGACGGGATGACCCGCAACAGCACCACTTTCTCAAACCGTGTAATGGACGTCAACCCAGAAGATATTGAAACAATGTCGGTATTGAAAGGCGCAGCAGCCGCAGCCCTTTACGGGTCCCGTGCAGCTGACGGCGTAATCATTATCACGACAAAGAAAGGAGAAGAAGGTACTATAAAAGTTGATGTTTCAAGTAAGTTAAGCACCTCATGGGCTACAAAACTACCGGAAACACAAACGGAATTCGGACGTGGCTATTATGAAAACAACGGAGTATTTAATGACCTTACCTATCAGTCTTGGGGAAAACGGATTACCGACGAAACATTGTATGATAATATCGGCTCCTTTTTTCAGAATGGCGTTATTTACGATAATAACGTAAGCATATCAAGCGGAAATAAAAACGGCTCTTTCTATCTATCGGCTTCCAATTACGATCAGACAGGAATCGTACCGGAGACTGGCTACGACAAAACAACCTTCCGTTTGAACGGGGAACAAAAATATGGACGACTAACCGTCAATGCCAATGTGGCTTATTCGCTCTCTAATACGAACAAGACGCTGACATCCGCAGGATTATGGGAAGGTGGCGGTAATGGGACGATGACGGCCCTTTACAGTTGGCCTTTAACCGAAGACATGTCAAAATACCTCAATGAAGACGGTACAAAATACCGGTTATTCGAAGGCCGTCTCGATTTGGTTGATGACAAAGAAAATCCCTATTGGATTATTAATAAAAATAAGATGACCGACAAAAACAAACGGTTTACCGGGTCGTTAGGCGCATCCTTTAAAATTACCGATTGGTGGGATATTTCTTCCCGCGTAGGTTACGACCAATACACCACGGATGCCTATACATATATCGCCCCGGGATCGGTAGTAAGGGAAATATATCAAAACGGACGGTTGAGTAAAAATGATTATAACTATAGTTATATTACGACGAACCTCATGAGTAACTTCCATAAAACTTTTGATGATTTCGATTTTAATCTTTTGTTAGGTTCGACCACCGAAAGCACCGAAATCCTCAACCAAACTCATTGGGGATACAACTTTATTACGGCGGGGACGATAAGCTTTTCCAATATATCGTCTGAGAACCAATTTTTTAAAGATGCAACAACAAAGAAAAGATTAGTCGGTGCGTATGGGGAATTCCGGGCATCCTACAAAAATCTCGCTTATTTGACAGTAACAGGACGTAACGATTGGTCTTCTACCCTTCCCTTGAATAATCGTTCTTATTTCTATCCTTCTATCAGCGGATCATTCGTATTCACGGAATTAATGCCGAAGAGCGATGTCCTCTCTTTCGGGAAAGTCCGTGCAAGTTGGGCCCAGGTGGGTAAAGATGCAAATCCTTATGCAACCTTAACTTACTTGACCAACCCCATCAGTTATGGATCGTATGTAGGCGTTGGAAATTACTATGTAAGTGGGAATGCCTATCTGAAACCCGAAATACAGACTGCGTGGGAAGTCGGAGGTGAACTTCGATTTCTGAATGGCCGCATCGGCTTGGATTACACCTATTATCATAGCCAGACAAAAAATCAAATCGCCTCTCCCCGTTTATCCAATGCCAACGGATATATCATGTCTTCCATTAATTCCGGCTCCGTTATCAATGACGGTATGGAAATTGCACTTAGCGGGAAGCCTGTTGTATCGCGTGATTTTGAATGGAATGTAACATTGAATACCTCTTATAACCGCGGTAAATTAGGTGACTTTTTAGACGGCGTGGAGATTTTCTATCCCACCGATGCTCAATTCGGCACCATCAAAGCAGCGTCTATCCCGAATGGGGGTTACTTCCTCGGCTTAGTCGGTTCGCGCTTTGCCCGCGAAACAAAAAAAGTAGGAGAAAAGGATGTGGAGATAGAAGGAGGTCGTTACAAAGTGAATCCGGCGACAGGATTATACGAAATCTATTCTTCCAGCAATGAAGTGGTCGGAAATCGCGAACCGAAATTCATCGGCGGGCTCAATAACTCTTTCCGCTATAAAGATCTCTCCGTTTCATTCCTGCTCGACTTCCGCATTGGCGGCGATGTATATAACGGTACGGAATATTATATGGTATCAAACGGTTTATCCAAAAGGACTACAGAAAACGGACGCGAATATGTAACCGTAAATGGTGTAGACAGCAAAACAGGCGAAGATTTCAATCAAACCTATTATGCCGACCAAGAATATACGATTGCAGGAGCGACCTACTCGGGTAAAGCAATGATACAGAAATATTGGAATAACTACCTTTCACACTCTTACAATTTTATCTCGTCGGTCAACTGGCTCAAATTACGTTCACTGTCTATCAGCTACGATTTTACGAACTTGATTAAAAGACAAAATGTAATCAAGGGATTAACCGTGACGGCTACCGGTACCAACCTCTTCACCTTGACCAATTACAAAGGGATGGATCCCGAAGTAAGTACAGCCGGCGGAACAGGCGGTTCGGGAGCCACCGGAATCGATTATTGCAGCGTTCCGGCGACATCGAGTTTCACCTTTGGAGTAAATGTTACATTTTAAAATCAAAAAATTATCATTATGAAGAAAATACAATATATACTAGCGTTCTGTTGCGTATTACTTCTAAGCGCAACCTCTTGTACCGATTGGCTGGATGTCAATACCGACCCGGATCAGCCCAACAACCAAAGCGCTTTGATATCAAACCGCTTACCGTGGGTCCAGAAATTTTATATGTATTCCGCAGGGATCGCCAATATGCGGACTTCAATGCAAGCAGGCGTTTATTATAGCAATGCGGGAAACAACAATCACTTAGCCGTAACATGGGATTGCCAAGACGGATCGACCACATCAGCCTATCAAACTTGGTTCGTGGAAGCGGCGGCAAATTTAAACGACATGTACAGCGCCGCTGAAAAAGAAGGCGCCTATCATTATATGGCTGCCACCAATGTGCTTCATGCATTAGGATTCATGGAAATGTTGGATCTGTACGGCGAGATGCCTTATACCGAAGCATTAGGCGCCTCCCCGGGACCGGCTTATGATGATGGCAAAACCATCTTTAACGGATGTATCGCAAAATTGGATGCAGCTATCGAATTATTCCAAAAAGATCAAGAACCGACCGCTTCCAAATTCTCATCCGGAGATTTATGGAATAACGGAAATGTAAGCAAATGGCTGAAGCTATGTTATGGCTTAAAGGCCCGTTATCTGCTGAAACTTTCTAAAAAACAGGATTTATTCGATTCCGACGCCATTTTGGACTGCTTATCCAAAGCGCCTCAATCCAATGATGACAACACTTTCGCACGCTCCTATAACAGTGCTTCCGACGTTACCGACTATTTATATGCAGACCCTGTAATGACCAATGGAAATTGGGCCAATACCGCTTATGGCAGTAATCAACGCATTTCGAAGTATTATTATGATTTGCTTACCAATATGCGTGGTTCCGGAGTGACAGACCCGCGTATGACGAAAATCGTCCCTGCCTCTATGAGTAATATCAAGCTCAATACAAGTAATAAGGTCGGCTCTTTCGAATGGCTTCGGTCAGAACCAGTCGATTTTTACGGAGAGGCGAAGCGTCTGGTTGCCGGAGATGCGACCTCTATTCAGATAGCCACGTATGCCGATGTCGAGAAAAAAATCACCTATGATATATCCAATGATGACGACAGGGCTACCTTTGTCGCCGAAATGAGTAAAATACATACTTGTAAGGTGGACGGACAAAATGTGACCGTCACTTACCAACCGGGATCCGTATATGTGGAAAGTACGAATTACAAATATGCAGGAGACACAGTCTATGTAAATCTGCGTTCGAACTCGGTACTCACAGGAAATGCAGATGTTGGAGAAATGGATATGAATTGGTACTTTACGACAACCGCAAAAGCCCATGGAGCCGTAGGCTCTACCGGTTCGTTTCAAATTCGTCCGAATTCTGACCAAGAGATCCTTACCTATCACGAAATGTGCTTTATAAAAGCCGAAGTATATATGCGAAAAGGAAACTCCGGTAGCGCTCTTGCGGCCTATAAGGAAGGCATTAAGGCTCATATCGATATGATGCAAGCGAAATTAACGGAATGGAAATCGGCAGGATATGACAATCCGGATATGTGGCCGATGGATGAGAGTCAGATCACCGAGTATCTGGCAAGTGATGCCGTTTGTCAAGATGCGGGAAGCCTGACCATGTCGGATATCATGCTGCAAAAATATTTGGCGATGGGGTGCAGCATAGAAAACTGGAATGATATGCGCAGGTTTAACTACAGTGCCGGAAACATTCCCGGTTTCGGAATCGTCTATCCGGGATATGACCGAACTCCTCTATTTAAAGGTGCAGCCAAAATAATCGGTTCTTCCAAAACAGATCCCACCTATTGGATGCGCCGTTGGAGACTCCCGGGCACACTTGAACTGCAATATAATTCGACGAATGCAAAACAAGCAAATGCGAATGCTCTGGAATTATATATTTGGTGTTGCCCTGTTTGGTGGGATTGTGCAACGGATGACGAATATTACTCCTACATCCAATCGAAGTTACAATAAGGTAACTCCGACAAAAATAGTTTGGCAGAATATGATTTTATTCTAACTTTCTGCCTTTCAAACAAAAGTAAGAGGGTGTATCACAAATGTGATTTCACCCTCTTTGCATTCGCACTCTTTCGGGGAACGATTTCAAATATTCAATTTTCAGAGGCTTATTTTTTATTTTGAGATGACTTAGAATTCGGCCTCTTCCATGTTAGCGCCGCTACCATCCAAATCGAAATGCGTAAACGGATAAGCGGGCCTTAGATTTCATCCAAATCAGCCAGAAGTTGTCGTAAAAAGGCGTCGGTCACATTTTCTTTTTCCGATTTGTCGAAAACCGACAACAAGTAAATTTTCTCTTGCATTACTCTCACACAGATGACCAATCTGCCGCCCCCGCTTTTTCCTTTCCCCTTACTCTTTATCGGAAAACGAATCTTAAAGCAGTTTTTATACACTTCTACTCCTATCATGGGGTCTTTAACTAAAACCGTAATAAGCTCAATAAGGTCGGATTTAAAAGAAGGGTATTTCTTTTGAAGTGCCTTCGCTTCTTTCTCAAAGTTAGGTGTCAGTATAATTTCAAAGTTCATTGACAAAGTCTTCAAAACGCTTAGCCTTCAACTCTCCTGTTTCTATCCGCTTCATTTCCTTATAGCCGGTTTTTATACTTTCAGCTAAATCATAGGCTTTCAATTTCTTTTCAATAACTTGCCATTCCTTTAAAGACACCTGTACAGCCTTAACTTTGCCCTTGATATCCGAAACAAATTGTATGTCCATAATCTTCATGTTTAATCCTTGCAAATATACGAAATCATTGCGAATAGCAAATTATCAATTATCATCGGTCACAATCGGTCCTTGCTATTTATATCCGCTCTTTTTATAGACAACTGTTTTAAGAATATACCTAACTGAGCTATATCTTTAACGTTTTTTATTAGGAAAAACAAATATAGAACCCCTTATCCCTTGTTCACATCGTGTGTCTGACAATAGGGATGGCTTCATTACTGAATTCTTTCGTAACGTAACCTATGATAAGATGGATATGATGGATACTATCCTTTGGAATTTTAACAGGTTCATGAATAAGGCGCCCGTCGGGATAAGTTTCCAGGTTGGAGCTATAACCGATAATATAGTTCTCTCCACCATCCTGTAATCGTTTTGTAATGCCTATTTCGGTTGTTTCCACATAATAATTCCGCCCCCATATAATAAGCCTTGAATCCACTATCCGTTTGAGAATGAGAATACAGCCCGAAGGGTATTCAGGCATGCTGTCTCCATAATGACGAATAGCTGACGTAGCACCGGGGAATAAATCTCCCGTATCAATCCATTCCCGCGCTTGGCCTTGGAAAGTATCTATGTTTAAATCTTTCTTGGCCGTTCTGCTGATATACGAAGCATCGGACAACGGTATTCTTCCACGCGATGGTACTTCGATAGGCGAACTCTTCTTTTGGGGTAAGGTCGCATCTTGTTTTCCCTTTGTTTGAAGTCGCCTAAGTAAATCATTATGATTTATTCCAAAAGCATTGCAAAGTTTAAGCGCTAATTTTTCTGACGCACCTCTATCCGTATTCTTTATCGAATTCAGATATTGAGGCTTAACACCTAATTTAGCAGCTATCTCGTTGTAAGGGATTCCTTTTTCCTTTAAGGCCACCACTTGCTCCAAAAACCATTCTTTTCGTATATCCGGAATATTCAGCATAAAAAAATAAATCAAAAAGATGTATTTTTATTTGCTTTATAAATCATAATAATTTATCTTTGCATTACCTTTCGAATCAGAAAGTGGCGATAAAGGTACAAAAAAATCAAATAGAAATGCACATGGGCGAGATTTTAACGAAATACGGAGAACGGGGAAAGCTTGCTAAACTATTCAACGTTAGTGAAGTGACGGTTCGGAATGCATTAAAAGGGCGTACACGGAGTGAACTGTCGGATCGGATAAGAAAAGCAGCCCTCGAAAGAGGAGGTAGTGAAACTGATAGTACGAAAGACAAATTGGAACACCAATAAAACAACTCTTCTTAAAAGGTTTTATTGAATGCTGATAAATATGATCTACTAAAAAATGAATATAGAAACACAGAGGCCGGGGGATGTGTATAAAAGCAAATTTCTCAGCGTCATCTGTCACGAATATTAATCTCTAAAAATGTATGCGTATGGTTATAATTTATTATTTCTGATTACAGCATTGCCGGCTTGTAGGCAAATTTTGTAGAAGGTAATGCTATTTTGCCGTATTATTTAAAAAAGAGAAAGAAAGATACGACGAATCAAATATCAAAAACGAGAAACGGAAGAAATATAGACCGTTTTATAGTTAACTATTCAATGAATTTTTATCAATCTAAACAAATGAGAAAAAAATTAACATTATTCTTAGCTTTATTCCATTTTGGAATAGGTATTATGATTGCACAGACCCGTGTAACGGGGAGTGTGATGGACGAAGCAGGCGATCCGATTATCGGCGCCTCGGCACAAGTAAAAGGCACCGGTCAGGGAACCATTACCGATATAAATGGGAACTTTAGCTTCACTGTTCCGGCAGGCGCCACCACCCTTGTTGTTTCGTATGTCGGAATGATCACTCAGGAAGTACCTGTAAGCGCAAATGTGCGGGTAGTTCTTATAGCCGACAATAGACAACTCGAGGAAATTGTAGTAGTCGGTTACGGCACGCAGCGAAAAGAAAGTCTGACAGGAGCCGTTTCAACTGTTGATGTTGGCAAGACTTTAACGGCAAGACCTATTGTTGATGTAGGGCGAGCCCTACAGGGTTCCACTCCCGGACTAATCGTCACAACAACCTCTGGCGCTTTGGGAGGATCGCCGACCATTAAAATCAGAGGCTCCATAAGCACTATCGGGGGTGGTTCGGGTAATCCTTTGATTTTAGTTGATAACGTAGAAGTCCCCGATTTATCGTATATAAATCCAGACGATATCGCCTCGATATCCGTATTAAAAGATGCTTCCACAACGGCAATATATGGAGCGAGAGCAGCATTTGGCGCAGTCCTAATTACAACGAAAAAAGGGACCAAAAACACCAAGCCAAAAATAACCTACTCTAATAATTTCTCATGGTCCACGCCAACGGATGTACCAGAGCATACACGAGCCGATCTAAATTTACAATATTCTATGGATCAAGCCAACGCTTTACGCGATACTCCTTTAACAGAAAGAGGACAGGTAGGGTATTATTACAATGCTGAAACAATAAAAAAAGTAAAAGAATGGATTGATACATATGGTGATGGTAAAGGATTAGGTCGGGAAATGGTAGAAGGGCGCGATTTCGATTATCGTCCGGGAGGAGGAGTATATTATTATCGTCCGTGGAATCTCTATGATATTTATTATAAAAAATGGGCGCCTCAACAAAATCAAAATCTAAGCTTAAATGGCGGGACTGCTAATACTCAGTACAATCTATCAGCAGCCTACACAAACCAAAGTGGAATTCTAAATCTTTTTGACGACTACTACAGGAGATATAATTTCTCCGGTTCTTTAAGCACCAACGTAAAAGATAGAATAACGATTAGAGGAGGATTTATGTACTCCAATATTAATCAAGAGTCCCCCTTTACGTATGGATCTGATACATATGCTCCTGTTTACTATCTATATCGATGGCATCAAGTTTATCCTTACGGTACCTATAACGGAAAAGAATTCAGGGGAGCTGTAAATGACTTAAAGTCGGCCAGACCGGTTGAAGACGATTCTTATTACAGTCGATATACTTTAGGGACAACGCTCAAATTAGCCAAAGGATTAACGGCCACTTTCGACTACACGTATGCCCAAACTTTTGTAACGAACCACACCGTGGGCGGATACGTAACGGGAATCAACCAATGGGATATCGGAGCCAAGGATACGATGGACGATATGTATGGCATTTATACCTCGTCTTCGTACGATTATGCCCGTTACACCTCCTCAAAAAACATAAGGAATACCTACAATGGCTATCTTACGTATGATAACAAATTCAACGATCACAGTGTAAAACTGACCGCGGGTACGAATATTGAAGATGCGGAATATATCTGGATTTCAGCCCGTAGAAATGGAGTATATGATTTTGATAAAGGGGAAGTCAATCTTGCCGGTGGAGATCAGTTAGCATCTTCCAGCCATTCATGGTGGGCTGTTGCAGGCTTTTTCGGCCGCGCAAACTACTCATTCAAAGACCGGTACTTATTAGAAGTAGCAGGGCGTTATGACGGATCTTCCAGATTTGGAAGCAGCAAAAGATGGGACTTCTTCCCATCCTTATCAGCAGGTTGGCGCATCAGTGAGGAACCTTTTATGCAATCTTTAAAACGTACGATTAGTTCTTTGAAAGTGCGAGGTACATGGGGTTCTGTTGGGAATCAAGACGTCCCCTTAAACTCATTCATTTCCACCCTTACCCCTTTCACGCCATCGGGAGCCGGAAATTATTGGTTGATAAATGGAAATTTTGTACCCTATATCAGTGCCGGCCCAACTTTAGTGGATCCGACCCTGACATGGGAAACGGTCAACACTCTAAATTTAGGGTTTGATTCCGGATTTTTCAACAACAAGCTGAATGTGACTTTTGACTGGTACAATCGGAAAACATTCAACATGTTGGCACCGGGTGAAACAGTACCGTCCACCGTAGGCATCTCTGCACCCAAAAGAAACTTTGGGGAGCTGGAAACCAAAGGAGTGGAATTAGAGATATCCTACAACCATATTTTCGATAATGGATTACGAGTTTCTGTATCCGGTCAATTTACAGATTATAAAACAGTCGTAACGAAATATGCTTCGGCAAGTGACCCGAAAAATTCAGACACTTATTGGGAAGGAAAAGAATTGGGACAAATATGGGGGTATAAAACCGACGGACTTTATCAAAAAGATGATTTTATTTGGGAAGGTGACAAGATTAAACAAACGATTCTTGAAAACGGGCAGTCCAAAAACACCTTGGCTCAGGGTATCGCGAACCAATATATCTTAGAATCCGGGAATTTTAAATTTAGTCCGGGCGACGTCAAATTTAAAGATTTAAACGGAGATGGGGTTATTGATTACGGAACCAATACAGTCGGCGACCCGGGCGATAGAACCGTCATAGGGAACACCACTCCACGTTATCAATATGGATTTAGACTGGGAGCCGAATGGAAAGGTATCGATATAGACGTCTTCTTCCAAGGAGTTGGGAAACGTCATATTTGGGCAACGGGAAATATGGTACTACCCGGATATTATGGAGCTGAAGCAAATTATGCTCACACCTTAGATTACTGGACTCCAGAAAACACCAACGCATTTTACCCACGTCCCATGGAATATAGTCAAACAACTAAATGGAATTATGTTCCGAATGATCGTTATCTACTGAATGCTGCTTATTTGCGATTAAAAAGTTTGAACATTGGTTATAGTTTACCCCAAAATATATTACAGAAATTATTGATTCAAAAGGCGAGAATATATTTGAATGGCGAAAACTTATTTGAGTTTGATAAACTGGGAGGAGTTGCCATTGATCCTGAAATTGATTGGGTTAAGGGATCTACAGCAAATGATTCTCGTTCGTTTGGGCGCAGTTACCCCTACAGAAGAACGGTTTCATTCGGTATGCAAGTAGAATTTTAAAAAAACGAAGAAAAAATGAAAAAGATAATATATCTAATTGTCCTTTTATGTATTTCCTTTACGGCTTGTGAAGATTATCTGGATAGACCAGGATTGGATCAATTCGAAAATGATAATTTCTGGACGAATGAACAGAATGTCAATTTATATGCTCAGAGAGGCTATACAGCCTATTTTACAGGATATGGCAGCGGATATACTTGGGGAAATTATTTCACCGGTGGTTCATGGGCCGACGAATATAGCTCCTCATCCATCTGGACACAAAACACAGCAACTTCCGGTAACGGATGGTCGTTCACTTGGGTAAGATGGGCGAATATAATGATAGAAAAAGTAGAAAAAATGGAAAATCTATCCGAAGAAGCTCGCAATCATTGGCTCGGAATCGGCTATTTTTTCAGAGCAATGGAATATTCGGATTTAGCCCGGGCTTTCGGAGATGTTCCCTATTACGACCGGGTCGTAAAACATGACGATGCCGAAACGAGTTATAAGAAAAGAGATCCTTTAGCTTTTGTCGCTACAAAAATTATGGACGATTTCCAATTCGCGGCAGACAACCTTCGCGAAGATGACGGCGATCAAAAGATAAATAGAGATGTGGCTTTAGCTTTTATGTCAAGGCATCTGCTCTATTTCGGTACATTTTTGAAATATCATAGTCAAGATAATGAAACAGCCAAAAAATTGCTGGAAAAAGCCGTGTGGGCATCGGAACAACTGATGAGTTCCGGTAAATATAAAGTATCCGATGATTATAGAGGCATCTTCTCTTCCGAAGACCTCTCAGGAAATAGCGAGGTCATTCTCTATCGTCAATATGAAATGGCAAAAGCAACTCATTGCTTAGTCTCCTATAATAATAAAGAACCTCAAACCGGTACAACGTTGAAAGTTGTGGAAACTTATTTATCTACCGACGGATTACCGATCAAACAATCTCCTTTATATAATTACGAATCCGATAAAGGGTTCCGTTATTACAAGGATCAATATCAAAACAGAGATCCGCGCATGGCCGCCAGTTTAGTCGATTCTATCCGTTTAAACGGCCCGAATGATGCCTATTCCTCAACCGGTTTTCTGTGTTGGAAATTTCTGCCTTATGACGCAAATTACAAAGATTTGATTTATTTGGGGAGTACGAATACGACAGATGCACCTGTAATACGATTTGGAGAAGTCCTTCTTAATTACGCCGAAGCATCTGCTGAATTAGGAAAATTCGATCAAGCGGCAGCCGATAAATCCATTAATCTTCTCCGCAATCGTAATATTCGTAAAAACAACCAAGGAGAGGCTTTACCCAAAGTACCTAAAATGGTCATTTCGGGAGATCATGTTACGGCCAATGGAGTGATCATAAATGATCCCGAAAGAGACCCGTCTGTTTCTCCTATATTATGGGAAATACGAAGAGAAAGAGCCGTTGAACTTTTATTTGAAGGGTTCAGAAAAAATGATTTGAGAAGATGGAAAAAATATGAATACCTTAAGACTGTTGAAACGGGTGAACCGACCCTTTTAGGTAAAGGCGCTTATATTAATCTGGATGAATACAAAGCGAACTATACGGCAGAACAATATTCGAAATTAATGGAAGGACATTTCTATTATCCCAATCCGAATGATAAATCGAAAGCATTTGTTCATAATTTATATGAAAACAATATGCGCAGGGACTGGGTTGCCGGAAACTCTTATTATGAAAGGCAATATCTGAATGCTGTACCTATTGATCAAATTAAGCTTTATAAAGATTTAGGGTATGAATTAACACAAAATTCCGGATGGGATACGGTTGAATAATCCTCACAGAAAAAAGAGCAATTCCTTATTTGAAGTTGCTCTTTTTTCATCGATATTTTGTATCTTGCACCTTCATATTTATAATATCTCATGAAGAAAATAATTCTATTTTTGGTTTTCCTATGGATGGTTTGCGTTTCCTATTCGCAAAACAGTTGGATACGCGTCAACCTAATCGGCTACCTCGAACAAGACGCCAAAGTCGCCGTTTGGGTAAGTAAACAAAAGTCTCTCCCTGATAATTTTCAACTTATCGACATGACTACCGGTAAGGTGGCATTCAACGGGACAAAAGTCAAAAACACCGGCAAACAGCCGGCATTCGAATCATCGGCACGGATCGACTTCTCCGGTTTTACGACCCCGGGGACTTACCGGATAAAAATCAACGGAATTCTATCGGCTCCTTTCCGCATCGGAAACGATATTTACGCCGACGCCGCGGAAATGCCGCTAAAGTACATGCGGCAGCAACGCTGCGAGTACAATCCGTTCCTGAAAGATTCCTGTCACGTGCATGACGGCATCTCCGTAGGGGATCCCGAAGGCAAGCGTGACGGACGTTATTACAACACGACAGGCGGATGGCACGACGCGTCGGATTACCTGCAATATGTGACCACATCGGCCAACGCGGTCTATCAGATGTTGTTCGCTTACACCCGACATCCCGAAGTTTTCGGCGACCGTTATCTGGCCAACGGGGAGGAAGGCGCCAACGGCATTCCCGATATCCTCGATGAAGCAAAATGGGGACTCGACTGGCTGGTGAAAATGAATCCCGACTCCAACACGTATTTTAATCAATTGGCCGATGACCGCGATCATGTCGGATTCACCCTGCCGAACGAACAGAAGGTCGATTATGGTTGGGGCGCGGGAAAAGAACGTCCTGTGTATTTCGTAAGCCCGAAGCCGCAAGGCCTTTTCAAGCACAAAAACCGAAGCACCGGAATGGCCTCTACGCTGGGGAAATATGCTTCATCCTTCGCTCTGGGGGCTCAACTCCTATCGAATTATTATCCCGAATTTTCGACGATTTTAAAAGATAAAGCGCAGCAAGCGTATCGAAAAGGGGCCGCCAATCCGGGCGTATCACAAACCGCTCCGGGCGGGGCTCCCTATTTTTATGAGGAAGATAACTGGGCCGATGATATGCAACTGGCGGCCGCCGAACTATTTGCAACATCGGGAGATCGTCACGCGTTGCGCGAGGCTGTGAACTATGGCCGTTTGGAGCCGGTCACTCCCTGGATGGGAGCCGACTCGGCACGCCATTACCAATGGTACCCTTTCGTTAATTTAGGACACTTTCATCTGGCGCAACAAAACGAAAATCCGCGAATCAAACAAGAATTCATCCGCAACCTGCGCAGCGGACTGCAGCGGGTAAAAGAGCGGGCCCAAAATGACGCGTTTATGAACGGCATTCCTTTTATATGGTGTTCCAATAACCTGACGGTGGGATTCATCACCCAATGCCGCCTGTATCACGAACTGACCGGCGACTCGACCTTCATCGAAATAGAAACCGCTATGCGCGACTGGCTTTTCGGTTGCAATCCGTGGGGTACCAGTATGATTGTCGGCTACCCGCAGCAGGCCGACACACCCGCTGATCCGCATTCGGCTTTCACTCACCTGAAACAATTCCCGATTACCGGCGGACTGGTCGACGGGCCTATCTATACTTCTATTTTCAACAGCCTCAGGGGTATCTATCTGGCAAATGACGATGAATACGCACCGTTTCAATCGGACTATGTGGTATATCACGACGACTATGCCGATTATTCAACGAATGAGCCGACGATGGACGGCACCGCTTCGATGTGTTATTATTTAGGCTATCTGGCATCCCGTGCACAGACGTTCGAAGAAGTGCGCGGAGGAATCGTCCGTGGAAATTCGACCGAAAAAAAACTGGCGCTCGTATTTACCGGACATGAATATGCCGACGGCAGCAATATCATCCGAAAAGTATTGAAGAAGCATAACCTGAAAGCAGCCTTTTTCCTGACGGGCGATTTTTACCGGGAACATTCTTCCGTTGCGCGCGCATTACAAAAAGACGGACATTATCTGGGCCCCCACTCCGATAAACATTTGCTCTATGCGGACTGGAAAAAGCGGGACTCCACATTGGTATCGCGCGACGTTTTCGAAAAGGATCTGGCCGACAATTATGCGGCGATGAAAAAAGCGGGTGTCGCCATCGAACCGCCCCGCTATCTGCTGCCTCCCTACGAATGGTATAACGACGACATTAGCCGCTGGGCGAAAGCAAAGGGCGTGCAGGTTGTCAATTTCACTCCCGGAACCACTTCCAATGCCGATTATACGACTCCCGACATGCAATCGTACCGCTCTTCGGAAGAGATATATCGAAACATCTTATTACACGAACAAAAAAACGGACTGAACGGATTTTTGTTACTGATGCACATCGGGACTTCCCCGGAGAGAACAGATAAACTATACAATCGATTGGATGAATTGGTCGTAGAGCTCAAAAAGCGGAGATATACATTCGAACGAATCGATACACTACTCAAATTCAAAAAGAAATAGTATATTTGTGCGACAACTTGTACAATATGCTAAAAAAGAAATAACAGTGAAAACGACAAATGAATACATCACACTGATCCGCATGTTTATGCAAGAACATGGGCATAAATATGGAATTACCGCTATGGGTATTTTCGGTTCCGTGGCGAGAAACGAACACGCCAATAACAGCGATCTTGACGTTTTTGTGGAACTTACCGAAGCTGATCCTATTATTATGGGCTTTATCCATGATGATCTGGAAAGTATTTGCCAATGCAATATCGATCTCCTGCGGTTGCGTAAAGGGCTGAATAAACTTTTATTAAAAAGAATTGAGCGCGATGCAATCTACGCTTAAAGAGGAAATTATAGAACTATTGAATACGATGTTGGATTCAATTCGCATTTTAGAAGAAAGGAATAAGAATGTCCAATCTGTAAATGATTTTTTGTCAACGCCATGGGGAATGATCCTGTTGGATGCCAATTTAATGCGCATTCAATTTATAGGGGAAACAGCTTCGGCGATCGATAAAAAAACCGATAAATCACTGTTTATCGACTATCCTAATATCCCATGGAAACAAATATACAGTATGAGAAATTTTATTTCACATCAATATGCAGATATTGATCCCGAAATGATTTTAGTAACTCTAAAAAAACACATACCACCCTTAAAATTGACTATCAAGCAAATAATTAATGATTTATCTGCGAGCGGAAATAATAAAATCTAAAATTCAACATGAGTCCTCTATTGACATTAACCATTATCATCGCCTATTTCGGCATTCTTTTCGCCATATCGTATTTTAGCGGCCGTAAAGCCAATAACGCCGGGTTCTTCTCGGGCAACAGGCAATCGTCGTGGTACCTGGTGGCTTTTTCGACCATCGGAGCCGCCATATCGGGCGTCACATTCGTATCCGTTCCGGGAATGGTGGCTACGGCCAATTTCTCGTACATGCAGATGGTGCTGGGATTTGCCGTGGGACAGTTCATCATCGCCTTTGTCCTCATCCCCTTGTTTTACCGGATGAACCTGACCTCGATCTACGAATATCTCGAAAACCGCTTTGGCGTGTCGAGTTATAAAACGGGGGCATGGCTTTTCTTTATCTCCAAAATGCTGGGCGCGGCGATCCGGCTGTATATCGTGTGCGTCGTGCTGCAATTGCTGGTGTTTACGCCGTTGCACATTCCCTTTGCCGTGAATGTCTTGTTTACCGTGGGGCTGGTATGGCTTTACACGTTCCGCGGCGGAGTGAAAACGCTGATCTGGACGGATTCTTTCAAGACTTTCTGCCTGATTGTCTCCGTCGGCCTCTGCATTTATTATATCGCAAAGGATTTGGGAACCAATATAGCCGGCGCCATCACGCTGATAAAGGACAGTGAAATGTCGAAGACGTTCTTTTTTGAGGATATAAACGACAAACGATACTTTTTTAAGCAATTCCTTGCGGGCGTTTTCACCATGATCGCCACCACGGGATTAGACCAGGATATGATGCAAAAATCGCTCAGTTGCAAAAATCCTTTGGATTCACAAAAGAACATGATTACCGGAGGCATCTTGCAAATATTTGTGGTACTGCTTTTCCTGATGCTCGGCGTACTCCTTTACACGTATGCGTCGGTCAATCAAATAGTGCTGCCGGCAGATGGAGATGAAGTGTTTCCCTTCCTTGCGGCGGGTGGCTTTTTCCCCGCTATTGTGGGCGTTCTCTTTATCATCGGACTGATCGCCGCAGCGTATGCCGCCGCCGGATCGGCCCTTACCGCCCTCACGACTTCTTTCACCGTTGACATTCTCGAAAGCCGCAAGCATAAAACCGAACAGCAGGTCACCCGCACCCGCAAACAAGTGCACGTGGCGATGGCCATTGGGATGGGCGTGGTTATTTACATCATTAACATACTCAATAACGAGTCGGTGATTAATACCGTATATACATTGGCGAGTTATACCTACGGGCCCTTGTTGGGAATGTTCGCTTTCGGCATTTTCAATAAACGGGCTATTCGTGACAAATGGGTGCCTCTTATCGCCATCGCATCGCCTATTCTTTGCTTTATTTTGGATGTCAATTCGGAACAATGGTTCGGCGGATACCAATTCAGCCATGAACGTTTAATACTGAATGCATTTTTCACGTTTATGGGACTGCTGTTCCTGACTATGGGAAAAGACAGAAAACGCCTTCTTCACGAAAGGGTGTAAACAAATCAGGAACGGCTTTCGGTTATTCATATCTCGGTCTTTTATGGGGGGGGGGCCGTTTGTTATGGAAACAGGAAAGCATAATAATCGATGGCATTTTCGATTTCCTTTTGAGCGCGGGGCGAAATGATAATCCTATATGCCATATTTCTTGCTAAGCCGGCTGATAGACTCCTCAGCAGTCATATAAGCACTTTCATCTTCCTGCAAGCGTTCATCCAAAACAGCTTTCATATCGGTTGAAAGATCCACATCACCATCAGCCTCTTCTACAATGATTCTGATCGGTTTTGATTTATACGTTGCTTTAATAGCATCGAGTATGTCGACACTCACTTCTTGTGCCGACGTTAAATGATAAGTCGTGTACATCCTATTCTTTTTTGTCATTTGCCATTATTCCTTGACGATATATCCAAATTTGCATGATCAAAAGTACAGAAAGTTTCATCATATACATATACAAAATATTTTTTTTGGCAGAATCGGTTGGTTGATGTTATCTTTGTGAAAATCATTTTTTTTTATTTCTATGAAACCAATAACTTTTCTCCTCTTTTTTTGCGCCTTCGTTTATGCGGGATATTCACAGCCCGTTTTGCAGCACTTACTGAACGATCCTGCCCTCAAGCATGCATCGGTGGGTGTATGTGTCACCGATCTCAACACCGGGAAGGAGGTTCTCCGGCACGATGCCGAAAAGTCCCTCACTCCGGCTTCGACGTTAAAGTTGATCACGACCGCTACCGCACTCGAATTATTCGGAGAGAACTATCGCTATAAAACCGATATTGCGTTGGATACGGCCGATCCTTCACGGATTTTGGTGTTGGGAAGCGGCGACCCCACCTTGGGAAGCGAGGCTTTCGGAAATAATCCGAATGCGTTTTTCACTTATATAACAGAGGCATTGAAAAACGTGCTTCCCGGCGATAACGCCTATTCAATCTATGTGGTGGACAATCTTTTCGGGTACGATGGCATCTCGCCCGA
This sequence comes from Limibacterium fermenti, assembly GCF_041902845.1. GTDB lineage: Bacteria > Bacteroidota > Bacteroidia > Bacteroidales > Dysgonomonadaceae > Limibacterium > Limibacterium fermenti. The sequence goes on from NZ_CP159486.1 coordinate 3,502,394, forward strand.
ATGGACGTGGATCGATATAGGCAACTACTACGCTTCGGGCGCTTACGGCATCAGCATTTTCGATAACTCGTACAAAATTGTTTTCGATACATCCGACCGGAATATTCCTCCGCGCATTCTCCGCACCGAACCCGAAATAAAGGGTTTGACGTTCGTCAATCATTTATCGCTCAACAATAGCGGGCGTGACAACGGATATATTTACGGCACGCCTTTCTCGTACGAAAAGACCCTCAAAGGAGATATTCCTGCCGGGAAAAGCCGCTTTTCTATTAAAGGGGATATCCCCGACCCGGGACTTTTACTCGGCCAAACGCTGGCTGAATACATGACCCGTGCGGGTTACCGGATCGAGAAAGTCGAAACAGCACGGCAAGATTACTTGTTACGCTTCTCAAATCGAAACAAACCGCTGGCCTATTCTGTCGGCAACGTCCTTTGCACGCAGACATCGCGTCCTTTGAAAGAAATTATCCGGGAGATAAACGTGACGAGCAACAATCATTATACCGAACATCTGATTCGGACGTTGGGGAGAAATCAAGCCCCGGACATATACGCGGATGCCCTCCAACAAGGGATTGATTTTGTGAATGACTATTGGAGACAAAAGGGAATTTCCACATCCTCCCTCACGATGTACGACGGCTGTGGTCTCGCGCCGCAGAATGCCGTAAGTCCGGCATTTCTCAACCAGATGCTCTACTATATGTACACCCAGAGCCGTTATGCCGATGCATTTTATCAATCGCTCCCCCAGGCCGGAAAAGACGGGACGTTAACGAATTTCATGCAAGGAACGAAAAACGGGAATTCTATCCACGCCAAGAGTGGAAGCATCGGTGGCGTGCAATGCTATTCAGGTTACTTAATCGACAAGAATAAAAAATATGCCTTCACGATTATGGTGAACACGTTCAATGGAACACGCTCTCAGGTAAAGAGCGCCATAGAACGTTTTTTGTCAACACTCTGACAACTCCGTTTATCCGCCCATACGGTTAACGGATAAAATACGATCCTAAATATCCCGTCAAACGGAGCAAAGCCGTCGGACGGGATATTTTTCTTCTCATCATTTAGAAACGCTACTCGACAATCTTAACGAGTTCCACCACATACACCAATGTAGTATATCCTCTAATATTGAGACTGGTATATCCGTTCGAGCCGTATCCTAACGACCAGGGAACCCATATCTCCCACTTATCTCCCACCTTCATATGTTGCAAAGCCAGGCTTAGCCCCTCTACAATGCCCGAAGAGACGGCTAAAGTGGAAGGAATATTATCGCGCGAATAAACGAATTCCCGTTTATTCGTAAATGTATCGCCATCATCTCCCGGATAGGTATCGCCTTGCGACCAATCAAATTTATACCATCCGGTGTAATACACCTTTACATAATCGGTAAAGGCCGGCCTTGGTGAGTCGTCATCTGCTTTTTCGATTGATTTATACACAATATAGGCATCTTTACCGGATAAGGCCGTGATTTTATTGTCTTTATAAGCGGGGTCCGAAGCTATTTTTTCAAATTGTTTCTCGTTGTCCAATTTCCATTGATCGTCGAACGTAACCGTTTGATCGCCACAAGCCGTAAATGAGGCAAGAAAACAAAGACTTAATAGTATATTTAATAGTAATTTCATATTAATCAACCAATTGTTTCAATAAATATTTCATATCCGTTTTGCTTGAGATAAAATCGTTCAACGAATCGACTGTCACCCGTTCCTGCTCCATCGTATCGCGGTAGCGGATAGTCACCGTATTGTCTTGGAGCGTCTGATGATCGATCGTCACACAAAAAGGCGTTCCGATGGCATCCTGACGGCGATAACGTTTTCCGATACTATCTTTCTCGTCATATTGGCACGAGAAACTGAATTTCAAGTCAGCGACAATTTCACGGGCCTTTTCGGCAAGTCCGTCTTTCTTCACCAACGGAAGCACGGCCAGTTTAATGGGCGCCAGCATTGCCGGGAGTTTCAACACGACTCTCGTTTCACCATCTTCCAATGTTTCTTCGGTATACGCTCCGGCGATGATCGACAAGAAGATCCGATCGACTCCGGCCGAGGTTTCTATCACATAAGGAGTATACGATTTTCCGAGATCGGGATCGAAGTACTGCATTTTTTTGCCGGAGAATTTTTCGTGCTGGCTAAGGTCGAAATCGGTACGGGAGTGAATCCCTTCCACTTCCTTGAAGCCGAAAGGCATTAAAAATTCGATATCCGTCGCCGCATTGGCATAATGAGCGAGCTTGTCATGATCGTGAAACTGATAATTCTCGTTGCCAAATCCCAACAACTGATGCCATCTCAAACGAAAACTTTTCCACTGCTCAAACCACTTCATTTCTTCGCCGGGACGCACGAAAAACTGCATTTCCATTTGCTCGAACTCCCGCATGCGAAAGATAAACTGACGGGCGACAATTTCATTACGAAAAGTTTTTCCTATTTGCGCAATGCCGAACGGAACCTTCATCCGAGTCGTCTTTTGGACGTTCAGGAAATTCACAAAAATCCCCTGCGCGGTTTCCGGACGGAGATAAACCTGCATGGCGCCATCAGAGGTGGAACCCATTTCCGTTTTGAACATCAAGTTAAACTGGCGGACCTCCGTCCAGTTTCTCGTTCCACTTATGGGACACACAATCTCACAATCAATAATGATCTGCCGGAGATCGTTTAAATCATTTGCATTAAGAGCTTTGGCATAACGAGTATGCACGTCGTTCCGTTTCGACAGGGTTTCCAGTACCCGAGGATTGGTTTCGCGGAACTTCTTTTCATCAAAAGAATCGCCAAACCGTTTGGCCGCTTTACCGACCTCCTTTTCAATCTTCTCATCCAGTTTAGCCAAATACTCTTCGATAAGCACGTCGGCGCGATAACGTTTTTTACTATCCTTGTTATCAATCAACGGATCATTAAAAGCATCGACATGCCCCGACGCTTTCCAAATAGTGGGGTGCATAAAGATCGCGGAATCCAGCCCAACCACATTATCATGGAGGCGAACCATCGCGTTCCACCAATATTGTTTGATATTGTTCTTGAGCTCCACCCCCATCGAGCCGTAATCGTAAACAGCCGCCAAGCCATCATATATTTCACTCGATGGAAATACGAATCCGTATTCCTTACAATGCGATACTATTTTCTTAAAAACATCTTCTTGCGCCATAAAAACATTTTACTTTCCATTACGCGTTTTAGTCCGTGTAATGCTATTAAACTCTTTTTCTGAAAACCAAATCACAAAGTAAACGTTTTTTTTTGACATCTCACACACTTATCTACGGATTAATAAACAAGGAAGGAACCCATAAGCTGTAATTAACGAACATCAACAGGGTTTAACGCGAGAACTTTTCCCGTTCGGATAAGCGCCTTTGTCGATAATGCTGCGCGATAGGAACTGACAACTGATAGCCCACAAAACTTACTGGCGAAAGTTGAATAGGTACTGTCAGGATTTATTATTTTATAGGTTCCGTTAATCCAGCGAGTCCCTTCAGGAGTGGCCATCCCGGTCATTTTCCAGATGCCGCATATCGAGGTCGATTCGGGAAGATGGTTTTGTGCATGGAGGATGAGCGATGCAAAAGCAACCATCGCGAGTAAAATATTTTTTTTCATTGGAATTTGGTTTTAATGTTTAGCTAAATAGAATAGAAAAAGGAGGCGTTCAACAAGCATCCGGTTGAACGGCCTCCCGTCATTTGTTCCGTTATGCTCACTTGGAGGGTTTCGCCCTGGAAGCAGCCGTCTTTCCTCTGTCCATGATCTTACGCGCCTGACGGTAAGCCATTGCGAATTCCGTTCCCTTGAATATGGATATCAGGCTGTCCATCACATACAAAACGCCGCGCATATCGGTAAAAAGTTGGGGCAATACATCCTGATTCTGTACGGCACGGTCTATCGTGATATCACGTGGGCGAGAGATATGCGCCTCGTAGGCATCGATTAAACCTTTAAATTCAGTCAGTTCTACCTCCGTAATCTGGTAAGGAGCGAGTCCCTCCGGGGGTAATGCCGAAAGACGGGTGTGAATATCGCGCATCTTGGCAATGGCTTGTTTACCGTCGATACCCGAAAGTGAACTGCGACTCACCCGCAGTTGGTCGTGAAGTTCCAGATTTTTGTTATCCAGAGCATAGATGCTGCCTCGCTTGGAAAGGTCGGCAGCCATGTCGAAAGCGTCGAATGCGACGTTCTTTTTTTCGGTAGTTGCGCCCGAAGTTTCGATTTCGGAGCGTTCGGCCGATGCATTGATTTTGTTTTTAATGTCCCAAAATCGGTCTGTGGCCTCTGTGAAACGTGTATTCACTGCCCATACGCTTTTGTATGTGTTGAGGGTAGTCCCCACGGAGTCGGTCATCAGATTAAAATTGACATCTTTTGTTGTCATATCAATTCTGTTTTAGATGAAACCTTTACGTCCGGCAAATATAAAAACAATGATAGTAATCTCCAAACAAATCCGTAAAAAAATATATTTTCCGTTCATTCTTCTATTTATGAGCCCACTTTAAATTAAAAAAGAGAGTTATCGGATACTATCCTCTCATTTGAATAACCGGGGCAGGTTTCCGCCTTGAAAAGGCGGGATATATCAAGCCCAATATAGAGCATAGGGTGACTGGCATTCTTCCCGGCCCTCGTCGCCGAGAGGACAGCCTATTGCTTTACCGGGCTCACTTATTCAATGCCGGCCGGCGCTAGAATGAGGTACCTTCCTCCTTGTTCCGCATGGCAAGGCAGCAGGCCGGCCCTTTTCATCGCCGGCAGAACACTTGACCCGGCCAGTGTTCCGATTGAGACTACCGGCATGACACTTGGTCAGGACAGGACCGAAAAAGATGCCGCCAGTATGACACTTGGTCAGGACAGCCGTTCACTTGACGCTGCCGGCATGACACTTTGTCCGCCCAGCGGTTCGCTTGACACAATCAGCACGACACTCGGTCAGGACAACAGGACGCTTGACGCAATCAGCATGACACTCGGTCGGGACAGCGGTTCACTTGACGCCGGCAGCATGACACTTGGTCAAAGAAGGAGTTCACCGGATGCCGGCAGCGCGTCACTCGATACGGGCAGACGGTTAGATGTAATATTCGATGGAATCCATCAGGCCGATACCATACGCATATTTGGTGGCTTCATAGATATTTTTGACCCCCAGCTTGCGAAAGATATTTTTCTTGTGTGTAATAATCGTATGCACGCTCGAAAACCGGATGGCCGATATCTCTTTAGCCGTCTTTCCGGTAGCTAATAATTTGAGTATTTCAATCTCCGTATGAGTAAGGGCCGGTATCTCGTCATACTTGTGATCCATAATAATGTCTTTCACCTGCTTACAGATGAACCGGCGATTTTTGACCGCATACTCCAACGCAAGGACAATTTCGTTTTCAGGACTATCTTTCAATAAAATGCTCATGAAAGGATACTTGTCAATTTCCCGAATCACTTTTTCAACGGCATCATTCATAAAAATGATCCAATGAGAAGATGGAAACTCGCGATGGAGAGCGATGACATCGGATATGGACAAAGAAGCAAAAGACAAATCGATAATGATGATCGCTTGCGAATGATCATGCAGAAAAGCCTTCAGATCTCTTTTATTTTCGACTTCAACAATATCCGGGTTCTCAAATTGTTGTCGAATAATAAAATGAAGTCCTACACGTGTAATATATTGATAGTCATAAATTCCAAAATCACTCATTCCGGTTTTCATTATTAAGCGCCTGTCCGCAAAACGGCTGAAACTTATTTTTTAAAGCGTATCACGCTTTTTTAATTCGGGATATACGATACGCGAATGATAAACGGTTTTCAACTTATCTACAAATACGTCTTTTACCGTCTGGATATCCTTGAAGGTAATGGGAGATTGTTTAAAATAACCTTCCGCCAATTGACTGTCGATAATTTTATCCACCAAATTCCGAAGCGACTCTTCGGTATATTCATTTAAACTTCGGGAAGAAGCTTCTACAGAATCGGCCATCATCATGATCGCCGTCTCCTTCGAAAAGGGATTCGGCCCGGGATAACGGAATATGCTCTCATCGGCTTCTTTACCGGGATTGGCATTTTTCCAGGAAATATAAAAATATTTCGGCATGCTGGTACCATGGTGCGTTTCGATAAAATCGATTATTTGCTGAGGCAGGTTATTCTTCTGAGCGATCTTCACCCCGTCTTTCACATGATTAATAATGATGCGCGCGCTCTCTTCGAAAGGCAACCCCTCATGAGGGTTCATTCCGGGGGTCTGATTTTCGGTGAAGAACGCCGGATTGACCATTTTACCGATATCATGATAGAGAGCGCCGGTGCGAATGAGGGAAGCATTTGCGCCCAGTTTTGCCGCCGCGGCCATGCCCAGATTCGACACTTGCAAGGAATGTTGAAATGTCCCGGGCGCCTTTTCAGAAAGCTCCTTAAGCAAAGGCTTATTGATATTGGATAATTCCACTAAACTCACCCCGGAGATAAATCCGAATGATTTTTCGACCATATATACCAATGAATACGAAAACATAATAAAGATAAAATTGATAAGGAAATAAACCAATACCACCCAATTCGCTTTATCTAAACTTCCTTCCTGGTACATAACCATTCCCAGATAAACAAAGATGTAAGTGAGGAGGATAAAAAACGAACTCCGGATGAGTTGCGACCGTTCCGACAATTCCTTGAGCATAAAAATCGAAACGATGGCTGCCGACAACTGAATGAGCATAAACTCAAACGGAAAAGGCACCATCAACGCGCTAAGCATAATCGTTATTAAACTGGCGAACAGCGCCGTTCTCGAATCGATAAACGTCCGTATCAGGATCGTAACGATTGCATACGGAATAATGTAGACATTAAACAAATCCAACCGTACGGTTAAAGCCGTCAACACCACAAAAATGATGATCAGCAACAACATAAACAAAACATGTTTGCGATTGCGATATTCGCGTGGGCGGAAAAACAACAGATACATATAAAAAGAGCCTAACATGAGCGAGATCAGCAACAGTTGCCCGATAATCACCGAACTGTTGCGGGTGGATCCGCCGCTCCGCTCTTCCATCACCCGCTTGTATGAAGACAAAATGGTGTACGTGCGGGTATCCACAATTTCCCCTTGATCGATAATACGCTGCCCCGCCTGCACCATTCCGGAACTGGGGGAAACCTGTTGAATAAACTCCTCACGAGCCTTGTCGGAAGTAGAAGCATCGTAAACGATATTTTCGCGAATGTAGTCATTGATATCTGCCGAGCGCAAGACACTCACGTCCAAACTCCGGGGGATATCATTCAAAACCTTTTCATACGCCGTCCGTATCGTATAAAAAGAGCCGATATCCTTTGATTGTGCGACATTCCCTTGCTTAATCCTCAACGATTGAGTCTGGCTGGCGAAGATGCGGTCATAATCTTGCGACTGCATAATTCCCGTTTCATAGATTTCATTGATTTTGTTACGAATGTAGCGAATATATTCCGGAGGAATTTCCCTCAATTTAGGGTTCGCCTTAACATCATTTTCAAATTTAGCCATGGCGTTTTTTTGAGCGTCAGTATCCATGATAAAATAGGACTCATAGTACTGAAGGATGCTATCTTGTTCGGTTTTAAGCTGCTCGGCCGACTTGTAAATCGGAAAGTCGAAAGGCGCCGTTAACAACCCATATTGCCAGGGCTTTCCTTCACTGAAAGAATATTTAAATTTGCCTTGTCGCGGAAATATATACGTAATCAGAAGCACGGCAATAACAAAAATCATGGGAATGAAAACACGGGTTTTCATTCTAATTTTTTTAACTGGTCTTTCGCTCATATCCATCTCCTTATGTTAGTAGGCTTCCATAAAACAATTGGTTATCCGTTATTGTTTTACAATCTGCATCAATCTCTTATCAATCTTCCTTCAATCTCTCACCAATCTTTCATCAATCTTTCATCAATCCAACCCGATTATATCGATAATTTTTTGCGTAGCCCCCCCGTTACTGAAAATATAGGCTTCCGCCTTTTTCCCGGCTGCTTTTATACTCTCCGAAGACCGGAGAAGGCCATCCATCCTTTCGTTAAAACTGTCCTTATCATCAATGGAGAAACCTCCCCCGTGATAGATAAGATCATACGCTTCCCGGAACTTGACAAAATTCGGCCCGAAAATGACAGGAATACCCCACACCGCAGCTTCCAACAGATTGTGAATACCCACGCCGAATCCGCCTCCCACATAAGCAATATCTCCATAACGATACATCGACGAAAGCAACCCGAAGCAATCGATGATGACACAATCGTGGCGCTGGATATTTTGTAACGTTGCCCCGGAATATCGAATGACCGGTCTTTTGATCTTCTTTTCGATACGGATCAGATGGTCTTCATCTATTTCATGAGGCGCGACGATCATTTTCATATCCGGATGGGAATTGAAATAGTCGATAAAAATGTCCTCATCCGGCTCCCATGAACTACCCGCTATAAAAATCGTTTTGGGATTATCCGCCTGAATAAATCTTTCGACCAAGGGCAAAGGTAATGATTCTTTACGAACATCCATCACCCGATCGATGCGGGTATCGCCCGTAACGGTGACTTGACGGATTTGATGCGCTTCCAGCAATTCTTTCGAATGCTCGTCCTGGACAAAAATGTGCGTATAAAACCGCAGCATCTTCCCATATTTCCCGCGTCCTTTATGAAAAAACGGCTGCTCGGGCCGGAAAACCGCCGAAACAAGATACACCGGGATCCGTTGCAAATAACTTTCATGAATAAAGTTATACCAGAATTCATATTTCACAAAAACGGCCACATACGGCTTCGCTAATTCCAGAAAACGCGTCACATTCCGTTTCGTATCGAAAGGCAAATAGCAGACAATGTCAGCCAGAGGATAATTCTTACGGACTTCGTATCCCGAAGGGGAAAAGAAAGTCAATAAAATTTTATACTCGGGCATTTTACCCTTAACCGTCTCGATAATAGGTCTCGCCTGCTCAAACTCGCCCAAAGAAGCGGCATGTATCCATACATATTTCTCGCCCGGTATAATCTTTTCACGCAGAATGCGAAACGTATCCCTTTGTCCGGAAACCATACGCCTTGCTTTTTTGTGAAAAGGCGATACCAGCCGGACAAAAAAAGCATACAGGGCAATCGCTATATTATACATCTTCAGTGGGCCGATATGTTTTCTATCGCACGACGTAAACGAAGAGTCGTTTCCTGTTTGCCGATAATCTCCGTGATGTCGAACATGTGAGGCCCTTTGCCTTCTCCCACAATGGCCAGGCGGAAAGCATTCATAATGTTACCGGTATGATATCCTTTCTCTTCGATCCATTTCATAACGACTTTCTCCTGATTCGCGATGGAGAAATCATCGATCGTTTCGATCAAGTCGGCAAGTTCGCCCATTTGGGCGGGAGATTCCGGCTTCCAACGCTTCCGTACGGTTTTCTCGTCATAGCTTTCGGGGGCGACGAAGAAATAAGCGGCCTGATCCCACAGCTCCTCGACAAAGCTCACCCGGTCTTTAACCAACCCGATGATTTTTACCACTTTTTCGTGTGGGGCAATAACGTCATGTTGCTTTAAAACCGGCTCAAACATCGCGGCCAGCGTTTCGTCCGGAGTAGCATGGATATATTTATGATTATACCACTTCGCCTTTTCATAATCGAACTTCGCACCGCTCTTGCTGCATCGTTCAAAAGAAAATTCCCGGATTAGTTCTTCGAGCGAAAAAATCTCTTGTTCGGTACCCGGGTTCCAACCCAGAAAAGCAAGGAAATTGATCACCGCTTCGGGAAGATAACCGCTTTCGCGATATCCCGAAGAAATCTCTTGCGTTTTCGGATCCTTCCATTCCAAAGGGAAAACCGGGAAGCCCAAACGGTCTCCGTCGCGCTTGCTGAGCTTTCCATTTCCTTCGGGCTTCAGCAACAACGGCAGGTGGGCAAATTGCGGCATATCCCAGCCAAAGCTTTTATAGAGCCATACGTGCAAGGGAGCGGAAGGCAACCATTCTTCGCCTCGAATTACATGGGTAATATCCATTAAATGATCATCCACAATATTGGCCAAATGGTACGTGGGTAACTGATCGGAAGATTTGAACAACACTTTATCATCGAGTATCGAAGAGTTAATCGTGACGTTCCCCCGGATAAGATCTTGAACCGTAATATCGATATCGGGTTCTATTTCGGCACGTACCACATATTGAGCTCCGTCGGCAATAAGCTGTTGCGTCTCTTCGCCAGAGAGCGTGAGGGAATTCCGCATCGATAAGCGGGTAGAAGCATCGTATTGAAAATTACGGATTTCATTGCGTTTTGCTTCGAGTTCCTCCGGGGTGTCAAATGCAATATAGGCCTTCTCTTTTTCCAGAAGCAGATCGACATACTTCTTGTAAATATCTTTTCGTTCCGATTGACGATACGGACCATAAGGGCCTCCTTTACGCGGACTTTCATCAAATTCCAACCCGAGCCAGTCAAAGGACTCCTGTATATAATCTTCCGCACCCTCTACAAAACGATGGGAATCGGTATCCTCAATACGGAGGATGAAATCGCCGTTATTTTTTTGGGCGAACAAGTAATTATATAGTGCCGTACGGACGCCGCCTATATGCAGTGGCCCTGTGGGGCTTGGCGCAAAACGCAATCTTACTTTTTGGGACATATCTGTTTATTTATCTATGGTGCAAAGATAGAGTTTTTTGTCAATCAGTACAAATGCAAAGCCCTTTATAATGTATAAGCAACCGAGAGAGCCATTCAAGCGGTATCTTCGGTAAGACAAAAAAAGGAACGGCGAAAAATCACTTTCCACCGCCCTTTTTAAATTAATAAACAAATAGAGCTTGCTTAGAAATTAAAATATAAAAAATAGAGTCTTCATATTAGAGAGTTTATATACAATAAAAAATCCAAATGCTTTATTTTGAACCCTTAATCGGGCAATTATAAGTTTTAAAAAGACAGAGCGGGGAATCACTCCTGGCTCTGTCCGAATCCTTTCAATAGAGTTTAATCTTAGTAGAGTTTTATGTAAAAAAAATTCACTGAAAGGTTTTTTGTTAGATATAACTATAACCAGATGATTTTCTTAGAAAAATAATTTACCATCCCTGATTTTGAACTAAGTTTGGATTGAGATTAAGATCATAGGACGGAATTCCCCACACAAACTTATCATCGCCCGGCTCAACGGTCAAATCTACATATCTCTTAACAACTGCGGACTCATCTTGAGGTTCGGATCTTGTAAAACCTAATCCCCAACGCTTCAGGTCTGTCAGACGCGTACCTTCCGCCAACAGCTCCCTCACTCGCTCATCTTTAACCTCTTCAAACAAAGCATCCCCACTTAAACCTGTCAAAGCAGGTAATCCTCTCGCTTTTCGTAAATCATTCAAACGAGTAAGCGCTAAATCACTCTGAGTTCCTCTTGCACCGGCTTCCGCGACAATCAAATACAGTTCTGCCGTTCTAAAAAGAATCGGAGAATGCAAAAGATTACCGGTTGAGGAGAATTCTTTTGTCAAAGGATATTTATTTAATGAATATATATTTTTAAAATTCCCCGATGCCAGTTTTAACGTGTGGTTTGCAAAATAAACTTCTTTTCTGAAATCATCGTTATGATACAACTCATAGACCTTTTTTCCCGGTATGTAAAGGGGAATATAGGTAGCGTCGGTTGAGCTGTAACCGTTTAAATATACAGCATTGGTATTGGGCGCTTCCTTGCTTCCGTCAATAACTAAATGGGTTATAATCTCCGTTCCTTTGTCACTTCCCCACAAGGTTTTCAAGGCCTCTTTTGTCGTAACTAACGGATAAGAACCGGATGTAATAATTTTTTCAGCTTCCGTAATAGCATTATTCCATTCTTCTAAATTCAGATATAATCTTGCTTTTAAAGCTGTGATCGCATCTTTAGTAAATCGAGAAGGACTATCTTTATAAGTGGCTACTTTGGAAAAATCAATATCTTTCCATTTCGATTCTGCTTCTCCCAAATCTGCAAAAATCTGATCGTAAACTTCTTTAATAGTCGATCGGGGTAACTTCTCTTCAATGTCATATTTCAAATTCAAAGGAACGCCTAAGTCGGTGGAAGCTGTAGAGGATTTATAGGCTTTTGCATATAAATTTATAAGATGCGCATATGCATAAGCTCTTATGAAATAAGCCTCCCCTACATAGGTGTTATAAGCGGTAACTTCTTCTTCGGAAGGAGTTACCAGAGTATGATTCTGTATAACATTGTTTAAATTTGCAATTAGATTATAGTATCCGCTCCAAGGATATTCAATGTCATAAGTCGTAGCGAGCAATTCAGTCCAAGCATGAACGATTCCGTAATTATTCCCGTAAGAACTTGTTGCATTAAATAAGTCTGTTTGAAGATCCGGAGCTACTGTATACCGGCCATAAGAAACGCCTCTTAATAAAGCATAACTTCCATTGACAAGTGTGCCAATATCTCCAACCGATTGAAAAGACTGCGATTGTTCAATATTATCATAAGGATAATAGTCCAAATCGCAACGAGTGAAAAAACTCGACAAAATTAATACGAATAGAATATATTTTATTTTCATAAATTCATTTATTTAGAAAGTTAAATTAAAACCTGCCGAAATCTGTTTAGTATTCGGATTTTGACCGTATGTTAAGTTGGAATCAACTTCCGGATCTTGCCCGCTATACTTGGTCCATGTAAGTAAATTTCGCCCTGTTACAAATACACGAGCCGAACTGAAGAAATTAGATTTCTCAAGGAGCTTCTGCGGCAATGAATAATTCAACGTAATTGATTTAAGCCGTAAAAATGAAGCATCTTCGACTAATCGGGAGTCAAACTGTGTAAATGTATAATCGAGTGACGGAAAACGAGTAACATCCCCTTCCTTTTTCCAATAATCAAGAATTCCCACATTTTGATTCTGTGCATCAAAAACCGTAGGATTCAAAGCAAAATAACTATCATTATTTAGCAGATACTTATTCAGTTGGAAAGAGAAAGCCGCTTCGAGACTAAAGCCTTTGTAACCGCCTCTTAATCCAAAACCTCCAATAATATCGGGATTCAGATTTTTCCCTATATTTTGCGACAACGTCGAGCTGTAGGTGGAAGTTACGTTGTTTGGATCTTTTACCGTTACAGACGGATCGTCTCCCGGAATGTACCATTGCGGCGCACCGGTTTCGGGGTTAACGCCGGCCCAAATAGCATTATAAAAAGTTTGAGGTTGCCCTACAGTCCATATCAGGTTATAACCATCCATCGGCCAGTATTTGCCATCGCCGGTTGCTTCGGAAAAAAGTTTGGTGATTTTTTCTTTGTTATACGAGAGATTTATATACGGCTCGAGGAAAAAATCTTTGTTTTTGAATATATTATACGAAAGGGAGAGCTCCACACCGGTATTTTTAAGAGATGCCGTATTTTTCATTACGGAAGTAACACCGGATGTGTAAGGATAAGGAACGCCCACATGGAGATCCTCGTTCCTTTTATCGTAAGCTTCCAAAATCACATTCAGTTTGTCATCAAAAGCAGAGGCTTCGACGGCTACGGAAAAATGCTTCTGTTTTTCCCAGCCCAGATTCGGATTTCCGAACTTAGATATAGCCCAGCCCAAATTCCCTTGATATTGATTCGAGCCGATTAATGAATAGAACTCATACGGATCGATTTCGGACCGTCCTTGTGTTCCATAACTCGCCCTTAAATCCAATTTAGACAACCAATTGACGTCTTTCAGAAAACTTTCGGATTTTAACTTCCATCGGCCCCCGATAGAAAAGAACCACCCGGATCTGTTATCAGCAGCCAATAAAGAACTCTCGTCCCTTCGCGCAGTGATGTCTCCGTAATATTTATCATCATAGGAATAATTGACACGTCCGAAATAGGACAAATAAGCATACTCGTTTTTCCCGGAAGACACTGTCTTTTCACCTGTCCCCGCATCCAGTTCGGACAAACGGTCATCCGTAATTCCCTGTACCGAGGCCTCTACGGATTCATAAGTATATTTCGTCCATTCTTGTCCTAACAAAACACTAAAATTGTGAATATCCTCAATATTCCACGAGTATTCTGCGGTATTTGTCGTCTGTAGCTGATGTTTTCTATAACGGCTTTCACTCGTTGTACCGTTTCCTGCATATTGCACGTGTTCGGCTGACCGTTTACTCGATACATTATGATCGAAAGCATCAATGGAATTTAGCGTTTTTAATTTAAGCCCTTCGACAGGCGTTAACTCAATATAGGAGCTACCGGTTATTTGGATTTTATTATTCGAATAGGGAAACATATCGGCCAAATAAGACAAAGAATATTGGTTCCATCCGGGAATTCTTTCTCCGTAATATTCCTTCCCGTCTTTATCATAAGGAGTATAGAACGGTGGCGCAAGATAAGATAATCCTCCGGATAAATAATTCCAACCATACGGATTTTGCTCTTGTTCGGTATAAGCAATATTCACATTTAGCCCTGCTTTAAACCAGGGGTTGACTTCTGTATTAAAATTGAATTTAGAGGAATACCTATCAAATTTTGAACGATAAGCCAACCCTTCCTGGTCGAGTATACCAAACGATACGAAGTAATCGGATTTCTCACTCCCTCCGGAATAAGATAAATTCGCTTCAGCCAATTTCCTGTCAGCCTGATAATAATAATTTCTCCAATTCGTATTATTACCCCCATAAGTTTCTCTAATGGAATTGATGTCCTTTTCAGAATAAAAACCTGCTTCTTGCCAGAAATTCAACAATCCTTCGGTATCAAATAAATTATCCCATAACTTAGATTCAGCCAAATTGGAAATACCATATTGGGCATCCACGCTAATTCTTCCTTTTTGTCCTCTTTTTCCTCTTTTAGTCGTATAAATGATTACCCCATTAGCTGCCCGGGAACCCTAGATAGACGTTGCAGAAGCATCTTTAAGAACTGACACGCTTTCCAAATCATTGGGATTGAGAGCCAAAACCGTCGTACTGTTTACCGCAATTCCATCCAATATATAAAGAGGAGCACTACTTCCTTCAAGAGTTCCCACTCCCCGCACAACGATAGAGGATGTGGCGGAAGGTTCGCCGCTGGAAGTGTAAATCATCACTCCCGGTACTCGTCCCTGCAAAGCATCGACAACATTGGCCGACGCCTTATTCCTAATACTTTCCGAATTAACAGTAACGATCGAGCCGGTAATCGATCCGATCTTTTGTCCGGAACCATATCCAACGACTACTAACTCATCCAATGATTTTGACCCTTCTATCAGTACTACTCTTACATTGGCGCTTACAGATACCTCTTGAGTTTCATAACCTAAATAAGAGATAATCAATATGCCGTTTTCCGGAGCTGACAAACTAAAGTTGCCATCCGCATTGGTAGCTGTACCTCCTGATGTACCCTTAATCAACACAGAGGCCCCGATAATGGGCTCACCCGCCTCATCGACGACCGTACCCCGTACGCGTGTCTGGGCAGTTATCACGCCTATCCCCACAAGGAATAGCGTTAAAAACAATACTAACTTTCTTTTCATAAACTACTTTTTTTAATTAATTCAATTGATTAAACTTTTTTCTTTTTTATATTTAAACGACACTTATTAAATCATATAAAATGGAATAAAGATATTGGCACCTATAGGAACAGGCGATGATACATAACAAAAAAGTCCCCATGCCGAAGCATTGCTCCGACATGAGGACTCATAATAGAAAAAATGGAAACTCCAGCCTTCGAGAGGAAATTTAGGAGAAGAAGATAAGGCTTGCCCCCCCCCCCCCCGTTAATCTTTATTAACAAAAGGATCGCAAAAGAATCTCTTTCCGCTAGAATAATATTGTTCAAATCTTTTTTTATCATTGTTCTTCAAGATCAAAATGATCCGTTCTCTCAAAATTTTCACTATAAAACAAAAAACTCCACCGAAGCTATATCGGTGGAGTTCTCTATATGTAAATATAATTCTTCCCTACCCGATAGGACTTCGTCTTATCGACATACACATACAGCAACACATCATCGAAACTGTATTTTTGTTTGTACCGGCAATCGGGAAGAAATATTTATTCATTATTATATAAATCTATAACCTATTAAAAACTTACAAAGAAAAATCGTATAACAATCTTTAATTTGAATTCATTAATAATTTTGACAAAAGTAATGGATAATCGACATCGCATCAATACCACAATTATGGTATTTTGATACTTTCGGGGTGTTTTTCATAAGAAAAGATATAAAGAGTTTGAGAATAGGAGATCTTTAAAAAGAAGTAATAGACTCGTAATCAATCGATGAATACGGAACGCTGAAAATTAGAGACTGTTGATTATTTTTCAGCCGTAAGCTCAATATTTATCTATAAGTGACAAAATTCTTTAATTGTCATCCTAAATACAACCGGGCCTCGTTGCCCATATTGAAAAGCAAGTCAATGATGCTCAGATTTTCCAGAAACCCCTGTTTTTGTTTGAAAACCTGATAATAAAGTTTCGGGAAAAAGCCGGTTTCGCCCGAGTGCAAAGGCTGCTTCGGATCGATTGTCTCGCGATAATCGGCCCATCCGGGCGGAACAACGTCGATATACGACGGCGTATAGACAACCGGCTCCGGAATACCGAGCAAACGGCACACCAATAAACGCAACTCCTCGTTGAAATCATGAAGAAAAGGATATGTCTTATGATAGAACGGCTCGAAATCATCGCGATAATAATCGAAAAACGGCGTGGAATTATAAGCCGATACAAGGGCATTCCAATGCAGATGCCGCCAATTTCCATGATCGGCAATGCGCATATCTTTCATCGCCGTGTGCGGCGAAGGAGGCTTTTCGACGGGTACGCTCAATGCCATCGGGCCGTTTGCCCCGGCTATGACACACCGGTTCCGGTACGACTGCTTTCGATAGGTATCGTGCACTTCCATCCAGACCTCCGGCGCACGAAACAGCACGCTGTAGTATTCAATGGGGGCTAAATAGAATGAAGAGAGAAGAACGGTTCCCGCCGAACCTGTTCCCTTCATGCGGGTATTTTCGCACTTCGGAACAACCGTTTCCAACGGATCTTCCCATTGAACCACCCTTTGTCTTTTTCTAACGAAAGCCAGATGAGAATCGGACGGCCTACGATATGATCTTCCGGCACAAAACCCCATACGCGGGAGTCGGCCGAATTATGACGGTTATCCCCCATCATAAAGTAATAATCCAAGGAAAAGGTATAGGAATCGACCTGTTGACCATTTATAGATACTTTTCCGTCGCGGTATTCCAACTGATTCCCCTCGTAGTTCTCGATACAGCGGCGATAAGCAGCGACTTTAAAGTCGACATCGGTATCGAACGTAACCGTTTGCCCTTTTTTAGGGATCCATAGCGGCCCGAAGGTATCGCGGGTCCAGCCGGTTTCATAGCCGAACGGATAATAGGACGACATTCCGACCTGTTCTTTTTCCTTGATGATGTTCCATATAAATGGTTTCGATTTTAATTTATCCACCATTTCGTTGGTCATGGGAATATTATAATAAAGCCTTCCGTTATTTCCATTGCGTTGTTGAAGACTGTACAAAGCCATATTGAGACTATCTAGTTGGGAGAGATCCTGCATCTTAAGCATCGATTGTCCGTACCCATTGTCCGAAAAGTAATCGCCAATATTGATTCCGATCTCTTCAAACACCTGCGGCGATATCACCGAACCATCGGTTTGAATCATATAATTGTGTTGCGATAACTTGGGGTTCGGCTGGAATTGGCCATCGATAAACACACTATCGTTTCTTAAAGCGACGGTTTCGCCCGGCAGGCCGATACAACGCTTCACATAATTTTCGCGACGATCTACGGGACGGTACACAATATCGCCATACGTCCTTTTATCGGAGCGGATCCCTTCCCGGCCATTCGGGTTGTAGGAACTGAGCGTATAATAATCGACGCCCTGCATATTCAACGCTACGCTATCGCCCACCGGAAAATTGAAGACCACAATATCATTTCTTTTCACGTTTCCAAAGCCTTTCAACCGGCGGTATTTCCACTGCGGCTTATCCAGGTACGATTTGCCTCCGACAACCGGCATGGTGTGTTGCGCCAGCGGAAACGACAAGGGCGTCATCGGCGCACGAGGACCGTAACTAAGTTTACTGACCGCCAAAAAATCGCCCACAAGCAACGACTTCTCCAGTGAAGAGGTCGGTATCTGATAGTTTTGAAAGAAAAAGACATTGATGAAATATACGGCAATCAATGCAAAAATAATCGCATCGACCCATTCCATTACTTTCCGGAACGACTTATTTTTGGACTTTTTCCAAAAAGTCCAGGGTATATATTTGGTAATATAGGCATCGAAGAAGAGCACGATAAGTAACAATATCCACGGGTTTCCGTACCATACGGAAAACAGCAGAATCGCGATAGTCCACACGGCAAACCAAATCCATTGACGACGTGTAGCTTTTGAAAATCTTTCTTTGAGTGATATCATACGTTTTGTAAGTTTATAAACGGCATTAAAAATTCAACAGATCCTGCATTCCTAAAAAGCCGTTTTTACCGGCCGTAAACTCGGCGGCGACAACAGCTCCCAAGGCAAATCCCCGACGGCTCTTCGCCTCGTGTTCAATGCGGATCACATCTTCCTCTGACTCGTACGTAACGGCATGTATACCGGGAACTTCCTCTTTGCGAAAAGCCTTCACGAGCAATTGGTCTTCGCGATCGACACGATCGAGCTTCCACTCCCGCTTTCTATCGAGAGAAGCCAGAATCTCTTCGGCAAGCGTAATGGCCGTGCCGCTCGGAGCATCGAGTTTGTGAATGTGATGCGTTTCTTCAAGCCGGACATCATAGGCCGGAAAGCCGTTCATTATCTTGGCCAGATAACGGTTGACGGCAAAAAAGATATTGACTCCCAAGCTGAAATTCGAGGCATAGAAGAAGGTGTTGCCTCCGTTTTGGCAAGCTTTCTTTATCTCATCGAGATGTTCGAGCCATCCGGTGGTTCCCGAAACAACGGGTACGCCGGCGGCAAAGGCCCGGCGGTAATTTTGCAGCGCGCTTTGCGGAGAGGTAAACTCAATGGCTACATCCGCCCGCTTGAATTCGGGCGAATCGAATTTATTTTCTTCGTTCAAGTCAATAATACAGACAATGGTATGTCCTCTCTCCCGGGCGATCTTTTCGATTTCGTGCCCCATTTTACCGTAGCCGATCAGCGCAATATTCATTCTTCTGTTTCATTTAGAACAACAAAAATATAAAAAATACCTGTGTAAGTCGTTTTCAGACCGTTATTTGTTCTTAATTTTAAGGATTAACGGCCGGCATATCCGCAAAGTGTTATCGGCTTCGGCCCTTATCGCGAAGCAATATCGCCGAAGACATTATCACAAAGTCCTATCGAAGACCTTTACAACCAGCCCTTTTCTTTATACCAACGAACGGTTTCTTCCACCCCGCGGCGCAAAGGATATTCGGGTTTAAATGACAAACCGGTACGGATCGGTTCGATATCGCAATTCCAATTGCGCTGCTCCATAATGTTGTATTTATCCGTGTTGAAAGTGGAAGCCCTTCCCAGCAAGGAAGCCACCTTCTCACTCACCCATGCAGCGCCTTTCACCACCCCGAGCGGAATCTTCAATCGCAGCACGCGCTTTTTGTGCAAAACCTCCTGCACGATTCGGTTAAACTCCTCATCGGTATACACATCCCCGTCAGCGACGATATATTCGACTCTTTTCACCTGTTTTTCGATGCAAAGGAAAATAACCCGGGCAAGATCTTCGGAATAAATAAAAGTCAGGAGTTGCCGTTTCATGCCGGCGCCGACATTCAACCCGTTTTTTACGGATTTAACCAGGATATAATAATCTTTATCGCGAGGGCCATACACGCCCGTGGGACGCAAGATGACATACGGGAAACCGGGGAGGCTCTTCAGGTAATTCTCGGCTTTGAGCTTGCTGCGTCCGTAAGCCGTGGTGGGATTAGGCTCTTGTTCGGCGCGAAGGGGCGCGTAATTCTCCTCATCGCCCTTGCCGATGGCACTCAGGCTACTCATAAAAATAAAACTATCGGGAACCGTGCCGGTTTCGATTAGCGCATCGGCTAAATGGCGGGTGTATCCATCGTTTACCCTGTCGAAATCGGCTTTGTGCAGCGCTTTGGTCATCCCCGCAATATGCACGATGGCATCGAATCGACCGTTGTCGCGGGCAAACAGCCGCAATTGCTCCGTCAACTTTTCTTTATCGGAGTACGTAAGGTCGATAAACCGGATGCGGGGGTCTGTCAGATACTCTCGGCTGCTGGAAGTGCGAACTCCCGCCCAGGTTTCATATCCCAGTTCAAGGGCCTTGTCTACTACCGTGCTCCCGATAAAACCGCTGGCTCCGGTGATGAGTATTTTCTTTTGCATAGACGTTTAATGGATTGTTTCATGCAAAAATAGTGGAATTATCTAAGATTGAGAAACGGGTGCTTCGATTTCTTTACAGCTTTTCGATTTCTTCGACAGACAGGCCGCTCACTTTAGAGATCACCTTCACCGGAATGCCCTCGGCTTTCATATTCCGCACCATTTCGATCTGCTTATTTCTTTCGCCTTTTGCCCGGCCTTCTGCTTCTCCTTCAGCTCTCCCTTCAGCCCGTCCTTCAGCTTTGCCTTCCCTCGTTGCTTTCCGTTTTGCAGAATTAATCTGGGCTAACCGATCGCGGTAGGCCCTGATATCGGCATCGTACATTCTGCGCTCTTCCTTGCTCAAGGAAGTAAGATCAGCAATCTTCTCCAGTTTTTTAAAAATAGGCTTTTCCTCCTTAAAAGGAATGTCTTTTAATGTTTGCATATTCTTTAATGTATAAATCCATTTATCCAAACCTGTCACACATTCCGTTTTCGTTTTCGTTTTCGTGAAAAACGGAAGTTCCACGAAAATAAAACGCAGCTTATCGCTGAATTGTTCGTGGGTATCACGGTCGGCAAGAATGACATCCGTCCGCAATTTGACTTCCAACAAGTCATTCAAAAAGTCGAGCAGCAAATCTTTGCTGTCTTCCTGACCGAAAATCCGCTTGAATGCTACGTCGTATGCGGGATTAACAAACCTTGTCATGTGTCTTCCTTTATTTTAATCTTCAAAGATACGAAACAATTACGAAAAATGAGACAAAAAATCGAAGACCGGTTCGGCGCCGATAAAAAAAGCCCGGAAAAGCTTCTATAAGGGAAACTTTTCCGGGCTCGCATTACCGTCATTTCAGGAAACCAGGGGTGTTTCCCATACAAAAATTATTGAAATTTAGGATACCCCTGATTTTGCACCAAATTAGGGTTGGTTTGCCAAGCGTCCTGCGATATCGGATAAAGTTTGAGATGCTCTCCTGTCGCCCGTTCGCAGTTGGAAGCCTTCCACATGGTTTTCCCGAATTCGCCGAAACGAATATCGTCCTGGCGGGACGAACCTTCCCATGCCAATTCGAGCCGGCGTTCCAACAAGATTTTCGCCAAATCGACGGTTTTGTAATCGTGATCTCTATTACCATACGCCCGTGCACGAACATCGTCGACCCACTTAGCTGCGTCCGCACCGCCGCCTCCCGAACGGAGAACGGCTTCGGCTTTCATTAGGTACACATCGGCAAGCCGGAAGATATGGAAGTCGTTTTCCATCGCATTGACCAAATCCTGGGCATACGGCCATTTCAGGCAGCGGGCGCCGTCGTGCTGATTAACCGCGCCCCAAGGCGTACCGTCGTATTCCGTATTGGGAAGCATGGTGACGGCAACGGTGTGATTGAGTTCCAACCCGTGATCGGTGATAATCACTTTCCCGGTGGCACGGTCGTACTGTTTTCCTATCAGGAACGAACCGGCATAACGGGGATCCTCAACATCGAAAAGCTCCACATATTCGGGTTGGGCGCAAATACCGTTCCATGCGGAGAAATTGCCGCCCAATGACAATTGGTCTTTATAATGCAACGTCCGGTTCATCATTTGATTCTGGTTTTCGGTGTCCGTCTTAGAGAAAGCCACGGCAAAGATGGCCTCGCGCGAGTTGTGGTTGGTTAACGAAAAATTATCCTTCCATACCGGTTCGAGAATATAATCCATCCCCAATACCAAATCGCAATAATCGGAGGCTTCCTTATACGCATCGCCGCCGTACGTTACGCCCCAAGCTTCGGCATTGAGCAACAACTTCGCGAGCAACGTATATGCGGCGCCCTTCGTAAAGCGGGCATACGCAGAAGCATCGGGGCAAGAAGGGGCAATTTCTTTAACCTCTTCCACAAGCCAGTCGAAGACCACCTGCCGGGAACTGTTTGTAGGCAACGTTTTACCCGCCGGCACATATTCGGTAACCAGAGGAACGTTTCCGAAATAATCGAGCATGGTATAGTACCAGAAAGCCCTCACGCCCCGGACTTCCGCCGTCAGGATTTTTTTCGCGTCATCCGACACCACATCGGTTTGTTCGATAATATAAAGGGTGGCGTTACATTTTCCGATACTGTTGGAGGCATTGCTCCAACCCGTTTTCACCTGGCTGGTTTGCGCCGTCCAGGTATGCATGAACAGTTCGCGGTATTGGCCGCCGTCGTACCAGTCGCCCCCGAGGCGGGTAGGCGTCACAGCCATCGAGCCGGCACATTCCGACAGATAAAGATAGTTGCCCGGCCAATACGTCCTTAACGAATTATATACATCGCCGATAACGGCATTGAGTTGTTTTTCGGTTTCCGGGAAATCTCCGGCAAGCTGATCGTATATCTCCTCATCGAGGTTCGTACAAGAGAAGGAGACCGCCATCCATAAAATTCCGGATAAAACAGAGAGTATGATTGTTTTTTTATTCATAACGTCGTTTTTTTAAATCAATGATACCTATTAAAAAGTCAGATTAACGCCAAAAGTGAAAGAACGCGCCTTCGGCATATAATTACGCGCCTCGATACCCGGCGAAAGGCCGGCGCCGTCGTCGGAAGGTTCACCGCGGAAGAGTTCCACTTCGGGATCGAGCCCTTTGTAACCGGTGATCACAAACAGGTTTTGCCCGGCTACATACACGCGCGCCCTTTCCAGCCAATCGGTTGATTTGGTATTGAATGTATATCCGATAGCCATATTATCCAACCGGATGTGCGAGGCGTCTTCGACATAAAAAGAGGTTACGCGCGAGTTTTCGCGCAAGATGCTCACCAGCTCGTCGTTCAAGGCGTTTGCGCCGCTGAGGTAGGTGTTGTTGCCATAAGCGGCGCGAGGATTGTTGAGCACTTTATTCCCGGCGGTTCCACGGAAAAAGATACTGGCATCCCAATTTTTCCAGGAGAAAGAATGATTCCATCCGAACGTCAAGTCGGGTTGCGAATCGCCCACGTAGGTACGGTCGTCATCGGTGATTTGCCCGTCTTTATTCCTATCTTCGATAATGTATTTGCCGTCTTCGGTGAGTCCCGTACACTTCAGCATATAAAACTGCCCTACGGGATATCCGACCTCCACCACATGCGAGGTAACGCCCGAAGCGCCGCGAATCCACGGATCACCCGTATAGATACGTCCGGTGGAATACAACTCGTTGGACAGTTTGGTAACCTTATTGATATTATGAGCCAGATTGACCGTTGTGGTATAGGTGAATGTTTTGTTTTTCACCACATCGATATTCAGCATCAGTTCGACACCCTTATTACTCATATTCCCCACATTGGCCTGCATTTTATCGTAAACATACGTCGGCGTGGAGACGGCATACGTATATAACATGTCGGATGTTTGCTTGTCATACCATTCGATGGTCCCGTTGAGGCGGTTGTTGAACAGCGAAAAATCGAGGCCGATGTTTAACATGGCGGTCGATTCCCACTTGAGGTCGGGATTGGCATTTTGCGAAATCTTATACGCGGTGAGTTGCGACCCGTCGCTGTAATATGTTCCCGCGGCCGAATAAAGTTCGAGCGACTTGTAAGGCTGCAACCCGTCCTGGTTTCCCGTCACGCCATAACCGACACGCAACTTGAGGTCTTTCACCCAATCGATCTCTTCCATAAACGGTTCCTGCGAAATACCCCAGGCGGCCGAAGCGGAAGGGAACGTCCCCCATTTATGGTTTTTACCGAACTTCGACGAACCGTCACGGCGCACCGTAGCGGTAACCATATAACGGTCTTGATAACTATAATGCGCGCGGCCGAAGAACGAAATCAATTTATAGGCATTTTTACTGGAAGTAACCTCCCCTATTTTCAACGAGTTTCCCGACTGGATATTGTCGGCGCCCATGGAGTTGACCACAAAGTCGGTCGCTTGCGACCGCTGACTGGAGAAGACATTGTTTTCCCAGGAATACCCGAGGATCGCATCGAATTTATGCGTTTTGTCGGCACCGAAAGTCGTTTCATAGTTGGCCGTCCATTCCATCAGTTCCCGATCCCATTTCCGGGCTTGCCGCACCGCCAGGCCGTTGTTACCGTCGCCGCGTGAGTTGCGGGGATCCTCCCACTCGCTGTAGTCACTGGAAAAACGGCTCTTGTAGAAGGAAGCCTTTAGGTTAAGCCCTTCGACGATGTCGAATTGGAGATCACCCGCGCCGTAAAAATAGTTATTGCTCGCCTTACGGTAGTTCTGATCCTGGTTTTGCACGGGATTACCCTGGTCGTAAGCGTTATTGGCGGCGGTAAAATACGAGCCGTCTTCGTTATACACCGGATACACCGGCGGCATATTATAGGCAAGGATAAAATCGTCCCGGAACGGGAAGCGCATATCGGTCAACGTTCCGGAACCCGTCAAGCCCACCCGCAAACGGTCGTTGATGGCGCGCTGCTGGAGTTGGAAGCGGAATGAATGGCGCGTCATCTCGTTATCGCGTGCGATACCCGTACGATCCAAAAAGGTGTAGGAAGCCCGGTAGTTGTGTTTGGGGCCTCCCCCCGAAAGCGAAATGGAATGGTTGGTGGATATTCCCGTGCGAAGCATTTCGCCGAACCAATCGGTATCGGCCGTGTAGCCGTCGAAATTGCTGATATCGTTCCCCAACTCCTTATTGGTTGCGCGCCATTCGGCGGCATTCATCATATCGGGTTTATTGGCAACCTGGTCGACCGACACATAGCCGTCGTATTGCAACAGGTTTTTGGCGCCCGAACCGCGTTTCGTGGTAATGAGAATAACGCCTCCGGCAGCGCGGGATCCGTAAATGGCAGCCGACGAAGCATCTTTCAACACCGAGATCGATTCGATATCGGAAGGCGATACCGTAGACATGTCGCCCCCGGGTATGCCGTCGATGACGATCATCGGCCCCTGGTCGTTTTGCAAAGTCGATGTCCCGCGCAGGCGGATTTGCGAGCCGCGCGTCACATCGCCCGATCCGGACGTGACGATCAATCCGGCAACTTTCCCCTGCAACAAGTCGGAGGCATCGCGGTTAATTCCTTTATTAAAGTTCTCTTCGGATACGTTGGCGATGGAGCCGGTAATCTCGCGACGCGTTTGCGTACCGTAACCGACCACCACCACTTCATCCAGCAACTCGGCATCTTCCTCCAGCACCACATTCAACGTGGTACGCCCGTTCAATTCAATCGTTTGCGTACGCATCCCCATATACGATATTACCAGAGTGGCGTTTCCGGGCACGTTGGGCAAAGTGAAATTTCCATCGGCATCGGTAACGGTTCCGGCCGTCGAACCCTCGGCCTGAACCGTTACCCCTACCAACGGATCTCCCTTGGTGTCGGAGACATTCCCTCGCAAGGTAATATTCTGTGCAAAAGAACATAAAGAGACGGCCCACACGAAAAGCAATAGCATCCCCTTATAGAAAATGATTTTTTGTTTTTTCATAAAATTCTCGTATTTAATTATTTAATTCAGAAAAAAAGGATATTGTTTAGGATAAATATTCCAAACCGGAGCGCCGCATGGCGCGGCACTTCCGGTATTCGTTACTTTTTGTCGCGGGTTTTTTCGTCCTCGTCATTTTTGTCGTGAATCGACCGCTTGGCGGCTTTCAACACTTCGTCCAGATCGTGGTATAAGTCGCTCCAACCGGACTGTTTACGCAAGGCCGACACCATCCCGTAATAATCACGCAGCGCATCTTCCAATTGGTGACGGATGGTACTGGCCGAAGGTTGCTGACGCAGCGCCGAATTGGCATCGACTTGCTTAAGGAACTGAACGTCGAAATCCTCTTGCGCCTTTTTCAGGGCTTCATAATGCGGCACCAATCCCACGGTGGTCAACAAAGCCTGATTCTCTTCCGATGAAAACGTTTCGATTTTTTTATGCAGCACCTCCGTTTCGTCGCCGTAATTCAAGCCCGAAACAGCGCCTAAATCATCCCACACCTCTAACAGTTGTCTGGCAGCCAATCCTTTTTCATCATCGAAAGCCGCAAAGCCGGTCAACAGATCATGAAAGCCCGCATCCAGCCGGTCACGCACCAAATCCTGAGACTTCACTTCCGGCCCCAACCCGCTATAGATATTTTTCAACACCGAACGCTCGTATCCGGTATGTGCATTTACTACCTCCAGATAAAGGGGGTCTTCCTGTACCGTTGCATTGGTACTCTTTTTCGAGACTTCCAGAGTGTTCCGCCCTAGCGTCCCCAATCCGGTCGTTGTCAACCGGGAAAAACTAATTAATAATTTTTCCATGATTTTCAAAATTTTGATATATAACAGATCGATATAAATAGAAATTCGATTTTCGCGCTTTAGGAAAGAATGCGGAAAGGCGGGAAGGCGTTTTTTTCGCCTCCGCAGACAAACGAAGAGCCGGATAACACGGTTTTTCGTTCTCGCAGCGCCCCGGAGAGCCGGACAAGTCCGATTGTAAGTTTCGCAGACGGGCAAAAGTCCGGATATCTTCTTTTTCCACTTCCGCGGCCATGCGGAACGGGCGAAAGGTGATTTTTTTCCCTTCCGCATAGGCGCAAAACGTCGGATAGAAGTCGTTTTCTCTTCCGCGGCGCTGCGGAGAGGCGGATGGGTCTGGCCGGAGCTTCCGCAGAGAAGCGGAACCCAAAACCTTTTCCGTTGTCTTTTCCGCAGGTAATGGAGACACACAAAACGATAACAAGCCCTTAAAAGAAGAAACGGGCAATGGATATAATTCGTTTTTTTCAAAAACCGGTGGGTAGAAAAACAAGATTGCGGTAGCGATAGAGTCCTCGAACGGGAACATATATCTCCCTGCTCTCTTTTGAATGGAAATGGGTGGTAAAAGAGACTCGATGACTTGCGTATATATACCGCTCTTACTCATTGTATTAGTAATTCATTTTTTCGGCCGTTATCCGTCAGTTCTGTGGCGGAATCCGACGATCTGTCACAAAGATAACGATTTTCTTCGAACAAGGGATCAACAAATTCAAAAAAAATTTCGGCATAACCCTGTTTTTTTATTGAAAAAAATAAATACCTTTGCCGCGATACGCGTAGAAGCGTAATCTATTAGAAATAAAACGAGAAGCGTTTTAGATATTACCCTGTTCATAAAATCTACCAAATTTTTCTTGCAAGGGGTAATAGCAACAAACGCTCCGCGCCTGTTTGGCGTGGGGCTGTTGCTTTACTCTTGCAAGGGCTTTGGTAGAGCCTTATGAACGGGTAAAGACTAACAGTTCCCATGCCTCTTTTTTTTAAATCATACCGACCTTGGGGAACGGCGAGGTAACGACCTGTATCGATTGAGGAAAAGAATGAATGACGATGAAAAAATATGCCGGGAAACCGAACCGGAAACAACCCGTTGAACCGCTGTTTCCACACACTTGCATTTACCGGACGCACTGCCCCCATTGCGGCGCGGAGGTAGATTATACGCTCGAAATGCAATACCACCAAAAACTCATTTGCCTGTCGTGCGGCAAAAACGTACCCAATCCGCTTTACGATCCCGCCGATCCGCACAATGTCCGTCGAAGAGCCCGCCGTGATTTCGGTTGGTTCATTACCGCAATGGCGTTGCTCGCGCTGCTATGGATAGCCCTCAGCTACATTTATCGCGATTACCCACCCAAGGCGAAACCGCATATCACTATCGACAGGGACGAATGGTTTGACAACCCTCGCGATTACCGCAAAAATCCGGACAGCATGCCTTGGCGCTCGAGGTAGGGGGAAGATGGCTATTTATCAAAAAAAATTTCTACCTTTGACCGTCAAGTCTGTAAAATGGATAGAAAAAAAAGAGATAGTCGTTTACGTAAGTTGTGTTGCAAATGGGCTCTTTTAGGAATCGGTCTTATTCTTATTTTCCCTTCTGCCCATGCCGGAAACAACCGCCATATAGAGCGTAAAATTTTAAAATTACTCGAGCTGGCGGAAGAATATGCCGATACATCCGGCCGGGAAGCGTTGTCGTATGCCGATTCGGCGCTGCTCTTGTCTCAAACGATCGATGCGCCGGAACTGACCATGGCTGCCTTAAAATATTTAACGATGGCCAATCTCCATATCGGAGACTACGACCGCTGCATAGACGTGTCCGATCAATTATTAAAAATGAGCCGCACCTATCGCCACGATACCTATAAAACGTATGCGTTTATCGGCTTAGGGCAGGCGAATATCATGCAAGACCGTTTTCCGGTGGCAAAGCAAAACCTCGATTCGGCTTATACCTTAGCCTCCGGAGCGAAGGATGACTTCGCCCTCTCTTCGGTATATAACGGACTGGGCATTTATCATATGAACGCCGATGCCAATTACTACCGGGCCATCTATTATTTACTGCAAGGGATAGAGGCCGCCGAACGCTCGGCTAACGAACGCCTCCATTCCCTGCTTTTGTGTAATTTGTCCGTCGTTTATTATTCCAAAAAAGATGTCGCCGGCTTATCGTATGCCCTCGAATGCTACCGGCGGGGACACGACCTGAATCAGTCGTACCTGATATTTATCGGGGCGAGCACGACGGCGTATTGCCTTTTCCTTCAGAAAAAATACGACGAAGCGCTTCGTTTTTTGCAAGAAGCGGAGCTATTGATGATCGAAAAAAAATATTTGAACCAAGCCAACGTATATGTTTTATTCGGACATATCGATTTTGAGAGGGGCTATCTCGACAAAGCAAAAGCGTATTATCAAAAAGCGCTCAACGAATCCGACCAGACCCAAACGTCGAATATCCTGGATGCTTATTTAGGACTGGGTAAAGTGGCCCTCCGGACAAAGCATTACGACCAGGCGCTTGCCTTCCTGCAAAAGGGCATCGATATCGCTTCCGTTAATAAAGACAATACCCAAACCCGGCGCGACTTGTATTACGCTTTATCACAATATTATCAAGAAACCGGCGCTTATTCCGACGCGCTCGAGGCGTTTAAGCTTTTCTTCCGGGAGCATGACAACATCTTCCATCAGGATAGAGAATATCATTTATCGGAATTGATGATGAAGTTTGAAGCGGAAAAAACAAAAAACTTATTAAAGGAACAGGATATCCTGCTCTTGAAAAAAGAACGCAAACTCCAAATCCTTTACATTGCTATTTTCATTATTCTCGTCGCCGGCATCCTGCTATATCTTTCAAACCGCCGCCGCAACAAGCGGTACATGGAGATTGTTCGCCGCAATTTCTATCAGGCCGAACAAGAAAAAGCGTTAAAAAAAACAAGCCCTTCCTCCGGGATATCCCCTCAAAGCGCAGAAAACATCCATCCTGAAAAATATGTTACGTCGGCCCTTTCCGAAGAGAAAAGCGCTGAACTCTATGCCAAACTGCATCAACTCATGACCGACGATAAATTGTATAAAGACAATATGCTCACCAAAGATAAATTAGCCGAAAAATTGAATACAAACCGGAGTTATTTATCGCAAGTAATTAATCACCACACCGGATTGTCGTATAATCATTATATCAACCGGCTCCGCATAGAAGAGGCCTTGCGCATCATTTCCGATCCGGAAGATGATACGCCTTTGAAAGCGATTGCCGTAGATACCGGCTTCAATACGTTGGGAACATTCTATAGCGCCTTTCAATCCATCGTCGGGATGCCTCCTTCCGCCTACCGCACAAAGATGCGTGAACTATTCTATAAAAACAATCACAAAGATTAAAAATAGACGCATTCAACGGGTTATCCTTTTACAAAATCGGAAATTGCCGTATTCCGAAAAAATAACAATCTATTATTTTTCGGGTATCCCTGCTTTCTATTATCACGGGTTAAAGGCTAAAATACAGACAGTTTATCAACAAAACGGGCGGCTCGCTTTCCGTACTTGTTTTCCGCATACCACATCAACGGTATTTTTATATTTTTCAAAATTGTTTAGTTTTGTTCCTCCTATCTTTATATAACGACAAAAATTATGAGTTCCAATTTTTTCCCCAACTTACATCCGGCCGGCAAACGGCTTGAAAGAAACTCCGACAGTTCCCATCAATCTGTGCATACGGCGTACGATGCATTCACAAACGGAAGAAACGCCAGAGAAAAGTTCATCCGGACGGTACTGGTTTTTATTTCGTTGTTTGTATGCGGAACGATGACCTATGCACAATCCACCGACCGAACCATCTACGGTATCGTCGTCGATGAAAACGGAGAACCGCTCCCCGCGGCCCGTGTGGAACAGGTAAGGCAAACCAAAGACGAAGCCCTAACGGCGGTCGTTACCGATATAAACGGACACTTCCGGTTAACGTTGCTCGGTACGGCCAAGGAAATAGAAGTTTCTTATTTAGGGTATGAAACGAAGAAGGTAAACCTGACCGACGCTGAAAGTTATAAAATAGACTTGCAACCGAACATCGAATTATTGAGCGAGGTTGTTGTCACCGGATATCAAACGATTTCCCGCGAGCGCGCTACCGGTTCTTTTGCCAAAGTTGATGCCAAGAAACTGGAAACGCAGCGGCTCAGCAACATCAGCTCCCTTATGGAAGGAAGAATAGCGGGTTACCGCGATGGGAGAATCCGGGGGGTTACAACGATGAACGGCGTATCGACTCCGCTCTATGTGATCGACGGATTTCCGGTAGAAAAAACCACCACTAAAGGATACGGATGGGAGGAAAGCATTCCGGATGTGAATATGGAAGATATCGAAAGCATTACCGTATTGAAAGATGCCGCGGCGGCGTCCATCTACGGGGCGCGTGCGGCCAACGGAGTGGTCGTTATCACCACAAAAAGAGCGAAGATGAACCGTTTGGATATTTCTTTCTCCGCTACGCTCACCACACAACCGTATAATTATTATACGGGGCATTTGGCCGATGCCGCCACCATGATCGGGCTGGAAAAAGAATGGGCAGCGATGAATCCGGAACTGCAAGGGTCTAAAGCAAAAGATTATGCGCAAAACTTATTGGACAATGCCGTTTATTCCGCACAAGGCATCCGGGCCATCTTGAATAACGCTGCCGGAAAAATAAGCCCGGAAGAAATGAACCGGACACTGGATGAACTGGCTTCGCAAGGATACCGGTATTATAACGATGTGGAAAAATACGGCAAAAGAAATCCTTTTTCGCAACAATACAACCTGAGCATCGGGAAAAGCAACGAGAGAAACACTTTCAATGCTTCTTTCTCTTATCGGCATAATAGCCTTGAAGACAGGTATTCGAACAACGAAAGTTTCGGTTTGAACATGCAAAACACCACCGGAATCACCTCCTGGTTGAGTATGGATCTGGGGACTTATTTGAATTACGGCGATGGCGCGACACAAAGTTACAGCGTGACCTCGCCGGGATATACTTATATGCCTTACAATACGCTCCTCAATGCGGACGGGAGTCCTTATACCAACACAGAAGCCGACCGTTACAGCAAATCGCAGCAGGGAACGCTTCGAGACAACGGCCTCTATCATCTCGATATCACTCCGCTGGAAGAAATGAAGATGAACCTGCAGAAGAACAAGGATTTCAGCAACCGGACTTTTGCCCGCCTGAATTTCAAACTCACCGATTGGCTGAAATACGCCGCTTCTTTCCAATACGAAGTGGGTGAATACAAAAGCGACCAACTGAAAGATAAAAGCTCCTACGAAGTACGCAATAAAGTAAATACTTTTGCTACGTCCAACAAAAATGCTCCGGCGACCTTTAACTTGCCCTACGGGAATATATATGCCACGGCAACCAACAGCAGCCGCGCGTACAATTTCCGCCAACAGTTCGATTTTCAGAAAACATTTGCCGGAGCGCATGACGTGACCGCCATCCTGGGTACGGAAACCCGGGAAAACAAACTGGAATATAACCGCCGTCATTTATATGATTACGACCCGGATCTCTTAACGTACAGTTTAATAAACGAACAATTATTGAGTAAAACCTCCGGCTTGTGGGGATGGGCTTCCTTCTCTAAAAACGATGTTTTCGTGACGCAGGAATTAGTGAACCGTTACGTTTCTTTCTATGGAAATGCGGCGTATACGTATGCCGGCAAATATATGGTTACGGGAAGTATCCGCTGGGATCGGACCAATTTGTTTGCGACCGGTTCCAAATATCAGAATAAACCCATCTGGTCGGCAGGAGCGGGATGGAATATCGATAAGGAAGACTTTTTTGAAGTGGACTTTGTCGATATGCTCAAGCTGCGTACCAGTTATGGCATCGGGGGCAACATCGCCAAGGATTCCGCCCCTTACATGACGGCCTATTACAGTTCCAATATTCATGTGGGCGGGATAAGCGGGTCGATCAGCAGCCGCCCGAATCCCGAACTCCGGTGGGAAAAAACAACGACCGCCAATATCGGGATTGATTTTGCCCTGCTCAAAAACCGCCTGACCGGGACGATCGAATATTACAACAAAAAGGGAGAAGACTTATTGGCCAACACAAACGGCGTCCCCACCGAAGGTTGGGGATACAGCACCTATACCATGAACAATGGAAAAATGAGAAACCGGGGGGTTGAACTCTCCTTATCGGGAGAAGTCTTTTCCACCAAAGACTGGAGTTGGAACGTAACGGGCGTTCTGGGCTACAATAAGAATAAAGTAACGTATGTCAATGTAAAAGCGCCGGCCTTATACCTGGTGTTCGATCATGCCGGCGCCTATCCCCGCGTTGGAAATCCTTTCAATGCCATCTACGGTTATCAATGGGCGGGCTTGAACGAAAAAGGACTGCCGCAGGTATACGATTCGGAAGGAACTCTTTTTTCCGAATCGGAACCGACCAAGATCGAGGATGCCGTATATCTGGGTACGACGATCCCCATCTATAACGGCGCCATCAACACGAACCTGCGCTATAAACAGTGGGAACTGGCCGCACAATTCCTCTTCGAAGGCGGGCATAAAATGCGGAACACCAATATTGCGTTCTTATCGGGAATGGTTCCGGTAAGCAAAAATATTGAAAAACGTTGGAGGCAACCCGGCGACGAGGCTCATACCGATATCCCGCGCTATGTGCCCTCGGAAAACCCCGATTACAACTCCTCCTCGAAAGAAATATATTCCAAATCCTCGGCCAACATTTTGGACGCCTCACACGGCCGTTTGAGAAATTTATCCCTCACCTATCGTGTTCCCGACGACTTCTCTCAGAAGTTCCATCTGAAAAATGTCCGGATCATGTTTGGGATGGAGAATGTATTCCTGATAGCCAAGAACCGAGACTCCAAATGGAGTTTGGGCGGTTATTCCAAACCGAATTATTTGTGTAGTATTAATGTGAATTTTTAAAGGAGAGTCGATATATGAAACGTATGAAAAAAAACAGCATTCTTCTCATCATGATCCTGGCATGCATCAGCCTGGGTTCGTGCGATGACTATTTAAACATTGTGCCTAAAGGAAAGAAGGTTCCCTCCACTTTGGCCGATTTTGAAGCGTTCTTACGGGATGAATACACCATCGGACAAACTCCGATCTACAATGCCCTTTACTTGTTGAACGACCAATATGTATGGAAATCAAGCCTCAATAATATGACGCTGACGCGCGCCAATTACCTGTGGGACGAGTCGGCCGACAGAATTACATTGAATAAGGCGGACGAAGGAACCTATTATCTCCTTTATGCCGCGATCTCGTCCTGCAATCTGATTTTGGAGAATGTCCCGACGGCCACCGAAGCGACCGATGCGCAACGCCGGGAAATAATGGCTTACGCAAAGGTAATCCGTTCGCTGTGCTATTTTGTCCTGGTCAACTACTATGCCGATACATATGAGGCGGCCACCGCAGCTACAACACCCGGCGTGCCTCTGATTACCAGTTCAATCATCAATGCCCCTTCCCGGCAGGTTACGGTGCAAGAGTTGTATGATTTTATTATACAGAATATCAAAGAGGCAATCGAGCAGGGGCTGCCCCAACAGTCCATGACCGTCATCCATCCCAACCTCGGTGCGGGATATGCTTTGTTGGCCCGGATATACCTGCAAATGGCAAACTATCCCGAAGCGTTACGGTATGCCGGGTTGGCATTGGCGCAAAAAGATGAATTGTATGACTGGAACGATTATTATAACCGCTACAGCGACATCATCGAAGATCCCGAAAAATTCGACAAATTACCGACTCCTACCGATTATGCCTATGTGGAAAACTATTATTTCCGTCACGGCAATGGGTCTCCGAATTATGCCACTGCTGAAATAACGATTCCTGTAGAACGCGCCGAACGCTTCGAGGAAGGGGATGCCCGTTTCCTTTCGCGTTGGAAACGGCGCACCGTCAACCAGGACACCTATTATACAGGAATCGGATCGGGTTATTTCAACTGGGGCGGTTTGACAACCTGCGAGATGTACCTGATCAAAGCGGAATGCCTGGCCCGGCAAGCCGGAAACAATGACTTCTCCAAAGCCATGGATGCGTTGAACGCGGTACGCCGCACCCGGATTCGTCCGGATGTTTACCAACCGTTGCAGGCGACGACCGAAGCGGCCGCCATTGAGCTGATACGACGCACAAAAGACAATGAACTGATTTTTACAATTGTCCCGTTTGCCGATGCGCGGCGTTTCAATGCCGAAGGTACTTATGCCCGCACAATGACCAAGACGGTGGACGGAAAAACGTACACGTTGACTCCCGATTCCCATCTCTGGACAATGCCTTTCCCGGCAGGTGCAACTCAGAACCCGGGTAATGGAACGATTACTCAAAATGTACCGAAATAATGGAGTTAGGAACTATGAGTTAGGAACTATGAACTATGAGTTAGGAACTATGAACTATGAACTATGAAGTCATTAAATTATAAAATTAAACTAGTTGAATATGAAAAGTAAGTGGATTATGACGGCTCTTGTTGTAGGGCTGATGGCCGGATGTTCTTCGTCGCCGAAGTATACGTTAACCGGCAAATTAACCGGCATTGCCGACGGTACGGAAATCCTTCTGGTTCCCGGTGCGACGCATAAAGATGTATTGCCGGAAGACACGGCTGTCGTTCGCGACGGTACATTTAAATTTACGGGTGATGTGCCCGAACCGCGCTTTTATTATCTTCGGGTGAACGGCTATTACGGCGGGACTTCCTTGTTTATCGAAAACAGCAAGATAGAACTCACGGCCGACGTGAAGCTGGAGGATACGGACGGCAGGAAATGGGCCGGCTTCGAAAATGTGCAGGTCAAAGGGTCTCCTACACACGATTTGTATGTAGAAAAAATGAAATTTAAAGAAGAACTGAATGCCCAGTATAAAGCGTACATGGATGCCGGCGCGGACATTCTTTCACAGACCAATCAGGCGAAAGCCGAAAACAATCAATCCAAGATGGATTCGTTAGGGAAGACGGAAGCCGCATTAAAATTCCAAAGAGAGGAAAAAGCGTTTTTCGAAAATGTCAATTCTACTTATCAAAAAGCGTTTTCGGATAATAAGGATACTTGGTGGGGGCCTTTCCTCATGCTCAACGTGATGTCTTATTTTACCCCTGAGCAACAACCGTGGTTCGAACAGTTTTCCGATGAAGCTAAAAACAGTTATTACGGAAAAATCCTCCACGATCAACTTTACCCGAAGTCTTTTGTCGGTGAACAGGCGCCTGCTTTTTCCCTGACGGACGAGAAGGCCGAAAAGATTTCATTTGCCGAATTATCGAAAGGAAAAAAATACATCCTCATCGATTTCTGGGCTTCCTGGTGCGCTCCATGCCGGAAAGAAATTCCCAACTTAAAAAAGATTTACGCCGAATATGCCTCCCAAGGATTTGAAATCGTGAGCATATCCATCGATGACGACGCCGAAGCCTGGAAGAAAGCGATGGAAAAGGAACAAATGCAATGGCCCAATTTCCTGGATGCGGACAAATCATTAAGTAATCTGTTCAATATTAAAGCCATTCCGGCTTGCTTCCTTGTCGATGAAAAAGGACAGATTATTTTGGAAAATTTCAAAAGCGATGAATTGGAAAAGAATCTGAAAACATTCTTCAAGAGATAAGAATCCGTTTAAAATTGTTTCACGATTGGTTATTACGGGCTTGACCCGCAATCTTCTTCAATCTCTTTCAATCTTTTTCAATCTTTGCGAGCTTGACCCGCAAACCCCAACCGCCGGCTCCCGATCCCCGTATGGAGAGTCGACGGTTATTTATTTCTCTATTCTATCGCAACGGATTACATTTTTTTGTTTCTTTGTATCAACTAAAATCACGTTCTGTTGTTTTTAACCGTGAGGAATTACAACATCGAACATAGAAAGTAAAAAATATGAGCAAAAAAGAAACGGTTTCAAATCCCGTAAATAAACCTAAAAAGAAAGACCTCGCCGAGGGCGTCATTGGCTTCCTTACACAAAATAAAGATAAACAATTCAATTATAAACAGCTCTCCGCCGCTTTAAACGTGCGTGGCGAAGAGGCGCGCAAGGTGCTTGTAAAAGTCCTCGACAAACTGCGCGATGAAGATATGCTGCTCGAAACCTCGCGCGGCAGATATCGCATCAACGACCGCGGCCTCGTACTCGAAGGACGCTTTGAACGCCGCAGCAACGGGAAAAACTTTTTCGTCCCCGACGATGACGCCAACACGGTGTTCATTTCCGAACGCAACTCGAAGCACGCCATGAACGGCGACCGTGTGAAAGTGCAACTACTCGCCAAACGAAAGCGCGCCGATACCGAGGGCACGGTGATCGAAATCCTCCAACGGGCCAAAACGCGCTTCGTGGGCACGCTGCAATTGGATAAACATTTCGCCTTTGTGGTGCTCGACAGCAAGATTCTCGCGAACGACATCTTCATTCCTCAAGACGCCCTCAACGGCGGCAAGAATGGAGACAAAGTAGTCGCAGAGATCATCGAATGGCCCGAAAAAGTCAATAACCCCGTGGGTCGGGTCATCGACATCCTCGGCAAGCCGGGCAACAACAACACCGAAATGCATGCCATTCTGGCGCAATATGACCTCCCCTTCCGCTATCCCGAAAATGTAGAGAAATTCGCCGCGCTTATTCCCGATAAAATATCGGAGAAGGAAATCGCGGCGCGCGAAGACCTCCGCGAGGTGTTTACCATGACCATCGACCCGAAGGATGCGAAAGATTTCGACGATGCCTTGTCGCTCCGCCAACTATCGCCCACGACATGGGAGGTCGGCGTGCATATCGCCGATGTGACGCATTACGTAAAGCCGGGCGACCTGATCGATACCGAGGCCGAAAAACGGGCGACATCGGTCTATTTGGTCGACCGCACCATTCCCATGCTGCCGGAACGCCTCAGCAACGAACTTTGCTCGCTTCGCCCGCATGAAGACAAACTCTGTTTTTCCGCCATCTTCACGCTCAACGATAAAGCCGAAGTGAAAAAGTCACGCATCGCCCGCACGGTCATTCACTCCAATAGCCGCCTCACCTACGAAGACGCTCAGGCCGTCATCGAAACAGGCAAAGGCGATTTTTCTTCGGAGATACTCACTCTCAACAATCTGGCAAAGCAACTCCGCAGCCGGCGTTTCGCCCACGGCGCCATCAACTTCGAACGCTATGAAGTCAAATTCAATCTCGATGAAAACGGCAAACCGTTAGGGGTGTATTTC
Organism: Limibacterium fermenti; assembly: GCF_041902845.1. GTDB lineage: Bacteria > Bacteroidota > Bacteroidia > Bacteroidales > Dysgonomonadaceae > Limibacterium > Limibacterium fermenti. The sequence continues at coordinate 3,540,520 of NZ_CP159486.1, forward strand.
AAAGAATCGAAGGAGTCGAACCACCTGATCGAGGAATTCATGCTGCTGGCCAACCGCACCGTAGCGGAAACCATCGGAAAAGTACCCAAAGGACGGCACGCCAAAACATTCGTTTACCGTATACACGATGTGCCGGATCCCGAAAAGCTCGACACCTTAAATACATTCATTCTGCGCTTCGGCCATAAAATCAAAACGGAAGGTTCGAAGGTAGAAGTCGCCAAGAGTATCAATTCACTGCTCGATAAAATACAGGGGCGTCCCGAAGAAAACCTGGTGGAAACCATCGCCATCCGCACCATGTCGAAAGCGGTTTATTCGACCAAAAACGTAGGCCATTACGGGTTGGCGTTCGATTACTACACGCATTTCACCTCTCCCATCCGCCGTTATCCCGATATGCTGGTGCATCGGCTGTTGGAAAAATATCTCGAAGGGGGGCGCAGCGTCGAACAGGCGCCGCTGGAAGAAGAGTGCAAGCATTGCTCCAACATGGAACAACTGGCTGCCAACGCCGAGCGCGACTCCATCAAATATAAACAAGTGGAATTTATGTCGGACAAACTCGGAAAGGTTTACGACGGCGTGGTATCGGGCGTCACCGAATGGGGATTGTATGTCGAAATCAACGAAAACAAATGCGAGGGAATGATTCCTATCCGCGAACTCGACGACGACTTTTACGAACTCGATGAGAAGAACTACCGGTTGGTAGGCCGACGCAAAAAACGCGAGTACCGCCTTGGTCAAGCGGTTACAATACAAGTTGCCCGGGCGAATCTCGAACGCAGACAGTTGGATTTCACGTTCGCCTAATGCATCATCCGACCCGGGAGCGCCGCCGCCGGGCGCCCCCCCTCGGTCAAAACGAACAGCAGAGAGCTAAAATGAATATGCACTCCAATTATATCATACATGAGATAACGCCTTTGTCCGACAAGGATTGTTTTTATATTGCCGACCGGAGAAAGACCGAGTTCACCTATCCGCTACACTCGCATAACGAATGTGAGATCAATTACATCGAAAATGCCGAAGGGGTGCGGCGCATCGTGGGCGACTCCGTCGAAACTATCGGTAAATATGACTTGACTCTTATTACGGGCGAGGAGTTAGAGCATGTATGGGAGCAACATGAATGTCAGTCGAAAGACATTCGTGAAATTACCATTCAATTTTCGCAAGACCTGTTTTTCGGCAATTTCCTTCATAAGAATCAATTCGCAAGCATCCGGAAAATGCTCGACAATGGCCGCAAAGGAATCAACTTCCCGATGAATACCATTATGAAAGTCTATCCGATGATCGACTCGCTGTCGAGTGAAGAGTCGGGATTTCATGCGGTCATCAAGTTCCTGAACATCCTTTACGAGCTTTCTCTCTGCGACAATTACCGGACGTTGGCCAGTTCCTCGTTCGCCCAAATCGATGACGGCTCCGACAGTCGCCGTGTGCGCAAAATATATCAATACATCAATACCCATTACAAAAAAGAAATCCGCCTGGACGAATTGTCCGACCAGATCGGTATGACTCCGGTCGCCTTCAGCCGTTTCTTCAAGTTACGATCGGGCAAAACCGTATCGGATTACATTATCGACATTCGTTTAGGCCACGCCACGCGTTTGCTGGCCGACACCACCAATTCGATCGCCGAAATTTGCTTCGATTGCGGGTTCAACAATCTATCCAACTTCAACCGGATATTTAAAAAAAGAAAGGGCTGCTCACCAAAAGAATTCCGCGAGAATTACCGGAAAAAGAAAATGATCATTTAGGATTGACCGTTCCCGATAGAAGGGAGGATGTCGTTTTGCGTTAAAATAATACCATTTCCCAACAAACTACATCTATTAATTGACTTCTACGCTTATTGAGCAACAAGTTTATTGTTAAATCTAAAACAAAAAGGCCAGCAATAAACGGCATTTTTTAGGAAACAATCCGTTTAATTTCCGCAAGTTAAAAAAGTACATATATAAGATAAAATAATACTTGAATATACGATTTCAAGCCACTACTTTTGTAACATATATGTAATATTTTTTTATTTATAATAGTTCACATTGTATGAAAAACATTAGTATGTTATGTATGGCTCTGTTAATGAGCTTCTCAATGATGGCACAACAACGCAGTGTAAGTGGCTCCGTAACGGACAGCAACGACAAATCTGCGATGATTGGAGTCAGTATCATGGAAAAAGGAACGACGAACGGTACTATAACGGACATCGACGGGAATTTTTCCTTGAATGTAACGACGGAAAATCCGATACTGGTTTTTTCGAGTATCGGGTATAAGACACAGGAAATCAACATCGGCGATCAAACCCATTTAACGGTTTTAATGAACCAAGACACCGAACAGTTAGACGAATTGGTGGTCGTGGGATACGGATCCATGCGCAAGAGCGACCTGACCGGATCGCTTTCTTCTCTGAAAAGCGATCAATTGACGAAACTGTCGGCGGTGGATGTCACGCAGGCTATTCAAGGGCGGGCTCCGGGTGTAAGTGTCGTCAACAACTCCGGCGAACCGGGCGCCGGAACCAAAATCCGCATCCGCGGAACGGGTAGCGTCAACAACTCCGACCCTTTATTTGTAGTCGACGGATTCCCGGTAAACGACATTAGTCACATTGCTCCTCAGGACATCGAGTCGATGGAAATTCTCAAGGATGCTTCCGCGGTAGCGATTTATGGTTCTCGTGGGGCAAACGGCGTAATATTGGTCAAAACGAAAAGCGGCGCTTTCGATAAGAAAACGCAAATCAATGTCAATGTATTTGCCGGAACGACACAAGCCACGAAGCAATTGCAGATGCTCAATGCGTCGGAATTTGCCACCCTGAAACTCGAATCGTATGCAAATGCAAATTTGACGCCCTCGCAAACTATGCAATCCATTCTTGACTATGCGATTCAGAACAATAGCGTCGGAACGAACTGGCAGGATGAAATCATGCGTACCGGAACGACGCAAAATTATAATCTGAATGTTTCCGGAGGATCCGAACGCAATAAGTATGATATCGGCGGAACGTACTCAAAAGAGGAAGGAATTATCAAAAACACCTACCTCGATAAATTTATGTTTCACTTAAATAATGAATACAAGTTGTATGACAATGTTCATATCGGCATCAACGCATCTTATACGACGTATCAAAAATCGGGAAATAACGGAGACTTTTATTCAGGCTCTCTGACATCGGCTTTAAAAGCCGACCCGGTATCGGCAGCTTGGGACTCTTATACCGATCAATTCGGCGAAATTTATTTTTCTTACGGGACAAATCCGGCGCTGTCGGCCTATGAAAATCAATTCAGAAAGACCTCCGAAGACCGCTTTATCGCCAACGCTTATCTGCAAATAGACGATATTCTGTTCAAAGGGTTATCTTTCAGAGCTCAATTCGGACAACACTTTGCTTACGGACTCTCCAAAAATTATTCTCCGCAATATTATATTACGGCAGATCAACAACGGAATCGAAGCGAATTAACGGAGAACAGAAGTCAAAACATTTATTGGAATACCAACGAATATTTCAGCTATGTAAACACTTTCGGCAAGCATAGCATCAATGCGACGCTCGGGATGGAAGCTCAAAAATCGAAATCGAACAATATCTTCGGGAAAGTATATGATGTTCCCCAAGATGCCGATTTACGATACCTGAGCATGTCGCCCAACAAGGAGAATTTGGAAGTATCGGGAAGCGGCGATCATAATGCTTTGTTGTCCGGTTTCTTCCGAATGAATTACAGCTTTGACGGAAGATATCTTTTCACCGGAACCTATCGTGCCGACGGCACTTCGAAATTCAAGAAGAAATGGGGCTATTTTCCTTCTTTCTCAGCAGGATGGAATATGTTGGAAGAAGCATTTATGGAAGATTTGAAAAGTAATTCCCCTCTTTCTCAATTGAAGCTTCGCGCAGGTTGGGGACATGTGGGAAATCAGGCAAGCGCCGGCAACTTCGACTATCTGACCCTTATGACAAACGGTTATACGGCAGTATTCGGCGGCTCGCAGGTGGATGGCGTCATCCAAGAGAAACTCGCCAACGAGGAACTATCGTGGGAAACGTCGGAACAATATAATATAGGACTCGATTACAGCCTATTCAACGGCGGATTATCGGGAAATATAGACTATTTCATCCGGAACACCAATGATATGATTCTCGATACGCCCATTCCTATTTATGCCGGTAAAGCGCGGCCGAAAACCAATGCCGGATCGGTTCAAAACAAGGGCGTGGAGTTCAGTATCAATTATGACACGACCTTAGGGAAAGATTTCTATTTAAATGCCGCTTTCAATATTTCGGCGATTAAAAATAAAGTCACTTCGTTGGGAGGAGGAGAACCCCTCTACGGCACCTACAGCAAAACCGAAGAAGGACGTGAAATCGCTTCGTTTTTCGGCTTGCAAACGGCAGGTATTTTCAAAACGGAGGAACAATTGAAAGCTCATACCTATATCAATGCAGGCGGCAATGAAATGCCGATACAACCGGACGCCAAACTGGGAGATGTCATTTTTGTCGACCGAAATAACGACGGGAAGATCGACGATAATGACCGCATTCACCTGGGCAGCCCCAATCCCGACTTTACGTATGGATTCTCTCTTTCGGCCGCTTACAAGGGATTTGACTTCAACGCCTTTATTCAGGGGTCGCAAGGAAATGAAATCGCGAATTACATGTATTCGGTATTATATAGTTCACACATGCGGGAATGGAGTAACTCAAAGGATATGATGAACCGATGGACTCCCGATAATCCGAATTCCGATTTACCGAGGGTCAATCAAAACGATAAAAACGAAAACGATCGCTTTTCCGACCGGTATATAGAAGACGGATCTTATCTTCGGTTAAAAACGTTACAGTTAGGCTATACACTACCGTCTCATCTTTCCAGGAAAATTCATTTAAGCAAGGCGCGTATTTATGTTTCCGCCGATAACCTCCTGACATTTACGAAATACTCCGGATATAATCCCGAAATGGGAGATTTGTGGAGCAGCCCGCTGAATGCCGGAGTCGACATGGCCAGCTATCCGACTCCGCGTGTGTTTACGGTTGGCTTGAATCTTAGTTTTTAAACACAACACCATTATTATTTCCATTATGAAAAAGATAATATATATTCTATCAATCGCCTTGTTTTTGGCTTCCTGTAATGATTTTCTCGACCTCAAACCGCAGGGACAGGAAAACAGCGGGAATTATATGAATACCGACGAAAATGCGATAAAAGTCATCAACAGTATTTACGACATCCTCTCGCAAACGGAAGGCCACGGGCCTGACGGCAATTGGATGGACCATCACTACGATTTTATGCTGGCGAGTATCGCCACCGACGATGCCGTAAAGGGAAGCAATCTTTCCGATATGGCGCCTCTTGTACAGATTGAAGATTTCAGCGCGCAGCAAGGCAACGGCATTGCAACGGCATTTTGGATTCACGGCTTCTGGGGAGTCTCCCGCTGTAATTATGCCGTTCAGAATCTTCCGGAATCGCCCATCTCGGAAGATCTGAAAAACAGGTTGCTGGGAGAGAGTTATTTTTTGAGGGCATACCATTACATTTATTTACTCCGTCATTTCGGAGGAGTCCCTTTATTCTCTCAACCGTTAAGTCCATCCGAATTCGGCAAGGTTTCGCGGGCAAGCATTCACGAAACGTTCGAATTCATCAACGCCGATTTGCAAAAAGCCATCGAATTGCTTCCGGAAAGGAGCGAATATGAAGCCTCGGATTTAGGGCGTGCCACGAAAGGCGCGGCAAAAGCCTTCCTTGCCAAATCTTTGATGTATCAGATCGGGATCGATAATGAAAACGCCCATACATGGGATGAAGTGTATGCGTTGACTTCAGATATAATCAATTCCGGGGAGTATAGCTTGGCAAGCAACTTCGCCACCTTATTTGAATATGAAAATAAAAACAGTTCCGAATCGATATTCGAAATACAAGCGGCGGAGGGCACGGCGATCGATCCGCCAAAATCGGTAGGAAATGCCTACCCGCTCTTCCAAGGCAATCGCGAAGAAAATGAAGGTGCGAACACCGGATGGGGGTTCCATAATCCGACGCAAGACCTTGTGAATGCATTCGATGCTTCTGACCCGCGCCTTTCGAGTACGGTTTACGGCATCGGGTTTAATAATGAAATATTGTATGGTGTGCAGATGAAGTTTAACCGGTCGGAGCAAGGCAGTAATTACCTGAACCGGAAAGCGGCAATTCCTTTTAAACCGTCCTTGGACAAAGCGGCGAACAAGAATATTATCGTGATGCGCTATGCCGATGTGCTGCTCATCCATGCCGAAGCGGCTTACCATAAGGGAAGCGAAGCCGAAGCACGGCAATACGTCAATATGGTAAGGGAGCGGGCGCGGAAAAGCTCTTATTGCAAAGGATATGTCAGCGGGAACCCCGAGGGATACACCCTGCCGGCAAGTACACCGAACATACCGAATGTCACGGCTTCGGGAACCGCATTGCTTGACGCCATCCTCAACGAACGCCGACTCGAATTGGCGATGGAATCGAATCGTATGTGGGACTTGATTCGCACCGGGAAGCTCATCGATGCGGTGTCGAAAGTGAAAGACTCCGACTTGATCGGAACGGAAAAAGATAGCAACGCCGAATATCGACATGAAGGAATTGCGGAAAGAATTAAGAACCACGCTTTCGTAGGGAAAGATAATAAATATATTCCGGTCCTTCCTATTCCGCTGGACGAAGTGCAAAACTGGAATATCGAACAAAATCCGAACTATTAAATTATCACGTAGGATATGCAAACAATAAAAACTATAAAAATACTCTGCGGTGTGCTTTTTATGATACTATGGACCGCATGTGATGAAAAGGATTTTTCCGAAGATTACGACATCAATTTGCCGGTATCGGAAATTGTGGATTTTAATCCCAAAACCGGGGCTGTGGGGAGTGAAGTAACGTTATATGGAGAAAATATGGATCTCGTAACGTCGGTATATATCGGAAATGCTTCCGGTACCATTATCAGTCAAGACGAAGAAAAACTGGTCTTTCAGGTACCCCGCACCGCCGAAGCCGGCGGCATTACGGTGAGAAATAACTATAAAAGGGAATTTTCTTCGGAAGAATCATTTATTCCTCACTATTTGGATGTAACCATCACTCAATGGCCGGCCGAAATCGAACGGGGACTGACCATCAAACTCCTCGGAGAGAATGTGGATATGATTCGTTCCGTCAAATTCGAGAACTTGCCATTAAGCAAATCGGCGGCAAACGAAACATCCGCCACGTATGCGACTTCCGGATTGACGTTACCGGCAAGCGGGAAATTAACCGTTACCACAAAGACCGGGCAAATTCTTACGTCGCCCGATATCAATGTGGTTGAACCGAAAGATACGTATGTTCCCGAACAGACTATTTTGCTCTGGGATTTCGAAACCGACCCGATAACCGCGGATGGCTGGGGTAGTTCTTCCTATACGGCAGAAGTCGTCAACAATGGATTCTTCGGAAAAGGATATCAAGTAAAAGCCGCCGCCGGAAATGGTTGGGATGGTTGCTATATCAAACTGACGTCCGATAACGGCGGAAAGGGATTTGATTTCTCGGCATTTAAAAAGCCCCATATCACGTTCCTTGTGAATACCAATGGTAAGAGCGGGTACATGAATCCGGCCATCACCATCGGAGGAACCGAATCGGACAAGCATTTTAAAGGACAATCCGGCGATGACCATAAGTTCACAACCAATGGATGGGAATGGCGTTCGTATGACTTGGAAGCAATGGGATGGACGGATATCAAAGGGAACGTAGATAAAATCGATCTTTGGTTCAGAGGAGGAAATGTATCCTCTGCCGAACCCTTCGATATTATAATCGACCAAGTGATGATTACCGACGGGCCGTTGAATCCGACTCTCATTTGGGATGCCGAAGCTCCTGCCGGCGGCGATTTGCCTATTGCCTTCAATGGCGGAGCAAATTTGACCGGCTACTATCAGGGCCAAAAGTACGTAACATACAATTATACCGTAGGTAGCGATCCTTGGGCATGGTTAGGGAATATCATGAGTGTGGATGTTCCGGGGCTCGATCCCGAAAAGTACAACAACGCGATGTACCTCAACTTTCTGGTAAACACCGGAGACAGTGAAGGATATGCCGGGTTCCAACTCCTTCAGGGCGATAATAAGCTGGCGAATCAGAAATTGGACGGTTCTTATGGTGATAACTATAAATTCGCGTCCACCAACAGCAAATGGGTGTGGCGCTCCATGCTTGTCAACATTTCCACATGGGATGTATGGGGAGGCTCGGCCGATGCGTTCAACCTTTCCCAATCCTTTAACTTCAGCGTGTACGCTCGTGGCGGAAACATTCAAAGCGGTACGAATGCCAAACTGAACATGGATTATTTCATTTTCACTTCCGTGCCGTTGGATACAACTAAAGAATAATGAATAGCATGATAGAAGAGGATGCCTTTTTAAAACAGGGCATGCCCTCTTCTATCTTTTTTGATTCGGACGAAAGAAAAGATAAAACAGAAAATGAGAATAATAGGAATGTTGTTGTTAGGGGCGTTTTTCACCTATTCCTGTACATCGCCCGTACAAAAAACGGTCGATAAAAAAGCGACTTGGGAAACCCTATCGCTATATACTAATTTGGTGAAAATACAGGGGAAAAGCATTCTATTCGGACATCAAGACGACACTTCTTACGGCATTGGATGGACGGGCGAAAGCGGACAGTCGGACGTAAAAAAAGTTACGGGCGATTATCCGGCAGTATATGGCTGGGATTTGGGACATATCGAAACAGGCTGTCCCCAGAATATCGACAACGTGCCTTTTGAGCAAATGCGTAGCCACATCATCGAAGCCTATGAAAGAGGGGGCGTCAATACGTTAAGCTGGCATGTGCAGAATCCGTTTACGGGAGGCTCGTCATGGGATGTTTCCTCGAAAGAAGTCGTAAAATCCATTCTCCCCGATGGAGAGAAGCATGCCCTATTCCTCGAATGGCTGGATCATGTGGCGGCATTTATCGCCTCTCTGAAGACTGGTAATGGCACGGCTGTTCCCGTGCTGTTCCGCCCCTATCACGAACATACGGGAAATTGGTTCTGGTGGGGCCGAGAGTTATGCGAAAAAGACGACTATCTCGCTTTATGGCATTTTACGGTAACCTATCTACGGGATAAAAAAGACCTCCACAATATTTTATATGTGTACTCTCCTGATTTTGTAACGGGCGAACAGGAATATTTCGACCGTTATCCGGGCGATGAGTTTGTCGATATCCTGGGGCTCGATTTATATCATCGCGGCGCAGAAGATTCTGCCGGTAAATTCATCTCGGATGTAAATAAGATCATGGAGTTTCTCTCCCGATATGCAGCGGCACACAAGAAAGCCTTCGTTTTCAGCGAAACCGGATTGGAACAAATTCCCATGAACAAATGGTTTACCGAGGTATTATATAAAGCCGTCGCCCCGTATAAACCGGCTTATGTATTGTTGTGGCGTAACGCTTACGACCGCCCGGAGCATTTCTTCGTCCCTTATCCGGCACATCCGGCGACGGACGACTTTATAAAATTCAAAAACCTGCCGGATATTTTATTTGGAAACGACTTACCCAACCTCTATAAATAATAAAAGCGATGCAAAGACTTCTTTACATTCTGTTACTCCTTTTTGCCGCACTGGCCGTTTCGGCTCAAAATCCCATCGTGCCCGGCTATTTCGCCGACCCGAGTATCCGTTATATGGACGGGAAATATTACCTGTCGATTACAAGCGACGGCTACGAAGACCATAACGGCGAACCCTTCCTCTGGGTATCCGAAGACTTGGTCAACTGGGATATCCATTATCTGGATATCAATGACCGCTTTTTCTGGGCGCCGAGTATGCTCAAAGGCGACAACGGCAAATATTATATGGTACATCAGCAAGGCGTGGATTATCTGGCTTATATGATGGAAGCCGATTCGCCCTTCGGCCCGTGGAAAGAGACCTTTCAAATCAAGGACTTCGATGTGGAACTGTTCCGCGACCCGGTGAGCAACCAAATTTTGGGCGTCGGCTCCTGGAAAAACCTGCTGACGTTCGATAACGATGTGAACTCGCCTACGTATATGCGTAAAGTAATCAGTAGCCAGCCCTTGGAAGGCGACTTTACCGATTTCACCGAAGGCCCGTACCTCTTTTTTAAAGATAAAAAATATTATTTGGTATGGGCGGGCGGCCATTGCTGGCTCGACACCTACAATGTCCGTTACGCCATGGCCGATGCTCCGCGTAAAACGTACCACGAACCGACTCCCGACCCGATACTCGACACCACACCGGAAAAGAAAATATTCGGCCCCGGACATTCTTCCGTTATCGAAGTGAACGGAAGATGGTTCCTGTTCTATCACCGTCAAGACCAACAACGCTATCCTACTTGCAACTACCGCTTTTCTTCGGCAGCCGAGCTGTTCTTTAATCCGCAGGGCGAAATCGTGAAAGTCGAACCCATCGACGACTTTTCATCGTTGGGATTGAGCAAATCCCCCTACCGCAACCTTGCGCTGAACAAAACGGTGACGACCAATTCCCTCGAATCGGACTATCCCCCGGCAGGAGCGGTGGACGGACGAAACGACTCGCGTTGGCAGGCTCAATTGGGAGAAGACAAATGGATTAACATCGACTTGGGAAAAGAAGAAGCGATATCGAAAGTGCAAGTCGATTTCGAATACTTCGACAAATATTATTTGTATAAAATAGAATATTCGAACGATAACGACGAATGGTCGGTCTATGCCGATTATTCGAAGCGAGCTCGAAAAGCATACGAAACTCGCGTCTCGGAAAAAGAAGTCTCGGCGCGATATATCCGTATCAACGTCATAAGAGCCGAGGCGAAATCGGCCCCAATTTCTATTTGGGAAATAAAAGTATTATCACAATCATAAACTCATACCTGTATCATTATGAAAAAAATAAGTTATTGGCTATCGGCATTGCTAATGCTGTTCGTTTGGTCTTCTTGCGAGAAAGACAATCCCGGGGAAACTCCCGATGTGAAATTTCCGAAGTTTTTATATGCCACTCCTGCCGACCAAAGTGTGGATGTGCTGCTCGACACGGAAATATCAGCCGTGTACAATACCGATATCGCCTTGAATGAAACGATTCCGGTAACGGTCAACGACCAACAAGCAACCGTGACCGTGCAGGCTCGGAAATTGATTTTCACCATTGCATTGGAAAAGAATAAGACGTATCAAATATCTATTCCGAAAGGCGCGGTGAAAAACGCCAAAGGCGAAGCCGCGGAGGCCGTATCGTTTTCCTTCTCTACGGTAGCCGACTCGAAGCGTTACGAAGCCGAAGAGGCGGCGTTAACCAACGGCGCGGTGGTAGAAAGTGCTCTAAGCGGTTACTCAGGAACCGGATATGTGAATCAAAAAGACGGCGATATTTCGTTCAAAGTGACGCTTCCCGAAGAGGGAAAATATACGCTCTCTTTCCGTTATTCCAACGGGAACAGTAAGAAAGAGAACGATTTGGTGGTGAACGGAACGCCATTATCGACGGTTGTTTTCGATGCCACGAATGAATGGCGAACGATCTCCGTGAATAAGGTTTCGCTGAAAACCGGGGAAAACACGATTCTCATCAAAAAGAATTGGGGATGGATCAACCTCGATTATATCGAAATTGCTCCGGCCGGCGAAGATATTCCTTTTCATATCGCGGCGAATTTGGTGACCCCGTCGGCCTCCAAAGAAGCCGTAAACGTATATGAATTTCTGAAGGAGAACTTCGGACAAAAAGTGATTTCCGGCGCGATGGCGAATTACAGCACGGGCATTGAAGAGGCACAATGGATGTTTGACAACACGGGCAAATGGCCGGCATTAGCGGGGTTCGACCTCATCAATTACACGACCTCTTGGGGTGTAAGCCCTTATACGCAGATGACCGCCAACGTGAAAAACTGGTGGAACGAAAACGGCCTTGTTTCCATTATGTGGCATTGGCGCGACCCGCTGAAACAGTCCGATGAATTTTATACGGAAAAAACAACCTTCGACGTGTCGAAAATCAGCGATACGAACTCGGAGGAATATCAAGCGATGATAACCGATATCGATGCGATAGCAGGGTATCTAAAACAATTTAAAGAGGCCGGTATTCCCATTCTCTGGCGGCCGTTGCACGAAGCGGCGGGCGCATGGTTCTGGTGGGGCGCCAAGGGAGCCGGGCCGTGTAAAACGTTGTGGAAACTCATGTTCGACCGGCTGGTTCATCATCACGGACTGAACAATCTGATTTGGGTATGGACGAGCGATGCGTCCGACACGGCGTTGGACTGGTATCCGGGAGATGAGTATGTCGATATTATCGGCATGGATATTTATCCGGGAGAAAATCAACACGGTTCACAGTATATCGCTTTCGATAAGGTAAAAAGCTTGTACGAAGGACGAAAAATAGTCACGCTTAGCGAATGCGGATCGATCCCTTCCATCGAATCGATGTTTGAATACGGCGACACATGGTCGTGGTTCATGCCGTGGAACGGCGATTACACCCGATCGGACAGTCATAACGGCGCGACCTATTTCTCGAGCCTGCTCACTAACGAAAAAGTGATTACAAGAGATAAAATGCCGAGCTTGAAAGAATAACGGCTCGGGGATTCCCAAGAATTTCACCCCTCATAATTAGTTGAAGGAAACAAAAAGTTAATTACGAATAAACAGGAAAAAAATGAGCGATTCTATAAAAAGACGTTTAGAAAGTATTACGGCGGAATATGAAAAACTGCTTTCTATAAAGAACGAACCGGAATTATACGGCAACGGAATCTTTGAGCGATATAAAAACCCCGTCCTTACGGCCGCCCATGTGCCCGTTTTTTGGAAATACGATTTCGATGAAACCTCGAATCCTTTTTTCATGGAACGCATCGGCATCAATGCGACCATGAATGCAGGGGCCATCAAATGGCAGGGAAAATATTTGTTAGTCGTGCGGGTGGAAGGCGCCGACCGGAAGTCGTTTTTCGCGATGGCCGAAAGCCCCAACGGAATCGATAATTTCCGGTTTTGGGATTATCCAATCAGCATTCCCGAAAACGGCGATCCGGCAACCAACCTGTATGATATGCGCCTCACGCAGCATGAGGACGGCTGGATCTACGGCCTGTTCTGCGTGGAACGTTTCGACGAAACCGCCGAACAGGGGGATTTGTCGAAGGCGAAGGCTACCGCCGGCATCGTGCGCACAAAAGACTTTAAAACGTGGGAGCGTCTGCCGGATGTGGAATCGACCAGCCAGCAACGCAATGTGGTTCTTCATCCGGAATTCGTAAACGGCAAATACGCCCTATATACGCGTCCGCAAGACGGATTTATCAATGCCGGAAGCGGATTGGGCATCGGCTGGGCGTTGGTGGACGATATCACCCGCGCCGTCATCACCGAGGAAACCATCGTCGACCGACGGTTTTATCATACCATCAAAGAACTGAAAAACGGCGAGGGTCCTGCACCGATTAAAACCCCGAAAGGATGGGTTCATTTGGCCCATGGTGTGAGAGCATGTGCCGCGGGACTCAGATATGTATTATATTTGTATATGACTTCGCTGGAAGACCCTTCGAAGTTGATCGCCTCGCCCGGTGGTTATTTCATGGCGCCCGAGGGGGAAGAACGGATCGGGGACGTGTCGAATGTATTGTTCAGTAACGGTTGGATTGCAGACAATGACGGCACCGTCTTCATCTATTATGCCTCGTCCGACACCCGCATGCATGTGGCGACATCGTCGGTGGAACGCCTGGTCGATTATTGCTTGCATACGCCGGAAGACGGTTTAAGCAGTCACGCTTCGGTGGAGACATTAAGCCGGCAAATCAGGAAAAATCTAGCAATGGATAATGGATAATGGACAATGAGGGCTGAAGACCGGAGACTGGAGACAAATAATATGATAAAATTGAAAGAGAAGATAGGATATGGTTTCGGCGACGCGGCATCGTCGATGTTCTGGAAACTGTTCGGGATGTACTTGCTGTTTTTCTATACGGATGTGTTCGGGATGGAAGCGGCAGCCGTGGGTACGATGTTTCTCATCACCCGCGTGTGGGACTCGTTTTTCGACCCGGTGGTGGGCGTGGTAGCCGACCGCACACAAACGCGCTGGGGAAAATTCCGTCCCTATCTGCTGTTTTTAGCGATTCCTTTCGCGGTAATCGGTATCTTCACTTTTTTCACTCCCGCGTTCTCTTCTTCCGGTAAGGCCGTTTACGCCTACGTCACCTACTCGTTGATGATGATTGTTTATTCCGGCATCAATGTGCCTTACGCCTCGTTGTTGGGGGTAATGAGCCCGGATCCGAAAGACCGGAACGTGCTCTCGACCTTCCGCATGACTTTCGCTTATATCGGAAGCTTTGTCACGCTGTTGATGTTTATGCCGATGGTCAACTATTTCAGCGGAAACAGTAAAGCGATAGAAGACCAACAACACGGATGGTTTATGGCCGTTGTCGTCATCGGGATTGCCTGCGCTCTTTTGTTCCTCCTTTGTTTCGCCCTGACCAACGAACGGGTGAAGCCGATTAAGGAAAAGCAGGCGCCGTTGATCGACGACTTAAAAGACCTGATCAAAAACCGGCCGTGGTGGATCCTGCTGGGTGCGGGTGTCTCGGCGCTCATCTTTAATTCTATCCGCGACGGTGCAACGATTTATTATTTTAAATATTTTGTCGATGAGGATGCTTTCGGCACCATTCGATTGCTAAATATACCCTTCGTGCTGAGCGGACTCTATTTGGCCTTGGGACAAGCGGCAAACATACTGGGTGTGATTCTCGCCGCGCCGATCAGTAACCGAATCGGTAAACGCTACACCTATATGAGCGCCATGGCGCTCGCCACCGTCTTGAGCATCCTCTTTTACAGCCTCGACAGCAACGATATCACCCTCATCTTTACGCTTCAGGTGTTGATAAGCATCTGTGCGGGAAGTATCTTTCCGTTGCTTTGGTCGATGTATGCCGACTGCGCCGATTATTCCGAAGTTAAGACCGGCAACCGGGCAACCGGATTGATATTCAGTTCGTCTTCCATGAGCCAGAAATTGGGATGGGCCATCGGAACGGCTATGACGGGATGGTTGCTGGCTTACTTCGGCTTCGAAGCCAATCAGGTGCAAAACGCCTCGGTCATCAGCGGCATCAAAATGTTCATGAGCATATTCCCGGCCGTAGGGACGCTTCTTTCGGTAGTCTTTATCTATTTTTATCCGCTGACGGAAAATAAATTGAAAGAGATTACGGCGGAGTTGGAAATAAGAAGAAACAAATCAACCGATGAACGGATTTAAAAAGGAACTGACGGAAAATATCCTGCCCTTCTGGTCGGAGAAAATGATCGACAACGAGCACGGCGGCTTTTACGGCCGCATCGACGGACACGACGTGCTGCATCGTCAGGCAAACAAAGGCGCCATCCTCAACGCGCGTATATTATGGACCTTTTCGGCCGCCTACCGCTTGTTGAAAAACGAGAAATACCGCCGCACGGCGCAACGCGCCTTTGACTATATCGTCCGGCATTTCATCGACAAGGAATACGGCGGCGCTTACTGGGAACTGGATTACCAGGGGAACCCCGTAAACACCAAAAAACAAACGTACGTGCAGGGGTTTATGCTCTATGGTTTTTCGGAATTTTACCGCGCTACGGGCGATTCGCAAGCCTTGCAACGCGCCGTCGATTGTTTTCATTGGATAGAAGATTATCGCGACCGGCAGCACGGGGGCTATTTCGAGGCGTTTACCCGCGACTGGCAACCGATAGACGATATGCGCCTGAGCGATAAAGATGCCAACGAGAAGAAGAGCATGAACACGCACTTGCATATCCTGGAACCCTACACCAACCTGCTGCGTGTGTGGAAAAACGACGAACTGGCAACGGCGCAGCGCCGGCTCATCGACTTGTTTACGCAAAAGATTCTCGACCGGCGCACTCATCACTTGAGTTTGTTTTTCGATGAAGCATGGCAGGTAAAATCGTCGGTCATATCGTATGGTCACGATATCGAATGTTCTTGGCTTCTTTACGAAGCCGCCGAAGTATTAAGCGACACCACGCTTATGGAACCGATACGGCAACGGTCGCTGGAAATAGCCGAGGCGGCGACGGAAGGCTTACAGTCCGACGGAAGCTTACTGTACGAAAAAGACGGGAATCATGAAGACCGTGAGCGGCACTGGTGGGTGCAGGCCGAGGCGGTCGTCGGATTCATGACCGCTTACGCTAATTCCGGCGAAAGCCGCTATAAGGACGCAGCCGCCGGTGCCTGGCGATATATCCGCACGCAGCTCATCGACCCGCAGCACGGAGAATGGTATTGGAGCCGCCTTGCCGACGGGAGCATCAACTGCAAGGATGATAAAGCCGGGTTCTGGAAATGTCCTTACCATAACGGCCGCTTATGCATGGAAATGATTGAGCGGTTTCAATCAAGACAGGCGACCGATGACCGGAGACATTAGACATTAGACATCATACTTCTTACTTCATACTTCATACTTCATACATCGAAACATGAACCTATTTAGAATCCCCCTTTTCATTGTTTGTGGCCTGCTCACCCTGACGGCGAGCAACGCCCAAATCTCCGCCGGCACACCTCCCGGAATCGTTGTGAATCATATCGGTAAGGAAACCGGACGATACATCGGCTCGCCGTCGTTGTGCGTACTGCCCGACGGCGCCTATATCGCTTCGCACGATGAGTTCGGCCCGCGCTCGTCGGAATACCGGTCGGCTCAGACGCTCGTGTTTGAGTCGAAAGACAAAGGCGCTACATGGACAAAGATTGCGCAAATTGACGGACAGTTCTGGTCGAATTTGTTCTTTCACCACGGCGCACTCTATCTGATGGGAACGAATAAGCATCACGGCAACCTCATTATCCGACAATCGCGCGATGGCGGCCGCAGTTGGACGACACCCTATCTGAAATCGAACGGGCTTATCCTCGAAGGCGAATACCATACGGCGCCCATGCCGATGGTCATCCATAACGGCCGAATCTGGCGCGCCGTAGAGTATGCCACCGCCTCTACTTCCGATTGGGGAAAGCGGTACAGCGCCATGATGGTGTCGGCGCCCGTCGATACCGATTTGCTTCAGGCCGACAGTTGGCGGAAAACGAATTTCCTGCCGTTCGACTCGACTTATTTAAACGGAAATTTCCGGGCATGGCTGGAAGGCAATGCCGTTGTCGATCCTCACGGAAATATGGTGGATATTTTGCGCGTCGATATCCCGGCAGGCACCTCGGAACAAGCCGCCATCGTACAGATATCGAAAGACGGCACGACCGCTTCGTTCGATCCCGAAACGGGATTCGTCCCATTCCCCGGAGGAAGCAAAAAGTTCACCATCCGCTATGATGCGAAATCGAAAAAATATTGGACGCTGACGAACGTTCTTTCGCCCGAAAACAAAGACCGCCATCCCGCCGGCGTGCGCAATCGTCTGGCGTTATGCCACTCGAAAGACTTGCGGAAATGGACGGTCGGGCCCATCATCCTCGAACATCCCGATGTGGAAAAGCACGGCTTCCAATATATCGATTGGCTCTTCGAAGGCGACGATATCATTTTCCTTTCGCGCACGGCTTACGAGGATGCGGAAGGGGGCGCCAACAACAATCACGATGCCAACTTCCTTACTTTTCACCGTATCCCTGATTTCCGGAAGACAGCCGGGAAAAAGTGAAGCGATATCCGGGCAAGCCAGGCATGTCGTACCGTGCGGAAGAACATTCTGTTCACAAGATGTTGCATAAAGTCATGCATCGCTTTACTTGTGTCAGAGAAAGGGCTTTCGGAGGATGCGACGGCACTTCTTGTAAGCAGGACTTTATAAAAAGGCACGCGACGATTTACTTATGTTAGAAAAAGGGCTTTTGCAATGAGCGAAAAGACTTTTTTCGAAGAAAACGCGGTATAAACGCCTTTTCCCTCACGCCCGGCACGGAACACACCGCATCACACAACCGATACCGGACTATTATTCCATTCTTTCTTCCTTTTTTGGAAAAAGAAAAACTAATTTTAGTACCTTTGAACCGTTACTAATTTTTCGTTCCAATGCAACGTCAACAAGACACTAAAAAAATAACGGTCACGTCACCGTTGTTGCCTCCGCTGGAAGAATTCATCCCCTATCTCGAGGATATATGGCGGCGGAAATGGATTACCAATAACGGGCATTATCATCAAGAGCTCGAAAAGGCGCTATGCGAATATCTGCACGTGCCTTATATCAGCCTCTTCACCAATGGCACGCTCCCCCTCATCGCCTCACTGCAAGCCCTGCGTATTACCGGCGAAGTCATCACCACCCCCTACAGTTTCGTCGCCACGACGCACTCGCTTTGGTGGAACGACATCCGCCCGGTATTCGTAGATATCGACCCGCAGACGGGAAACATCGACCCGGAGCGCATCGAGGCAGCCATCACCCCCAAAACGACGGCCATCATGCCCGTACATGTCTACGGCACCCCCTGCGATACGGAAAGGATTCAACGCATCGCCGATATTTACGGGCTGAAAGTCATTTATGATGCCGCCCATGCTTTCGCCGTCACCGTCAACGGCCAATCGATACTAAAGGCCGGCGACTTGAGCACGCTCAGCTTCCATGCCACCAAAACATACAACACCATCGAGGGTGGCGCTTTGATTTGCCACGACCCTAAAACAAAGCAGCGCATCGATTATCTGAAAAACTTCGGATTTGCGGGCGAAACAACCGTCGTGGCGCCGGGAATCAACGGCAAAATGGATGAGGTACGCGCCGCCTACGGGTTACTCGAACTGAAATATGTGGGCGGGGCCATCGAAAAACGGCAACTCCTCGACACGCTCTATCGCGAGCAGTTAGCGGACGTCACCGGCATCTCGTTCTTCGACCGCCAGCCAGGCGTGCAGCCCAATTATTCCTACTTCCCGGTCTTCGTCGATGCGGCGGCCTACGGCATGTCGCGCGACACGCTCTACACCAGATTGCAGGAACGAAACATTTACGGACGGCGGTATTTTTACCCGCTGATCAGCGAGTTCCCGACATACAAAGGGCTCCCATCGGCGGCAAAGGACAATTTACCCAATGCCCACCGCTTGGCCGACAGCGTTATCTGCCTGCCCATCTATCATGACCTCGACCCGCAGGATGTGAAAAGGACTTGCGATGTGATTAAAGAAAATGCAAGATGATTATTATCGGCGCCAAAGGATTTGCGAAAGAGTTGCTCGAGATAGCCGCCCAAAACGGCGAGCTGGAGAATCTGGCTTTTTACGATGATATCAGTCCCGATATGCCGGCGATTTTGTACGGCCGCTTCCCCGTCTTACGCAACGAAGCGTCGGTGAGGAAGTATTTCGCCGAAACCGACCCGCGTTTTACGATCGGCATCGGGAATCCGTTACTCAGAAAAAAGATGTATGACCTCTTTACGGGATGGGGCGGACAGTGTACGGCCACGATTAGCCGCCAGGCCGAAATAGGTAGTTTCAGCGCCGCGGTGGGCGAAGGATGCAATATCCTCTCGGGCGCTAAAATCTCAAACGGGGCATCCATCGGGAAAGCCTGCATTGTGTATTACAACAGTATTATCACCCACGATGTCACGGCAGGCGATTTTGTGGAAATATCGCCCGGGGCTGTGCTCCTGGGCCATTGCCACATCGGGGACTACACGCACGTCGGCGGCGGAGCCATCGTCCTACCCAACCTCACCGTGGGCAAGCATGTAAAGATTGCTGCCGGAGCCGTGGTTACCAAAGATGTCCCCGACCACGTGACGGTAGCCGGAGTACCCGCCGTCATCAAAAACAATCCCGTTACAAACGGGTAGCATTCGTTTCATTCAACATCCGCACGTCATGAACTATCATTTAATGATCGACGAGAAATTTATCGACGACTTTATAGCCGACGCCGAACGCGCTGCGCCCGGAAACAATACCTACCTCGTGTCGTTATATACGCCCGAACCGCGCTATACCCGTTCGCCGCTGATCACCTACGTCAAATCGGTGGAGCGGTATTGGTTCGACCATATTGCCGCATCGCTGTCCGATAACGACCGGGTGTTCATCCATTGGCTCGACCGCCGCGTGTACCGCATCCTTCTTGCGCTTCCTCCGCACATCACGACGGGCATCTTCTGTTGGATGGGCGATTTGGTCGCCACCCCGCTGTATCTGTTTGACAAAGATATTCTGGAGCCGCAAAGTTATGCGTTCTTCCGGAAGTATAAGAAAGGAAAGTTTCAGCCTTTCGCCCATCACGGCAAACTGAAGAATGCGCTCATGCGCCTGCGCCATATCTATCGGCGGCTGCATGCCCCGGCCGAATGGCGGACAAAAAAGAAGGTGATGCACCGCCTCGATCTGTTTTTCCATTGGAGCGAAATCGATTACCGGTGGGTCGAAGAACGTTACCCGGGGTTCGGGGCCGCGTTTGTCTATTTCTTTTACGGCGTAGGGACACAGTCCATCGCTTCCGGCACCGTCCGCACCGCCCCCTCCGGCGGGGAAAAGCCGCTAACGATATGGCTGGGCAATTCCGCCACCATCGAAAACAACCATTTCGAAGCATTGGACGCGCTGTCCGGATTGCAAAACGAAAACATCGAAATCATTTGCCCGCTGAGCTATGGCGAGCCGGTCGATTCGAAATACACCACCGATGTCATCCGTAAAGGACACGCGTTGTTCGGCAACCGTTTCCGCCCGTTGCTGGAGTTTCTCGACCGCGACAACTATTACGCCCTTTTCGAGCGGGTCGACTTCGTCGTCATGAATCACATCCGCAGTCAGGCGGCGGGAAATATATTCGCGTTCCTGGCGGCCGGGAAGCCTCTCTTCATGAACGAGAAGAGCAGCTTGTACCGGCTGCTGATCGAAAAACGAATACCGAACGTCGACACGATCCGCCATTTACAGAGCCTTTCTTTTAAAGAGATGATTCAAGAGATGACTGCGAAGCCGGACAATCACGAAGCCCTGCAAAATCTTTTGGATGAACGCCAGAAAGAAGCGAATCTGAAAAAACATCTCGGATAACGGTTGCCCGGGGCCGGGAATGACTTTAAGCGGAGCGCTTTTTTTTCGAATCGAACCAGTGTTTGATTTCTTCGCTCATCTCCAGCTTAAGAAGGCGGCATATAAACAAATACGCGAAGCCGGTCAAGACCGCATTTGCCAAAATATAAAGGAGATTGTTTTCGACGGGACGGGTAATCCAATAGGATGCGGCGGCACAAACGAACGCCACCAGCATATACGGCAGAATATCGCATACAAAGCGGCCGGGAGTATATGAGACCGCCTTTTTGGCCATAACCGACGAAATAATAAGGATAATGAGTACGTAGACCACCCAACTGGCAGCCAATCCCATGATACCTTCCCGAAAAAACAAGACGATTAACATCAACAGCACCACGCCTTTCACCACTTCGAGCCCTAAAAAGAAATCCGACCGTTCGCGCGCGATAAACAGTTCGTTGAAAATAAAGGTAAACGGAAAAAACATCCCGCCCAATGTCAACACCTGGAAATACGGAACCGATGCGAGCCATTTCTCTCTGAAGAAGAGAAAGAAAGTGGGTTCGGCAACGACAATCATCACAAAGCCGATGGGAAATGAAAGAAAGGCTATTGATTTCATCATTTTACTCACCACCCGTTTCAGTCGTTCGGTTTGGTCGTTGATTTCCGAAAGAATCAGCACCGATACCGACCGAAACGTGTCGGACAACATCGTGAAAGGGATCTCCTGATACTTTTTTGCCCGATCGAAGAAAGCCACCTGGTTCATCGGATAAAACACCGCAATCAAACTGGGATAGATATTGTTGACGACCGACTGGATAATGGACGTCAGCAATAATTTGTTACTGAATCCGAAAAGGGATTGCAGGGCTTTCTTCTCGAAACTGCGGGACGGTCGCCAGGGCGAATAAATCCACAAAAACACGGTCCGTAAAAAAGCGTATAACATCTGCTGAACAACCAACGCCCACACCCCGTAATGCAACAGCGCCATCGTTATAGCCACGATATTGGCGACGAGCAAGGCCCACATATTGGTCTTGGTCAACCCTTTGAAGTCGGCTTTTTTTGTAAGGCGAGTATATTGGACCGTCCGAAAAGCATTGAAAACAATTCCTAAAAATAAGACACGCGACACGGCGGACAGCAAGGGAGCGTTAAAAAGCGATGCAATGGCCGGGGCAGCAAAAAAGAGTACGGCATATAAGAGAACACTCAGTCCGACATTAAAATAAAATACCGAACTGTATTCTTCTTCGCCGACATCTTTCCGGTTAATCAACGCCCGTCCGAAACCGCTATCGATGAGGATCGGGATAAAAGCCATGAAGACACTGAGCGAGCCGATCAATCCGTAATCCTCCGTAGAGACGATATTCATCAGCACCAGCATGCTCACAAAATTGAGCAGTTGCTGCCCGAATTTATCGAGGAAACTCCACAAAAGCGAAGAGATCGTCTTTTTCTTTAACGCAGAATCTGCCATATTGACCGGTTTTCGTTTTGCAAAAATAAGCAACTTTTTCTTATCTGTCGCCCCAAAGAAGAGAGAATCGTGTATCTTTGAACTTATTTTTACCCCCTCCGGGTTATCGCCTTCGCCCGTTTTAAGTCAAGAGGACTGTTGCAGTAGCCGCATCCTCTCGCTCTCCCCCTTAACGTAAGGCGTAAGGGGAGTATCCGGGGACGGGGTAAATAACAAATCGTTGAGTTCGCAATTAAAACTGTTTGATGTTTGGTAGATAAGTTGATGACATTCTCTGAAGAAATAAAACAACAAGCGTTTGCGCTGGGGTTTGATGCCTGCGGTATCTGCCGGGCCGAGGACAGCGGCCGTGAAGCCGAGTACATGCGTTGGCTCGCCGACGAATGCCATGCCGACATGGGATATCTGGAACGGAATATCGATAAGCGGCTCGACCCTCGGTTGTTGATAGAAGGAGCGAAATCGGTCATCTGCGTCGCCCTGAATTATTATCCGCAACGCACGTTACCCGACAACGTGCCGCAATTCGCCTATTATGCTTACGGACAAGATTATCACGACGTCCTGCGCGACAAATTGAAACGGCTGTTCGATTTTATCAAGCAGCGTGCACCGGAAGCGGAAGGCCGTTATTTCAGCGACTCGGCGCCGGTGTTGGAACGCTATTGGGCGGCGCAATCCGGATTGGGGTTTGTGGGAAAAAACAGTCTCCTAATCATTCCCCGCAAAGGTTCGTATTTCTTTTTAGGCGAACTGATTCTCAACCTGGAACTCGAATACGATGCCCCGTTAACCCGCTCGTGCGGTAAGTGCCGCCGGTGCATGGATGCCTGTCCCACGCAAGCCATTGAAGCGCCTTACCGCATCAATGCCAAACGGTGCATTTCGTATCAAACCATCGAGAACAAAGGCGAAATCGATAAAGAACTTGCGCCTTGCCTGCATAATAATGTCTACGGTTGCGATATCTGCCAGAAGGTATGCCCTTGGAACCGTTTTGCAACGCCCCACCATACCCCTGAGTTTAATCCGTCGGATGAATTTTTATCGCTCGACGCCGACAAACTGCTGGAAATGAATGTAGAAGATTATCAGCGTATCTTTAAAAAATCGCCGGTAAAACGGGCTAAGTTCGAAGGATTAAAAAGAAATATCCGCACGCTCGATGGTGCGACGGGAAAAAAATGACAAAGAGACTTTTGGGACAAGGAGACCGGGGGACGGGGAGAAGGAGATGATAATGCCTGCGGCGATACACGCGCTACGCGTGATAATGGCTAACGCCGATAGTGGAAGACAAAAAGTGCGGGAGACAGAGAAAATCCATTCATAACTCATAATTCAAAACTCTTTTTTCTGCAAGTCAGGATTATTCGCTATTTTTGCAAACAATAGATATGGAAGAAACCTTTGATATACATAGCAACCGCCATTTTCAAGAACCCGAACGGGAATTTGAGAATGCATTGCGCCCGCTCACTTTTGCCAGCTTCAACGGTCAGGAGAAGATCGTCGAGAACCTCAATATATTCGTCCGTGCCGCCCGCTTACGGGGCGAATCGCTCGATCATGTGTTATTGCACGGCCCTCCCGGGCTGGGAAAGACCACGCTTTCCAACATTATCGCCAATGAGTTGGGCGTCGGGTTCAGGGTGACTTCCGGACCGGTGTTGGATAAGCCGGGCGACTTGGCCGGTATCCTGACCTCCCTCGAAGCGAACGATGTATTGTTCATCGACGAAATACACCGGTTAGCCCCGGTGGTAGAAGAATATCTATATAGTGCGATGGAAGATTACCGTATCGATATCCTCATCGATAAAGGCCCCAGCGCACGTTCCATCCAGATTGACTTGAACCCGTTCACCCTGATCGGGGCGACAACGCGCAGCGGATTGCTCACCAGCCCCTTGCGCGCGCGTTTCGGCATCAATATGCACTTGGAATATTATGATATGGAAACGCTTACGGGCATTGTATTACGGTCGGCCGGCATTTTAAAAATCGGCTGCGACCGCCGGGCCGCCGAAGAAATCGCTTCCCGTAGCCGCGGCACGCCTCGCGTTGCGAATGCCCTTTTGCGACGGGTGCGTGACTTTGCGCAAATCAAAGGCACGGGTAAGATCGATCACGCCATCGCATCGTATGCCCTGGAAGCATTGAATATCGACGTTCATGGATTGGACGAAATAGACAACAAAATCCTACTGACCATCATCGACAAATTCAACGGCGGACCGGTAGGCATTACCACCATCGCCACCGCGGTAGGTGATGATGCCGGAACAATCGAAGAGGTTTACGAACCTTTCCTGATTAAGGAAGGATTTATTAAACGAACGCCCCGAGGCCGCGAAGCAACCGACTTGGCTTATCGTCATTTAGGACGTAAACGTCAAGAAGAACAAGGACTGCTGTTTTAATGATCCTTGTTCCTCTTTCAAAAGAATATTTTAGTGATTCGCACAGCGGTAGATTAAAAAAGATCGACTTCACCGCATGAAACGATTATCTGAAATTTTATTTGTATCTTCTTTTTTCAGAACTTACTGAAAATCATTTCGAGCTTCATATTCTCCGGTTGTTTATCGAGCCGTACGGCTGTCGGCATCATCTGATTGGAGACACTCGTCACTTCAACTTGTCCTGTACGACTATTCGTTTGGGTAGTAACATCTACGGGAATAAGATAATATTCCAAATCAAACGCCTTGTAATTGTTTTGTTCGTTATAATAATTGACTAACGCCGATATATTATTGAAACTATACGAATAGGTCGTCGCATTGAATGCTGCGGAAAGAAAACCGGTTCGGTTATCGGGCATCTTTCCTTCCTCGAAGAAGCCTTGTAACGAATCTTTATGAATCAACAACAGATAAGAAGGCGGACTCAGCTTGACGGCCGCATCTTCATAGACTTCCGGATCAGCATATAAGGTAAGCGCGGCCAGATTTATCGATTGCCCTTCACCTAAACGCGAGTGTATATCGGAGAAAGGGAATTTTAATTTGGTATATACTCCTGCAGGACTTTTGATATAAGAATGCGCGGAACCGGGAGCAAGCAACTGCTCATTGTTATTCTCAACCGTATTGACCTGAGCCACTTCCGGGGTAATATTCAACTGCAAAGCAGTACTGCGAATCGTATCGGTTTTCTGCGAAGAACCTTTCGGATCGTTATACTTATAGTGCACATACAACGAAGAGAGACTCACATTGAGGATGGTACTGCTGCCGAAACCGGTTGTCACATATACTCCGGGGAAGAACTTGCGGAAACTATCAGCATCGGAAAAGCTCCCATGCCCTGTCTTTTTATATTCGGTGAGGAATTTTTCACCTAACTCCAACGGCAATTTCACCCCGATTTCATAAATCAACATCGTATCGACAGTGTACGCCGACGTGTAATACGCTTCTTTGCGATACACGGCATTCTTTCCGGTAAAGGTTGCGGAGCCCAATTCCGGCGACTGATAATACTCATCCGGAGAGACATTCGTATAATTGTTATTCGGGAGTTGTTTATTCAAGCCGTATACCAATACCTGCATGGGCGACAACGAGTCTCCGATGATCGACGTATACGAAACCAACAAGCGGACGGAATCGATCGCCCGCACGTCATCGTGAAAACCGATGCCTTCCGGAAGATAAAATTCTCCCATATAATCGGATTTGATGGACCCGAACACCGGGTCGACATATTCGCCCAACACCGGATATTTTGTGCGGGAGAAAATCGAATCGACCTGAACCGTTTCAGCCGACAAAGTGAGGGTATCGACATTCATCGCAAGCCCTTCGCCATCAGGCTGAATGCTAAAGCCTATTTTTTCGAGATTATCGTTACAAGCAAAGGCGAGCATCACGAAAAAAGAGATGCAAACCGCTTTGTATATCAGTGAGGGAACTTTCATTGTTTCAAAAATATATGTTTTAACCGCGCAAATATCCGAAAAAATAACCGGATAGGAAAACTGTTCCGTCTGTTTCTTTCAAATTTTAAACATATTTGTATTTCATAGAAACATACGCCCTTTCCATTAAGATTTTATAAGTGAAGCCACTACCCTATCTTATCGTAGAAAGCATCGATTTCTTCGACGCTCTGGTCAAAATCCGCTTTATACGGAAGAAACGGTATTTGCTTTTCCTTCACATAGGCCTTGATGCGTTTATCGATAGCGGGAACGCCTTGAATGACCCCGTCGGAATAATCGACGGCTAATTTGGTCAGATTCACAAAGTCCATTTCGCCCCGGGCCTTAACCAAATCGATTTCGGAATCGCCGATGGTATCGAAACGGAGCTTATCGGCAAAACTATCGTGGAACGATTTGGTGAACACATCATCGTATACCGAATAAACCACCTTCGCGTTGCTGAAGCAGGGATCATCGGCATATCCCCGTTTGATATACAAAGGCGCCAAAGCGGTAAACCATCCGTGGCAGTGAATGATATCGGGTATCCAGCGAAGTTTTTTAATCGTTTCCATGACACCCCGTACAAAAAAGATGCTCCGCTCGCCGTTGTCGTCGTATTCCTCGCCGTTTGCATCGACAAACAGTTCCTTTTGCTGGAAGAAATCTTCGTTGTCGATGAAATAGACTTGCATGCGTGCCGCCTGGATAGAGGCCACCTTGATTATGAGGGAATGATCGGAATCGTCGATGATCAGATTCATTCCCGATAAACGGATGACTTCGTGCAGTTGGTTGCGACGCTCGTTAATCGTCCCGTACTTCGGCATGAACGTGCGTATTTCCCTTCCTCTTTCCTGAATAGCCTGCGGTAAATAGCGGGATATATTCGATATAGTGGATTCTTCTAAATAAGGGTAAATTTCTTGCGTAATGTATAAAATTTTCTTCTGCGCCATGGGAACAATTGTTGTAAATTGAGCACAAAGATAATAAAAAAAATCCGCATAAATACAAAATATTCCGGCCTGTTTTTTGTAATCGATTAATAATAAAAATAATAGTAGTCATTCCCGGGAGCATTGCTTGGAGCGAAACCCCCGGTTTGCCGTATTTTTTACCTCGCGGCTTTCGCTATGTGATAAATATTTTGTTGCTTTGCAGTCGGAAACAACAAACAGGATGAAAGTCATAACAAAAATATCCGATTTACAAGGCGAGCTTTCGCACGCACGGGAGCAGGGCAAGAGCATCGGGCTGGTACCTACCATGGGAGCGTTGCACGAAGGGCATGCCGCGCTGGTAAAGCAAAGCGTCGGCGACAACGACGTGACGGTGGTGAGCGATTTCGTCAACCCCACCCAATTCAATAATCAAGAAGATTTGCGGCTTTATCCGCGCACCCTCGATGCGGACGTAGCCTTGCTCGAACATATCGGCGCAGACATCGTATTCGCCCCGCCGGTGGAAGAGATGTATCCCGAACCCGACACGCGGCAGTTCGATTTCGGCCCGCTCGGCGAGGTGATGGAAGGAGCGTTCCGGCCGGGGCATTTCAACGGCGTGGCGCAGATTGTCAGCAAACTGCTGATAACGGTGGAGCCGGATAAGGCTTATTTCGGCGAAAAAGATTTCCAACAGATGGTTATCATCAAAGAGATGGTCCGGCAACTTGCGCTTCCGGTGGAAATTGCCGGCGTGCCGATTGTCCGCGAAGAAAGCGGGCTGGCTTTGAGCAGCCGTAATGCACGACTGTCGGACGAAGAACGCGCCCGGGCGGCGGGCATCTACCGCACGCTGAGGCGGAGCTTGTCGTTCTATCCTGAAAAGACACCTGCCGAAGCCACACGGTTTGTCACGGAGACGATAAACAATATCGACGGGTTACACGTTGAATACTACGAAATTGTGGATGCGCACACGCTTCAACCGGTGGACGATTGGCGGACGGCGGAAAGCATCGTGGGTTGCGTGACGGTCTATTGCAATGACGTAAGGCTGATCGATAATATCCGGTATAAATAAAATATAGAGACTGGAGGTTAGTGATTAGAGGTTGGAGGTTGGAGGATAGAGGCTGGAGATTGGAGATGCGGGGAATCATCATCCTGTAAAAACTCAAGTTTCGCAAGGAACTTAAGAAATTACAAATTACGAATTACGAATTACAAATTGCAAATTACGAATTACAAACTACAAACTACAAACTAAGAACAGTTAGGAGTAAGAAGTAAGAAGTAAACAGTATGCAGTAAACACTAACTGTAAACTGTAAACTTTCAGGCGAAATAACTTGCGAAACTTGAATAAAAATAGATAAAAGCAAGAAAAAAAGAATGTTGGTAGAAGTTTTAAAATCAAAAATACACCGGGCGACCGTAACGGATGCGAATCTGAACTACGAAGGGAGCATCACGATCGATGAAGATCTGATCGATGCGGCGGGGATGTTCGTCAACGAAAAAGTATCGGTCGTCAACAACAATAACGGCGCGCGGTTCGAGACGTATATCATCCGAGGCGAACGGGGCTCGGGCACGATCTGCCTCAATGGCGCGGCAGCCCGCCTGGCGCATGTGGGCGACATCGTCATCATCATGAGTTACGCCTTACTCCCTTTGGAAGAGGCCAAACGCCTCGAGCCGAGGGTCGTGCATATAAAGACCGGCGATAACAAAATCGAATAAAACGGAATTTATCAAAAATAACTATCTTTACGCATTGAAAAAACAATCACGATGAAACGAAAATTAGTACTTACGATGATCGCTCTCGGATGTTTGCATACGGTTTTGGCGCAACAATACCGGTGGAACGTGGGGGTGGATTATTTCTTCGACAATACCGAATACGACGGATCGTCGTATATCGATTCGGAAACGATGAACGGCGTGTGGCTGAATCCACTCGGACGTATTGTGTGGGATGGACGACACTCGGTGAACGCCGGCGTCAACCTGCTGAAAATACCGGGGATGGATAAGGCGCTGGACAAAGTGGACGTCACCATGTACTACCAATATAAGGCTCCGAAAATACTTTTCCGGGCAGGGGCGTTTCCGCGCAAAGAGGTGTTGGGCGACTATAATAATTTCTTTTTCAAGGATTCGGTCAATCATTTCATTCCGCTTATACAGGGGGTATTCGTGCGCTTGGGCGACGAACGGACGTATGCCACGGCTTGGTTCGACCGCACCGGCTACGCGACGCCCGACAAAC
The DNA here is from genome assembly GCF_041902845.1 of Limibacterium fermenti. Lineage (GTDB taxonomy): Bacteria > Bacteroidota > Bacteroidia > Bacteroidales > Dysgonomonadaceae > Limibacterium > Limibacterium fermenti. The sequence goes on from NZ_CP159486.1 coordinate 3,570,356, forward strand.
GCGAACACTTTTTTGTGGGGCTGTCGGGAAAAGCATCGAAAGGCATCTTCTTCGCCGACTTCCAATCGTATATGTTCCATTATTCCAATACGCGCCCGCCAACGAAAGGGGTGGGCGTGAGCGAAAACCTGCAACTGCAAGCTTCGGCAGGCGTGCAAATCGAAAACCGAAAAGGACTCGCCGCCACGCTGGCTGCCGGCACGCTCATCGGATACGAACGCGACCGGCGAAGCGAAATGCCCTTGCTTCACAAGCCCGTGGGATTTATTGCGCGAGGCGATATCGAGTATTGCGGCCTCGGAACGAAAAACCTGCTCTATGCCGGCGCCCCGCGTATGAAACTGTTCGACAGGTTCGGCGGTGATTTGTATTGGGGAACCCCGTTTTTGCAGAGCCGGTTTTATCTCGAAAACGAATGGTATGTGCGGATTATCGAGTCCGACCGGGTGAACGCGCGCTTCAACTGTAACCTGCATTTCACGGAAGGGAAATTGTTATTCCAGCAGATGCTTACCGTATCGGCCAATATCGGAACGCTGAACGAATCCGTCCATAAGGGGTTGATTTTCCCATGGAAGAGGTTGTTTAAATGAGGTATGAATGATGAGGTATGAGGTATGAACTATGAACTATGAGGTATGAGGTATGAGCTATGAGCTATGAGCTATGAACTATGAGGTATGAATGATGGAATGATGAATCTTTTCAAACAAGAGGATACCCAACCCGCTAATACACCCGAGGGTAATTCGCCGGAGAAAACCGAAATTGAATCGTTGCGGCGGCAGTTGCACGAGCATAATTACAACTACTACGTGTTGTCGCAACCGGTCATCACGGATGGCGAATTCGATGCGATGATGCGCAAGCTGGTCGAGTTGGAAAAGGAACATCCCGAATATGCCGATCCTAATTCGCCCTCGATGCGCGTGGGAAGCGACATCAACAAAGATTTTGCGCAGGTGAAACATCGCTATCCCATGCTATCGCTGCAAAACACTTATTCCGAAGGCGAAATCGCCGACTTCTACAACCGGGTGCAACGCGCCCTCAACGAGGAATTCGAAATGGTTTGCGAGTTGAAATACGACGGCACTTCCATCTCATTGATATACGAGCACAAACGCCTGGTACAGGCCATCACCCGAGGCGACGGCAAGCAGGGCGACGACGTGACCGCCAACGTGCGCACCATCCGCAGCATACCGCTGGTGCTGAAGGGCGACGATGTGCCTGATTACATTGAAATTCGCGGCGAAATCATCATGCCTTGGCAGGTGTTCGAAGCGCTCAATAAAGAACGCGAGGAACAAGAGGAACCCCTGTTCGCCAATCCCCGCAACGCCGCCTCCGGCACGCTGAAGCTGCAAGACCCGCGCATCGTGGCCTCGCGCAAGCTCGACTCGTATATGTATTTCCTGCTGGGCCCGGAGCTGCCGGGCGACAGTCACTACGACAATCTGCAACGCGCGCGGCAATGGGGATTGCGCATCTCTTCTCATATAAAACGATGCCGTTCGCGCGAAGAGGTCTTCGCCTTTTTAAAGTATTGGGACACGGAACGCAAGCACTTGCCGGTGGCTACCGACGGCGTGGTACTCAAAGTCGATTCGCTACGGCAGCAACGCAACTTAGGCAGCACGTCGAAGTTCCCGCGTTGGAGCATCGCTTATAAGTTCAATGCCGAAAAGGCGTTGACGACGCTGCTGTCGGTATCGTATCAGGTGGGGCGCACGGGCGCCGTGACGCCGGTTGCCAATCTGGAGCCGGTACAACTGTCGGGCACCACCGTCAAGCGCGCGTCGCTGTACAACGAGGATGCCATCCTCGCCCTCGACCTGCATGCGGGCGACCGGGTGTATGTGGAAAAAGGCGGAGAGATCATCCCCAAGATTACGGGCGTGGAGCAAGTGGACGGAAGCCGGCGGGGAGAAAAGATCGCCTTCGCCACGCATTGCCCCGATTGCGGCACGCCCCTGGTGCGCAACGAGGACGAGGCGGCTTATTATTGTCCCAACACCGAAGGCTGTCCCACGCAAATCAAAGGGCGCATCGAACATTTCGTTACGCGCAAGGCGATGAATATCACCATCGGGCCCGAAACAATCGCTTTCCTCTACGACAAAGGATTGATTCGCGACGCCGCCGACTTGTATGAACTGCGCTTCGAGGATCTGGCTTCGCTGGAACGATGGGGCGAAACAAGTGCCAACAACCTGCTCGAAAGCATCCGGACGTCGCGCTCGGTGCCGTACGAAAGAGTGCTTTTCGCACTGGGCATCCGTTATGTGGGCGAAACGGTGGCGCGCACGCTGGCGCTGGCTTTCCCCGACATCGAACGGTTGGCGCAGGCTACGGTGGAACAACTCACGGCGGTGGATGAAATCGGCGGCCGTATCGCGCAAAGCGTCTACGACTATTTGCGAGCGCCGGAGCACCGCGCATTTGTGGAACGTTTGCACGCGCACGGACTCCAATTCGCGCTGAGCGCCGAGGCGCTGGCCGGCAAAAGCGACAAGCTGCAAGGGAAGACATTCGTCATCAGCGGCACGTTCGCCGTGCATTCGCGCGACGAATATAAGGCTCTCATCTTGCAACACGGCGGTAAAAACAGCGGGTCGGTGTCGAAAAAGACGGACTACATCCTTGCCGGCGCCAACATGGGCCCGGCCAAACTCGAAAAGGCTTCCAAGCTGGGGATTCAACTGATCGACGAAGAAACGTTTTTGAAGATGGTGGAATAGAGGATGGTGGATGGAGATTAGAGGTTGGAGGTTGGAGATTGGGGATTTACGCGGTAAATTAAATACCCGTCAAATGGCGGGAAGGACCGTTTGACGGGTAGAATATGATCGAACTTTTGACTCACAATATTACAAATATTGAGCAATCAAATGGTTATTGCTTACATATCTGACGAAAACACCGTATCTTCTTTTATATGATAGATATTGAAGAATACATACCATGATGTATTTCTATTCCTTTTGATAGAGAATTACTGACAATTCTTCAAAATAATTCCTAACTTCAGGCAAAAACAGGACTTTCATTTACCGTATATTTTCCTTAAATCCTGTTCAATTCCTTTCATTAACTCATCTTTCGTAATTCCTCTATGAAAGTCTTCCGGCAAATCTTCTTGCCTCGTCAAAACAAACGTTTCATTCCTGCCTCTTCGGATAACCACGGTTTCCGTTCTTGCACTATCCAGATATTTTCTCATATTGTTGCGTAATTCCGCCGAACTGATAACTTTCATATCGTGATAACTAAAGTATATTATAGAGTACAAATATAGTGCCTGTTTTTTTAATACCAAAAATTTATCTGTGCGACAATTCATACGCGGTAAATTAAATACCCGTCGATTTCTTTGGGAAGGGAACCGTCAAAGGCGGGATCGATAAACGCATAATCGCCATAACCGGCATCCGCACCTCTTGTCAGGGAACTTTTCTTATGCAGGCGTTCGTTTCCTTTGACGAGCAGCAAGGGGAATCCCGGAACCTCATCCCTCGCGAGGCCCTGTACCGAATCGCCATTGAAAAATAGTACCGTTCCGTCATTCCGGTCGGAATAGGCCACGGGCACTTCTTCCGCCGTATCCCATGTGCGGGCATTAATATTGATACCGGAAAATATCGACAGATCGGGCACATAGATATTCAACAACGGAAGGGCGTTCTCGATTTGAACAAGTTCTTCCTCCGTGTCGAAATATGCTGCAAGCACCGAACGGAATGTTTTCCCTTTCTCCACTTCCCTGTTCTTAACATAGGGATAGAATACATCGTAGTCGTTATCGAACTGCCGGACGGCTTCGGACTTGATAAAATCGCGGAAGGGGTTGTCTCAAAAGTAAAAACAGGAATGATTCTTTTTAAGTTACAATCCATGACTTCTACTCGTTTACTAACAACTTTTGGAACACCCCCCGGAATCATCACCCCTTTCCGGCTCATTTTTTCTCTTCTTCTTTTTTCTTTTTCGCGGCTGTTTCTTTTGCGGCTACGATTGTCGCATATTTTACCCTCAAGCGGTCGAGGTCGCTCAACAAAGCCGCCAACTCCTCATTGGGAACAAACTCCTGTTGTGTTACAAGTGCCGAGCAAAAGCGGTTGTAGCACTTTCCCGTTTCGTGGCTCAATTTAGAAGCCGAGTCATTCTCTTCGATATCACCGAGCATGTCATTGCGTTGCTTCCACACCTGCCCCATCTCTTCATTTTTAGGTTGAAGAACATTGAGGCCCTTGTCAATGCCGAGATCGGCAGCCAAAGCCTGCAAGTCGTTGACGGCAGTTGTTCCGGCGTCTCCCGCAGGTGGAGTTTCCGGCTCTTTGGCAGCCGTATATTTGCCGAACATTTCGCCCAACAACTTACTTTGGGTATTCATCGGAAGCTTGTTTGCATTCCAATAAGGTTGTAAAAACTCTATGAACGTGCGCGCTTTTGCAGCTTTATCCGTATCGACAAGGCTATTCTCCTCCGTGCGGAGCGTATTCTTCACTTCGCCGTAAATACGGTCGCATTCATAATCCAATACCCTAAGCTGTTCGGTATATTGGTGAGCTTGTGTAATATTCAACTGGTCGGCCAATTGATTCGTATTTTTCGTTAACTTCACCAGTCCTGCCTGAGACGTAGCGTCAAAAAGCGTTTTCTTGCCGTCGGCAATTTCCACAGTCGTTTTAGACAACGCGAAGACATCCTCGTTGTCAAGTCGATAAACATTCAAGGGATACAATTTCATTTGTCAATAAATTTTTAAAAACTGTTTCTTAGAAACTGTTTAAATTTCTTACGAAAGGCTGTAATGAAACGATTCTTCGCTTTCAAAAAGTTTCTTTTTTGTATTCTTCTTCCTCTTATTTGGTTCAAATAGCCCGCTATTATCGCCAAAACGAGAAAGAACACTGCTAAAAAATAATTCTTTTTGAGTCGCGAAAGAAATTTAAACAGATTCTTAGTATAACACACTTGTTTTCTGCATAAGCAGATTCATTTTAAGAAAGGTTGAAAGAAAACCGTTTTTTACGGTATACCGCCGGCCGGCAGCATCTCCGGAAAACGAAGGATAAAGAGAATTGTGCTCCGGAAGGTCCCAAAACAGGTATTTGAAAGGATATTCTTTTGAAGAAAGCGCCAAACTGCCGTTTTGAAGAAATATTCTTTTGAAGAAATCACCAAACCGTCGTTTTGAAGAAATATTCTTTTGAAGAAACCACCAAACCGTCGTTTTGAAGAAATATTCTTTTGAAGAAACCACCAAACCATCGTTTTGGAGAAATATTCTTTTGAAGAAAATGCCAAACCATCGTTTTGGAGAAATATTCTTTTGAAGAAACCACCAAACCATCGTTTTGGAGAAATATTCTTTTGAAGAAACCACCAAACCGCCGTTTTGAAGAAATATTCTTCTGAAGAAAATGCCAAACTGCCGTTTTGGAGAAACATTCTTTTGAAGAAAGCGCCAAACCGCCGTTTTGGAGAAACGATGTATTCGCGGTAACCCTCTTTCTGCCGAACAGGAGCAACCCTGCCGTCGATAATGCCCCATACTTGCAATCTCATCCAACCTCTATCAATTTGTTCATCATGAAAAGAGCTTTTTACGGCAAAACTCTGTCCAGTGTCCCGGAAACACGCTTGTTTCCGCCCAACATACTGCCCGCAAAGACATCCTCCCGACTTTCGAGAGGGAAGAATGCACAAAGCATGGCGCCAATCATTTAATCAGCGAGACGGAATAGATTCTATGAAACAGGAAAGGATTCGGCTGTGGTGAAACGCAGGGGAGTTCTTTCTACAACGACTCTGTCTGCTGACAACAAGTCTTTTGTATAAAGACGAAGCAAATATAGCGGTTTTAATGATTCGTTAGGTATAAGAACAAGTTAATAAACTATAAAAACGACATCCACGTTGGTTTCATACGGTTTTTCTATCCGCAAACTACTTCCATCCTTTTAATAATGAAGTATGCGACATATCTCTAACAATAATGCCTTCTTCAAAAATTTCGTATGCAAAAACCCAATTCTTCTCGAAGACAGCACATCGGTATCCTCGTAATTTCCATTTCTTAAAACGGCACAAAGAATAATCTGCCCGACTTGCTAAAGACAATAAAAAACGTTCTATCCGATCCGTCCTTTTATGAGCTGCTTCCGGAGACAATTTGAGATCTCAGACAAGGTATATCCTCAATTCAGATATCTTACCCATAACAATATCTGAAATAATAACTTCACGCATTCCCAGTGAAATACTCATCGATTTGACGGTGCAATTCACCAATAAATTTGCTCACCGGAACGGCATTGCATTCTTCAGCAGCGTCCTTGAAACTCTTCTTTTTTTCTTCAAGAACCATTGCATAAGGCAATGTCTTAACATACTCGATAAGTTGCTTTGCCTGTGCGCTGTTTTCTTCTATAATAATCGTAGCCATATCACATCATGTTCAAATTCTTACAAAGATAATAACCCTACACCGATTCTGTCCAATAGATGCCGAATAAATTATAATAATCCTTCATACCTCATAGTTCATAGTTCATAGTTCATAGTTCATAGTTCATAGTTCATGAACATATCTCGCAGAGGCATTGTTATATATCCTATACGTTTAATGAATAAAAAAACAAAAAGTATGAAAAAGATTTTATTTCAAAACAGCACGTGGCTTCTGGTAGCGGCTTTTATTGCCGTGGGAACGCTGGCATCGTGCAACAACAGTAAAAAACAGGAATCGAAGGAGCAAGTGAAAATTGAAGTAACGACTCCCGATGGGACAACGGACTTTACCGTCTACGATTATGCACAAAAAGACCAGGCGGTGCAGGAAGCGAATAACGAACTCGACAAGTTGAACCGCCGTATCGATGAGCTCAAAGCTGAAGCGAACGCAAAGACGAACGAACTTTCGGCCGACGCCAAAAAATCGTACGACAACGCTATCGCCGACCTCGAAAAGAGCCGCGACAACTACCAGGCAAAGGTAGATGACCTGCAAAACAGCACACAGGAAAACTGGGAACAGGCGAAGAAAGACGTGAACCAAACCTATCGCGACGCCAAAACGGGTGCCGAAAAGGGTTGGAAAAAACTAAAAGACGGTGTGAACGACGCCGTAAAAGAAGTGGAAAAAGCAGTGAAGTAAATGGTAAATAGTGAGTAGTGAATGGTAAATAGGAGGAGATAAATTTTCCTATTCCTGTACATACATTTCTCCCCCTTGTCTGCCGCATGCGGACAAGGGGTTTTTGAATGGATAGAAGGTGCTGCTTCGAACCTTTCCCTCGATTACTCGAAAATTTGTTCAACGCAGACAGAGGAAAATCGGTTACTTGATATTATCTTTGTACAAAAGTTCGCGTTATGGATAGCCAAGTTGATATATTAAAAGGTATTCACCCCGGAAAGCTGATTGAGCGGGAACTGAAGAAAAAAGGCCTCACCCGACAAGTTTTATCCGAGCAAACGGATATTCCGTATAAAACCATGAATGCTATTATCGCGGGAAGGCGCAACCTGACCGTACTACAAGCGCTAAAAATAGAACAAGCCTTGGGTTATAAAGAGGGTTTTCTTGCCATTCTGCAAACGTACCACAACATCCGTCAATATAAAGACAATGAATTTTCCCGAATATATGCCGAACCACCCCGCATCCGCAAGTCTCTTTTCTGGGATGCAGACTTTAACAAAATCAATTGGGGCAAACATCAGAAAGCTGTTATTAAAAGGGTTTTGGAAAGAGGAAATAAGGACGAAATAGAAGAGATTCATCGATTCTACAATTTAACAACCAAATAAACAAGAATCCGATGAACGGTCAACTTCATTACGAAACGGTAACTCCTTTGTTAAAGAAAACCCTCAACGAGTTGATGAGCATTCCTTTATTCGATCCTTTTTATCTGGTGGGAGGAACTTCATTGGCTTTACGTTTAGGACATCGAATTTCTATGGATATCGATTTATTTACCGCTGCCCCTTATGGCAGTTTGGATTTCTCAGCCTTTGAGAATTTTTTTCACGAACACTATCCTTATTATTATTCCACTGACAGAACAAATATTGTCGGATTCGGGCGTTCATATTATGTAGGAAAATCAGAGAATGAAAATATAAAGGTCGACCTGTATTATCATGATGAAATGACGGATATCTGCGATAGAATAGACGGAATCCGTATAGCGAGCTTAGACGATGTGGTGGCAATGAAAATAGATGTTATCTCTCGTTCAGGACGAAAAAAAGATTTTTGGGACCTTCATGAGCTCTTAAATAGTTATTCCATCACTGAAATGTTGGATTTGCACAAAAAACGATATGAATACACACATGACAGGAATCAAATTATTGCCAATTTAACGAATTTCACTTCCGCTGACGAGGACATCGATCCCATCTGTTTAAGAGGAAAAATATGGGAATTGATAAAATTGGATTTTACAGAATTGATGAAAGATATTCGATAGTTTGCACAACTGTACATCCTCGAGGGCGCCGTTCCACACGATACCCGCGATCCTTTTTGCCCCATCTTTCAAAACGCCCTGAATCTTCTAGACCGGCAAGGCATACCGCCACACCAGCCAGGCAGCGACAATACATGCCGCCACACATATAAATACCGAGATGCCGGTGCGCAATGCCCGCCGCAGGCACCGCGGGTCGGACGGGTCGTAGTGCGGATTAGGGACATCCTTTAGGCACGACAAACAAATGAGTTTCTTTTCGTGTTTCATCTCGAGCGTGTAGTATATATCCGCTCCGCAATAGGGGCACGTGGTGCGGTATATGGGAGTATCGGGCGACAGGGGGTACCCGGCCGGGCGGCTCTTCCGCCGGGGCACTGATTTTGCATCGTGTTTCATCGTTACATATAAATAAGACTTTTCCCGGGCCGTCCCCCCAAGTCCGGTATCTGTTTATATAAAAAGAGGCGCGGGGACTGTTGATCGTATCACGCTTCTGAGGATCTCGACATCCCTGCACCAATGATAGACAACAGCCCCACGCCAACGAAGGCGTGGAGCGTATGTTGCTATCATCCTGATACAAAGAAATTGTCGAGATTTCAAAAGCGGATGATATCAAAAACGCTTCCCGTTTTTACTTCAAGACGTTACGCCTGAGCATAACGGTGGCAAAGGTAGGATTTTTTTGAATAAGGCAGGCCTTTTTGCCGGAATTAATTTGAGGCTTTAAAAACAAGAGGAAATGACGACGGCCGAGAGTCGCCTTCAAACGATATCGGTTACGAATGAGGAGATTTTGCGTCAGCGGACAGCGGTTTTATTTACCGATTCGGGCAACTCGAGAGCGGTTTCCGTATCACACGGGAGAAAAAATGGGATAAGCCCCGCCCTTCCTGATGATCGTTTAAGCCCGTTAGAGCATTTTCCAACGAATCAAGACCCACGTAAATTAAATTTACAGTGAAATTATTCTCTTTGAATTTTTTGACCATGTCTGCAGCCGTGTCCGAAGAAAAATTCGTTTCAAACGCAAAATCTTCACGTTTTTCGAGAGCTTCATTTACTGATTTTTCTAAAGTACCACCCACGGCGCCCTCTAGTTGTTCTTTTGACAATTGGGGATATTTGTTTGCATAATAAGCAAACACGATATCGCCATTAAAATAACCTGTCTCCGGACGAATAAATTCATCCTGCAACGTGCTTTTTCCTGCACCGTTAGGACCGGCGACAAGCGTGAAATGATTATCAGACATTAGCAACAGGACGTCTTATGTGTTCAGTTAGCGCCGTTAATCTCCCTTGCCCCTCCGGTGATAATTGGCGAAGAAGTGTATAGGTTTTGTCATTGCTGTTAAAGAGTAATAAATCTTCGCTTCCGTCGACATTAGCACGGATAATCTCTTTGTCGCTTTTGCATCTTGCATCCCGATATTTTGGCGTCAGCCCTCTTTCCCATAGTTCAACGTACAAATCAGCAATTCTTTCATTCATCCGGCGTTCTGTTTCGGCAACGGATAAACCATTTGGTAAATAAGTGGTTTTCTTAAACTGGATTAATTGTTGTTCTGTCATATCAATTTTCTTTTTATTTCACCTCATTTTATGGAGGTTTACAACCAATACTACATCAGACCGTAGTTTACTGCTGCTCAAATCGGTAAAAGGGGAAAATATCATTCACTGTACAAAGATCCTCTTCCTCATCTATAAAATCAAATGAACTGTCTTCCGAAGCGATATACTCGATATCATGCGTAAGTTCCTGATCTTCGTAAGACTTTATCATAAAGTCGGCGAATTCAGATATTTGCTCTGCCTTCTCCCGGGGTAATCCGTGCATCGCCCGAACGGTTTTGAGTATGGCGGATTCTTTTGTTTTGCACATAAATATTCATGCAAAATGACATACAAAAATACGAAATAAGTTTGAGGAGTATCCATCTCCCTTCAATCTATTTTCAATCTATTTGGTGAGTAAATAACCGAAATATTGTACCTTTGCGTCCAAAATGTGTATTATCTGCCGATGAATGCTCAGATGATTGTCACCATTACGGTATTGGCCGTTACCGCAGGCTTGTTTGTATGGGGTAAGATCCGCTCGGACATAGTCGCCTTATGTTCCCTGTTGGCTTTGGTGCTGACGGGCATCTTGACGGCCGAAGAAGCCCTGTCGGGGTTCTCCAATCCCATCGTCATTATGATCCCGGGACTCTTCATCGTCGGCGCATCCATTACACAAACGGGACTGGCGGCCTACTTTAGTAGCGGCTTGCTGAAGCTCGCCGGTAAAAGCACCCATCGACTGTTTATGTTAATCCTCGTTGTGGCGGTGCTCATCGGCTCGTTCCTGAGCAATACGGCCACCGTAGCCATGCTCATGCCTATCGTCATCAGCGTGGCCACTCAATCGCATGCCAACGTGCGGCGGTTGTTGATGCCCTTGGCCTTCGCCAGCAGCATCGGAGGCATGATGACGCTTATCGGTACGGCTCCCACCCTCGTCATCCACAATGTGCTGGTCGAAGCCGGATACAAAGGGCTGGGCTTTTTCACCATCCTGCCCGCGGGAATGGTGCTGTTCGTCATCGGACTGTTTCTTCTTTGGCCATTATCGAAAATATTGGACAAGAAAGGCGAGGACGGCCTGTCCGAAAACCGGTCGAACGTGAAGTCGCCGCATCAGTTAGCCGCTCAATACCGCGTGACGGACAATCTGTACCGGCTGGAGATTCCCCGCCACTCCGGGGTAATCGACAAGAAGCTGGCCGAGCTCGACATCACCAAACGCTATAAAGTCACCATCACCGAAATCCGCACCAAATCGCACTCGCCCCTCGTGCGCAATACCGTCACCCGGTTGCCCGAAGCCGACACCATCCTCACCTGCGACGATGTGCTGTATATCATCGGCGAATATGAAAACATCCGCCACTTTGCAGAAGAAAACGGATTGGAATTTCTCGACAAGGATATCAACGGAGAACGCCAAAAACCCAAATTCGCCGGCAAATTCCGTTTTGAAGAGATCGGCATGGCGGAGGTGGTGCTTTTAGCCAACTCCAGGCTTCACAACCGCATCGTGAGAGAGTCCGGATTCCGCGAAAACTACAATGTGAACATCCTCGCCATTCAACGCAAAGACCAATACATTATCCAGGATATTAAGGATGCGAAGATGCAGGCGGCCGACATGCTTTTGATACAAGGCACTTGGGAAGACATCAGCCGCCTCGACCGCCTGGAGCCGGATGTGGTGGTCATCGGCCATCCCGACATCGAAGCCTCGAAGATCACACTCGACAACAAGGCGCCTTTTGCAGCCGCCATACTGGTGTTTATGGTGCTGTCGATGGCGCTCAATTGGTTCCCGCCCGTGATCGCAGTGCTGTTGGCTTCCGTTGCCGTCATTCTCAGCCGATGCTTCCGCACTGTGCGCGACGCTTACCGTTCCATCAACTGGGAAAGCGTCATTCTTTTTGCCGCGATGATGCCCCTGGCCAGTGCGATGGAAAAGACCGGCACCTCGGCCGCCATCACCGGAGGCATTATGAACACGCTGGGGGTATACGGGCCTTACGCCGTGCTGGCCGGCATTTTAGCCGCCACGTCCTTCCTCACGATGTTCATCAGCAACACGGCCACAGCCATTCTTTTCGCACCCATTGCCCTGCAAGCGGCGGTCTCGATGGGGGTAAGCCCCTACCCGTTCCTCATCGGAGTAACCGTTATGGCGAGCATGTGCCTGGCAAGTCCTTTTTCCACCCCGCCGAATACCATGGTGATGTCCGCCGGAAAATACAATTTTATGGATTATGTCAAAGTGGGATTACCGTTGCAAATCGTTTATCTCATAGCAATGATCATCGCCTTGCCGTTGATCTTCCCGTTTTAACCCTCCACCGAAACTTTTAACCTTCACCCATGCAGCATTTTTCTTCGTTCTCCATCTATAAAAAGTAATCGCTCGTTCTCCGGACTCACGAGCCGGGGAATCACGAAATCGTTAAACTATTGACTAACTTTTAAAATGAAACAACTTTTACTATGCTTGCTGTTTTTGTGGATGGCAAGTGCGTTAAGCGCTCAGGACAACGTCCCGTTACGAATCGCCGTTGAAGCCGGCGGGGCCGATTGGTCCGGCGAACCCGACACCCGATGGAACATTCGCCAAGATGTGAACAGCTATGGAGCAAACTTGTATGCCGACCCTGTTCATGCAGGCTCCGAGGGATCTTTTCAGTATATCGGCATCAAGCCCGAATTCACATTATGGAAAGGACGCGTATATGTAGGCACAGGCTTGCGCTTTAGCACGGCTTACGAGTTTCTCGGCAATATTTCGGAGGGAGAACAGTCTTATTTCTTTTTGCGCCGTCAGGGGCACGAAGCGGTGGAATTTTACCGCATCCGTTCTATCGAGGAAACCGTCAATCACCTGTCCGTCCCCCTGGAAATAAGTTTGGTGGTATTGGGATACCGGAGTAATTGGCAACTCTACGTAAAGGCGGGCAGTGAAATAGGAATGAAAGTTTACGGAAAAACGCATATCCGCTTCCGAAACCCCGAAATGAATCCGTACGCACAAGAACTGCTCGACGATGCAGACATCCGTCTCAACCGCTTTTACTCCACCCTTTACGGAACCATCGGCCTACGGCTTACCCAACGCAATGGCATCCGTTACAGTGCGGAAGTAATCATTCCTTCCCGCTATCTGACCAAAGACAATTTCAGTGTGGTTACGCCGCAGGAATTTTCCGGAGCCCAATTTTCCATTTCTTTCCCCATGCAACTCTTTATAGGTAAATCATCTTTTTAAATCCGCATTTCCAATATGAAACAGCAAATCATTCTTTTTACAATCGTTCTCGCCTTATTCGCTACCGGCTGTAGCTCATATGAAGATTATCGCATCAGCCAATCGATATTTATTGAAGATGTAGACAGTCCCGGGCTACCCATTTATTCGGAATGGGGCTACAACACTTTTGGGGCTTACTGGGATCGCACGCCTTTTATTTCCGAACAATACGACATCCCGACCAAAATAATTGTCGAAGCGGGAGCGACAAACTGGCATTTGATGGGACACAAAAACGGCCCTATGCAAGTCCTTACCTTTTCGTTTCCCGGCTACGCACCGACAAATTACAATAGCTTGATTTCGCTCAAAGGGAAAACGTTCGATCTGACCGGAAACGAGTGCACCGTATCCGTCAATGAGAGCATTATCGAGATTTTGGAGGGCTCGATCTCCTTCAAACAGGCTCAAAAACTATCTGTAGACAAAGAACTTATGCGGGTCATCGTTTCCGGCACCTTCCATCTGAAAGGAATCTATAACAACGAGCCTTTTTCCCTTACTTCCGGGCGTTTCGACCTCGGAATCGGTGAAGACAACTTCTTTTTCTTAAACCGCAAATAGCTGCTCCGCAATCTTCCGATAGAATTACTGTCCGATCTACCGAAATATTTTTGTACTTTTCTTCTATAAATTCCCCCCATATTCAAAGAAAAATGGAGCTAAATAGAGAAAGATGTTTGGATACAGGCATAAATCACCCTACCCACAAGGTTGCAGGCAAAGACGCGGTGACGCCTTCCGATATGCGATTTTCTTCTGCGGGCTTGTCTTCTCTTATTGGGAGCAGCATTAACCCCGGTCTGTGTTCTTGAGGTCGTTTCAGGGACGACTGTGACATTGGCCTATTTGTAAACGGGGTCTTGAGCCACCACAAAGTTACCCGGCCTTTACGCTTGTCTTATAGATTAATATTCAGTATGTTCGCTGTTTTTTCGTACTCCTTCTTGTAATATGCGAGCCGGGCTTTCATCTTCACCGGATCGTAAACAGGGGCCAGCCGGGGATCGTATTGCCTGGTGTGCTTGAGCACGTTCCATATGACAACGAGCAGTTTCCTTGCTATGGCGACCAGAGCCTTTTTCCTTGGCTTGCGCATGGTCATGCGTTGGAACTTTTCCTTGAAAAACGAACCCTTCGACCGGGAAGCCGCCCAGGAGACCTGTACCAGGATCGAACGCAGGTACTTGTTGCCTTTGGTGGTAGCGGTGCTCTTGTATTTGCCGGCGCTTTCATCATTCCTCGGGCGCAATCCCGCCCATCCGACAATCTTGCCGCTATTTTCAAAGACACTCATATCCCCACCCGTTTCGGCTATTATGGTCATCGCCGCTATCCGGCTTATTCCCGGAATGGTTTGTAAAAGATTTACCGGCAACGCAAAATGTAGGCCACATATCCGCTCCATTTGTGACAGACATTCCGATATCTGCAACTGGTATATGTCATACTCCTGTTTCGCCCAGGACAATTCCTGGCGGTGGTGCGCCCTGATATTGCCCCTAAGGGCCTCCTTTAATTTCCCGCTCTGCTTGTTTTTCCTGTTCCCGTACACCAGGCTTACAAGATAGCCCGGGTCTGTCCATCCGGCTATCAGCGCCTCGACGATACCCATGAAACTTTTCGTGCTGATACTGCTCAGGCAACTGCTCGCCCGGATACCTGCCTTTACCAGGATGGCGTCCATACACGTCAGCACACGGGTCACCTGCTGCCTGAGCTTGCCGTATTTGCGGGAATAGACCCGCAACTCCTGTATCAGGGGAGCAGGAACGAAACTGCCGCGCATCATGCCCTTGTGCAACAGGCTGGCTATCCACTGGGCATCCTTGATGTCGCTCTTACGACCCGGCATCTGTTTGATCAGGTACGGGTTGACAAGCGTCAACTTGAACCCCATCTCGTAGAATATGTCCCACACGGCAATCCAGTAGATACCCGTGCTTTCCAGGGCCACCTCCTCCACCTCTTCCGACTGCAGGTACTCACCCATCGAATAGATTGCAGGGGTCAGCGTTGCATATTCTTTCACTTGAGAATGACTCTCTCCATTGTAGATTGCACAGAATATATTATCTTTGTGCACATCTAAGCCACATACTTTTTTCATTATTGAATATTTTAGTGGTTAATGATCTTCAAATATAGAGAAAGTTGTGGCTTATTTCAAATCAATGTGTAAAACCGGCCCAAACGGACTCAAACAGAACACTCAATTTTTATGGGTCTGTGTATATGTGTATACTTTTATGTATATTTCCTCTATAAATCGAATAAAAAAGTATGCGGAAGTGTCTTGAGAAGGTATATATTTGTTGATTAAGAGCATACCAATCGGGATGAATGCTTTGGGGCTTCCATCAAAAACATTAATTTCCTCTTCGAACTCTTAGGTCTCTTGCTCGTGTCCAAAAGTGATTCCCTGCGAGAGTCAGTTTGCAAAACGGGGTAATGTATCCACCACAAATATAGGGACTTTACAAGGAACCCGTTATTTCTTTGTGACAGTTATTCAGGCAACTCCAGTGCTGAGTTTCTGCATGTATTCCTTGTCAAAATATTCATCCCTGGAGAGCAGTGACCAGATAATGACCAGCAGGTGGCGTGCTATGGCTACGGTACACTTCTGCTGCTTCTTGCCCCGTTGCCTCAACCGCCAGAACTTGTTGTAGAATATTGATCCCCGTGTCCTTGATGCTCCCCATGCCGCTTCCATTAAAGCTTTACGCAGATATTTGTTTCCGTGCGTGATTTTCCGGCTTTTGATCTTTCCCGCACTTTCATCGTTGCGGGGCCTGAGCCCCGCCCATGAAACCAGGGCGGCCGCAGTGGCGAACAGGGTCATGTCGGTTCCTATCTCGGAGATGATGATGGCGGCCGACTGCTCCTTGATGGCCGGGATGCTTTGCAACAGCGTGAATGCCCTGTCATAATGCTTTTTGCATAACTTGACCATTTCAATAAGGCATGTCTGTTTCTGTGCCTGGTGCATCTTTAAAGCCTCCATGTATTGTTTGAGCAAATCGATATCGGCCTGTTGGACGTAACCTTCGAGGGAATCACGCACCGTGTCGCGGCCATGCTTGTTCAGGGTCCTGCCGTGTATGAGCTTGACCAGCTTATCTGCCGAGCGTTCCCCTTCGAGCAGGGCGCCCACGACTTTTTGGTAACTTTTGCCGTCTATGTTGGAGACATAGTTGCTGATGCGGATATTACAGCTTTGAAGGATCATGTCGACGCGTTGTTCACAGCGTATGATATCCTTGTTTAACTCGTTAATGCGGCGACCGTACAGGCGTAGTTGCTGGATCATCGAGTCAGGGACAAAACTGTTCCGCACCAGTCCTTTCAACAGGGCCGTGGCAATCCATTGGGCATCCTTCACATCGCTCTTGCGCCCGGGAAGTTGTTTGAGGAACTGGGGATTGACAAGGTACATCCGGAAATCCTTCTCGAGCAAATGCCAGACCGGTTTCCAGTAAATGCCGGTACTCTCCATGCAAACTTCACTCACGTAATGGGACTTGAGCGTATTGCACAACCCTTTAATCTCACGGGTGGAAACTCCAAACTTCCTTTCACTTTTTTTGCCCTGTTCGTCCAGAATACACATGAATATGCTATCTTTGTGGATGTCAAGGCCGCAGACTGTTCTCATAATGTTATGTTTTTAAATTAAACTTTGTGCCTAGAGCACGTTAATTACTTATAGAACGCTGTGGCCTTGATTTTTATTTGCTCGTGTATAAAATCTCGACTTTTTTATTTAAGTTTGTAGCTACTAAATAATTTAATTATCTCACTTTATGAAACGAATAGTATTTCCCATTATCGTTTTAGCTATTATGGTCACAACAAGTTGTTCTCAACAGAAGGCCTCGCAAAACGACGGCCTCAATCTGGCTAACTTAGATACTACCGCCGCTCCCGGCGAAAGTTTTTATCAATATGCCACAGGAGGTTGGCAAAAAGCCAATCCCATCCCCGACGAATATGCCCGCTACGGATCGTTCGACAAACTGCGCGAAGAAAATCAATCGCAGATTCAAGGATTAATTGAAGAGCTGGGAAAACAGGAAAATGCCTCCGGATCGAATGCCCAAAAAGTGGGCGATCTCTACAAAATGGGCCTCGACAGCGCCAAGCTTAATGCCGACGGCGCAGCTCCCATTCAGGCTCAATTGCAAGAAATCGCCGACGCGAAAGACAAGAAGGATATTATCCGGTTAACGGCTCTGGTAGGCCGTTATGCGTCCAATCCGTTTTTCGGATTCTCGGTTGGCCCCGACGATATGAACAGCACCATCAACATCGCCCATCTTTACCAATCCGGTATCGGCATGGGCGACCGCGATTATTATCTCCTGCAAGATGACCACACCCAAATGGTACGGCAGGAATATGTGAAGCTTCTGGAAAAACAATTTACCAATGCCGGTTACGCCGATGCCGACGCCAAACAAGCGGCCGCACAGGTGATGAGTATCGAAACAGAACTGGCCAAAGCTCATATATCGAAAGAAATGCGCCGCCGTCCCGAACTCAACTATCACAAAATAGCTGCCGCCGACCTCAACAAGCAAGTCGCTCCGTTTGAATGGGACTTTTTCTTCGAACAAACCGGTGCTTCGGCTTTCGACAGCCTGAACGTATCGCAAATCGAACCGGTCAAAGCATCCATCGCATTGATAGACAAACAGCCGATCGACGCATTGAAAAATTATTTGAGTTGGAAAGTCATCAATTCAGCCGCAAGCTACCTCAGCGACGATTTCATCAATGCGAATTTCGATTTCTACGGCAAAACGTTAAGCGGAAGCAAAGAGTTGCGTCCTCGCTGGCGCCGGAGTATCGATGCGGTGAACGGCGCCCTCGGCGAAGCTGTCGGACAACTATACGTACAGAAATACTTTCCGCCCGAAGCCAAGGAACGGATGCTCACGCTGGTGGAAAATCTACGGATTTCGTTAGGCGAACGCATCAACCAGGTGGAATGGATGAGCGACGCCACCAAGGCCAAAGCAGAGGAAAAGCTGAATACGTTTATCGTAAAAATCGGCTATCCCGATAAATGGAAGGATTACTCGCCGCTCGACATTAAGGACGATTCTTACTGGCAGAATATCGTCCGCGCCTCCGAGTTCGAATACGATGATATGCTCAAAGACCTCGGAAAGCCGGTCGACAAAAGCAAATGGTACATGTCGCCCCAAACGGTCAATGCCTATTACAATCCGTCGTCCAACGAGATTTGCTTTCCCGCCGGAATCCTGCAACCGCCTTTCTTCTATATGAACGGCGACGATGCTATTAACTACGGAGGCATCGGAGTGGTTATCGGCCACGAAATGACGCATGGGTTCGACGATCAGGGCCGCAAGTTCGATAAAGACGGTAACTTAGCCGATTGGTGGACTCCGGAAGACGCCACGCGTTTCGACGAACGGGCTGCCGTGCTGGTGCGCCATTTCGATAATATTGTGGTTCTCGACACCGTACGCGCCAACGGAACCTATACCTTAGGCGAAAACATCGCCGACCACGGCGGACTCCAAGTTTCGCATCACGCTTTTCTGAAGACTCCGCAGGCCCAATCGAACGAAAAGATCGACGGCTTCACCTCCGAACAACGATTCTTCCTTAGCTATGCGAATCTTTGGGCTGGAAATGTACGCGATGCGGAAATCCTCCGCCTCACCCGTATCGACCCGCATTCTCTGGGAAAATGGAGAGTTGACGGAGCGCTGCCTCATATCGATGCCTGGTACGAAGCGTTTAACATCCAGCCTTCCGACCCGTTGTATCTGCCTAAAGAGCAAAGAGCCTCCATTTGGTAAATTAGCAAATCAGCTAATCAGCAAATTAGCAAATTTAAATTATATGTTTTCAGGAATTGTAGAAGAAGCGGCAACCGTTGTCGCACTGAATAAAGAACAAGGGAACCTGCACATCACCCTCAGATGTTCCTTTACCAATGAATTGAAAATCGATCAAAGCATCTCGCACAACGGCGTATGCCTTACGGTTGTTTCTATTGAGGGCGACACCTATACGGTAACGGCGATCAAGGAAACATTGGACCGCTCGAACCTTGGCTTGTTGGAAATCGGGAGTAAAGTCAATCTCGAGCGCAGCATGTTGATGAACGGACGCCTCGACGGGCACATCGTACAGGGGCATGTCGATCAAACCGCGGTATGCGCCGGCGTTACCGAAGCCGACGGAAGTTGGTATTATTCTTTTGAATATGCTTTCGACAAAGAAATGGCGCAGAAAGGATACCTGACCGTAGACAAAGGATCGGTTACCGTAAACGGCGTAAGCCTTACGGTGGTGGAACCGACCGAAAACTCATTTAAAGTAGCGATCATTCCCTACACGCACGAGAACACCAATTTCCATCAAATCCAAAAAGGATCCGTCGTCAATCTCGAATTCGATATTATCGGTAAGTATATCAGTCGCCTGTTGGCATTCAATCGTTTCTTTTAATCGATATTCTGTCACCGGGGGTGTCGCTCCGAGCGACATCCCCGGCAGATAAAACGGTCGACTTTAATCTTTTTAACACGAAGAATTTGTGTATTTGTTGGTTACAACGCAAAAATGTATCATCTTTGCAATCTCAAATCAATTTAGACAAGGCAACCCGGGTTTGTTGATATTATCGAAACAAATGAACAGAACAAAAAAACGTTTTTTCTCGTTAATCGCTTTTCTTACGATTACGATTGTCCTCTTTGCTCAAGAAGTAGGCTCCAATTCACCCTATGGACGATATGGGTACGGACTACTATCGAACCCGTCTTTCGGAGCTTCCGAGGCAATGGGGGGCATTCGTTACGGCTTACGAAGAAGTCAGCAGGTTAACCCCGGAAACCCGGCTTCCTACTCCGAAATAGACACTCTTACTTTTATTTTCGATTTAGGGGTGTCGGGGCAAATGACCCGACTCGGCGATGGAAGCAATATCCGCGATTACTATAATGGCAACTTGGATTACATCGCCATGCAATTCCCCGTTTTCAAAAACGTGGGGGTTAGTGTTGGCCTCCTGCCGTTCTCCAAAGTAGGTTATAATTATGGTGCTACCCGTTCGCGAGAAAGCATCCAGTATCAGGAAACCTATCGAGGCACCGGCGGGTTGAGTCAGGTGTATGGGGGTATTGCATGGGAACCCTTTAAAAATATATCTGTCGGGGCGAATATATCGTATTTATTTGGGAATATCACCTATAGCACCGTCGGAATACCGACCTCTACTTCCGCCTTAATATCGGAAAGTAAACAGACGTATTCCATTCATCATCTCAAATACGACTTGGGCGTGCAATATACTTACCCTATCGACCGGACAAGTTCGGTGACTTTGGGTGCCGTATATACGCCGCAAGTGAGTCCTTCGGCCGTTGTGTATCCCACCGAAATGTTGTACACGGCCGATCCTTATAAATATCCTTACTCCAGCCCGGCTCAAATACAAAAGACCGATACGGCCGCTGCGCAGACGTTCGAAATACCTCAATCTTTCGGCCTCGGCGCTACGTACATGAACGCTCACTTATTGGTCGGAATCGACGGAACGTATCAATTATGGAAAGATGCGTCGTATCCCTCGCTTTTGGATGGCATGACGGATGCCTCCCGTTTCAACAACCGGTATAGGATTAATGCGGGAGCGGAATATATTATCGATCCGTTAAGCCGGAATTTCTTCCAACGGATTCGCTTCAGGGGCGGGGTATCATATAGCAATTCGTACATCAATGTAAACGTAAAAGATCCCGCTACAAATACCAGTCTGGGAGTGGGCGGATACAAAGAATACGGCATCAACTTCGGGTTGGGACTTCCGTTCCGCGATAATCTATCGGGGCGCGTTTCGATGCTGAATATCGGTTTCGGTTATTCCAGACAGCAACCCGAAAAAAGCAATATGATTAAACAGGATATGTTTAAGATATCGGTCAATATGAACATTAATGAATTGTGGTTCTTCAAACGTCAGTTCAATTAAAAAGATTTTTGAAAAGACTCCCGGACATATTGACTTCTTTTCGTACAATAACGATTCTCTCGATCGTTATGTCGATGATATGGGTCACATCTTGTAAGAAAAAAGATGAGAACCTGATGGCTTTCGAATATGATCCGGAACAGGTGCCGTCTATGACTACAGATACGGTAACCACGTTAATTTCCGATTCAGGGGTGACGCGCTACAAAGTCATAGCCGCTGTCTGGCAGGTTTTCGATAAAGCAAAAGAGCCTTATTGGTTTTTTCCGGAAGGAATTTATTTGGAGCAATTCGATTCGACTTTCAATATCGAAGCGACCGTGAAAGCCGACACAGCGTGGAATTACACCTCTCAAAATCTTTGGAGATTAAAAGGAAACGTCCATGTCGAAAATATCAAAGGCGAACGATTCGATAGCGATGAATTATTCTGGGATCAACGCAAAGAAAGAGTCTATTCCGACAAATATATCGAAATAACGCAGGGACTCCGGAAAGTAAAGGCATACGGCTTCGAGTCGAATCAGGAAATGACGGAATATCGCATCTTCCGGCCTTTCGACGGCATAATTCCCGTGCAGGAAGATCTCGAACCGGCCGATTCGTTAGCCTCTGAAGAGCTCATCCAACCGGAAACGACGCAATAGCAATAGCAGATGATGAATATATCAACGCTTATCGGATGGTGGATTGCTTTTATGATCCTTTCCATGTTCTTCTCGGGCATGGAGGTGGCTTTCGTATCCTCCGACAAGTTGCGGTATGCCGTCACGAAAAAATCGGCCGGCCCTTTTAATTACATGCTGAATACGATCTACACGCATTCACACATGTTCATGAAAACCTTAGACGCGGGCAGATTGGTTGTCTTAGTCTTTTTCATCTATTTTACTATTCTCATCGGTTATCCCTATATTGAACGGAAAATTCATCCTAATCCCCTGCTGAATTATTTTCTGATCATTCTTTTTGCGACGTTTTTCATCTTGCTCACGGGAGAGTTCTTCCCTCGTGCCGTCTTCAAGAAAAACGCCGACGGGTGGGTTAAGACATTTGTCTTTCCGGCTTTCATTTTCTATGTTTTCCTCTATCCGGTAACCCGGTTCTTTATTATCCTTTCAAAAGGTATTCTCTCTTTTTTTGGTATCCGATCGGCTCTCTCGAAGGAACGAGAACTCGGACGAGTCGAATTGAATTCATACGTCCGGCAGAGCATTGAAGATATGCCCGATCAGATGCAGGTCGACCCCGAAGTGAAAATCTTTCAAAATGCGCTCGACTTCTCATCTACCAAAGTGCGGGATTGTATGGTTCCCCGCGCCGACATCGTGGCGGTCAGCGAAGATACCGGTGTGGAAACGCTCAAGCAAAGATTCATCGAAACGGGTATTTCGAGAATCTTGGTTTATAAAGATGATATTGATAATATCATAGGATATATTCATACGTGGGAAATCATTAACAATCCTGAAGATTGGACCAAAAATATCGCCTCTGTCTCTTTCGTTCCCGAAAGCATGCAGGCCAACAAACTGATGAGTGACCTGATGCAACAACGCAAAAGTATTGCGGTGGTAGTCGATGAGTTCGGCAGCACATCGGGCATTGTTACCATCGAGGATTTAGTGGAAGAAATATTCGGCGATATTGAAGACGAATATGACGTTAAATATAAATTTGTAAAACAAGAAAGTGACAACGAGTATGTGTTAGCGGGACGTGTGGAAATCGACCAGTTGAATGAGAAGTATCATATCGGCTTACCGGAGTCGGATGACTACTCGACCATTGCGGGTTTTCTTCTGCATCACCTTCAGCGTTTTCCTAAAACATACGAAACGATCATGATTGGCAAATTCACATTTAAGATACTGAAAGTGACAACCCGGAAAATCGAAGTAGTACGATTACATATCGAGGAGGTTATAACTTGACTCTATCGAGAGTGCCGCTCCAACCGACGCCTCGGCAAAAGAAATTTTTCCGTCAAAAAATAACATTATCTGCTTTATTTTTACTACCTTCGTGCCCTGTTTGGAATATATACATATTTGAATGTTTAAATGTAACTAAAAAGATAGTTCAATGGCTACTTTACAAAAAATTAGAGATAAAGGAACGCTTTTAGTCATCGTCATCGGCGTGGCTTTGTTGGCCTTTGTTTTAGGAGACTTAATCACCTCAGGAACAACCTTATTTAACAGATCGCGCGACAAGGCTTTTGTCGTAAACGGCGAAGTCATCGCAACGAAAGAATATGCAGACCGCGTAAGCGAATGGGAAGAATTTCAGAAAATGACGAGCGGACAATCATCGCTCGATGAAAACACCTCTTCTCAAATCCGCGAAGCGGTTTATCAACAAATGGTCCGTGAGCGGTTATTGGAAGATCAGGCAAAAAAACTGGGCTTAACCGTCTCAAAAGAAGAAATCAATGATTTGGTTCAAGGCGAAAACATTTCGCCGCTGTTGCAGCAACTGCCTTTCTTTGTCGATCCTCAAACAGGTGTGTTCAACAAAGCGGCCCTTACCGAATTTCTCAGCGTGATCAACACGCCGTCAACTTCCGCTCAACCCGAACAACAAGCAATGGTCGATCAGTATAAATCCTTATGGTTGTTTATCGAAAAAATGATCCAATACCAACGACTCGAAGAAAAATATGTTTCTTTACTGTCGAGTGCGATCATGGTAAACGATACGGAAGCGAAAAACTATTTCGACTTGTCTCAGCAAAACGCCGACATCACGTATGTGGCGCAGAATTATTTTTCTATTCCCGACTCAACCGTTAAGGTTACCGACGAGGAAGTAAAATCATTTTACAACAAACATAAAAAGACCTTCGTTTTGGAAGCTCCTATTGTAAAGTTGTCTTATTTCACGAAGGAAATCGTTCCCAGCGACGAGGATTTTGCCGAAATAGAAGCCTCGGCAAAACAAGCTTATGAGGCGCTGCAAAAAGCAGAGAACCCCGCTCCGGTGGTAGCCGACTATTCGGAGACTCCTTATCGCGACGTTTTTGTATCACAAAATCTCCTTACTCCCGGACAGTTAGCTTTTGCCCGCACAGCCGCGGTGAGCGAAATGTATGGTCCGGTACGGGAAGGGGACTCGTTTCAATTATATAAATTAATCGACAAAACAGTTGCTCCCGACTCGGTTCATTTACGGATCATCGCAATCCCTGATGCTTCGGCCGCAGGACAAGATACGTTAGTAACCAATTTCGTGGACAGTATCTATAATGAAGTCCGGTCAGGCAAATCGTTTGCGGAAGTAGCGAACAGCCTGAATCCGCAATCAAACGGCGGCGATATCGGTTGGGCAAGAGAAATAGATCTTACCTCTATAGGAGGCGATTTGGCTAAAAACGCTTTTAATGCTCCTCTGGGAGAAGTAATGAAATTAAGACTCCCAGGCCAGCAAGTTCTTATGCAAGTGGAAGAGAGGACATCGCCGGTGCAAAAATACAAATTGGCCGTTGTCAATATGCCGGTAGTGCCCAGTGAAAAGACCTCGAACAACGTCGATAATGAATTAAACCAGTTTGTTTCCATTCCCGATGTAAGTAAGAATTTCAGCCAATTGGCCGCAGAAAAAAGTTATTCTATTGTCCCGAACTTTTCGGTATCGGCTAATGATTTCTCTCTCGGACAGATTCCGGGTTCGCGTCAGGTCATCACTTGGGCTGCGAACGAAAAAGAAAAAGGCGCTGTAAAGAAATTCGATTTGACCAATATGAGAATCAT
This sequence comes from Limibacterium fermenti, assembly GCF_041902845.1. GTDB lineage: Bacteria > Bacteroidota > Bacteroidia > Bacteroidales > Dysgonomonadaceae > Limibacterium > Limibacterium fermenti. Next base: position 3,595,484 of record NZ_CP159486.1, read on the forward strand.
AGCCCGGGTAGATGAAGTGATTCCGGCGGGTACGACTCCTTTATCGGAAGTCGCATCGACCATTCGCACCCGATTAACGAACGAGAAAAAAGCGGAAAAAATCATCGCCGATCTCTCTTCGAAAAAACTAGGCTCGATAGAAGCGTATGCTCAAGCAATGAATGCCACGCCCGACACCGTGAAGTTCGTCAACTTCAACACGCAAAACATTACGGGAATCGGTTATGAGCCTGCTCTGAATGCGGTATCCGCATTTGCTCCGCTCAATACCATTACCGGTCCGTTAAAAGGGAACATGGGTGTGTTTGTAACTTCCGTGGCGAATCGCACACAAGGCTCCGAGACCTACGATGCAAAAGAGCAGAAAAGAATCCTACAAGGCAATAACGCCTATCGCTATCAAATGCAATCGGCCGATGTTTTAAAGAAGAAACTGGGTGTGGAAGATAATCGATTCAGATTCTTCTAACCTTCATACAATAACGACTTAAAAGGAGTTTGAAACATTTCAAGCTCCTTTTTTATGATACCTGCTTGGAGATTAGCCACCGAAAACGAGAAAACGTCACCAAAGCATCCTTTTTCCGAGGGAATAAAAGCAGGGAAAAGTTTTGATATTACGGACTTTCGTTGTATTTTTGCAGCCACGTTTAAGAGAAAGAATATCGGGATGTAGCACAGTCCGGTTAGTGTGCCTGCTTTGGGAGCAGGAGGTCCCAGGTTCGAATCCTGGTATCCCGACGGGATCTGAGGCTGTTGAATAATTCAATAGCCTTTTTTCGTTCATGGAAATAGTAAACAAACCGACTATTTTGTAAAACAAGAATATGTACAGAAGCAATACTTGCGGCGAATTACGCCAAGATAACATCGACACCGAAGTTACTTTAGCCGGATGGGTATCGAGAATCCGGAAAATGGGAGGAATGACGTTCATCGACCTACGCGATCGCTATGGAATAACACAACTTTCCTTCGATCAAAAAATCAATCACGACCTCTTTGAGCAGGCCAACAAACTGGGACGTGAATATGTCATCCAAGTCACCGGAATCGTAAAGGAACGGTCTAGTAAAAATCCCCATCTTCCTACCGGCGATATCGAAATAATCGTTTCGAAACTCAACATATTGAATGCGGCCAAAACACCGCCTTTCACTATCGACAACGAAACCGACGGCGGCGATGATATCCGCATGAAATACCGTTATCTAGACTTGCGCCGCGAAGTTGTCCGGAAAAATCTCGAACTGCGCCACCAACTGGCGTTCGAGACTCGCCGCTACTTGAACGAGCGCTCTTTCCTCGAAGTCGAAACTCCTGTGCTCATCGGATCGACCCCCGAAGGTGCCCGAGACTTTGTCGTTCCTTCACGCATGAATCAGGGGGAATTTTATGCTTTGCCGCAATCGCCTCAACTCTTTAAGCAATTGCTGATGGTATCGGGGTTCGACCGTTATTTCCAGATTGTGAAATGTTTTCGCGATGAAGACTTACGAGCGGACCGCCAACCCGAATTCACGCAGATCGACTGCGAGATGTCTTTCGTACAACAAGAAGATGTGCTCACAATGTTCGAAGGTCTCGCCAAACATGTTTTTAAAACGATAAAAGGAATCGAGTTGTCAGACTTTCCACGCATGACTTATGCCGATGCCATGAAGTATTATGGCTCGGATAAACCGGACATCCGTTTCGAAATGAAATTTAACGAACTCAAAGACCTTACCAAAGGACAGGATTTCGTCGTTTTCGACTCGGCTGAATATGTCGGCGCAATCTGTGCCGAAGGCTGTGCCGCGTATACCCGAAAACAGATCGACGAATTGACCGATTTCGTAAAACGCCCTCAAATAGGCGCTAAGGGGTTGATTTACGTTCGCTACAACACCGATGGTTCGATTAAATCGTCGGTCGACAAGTTCTATTCGCAAGAGATCCTGCTAACATGGATTGAACGTTGCGGGGCAAAGCCGGGTGATTTATTGCTCATTCTTGCCGGGGATACCGAAAAAACGCAAAAGCAATTAGGTGAACTGCGACTGGAAATGGGCTCGCGCCTCGGACTACGAGACAAACAAGACTACCGATGTCTGTGGATCGTCGATTTTCCTTTACTGGAAAAAGATGAAGAACTGGGGCGTTACTTTGCCAAACACCATCCTTTCACCTCCCCAAAAGCGGAAGATATTCCGTTGCTCGACACCGATCCCGGCGCCGTGCGGGCAAACGCATACGATATCGTTATAAACGGTGTCGAGGTAGGAGGCGGATCAATCCGTATACACGATAGCAATCTCCAGAAAAAAATGTTCTCCGTCCTTGGATTTACCGAAGAGCGTGCACAAGAACAGTTCGGCTTCCTGATGGACGCATTCCGCTACGGCGCTCCTCCTCATGGAGGTATCGCTTTCGGGTTAGATCGCTTCGTATCCATCTTGGCCGGATTAGACAGCATTCGCGATTGCATCGCCTTCCCGAAAAACACGGCGGGACGCGATGTCATGATCGATGCGCCTTCGAGAATCGAACAAGAACAATTGGACGAATTAGGACTTATAATCAAGAAGAAACCCTAAGATAAGCCAACACATATATATGAATGCATCGGATGGCCTATAACCTTCCGGTGCATTTTTTTTCATCTATTGCGGATAATCATTCTTTTCGTATTGAAAAATGATATACTTTTGTATCGAAATACCGGCATATCTCAGAGTGAAATAAACAATATGACAATGACAAAGCTATACATAAAGAACATGGTCTGTGATCGGTGCATTATGGTGGTGCAAAATGAAATATGTAAAGTTGGTATCGGTATAAAAGATATACAATTAGGAGAAGTCACTCTTGAAAAAGAATTGTCAGATGAAGAAAGACTTGTATTGGACGCGAGGTTGACCGAACTGGGTTTTGTACTAATCGATAACAAAAAGAGCCGTATCATAGAAAAAATAAAGAATATTATCATTCACTACATACATTATGGGGCGAATGACACAAAGTCCAATTTATCAAATATATTAAGTACTGAATTGCATCATGATTATAGCTACTTGTCCAATTTATTTTCGGAAGAAGAAGGTACGACAATTGAAAAATACTCTATCGCTCAGAGAATAGAGAAAGTGAAAGAATTATTGGTATATGATGAGTTGTCGTTGAGTGAGATTGCTTACCGCCTGAACTATTCCAGCTTGGGGTACCTGAGCAATCAGTTCAAAAAAGTGACTGGCGTTACTCCCAGTCGTTTCAAACAGATCAAAGAAAACAAAAGGAAGCCATTGGACAAAGTGTAAATCTTACAAATCTATTCCAGAAATACACAATAACCCGAATCGAAATTGTCATCACCTTTGTACCGTAAAATAAAACAAAGAATGTATGACAATAAACGATAAAAGCCCGGCAAAAGCAGAAGACCTCATACAACAGTCTTTTCCGGTATTGAATATGAGTTGCGCTTCATGCGCTGTGAATGTAGAAAACATCGTGAAATCGATAGACGGAGTTGCCGATGCTTCCGTAAATTTTGCCACCGCTACATTGTCGGTAAAATACATGGCGAATAAGATCGATCCGCCGGCTTTGCAAAAAGAAGTTCAATCTGCCGGTTATGACTTACTTATCGAAGATGAAACGTCCCGACAAGAACTGCTTGAAACCATTCGCGAAAAAAATTTCCAGACGTTAAGGAATAAAACCTTTTTGGCCGGTATCCTTTCACTTCCGGTAGTTATGATCGGTATGTTCTTTATGGATTTGCCCTATGGTAACGAAATCTCATGGCTGTTTTCAACACCCGTTGTATTTTGGGTAGGCAAGGGCTTTTTCGTCAATGCATGGAAACAAGCGAAACATCGCTCTGCCAATATGGACACGTTGGTTGCATTGAGCACAGGAACGGCTTATTTATTCAGCGTATTCAATATGTTGTTTGCAGATTTCTGGCTTGCAAGAGGCTTGCAGCCCCATGTGTATTTTGAAGCTTCGGCGGTGATTATTTTCTTTATCCTTTTAGGTAAACTATTGGAAGAAACAGCAGAAGGAAATTCCTCTTCTGCAATTAAAAAGTTGATGGGACTACAGCCGAAAACGGTGACGATCGTTTTGCCCGGCGGACAGGAAAAACAAGCCTGTATCGGAGATGTAACTATAGACGATATCATTCTGGTAAAACCCGGTGAAAAAATCGCAGTAGATGGTATTGTCACTTCCGGCAGTTCATATGTCGACGAGAGTATGTTGAGCGGTGAATCCGTACCGATACTGAAAGAAGAGAATGAAAAGGTGTTTGCCGGCACGATCAATCAAAAAGGCAGTTTCAAGTTTAAAGCCGAAAAAATCGGTAAGGAAACGGTGCTCGCTCAAATCATTAAAACAGTACAGGATGCGCAAGGCAGCAAAGCTCCGGTTCAAAAACTCGTCGATAAAATTGCCGGCATATTTGTTCCGACAGTAATAGGAATAGCCCTAATCACGTTCATTATATGGCTGCTGTTTGGAGGCCAAAATAATGTTGCACACGGACTTTTAGCGGCGATTACCGTTTTGGTGATTGCCTGTCCCTGTGCATTGGGATTGGCTACCCCTACGGCGATTATGGTTGGTATAGGAAAAGGTGCGGAAAACGGAATTTTAATCAAAGATGCCGAATGCCTGGAACTTGCCAGGAACATACAATCAGTCGTACTGGATAAGACCGGAACCATCACGAAAGGAAAGCCACAGGTAACGGATAGTAAATGGCTTGACGAAACGGACTTAGGCAAACGAGTCTTATTAAGTATCGAAAAACAATCCGGGCATCCATTGGCAGAAGCGGTCGTTAACTATCTGGAATATGTGCAAGATGTTTCATTATCCAAATTCGAGAGTATTACCGGTAAAGGGGTAAAAGCAATGTACAAGGGTGAAAGTTATTTTGTCGGCAACAAACAACTACTGACAGAGAACAATATTCCCATAACAAATGGCTTACAACAGCAAGCTGAAGAATGGGCTAAACTATCAAAGACGGTAATCTGGTTTGCGAGCGGTAAACAAACCCTTTCTGTATTGGCTATCTCAGACAAGATAAGAGAAACCTCGGTAGAAGCCATCCGGCAAATACAAGAGATGAGAGTTAACGTGTATATGCTCACAGGCGATAATGAGTTTACTGCACAAGCTGTTGCACAGCAAACAAACATACCGTATTATAAGGCGGAAGTGCTGCCGCAAGACAAAGCGGATTTTGTAAAAGAACTTCAACGCAAAGGAGAAGTAGTAGCCATGGTGGGCGACGGAATTAATGATAGTACAGCCTTGGCGACGGCGGATGTAAGTATTGCCATGGGCAAGGGAAGCGATATCGCCATGGAAGTAGCGAAAATAACAATCATTTCGCCGGATCTTACCAAGATATCCCAAGCCATCCGATTATCGCGTCAAACCGTATCGACCATCAAACAGAACTTGTTCTGGGCATTTATATATAATCTTGTCGGTATTCCTGTCGCCGCAGGAATCCTTTATCCGGTCAACGGTTTTTTACTCAACCCCATGATTGCGGGAGCGGCTATGGCTTTAAGTAGTGTCAGTGTAGTATGCAACAGTTTGCGGTTAAAATGGAAGAAATAGACAACTGCGTTTAATCACAATTTTATATCCGTTCTCAATCATCAAAATTAGAAGAAAATGAGCAAAGAAAATCAACAAATTTTTAAGTTTAAAACAAATATCCATTGCAGTGGTTGTGTAGCAAAAGTAACTCCATTTCTTGATAAAACTGAAAGAGTTTCTCATTGGGATGTGGATATCGTCGGTAGCGACAAAATGCTTACAGTGAAATCAAAAGGAATAACTGAGCAGGAGATAATGGAAATTGTAGAAAAAGCATGGTTTAAAATTGAACCGTTGAAACTATAAATATTTTTATCTATGGGACATAATAAATGAATCAAAAAACTCAACGAAGAAAACAGAAATCTATCGGTAGGAAGAATTTAAAATCTACCGGTAAGGTTATTGTGCCAAGAAAAAGAAGAAAGACCTTTTTTTCTAAATACGACACTGTTATTATTCTGTTTATTGGTTCACTTATAGGATTTTCAATTTGGTATTTTTTTATAAGATGTGGCAATATTCATTGCATACGTAATTCTTTGGTTGTTCCTTATGTCGGAATATCCGCATTTATAACTTGGTGCATATTTATGGCTTTTTTCAAAAAATAAAATATAAAAGTGATTAGCTTAATAAAAAAAATAACGATAATTGATTGAAAGTATGCAGTTCGTCACTCTCCCAAATCCCCTTCGAACTTCTCCAAAAAGGGGATCCGACGCTTTGCGGAATCCTATAAACCTAAATGAGCTTTTCCATTCGTTCCCTATCCAATACCGTCAGTTTGCGCTTATAAAGGGTGATAATTTCCTCGTTAATCATCTCTCCGATCGTGCGGGCCAACGAAGGGCGTTGTACGCCGAAATATTCGGCAAGCTGTGTTTGTGTGCGTTTAAGGATAAAGCTGTTTTGCAAAGGCGTGGTATTCTCAAGGATATACAACGACAACCGTCCCTTCAAGCTTTTTATGGTAAACAGTTGTAATTTGTTCGCCAAGAAAACGGTCATATTCGAGTTAAGTCTCATAAAATTGAGGAGCAACTCCTTGTTCTTCATCATTTCCTGCAACCAAACCGAATCCGGAATCATATAGAATACGCAGGGTCCCGATGCCACAACATCTACCGGAAAGCGGTTTTGTCCGGCAAAAATAAATGCCGGAGCCAGGGGATGCACCGCCTCAATAAAATCGATCTCGATGACATTTCCTTCTTTGGTAATCATTTCGGTACGAACCAACCCGTCGACCAACAAATAAAGAAAACGGATGGTATCGCCTTGACGGGCGACATACGCCCCTTTCTGCAACGTCCGGACTTCCGCCACCGAACGCTCCATAATCTGCGTAATCTCTTCTTGAGAAAGCCCTTGGAAAAGAGGGCAACCCGATAAATCATATTCTCCCATACACGTGTAAGCCGTAAATAACGTGAACAATGTCAGCAAAGGTAACGAATTTGCTTTTGAAAAATAGTTAAATCGCCTACATGTAACTCAAGTTACATTTTTTGTGATTCCTCTAATGTACTTTTGTCATAACAGGAATATATAAAACTAAAAATAAAAGAGATGGATAAAATGTTTTGTTTTCAATGTCAGGAAACGGCCAAAAACGAAGGCTGTACGGTAAAAGGGGTATGCGGAAAAACCGCTACTGTGGCAAATCTACAGGATTTACTGGTATTCCTATGCAAAGGGATATCTCATTACACGGTTCGTTTAAGGGACCGTAAGATAGAAATACCGGAAATCAACCGGTTTATTACGGATAGTTTGTTCATGACCATCACGAACGCGAACTTCGACAAAAGCCGCTTCATCACCCGTATACTTATGGCATATGAATTGCGAAATGCCGCAAAAGAAAAATATCTTTCGAGCGGAGGCGATATAAATGAGATCGCTTTCGAAGGGGCGTTCTGGACCGGCGAAAGGGAAGAGCAAATGGCCGAAAAAGCCGAACAGGTGGGAATATTGACAACGGAAAACGAAGATATCTGCTCGCTGCGGGAACTAACCATTTACGGGCTAAAAGGAATGGCAGCCTACGCCGAACATGCTTATAATCTCGGATATACCGACGACGGCATCTATGCATTCATGCAAAAGGCATTGGTCGCGACGGCCGACGATTCGCTATCGGTAGACGAACTGACCGGACTGGTACTCGAAACAGGACAATACGGTGTTCAGGTGATGGCATTGCTCGATAAGGCCAATACTTCGAGTTATGGAAATCCCGAAATAACAATGGTAAACCTGGGTGTCCGCAACAATCCGGGTATTTTGATCAGCGGTCATGACATGAAAGACATGGAAGAGTTGTTGAAGCAAACCGAAGGTACCGGAGTGGATGTGTATACCCATAGCGAAATGCTGCCGGCGAATTATTATCCGGCTTTCAAAAAATACGCCCATTTCGTGGGAAACTATGGCAGCTCATGGTGGCATCAGACGGAGGATTTCGAACATTTCAACGGGGTCATCCTTTTCACGACAAACTGTATTGTCCCGCCTAAGAAATCGGCAACGTATACCGGCCGCGTATATACCACGGGGGCCACGGGATTTGAAGGATTCAAACATATCGAAGACCGCAAAGACGGCCGTCCCAAAGATTTTTCAGCCGTCATCGAACACGCAAAGCAATGCGCCTCCCCCGAAGAGATTGAAACCGGCACCATTGTCGGCGGATTTGCGCATAATCAGGTCATCGCCTTAGCCGATAAAGTGATCGATGCGGTAAAGACCGGCGCCATCCGTAAGTTCTTTGTAATGGGAGGATGTGACGGACGCATGCGTGGGCGGAACTATTATACCGAATTCGCCGAAAAGCTTCCCAAAGATACGGTTATTCTCACGGCGGGTTGCGCCAAATATCGTTACAACAAGCTTTCCTTAGGAGATATAAACGGCATTCCTCGAGTATTGGATGCAGGACAATGCAACGATAGTTATTCTCTGGTAAAGATTGCCTTAGCGCTCAAGGAGGCTTTCGGACTCGATGATCTGAACGACCTGCCTATCGCCTATAACATCGCCTGGTATGAACAAAAAGCGGTCATCGTCCTTTTGGCGCTCTTATCTCTGGGCGTTAAGAACATTCATTTAGGCCCTACCCTTCCGGCTTTCCTTTCACCCAACGTCGCCAACGTGCTGGTCAGGAATTTCGGAATCGCGGGAATTTCCTCGGTCGATGAAGACATGAAAGTACTATTATCCGTCAAGCGGCATGAAGCCGTTAAACGGATAAGTGTACTTAAAAATCTATAAAACACGACTTTTGTAACCTCGGTTACAACTTTCTTTGCTTCTATAGAATATCTTTGTGTATGAAAATTCATCCGTAAACATAAAAAGAAAATGGCAACATACGAAAAAGCAACCTCTTATAAATTGGACGATACGATCACTTACGCCCAAGGAGGCATTATCAGCAAACAAGTAACGAAGAATAAGGCGGGCAATATCACTCTCTTCTCTTTCGACAAGGATCAGGCGCTCACCGAACATACATCTCCCTATGACGCATTCGTGCAGATTCTCGACGGCGAAGCGGAAATCCGCATTGACGGACAACCGCATGTATTGAAAAAAGGCGAGTGCATCATCATGCCTGCCGATCATCCGCATGCCCTCAAAGCCACTCAACCGTTTAAAATGCTCCTCACCATGATCAGGGGAGAATAGAAAACATTTATACCGATAAAAATATGAGCGAAATCATTCAGAACTCCTCCCAACGCAAAGAAATGCTCCGGCATTTATTGCTCCGCCTTCATGAAGGCGAAGCTCCCGACGTGCTCCGTAAAAGGCTGATAGAAGTATTACGGTCCATCCCTTACAACGAGGTGGTCGAGGTAGAACAAGAACTCATCAATAGCGGCGCATTGTCCGAAAATGAAATTCTCGAGTTCTGCGACCTGCACACTGCGGTATTAGACGGGAGCATCGATCTAGAAGACGCGAAAACCATTCCGCCCGGACATCCGGTGGATACATTCAAAAAAGAGAATGAAGCCTTGAAAGCGGAAGTGAATAAGCTTGTCAGTTTGTTCAACGGTATATCTTCGCTCTCCGAAGACCATTTGCCCGGCTACATTTTACAACTGAGGACCGGATTCAATAACCTGTGGGATGTCGATAAACATTACAAACGAAAAGAATACCTCCTGTTTCCCTATCTGGAGAAACATCTCATCACCGGCCCGCCTAAAGTGATGTGGGGCAAACATGACGAGATACGCAGCTTGCTGAAGAATGCATCCGAGGCATTGGCATCACCGATATCGACCGCCGAAGAGATGGCCTCTGTCATTCAGTTGGTGCTCTTCCCCGCCGTTGAAATGCTCGACGGAATGATTATGAAAGAAGAGCAAATTCTCCTGCCGATGGCCATGGATACGCTTTCGGAGGAAGAATGGTATAAGATATATCACGAAACGCCTGAGTTCGGCTATTGCCTGTTCGATCCCGAAGACGAGTGGAAACCGGAGAACGTAACCCCTGCCGCGCACGAATATGTTACAGCCGATGCTATCCGTCTATCTTCCGGAGCATTCGATCTGTCGGAACTGGAAGCGCTTTTTCTGCATTTGCCGATCGATATTACCTTTGTCGATAAAAACGATAAGGTCCGTTTCTTCTCTCACAGTCCCAAGCGTGTGTTCGAACGCAACCGCTCCATTCTCGGACGCGATGTGCGCATGTGCCATCCGCCCGGTAGCGTACATGTGGTAGAACAAATCATTCGCGATTTCAAGAGCGGAAAGGAAAATAAAGCCGCGTTCTGGATTTCGAACTTCAAAGGCCGTTTTGTGTATATCGAATATTCCGCCGTACGGGGAAAAGACAATGAATATCTCGGCGTAGTGGAGGTCACACAAGACATTACGTCCTTACGTCAATTGGAAGGAGATCAACGGTTGTTGTCGTATGAACAGAAATAAGACCGATATCACTCCCGATACCAAAGTGGGAGAATTACTCGACGACTATCCGGAACTGGAAAGTCTGTTGCGACGCTTTTCCCCTGCCTTTTCGGCGTTGAAGAATCCGGTATTGCGAAAGACGGTAGCGCGCGTTACGTCCCTGCAACAAGCCGCTAAAGTCGGGAATGCCGATGTGGTGGAAATGGTCAATGCCTTACGGAAAGAGGCCGGACTTGCAGCGTTGGAAGATCGATTTTGTTCCGATGACACGGGCGTAGAGGTTCCTGTAGCAGACAAAGCGCCCGATACGCGGGTCACCCACACGTTGGACGTCAGGCCATTGATTCAAGCGGGGGAACATCCCAAAGAAGCGGTATTATCGCTCGCCGGTCGCTTACAGAAAGGCGAGTGCCTGCTCTTTATTGCGCCTTTTCCACCTCTGCCGCTGATCGATCTGCTGAAAAAGAAAGGATTCACCGTAACCATGCTCGCTCCACACGACGGAGCCGTGCACACATTCGTAGAACGGAGATAATGAAATTTACAGACGAATACTGCATGCATCACGAATTTTTCGAATACTCGAAGCAGAATGTATAATATCGAGTACTTCAATACGTTTATCCGTGATACGATAAATTATCAAATGAGAATCCATGACAATATTTCGATATATCCGGTTTTTGGTTGTGAGGTGACGGCATTCGGGATAAACTCTCCATCTTCAATATGGTGGATATGTTCCCACCATTCTTGTTGTGTTCCGTGAAAAGGGACATTGGGATTTCCCTCTGGGAGCGGCGATGTGTTCCGGTAAGCAGCGGTAGGCTCTTCTAATTTATTGACTTGTTTATCAGTTGATTTTAATTTCTTTGACATAACTGAATCATTTTGATATAACGCAAAGTTGGCAATAAATTCTATTTCTTAATAAGATTAATGAATTCTTCTCGGGTTTTCTGCTGATTAAATACCCCCGTAAAGTCCGAAGTCGTCGTAACGGAATGCTGCTTTTCCACACCGCGCATTTGCATACACATGTGTTGCGCTTCAATGACGACCATGACCCCCATCGGGTTCAGTGTTTTCTGGATACATTCTTTGATTTGCGTCGTCAACCGTTCCTGCACCTGCAAGCGATGAGCATAGACATCTACCACACGGGCTATTTTACTCAATCCCGTGATATACTCGTTGGGGATATAGGCGACATGGGCTTTACCGAAAAAAGGTAACATGTGATGTTCGCATAACGAAAAGATATCGATATCTTTCACGATGACCATTTGTCGATAATTCTCTTTGAACAGGGCCGAACGCAATATCTTCTCCGGATCCTGACGGTATCCCCGCGTGAGGTATTGCATCGCTTTGGCGACACGCTGAGGGGTTTTTAGAAGGCCCTCCCGTTCCACATCTTCACCGAGGATCGTAATAATTTCACGCATGTGATCCGCCAGCGCGGACACACCGTTCTCATCTTGCAGTTCTTCCGACAACATTCTAATAGGGATTAATTGGGGGTTTTATTCTCCTTGAACCGGTATTTTCACTTCATCGACCACAATATACATTTCTTTTCCGAAGGCCGGAAGCTTACGTTGCATTTCATGCATCACGGCATTGGCTTCGTCGCGCGACCTGAAATTGCCGACCCGCAAGCGCCAAAAAGGGGAGTCGAATAAAACCACCGTTTCGAGTTCCGGAAAGGATCCGTTTATTAACTGTTGCTTATAGTAAGCTTCGTTTTTCGAAGTACGCTGGTTGTTTCCGGCAAAAGCTTGTATTTTAAAACCACGCATCCTCACGTATTGTTCCGCTCCATCGCGTGAAGAATAGACTTTCCGTGGTGGGGCCATGGGACGACCGAGAACCTCGCGGATACTCTCGTCTTCGTATACGGTGACTTCCCCTTTGCCGCGCACATCCGTATTCAAAGCATCCAGAATCGCTTTGTGGTGCTTGGTTTGTTGCGCATATCCGGACACGGCAAGCGCCAAGAACAAAAACAACACCGCCGTGAATTTATACTGTATTTGCATAGTCATTTTTCCACAAAGATATGGAAATACCGCAGATACCAGGAGTATCTGCGGTAAAAAATTCCGTAAAACAATTAAAAAGCTTCAATGATGGGCAGAAACTTTTCAACACCCAACGAAGCACCTCCGATTAATCCGCCATCCACATCGGGATTGGAAAACAGCTCTTTTGCATTGGATGCATTCGCGCTCCCGCCATACAGGATGGAGGTATTATCCGCAATTTCCTTGCCATATTTTTCAACCAGCGTTTTGCGGATAAAGGCATGCATTTCCTGAGCTTGATCGGCCGTAGCGGTCTTTCCTGTTCCGATAGCCCATACGGGTTCATAAGCCAGGACGATCTTCGCGAAATCTTCCGAGGAAAGATCGAACAAGGAAGCACGGATTTGGCCTTTTACCACCTCGAAGTGGTTACCGGATTCTCTTTCTTCCAGCACTTCTCCGACACAGAAGATGGGGGTAAGACCGTTATCGAGCGCCAACCGTACTTTTTCCTTCAAGATTTCCGGCGTTTCGTGATAGTAAGCCCGGCGTTCGCTGTGACCCAGAATGACATACGTAGCTCCGGTAGAAGCGACCATCGCAGCCGATACCTCTCCCGTATACGCGCCCGATACTTTGTCGGCGCAGTTTTGGGCGGCGACACCTATTTTGTTTTTGTCCACCACACCGGCGACGCTTGCCAAATGAATGAACGGGGTCCCGATAATGACATCGCAGTTCAATGTCTTACCTTTCAACGCCTCGTTCAAGTCTTTTGCCAATGTCACTCCTTCTTGCAGGGTTTTGTTCATTTTCCAATTACCTGCTACAATGTTTTTTCTCATACGTTTTTACTTTTTATTTATTTATATTTCTTTGTATAGAATGTTCTATCTATTACTTTAATAAGGACTAAGGGGACGATAAACAGCAAAATAATCACAGCCAATGTGCGGCGATCACGTGCAGAGGTATTTTCGACCCTTGCAAAAGAAGCTTCTTCCAAACGCGGGGGAAGTTGTTCGAGCGACGGAACATCGCGATCATCCCATTCATGGAGGATCACGCCGTTTTTCAGCAACAGTAATCCCGGGTTGGAACGGATCATCGTTTTCAGCATCCGCTCATCGGCATGGGCAAATGAGAAAGAAGCCTTGTGCTCACGGCTCCACGTATCGATAACCGATGCCGACGATGAAGTGAGACAATAAAACGAATACCCTTTATCCGAAGCATATTCCGCCAGGGCGCTAAAACGCCCCAGATACTTCAAATGCATTTCTTCCAAATCATACGCAATCATCAGGAAGGTGTAGGAAGAATCCGAGAGAATCTGTTGCGTAATATCTCCCGCCGGAAGAAGTTGCCCGGATAAGCTGTCCGGCATTAACATTTCGACGGCAAAGTCTTCTATCGCGGGTTTCACGCCTTCTTTGATCAAGCGGGTTTCCATATCGACAAACGTCCATGTAGAATCATTCCAGGGATAGTTCTCTTCCGAGAATGTTTGTTGCTTGCCGTCTTTGCGATAAATAAAAACCGTTTCGTACACATCGCCCTCTTCCGGATCGACTTCCATCAGTCGGGGAATATCAGCCCCTATCTTATAAGCTCTGAAGTCGAAAACCGGTAACGTATAGCTATTATACAGCGCGAATCCAAATCCGAAAAGCACGCAAAACAAAGCTGCAATCCAAGCCGTTTTCGGGGAAAACAGCGGAACCATGCGGTGACGGAAGATAACCAACAGGATGGCGGCAGCCAGCAGTACCACATTCTTATAAAATGTCGCCCAATTACTGATAATAAATGCATCGCCGAAACAACCGCAGTCCTCGACCGGATTAGCCAATGCAATCCATAAGGTGAGGGGGGTGAAAAAAACCATAAACAACAGCACGCCGATAGTCGTCCATTTACGGTAAAGGCCCAACAGGATTCCGATCCCCAGCAAAAACTCGGCAACCGACAGCAAAATAGCAAGAGGCAGTGCCGTCGGGAAAAAAGCGGTCATATCGAATTCAATCAGATAATCCTGAATCTTATAGCAGAAGCCCAACGGATCGACCGCTTTTACAAATCCGGAAAAGGTAAAAGTCGCCCCGACAATGATTCGAGACAACCACACGGAGAGGGCTATTATCTTTTTCTTGAAACTCATTGTGGCATATCTTCAAAATGCAATTTAATCAAACCGAAAAGAGCATAATTAATCATATCCCTGTAGTTGGCATCGATACCTTCCGAAATCAGGGTTTTGCCTTCATTGCTCTCGATCTCTTTCGTACGATATATTTTCATCAAAATAAGATCGGTATACGAACTGATGCGCATACTTCGCCACGCCTCGTCATAGTCGTGATTCTTCGCATACATCAACTCTTTGGCCCCGGTAATATGGCGGTCATACAACTGAAGCGCTTCTTCGACGGACAGATCGATCCGGTCGGAGTAACCCTTCTCGAGTTGTATCAAACCGATGACACTGTAATTAACAATTCCGATAAATTCGGGAAAGATCCCTTCATCGACTTTATTTTCTTTTTTGATTTCCAGAGAACGGATCCGGTTGGCTTTGATATATATCTGATCGGTAACGGATTCCGGACGGAGAATACGCCACGAAGCGCCGTAATCTTGCAGTTTCTTTTGAAACACATTACGGCAGATGGCTATAACTTCTTCAAATTGTTTATTGGTGACGTCCATTTCCTGAGTATCCATCTATTTTTTCTAAAAACAATCAAACAAATATACATAAAAGTATACACATATACACAGACCCATAAAAATTGAGTGTTCTGTTTGAGTCCGTTTGGGCCGGTTTTACACATTGATTTGAAATAAGCCACAACTTTCTCTATATTTGAAGATCATTAACCACTAAAATATTCAATAATGAAAAAAGTATGTGGCTTAGATGTGCACAAAGATAATATATTCTGTGCAATCTACAATGGAGAGAGTCATTCTCAAGTGAAAGAATATGCAACGCTGACCCCTGCAATCTATTCGATGGGTGAGTACCTGCAGTCGGAAGAGGTGGAGGAGGTGGCCCTGGAAAGCACGGGTATCTACTGGATTGCCGTGTGGGACATATTCTACGAGATGGGGTTCAAGTTGACGCTTGTCAACCCGTACCTGATCAAACAGATGCCGGGTCGTAAGAGCGACATCAAGGATGCCCAGTGGATAGCCAGCCTGTTGCACAAGGGCATGATGCGCGGCAGTTTCGTTCCTGCTCCCCTGATACAGGAGTTGCGGGTCTATTCTCGCAAATACGGCAAGCTCAGGCAGCAGGTGACCCGTGTGCTGACGTGTATGGACGCCATCCTGGTAAAGGCAGGTATCCGGGCGAGCAGTTGCCTGAGCAGTATCAGCACGAAAAGTTTCATGGGTATCGTCGAGGCGCTGATAGCCGGATGGACAGACCCGGGCTATCTTGTAAGCCTGGTGTACGGGAACAGGAAAAACAAGCAGAGCGGGAAATTAAAGGAGGCCCTTAGGGGCAATATCAGGGCGCACCACCGCCAGGAATTGTCCTGGGCGAAACAGGAGTATGACATATACCAGTTGCAGATATCGGAATGTCTGTCACAAATGGAGCGGATATGTGGCCTACATTTTGCGTTGCCGGTAAATCTTTTACAAACCATTCCGGGAATAAGCCGGATAGCGGCGATGACCATAATAGCCGAAACGGGTGGGGATATGAGTGTCTTTGAAAATAGCGGCAAGATTGTCGGATGGGCGGGATTGCGCCCGAGGAATGATGAAAGCGCCGGCAAATACAAGAGCACCGCTACCACCAAAGGCAACAAGTACCTGCGTTCGATCCTGGTACAGGTCTCCTGGGCGGCTTCCCGGTCGAAGGGTTCGTTTTTCAAGGAAAAGTTCCAACGCATGACCATGCGCAAGCCAAGGAAAAAGGCTCTGGTCGCCATAGCAAGGAAACTGCTCGTTGTCATATGGAACGTGCTCAAGCACACCAGGCAATACGATCCCCGGCTGGCCCCTGTTTACGATCCGGTGAAGATGAAAGCCCGGCTCGCATATTACAAGAAGGAGTACGAAAAAACAGCGAACATACTGAATATTAATCTATAATACAAGCGTAAAGGCCGGGTAACTTTGTGGTGGCTCAAGACCCCGTTTACAAATAGGCCAATGTCACAGTCGTCCCTGAAACGACCTCAAGAACACAGACCGGGGTTAATGCTGCTCCCAATAAGAGAAGACAAGCCCGCAGAAGAAAATCGCATATCGGAAGGCGTCACCGCGTCTTTGCCTGCAACCTTGTGGGTAGGGTGATTTATGCCTGTATCCAAACATCTTTCTCTATTTAGCTCCATTTTTCTTTGAATATGGGGGGAATTTATAGAAGAAAGATACAAAAAAAAAGGTACAACATTGTATATTGTACCTTTTTCTGAAAAATGTTGAATTTGGGCTTATGAAATACGAATAGATTTACCTACACGTAACGTAGTTCTTCTCGACAGATTATTTAACGAGCACAATTTCCTAATCGAGACGCCATATCGTTGAGCAATTGCACCTAATGTATCGCCCCGTTTAATGCGGTGATATTTTACGTTACCCGATACATATTTATTCGTTTTGGCGGAAGGTGCTTTATGAATCGCTACATCCCTGTCGCTTCTTATAATAGATTTGCTGCTGCGCGAAGTCTTTTTGTAAGAAGAGTTCGTAACCAGATATTCGTCACGATGGCAGACTTTATTTTGAAAATCGATAATAAAATTGGGATTGATGGGTTTTCCAAGGAATCGTGTTTCAAAGTGAAGGTGGGATCCGAAAGAGCGGCCGGTATTGCCGGCTAAGGCGATGGGGTCTCCCGAACGGACAAAATCGTTTTCATTTACCAGGAACTTTGACAAGTGTCCGTATACGATTTCGAGACCATTTATATGCCGGATAACGACATAATAACCATATCCCCTTCGCTCGAACTGTTTTACCCGTACTTTACCGTCGAAAGCGGCATAAATGGTATCGCCTGTTTGCGCTTTCAAGTCGATTCCGTAATGATATCGGCGGCTGCCCCGTCTTCCGAAGTTCGACGTCATGTATCCGTTGCAGGGCATGGTGAAGTTACTGAGATCGACCATAAACGAATCGGGGGCGTTTTGCAGGTTCCCATAAGCACTGACGTGACGGTTGGTCCACATACCCTGATAAATATCGTCAGCGGGAATTTCATTCGGATTGAAAGCCTCTCTTTCAGCTTCAGCCTCTTCAAGTACAGACAAATCCATTTTAAGCTTTAAACCGTCGACCATTAATGCCGAGGCACTACTTAAACTGGAACTGTGTAGTTGTTTATAGCCAACTTCCGGTCTCGATTTATCGGCATTCTTTTTATCAGCCGATTGAGAAAAAGCACTGAATGTTACAAACGTAAACGAGGCCAGTAACAAAGCGCTTGCTTTAGATAATAATTTTTTTCTCTCCATTCGTATTGTAAGCTGTTACATCTTCTGTTCAATTAAATAGGATTGTTTTATTCATATTCGTCATTGGCATACACATTCGGTAATGTCAATTGCGGATAAGTGTATATCTCGTCTTCGGAAAAGAATCGTTTCAACTCGACTTTTGCCGACTCCTCCGAATCGGAGGCGTGAACAATATTTTCCTGTACACTGATACTGTAATCGCCCCGTATCGTTCCGGGCTGGGCTTCGCGCCCATTGGTCGATCCGGTCATCTTACGTACCACTTCCACAGCATCTACGCCTTTCAACGCCATAAGAATCACAGGACTTGCCTGCATAGAGTCCTTAATGCGTCCAAAGAAAGATTTTGCTTTAAGATGAGCGTAGTGCTCTTCAAGGACGGAATCGGATAGCGACATCATTTTCATCCCCACTATCTGAAGGCCTTTTTTTTCAAAGCGGGAGATTACCTCGCCTGCTATTCCTCTTTGTATTGCCGATGGCTTTACTATTACAAATGTTACCTGCATTGAATTTGAATTCAATAATCGAATTTATCTATGACCTAATGATGATTTTTTTCTTTAATTGACTCCAAAGTAAACATTTTATTGTTTTTGAATCAAATAAAATCGCATTAAAAATAGCAAAGCGAAATCTAAAAAAACAAAAAAGGCAAGGGACACCCATAGTAACTGTTTGAAAAGAAGACATTTAATCAAAAACATGTTTTACAGCATGTTTTCCATATTTTAAAAGAATGAAACACGCATTAACAATTATTTATTGTGCCACGATGTTAAACGCACATGGTAAATGGTCTGCACTTAGTAAAACAATGATTATAGGGCTCTTGTTCACTCAAGAAGCACCGGGGGCGTCGCTTGGAGCGGCACCCCCGGTTATGCCTTAAGGTTGTTTTCCGGTCATGTAAAACACCAACGTTCCTCCGGCCATCAAGTCTTTGTAAGAGAGCGTCTTTTTATCGTAATATTGTCCGTTCCATTCGATTTTTTCGACAAACAAGTTTTCCTCCGATAAGTTTTTCGCTTCCATCCGGAACTCTTTGCCATTTTCGAGCGGAATCACCGCCGACGGAATCTGCGGGGCGCCCAACACGAACTCACCGCTCACAGGATTGAGCGGATAGAACCCCATAGCCGAAAACACATACCATGCCGACATCTGGCCGCAGTCGTCATTGCCGATCAACCCGTCGGGTTTGGCTTTGTAGAAGTCAGTGCAAATACGGCGGATGAGTTTCTGCACTTCAGCCGGCCTATCCAAATAGGCGTAAATATAAGCCACGTGATGGCTCGGCTCATTGCCGTGCGCATATTGCCCGATTAGGCCGGTAACATCCGATAAGGTTCCGGTGGTTTGCTGCGTGGTATAAAACAGAGAATCGAGATATTGCCCGGCTTTCTCCTTACCGCCCATCCATTCGATAAGGCCCGGTATATCCTGCATGACATGCCAGGTATATTGCAAGGCGTTTCCTTCGGTATAATGCCCCCCGACGTTCGAGTCGGCATGCGCCAACTGGTAGGGATCGAAAGGCGTCAACCAATTACCTTTGGAGTCTTTCGGGCGCATCGCTCCCGTTTCGGGGTCGAATACATTCTTATAATAATCGGCACGCTTCATAAAGAAGTCGCGATCTTCGGTTTTACCCAGCTTCTCCGCCATGAGGGCAGCGCTATAGTCGTCGATGCCGCACTCCATCGTACGCGAAACCGATTCGGTCTTTACCAGATCGTAAGGATAATAACCATAATGGTCGTACATCTCCCAATCCGATTTGGGATGCGTACTTTGGGTGATCGATTTTTTTATCGCCGCGTAAGCCCTTTCCGCATCGAAGCCCTCGAATCCTTTCAGATAAGCATCCGCGATCATCGGCACGGAATGGTTCGCGATCATCGTATAGGTTTCATGCCCCCATAAAGCCCAAATAGGCAGATGTCCCTTTTCGTCGGAATAATCGAGCATGGAGTTTACCAAGTCGGGGATGATTTCGGGACTGATAACCGTATAGAGAGGGAAAGCAGCTCGGAAAGTATCCCATTGCGAAAGCGTGGAATAATATTTGCCGCTCGCCGACTGAAGGGATCCGGCAGCGGTAGCTTCGCCATGCTTGCCGTTGATATCGGCAATATTGTTAGGCTGTATAAAGAGATGATACAAGGACGTGTAGAAATTGGTTTTATCGTCCTCCGATCCCTCAATGGTAATTTTGGAAAGATAGCGGTTCCATTCGCCGGAAGCGGCATCGCGAACAGCCTGGAAGTCCCATCCGGCAGCTTCTGCGGCAGCATTCGCCTTGGCGCTTTCGACACTCGTGGAGGAAAGGGCGACTTTCATGTTCAACTCTTCCCCGTCTTGCAGGTCGAACGACAGGATATAGCGGGGCGCTTTTTCACGCGGATCGCGTTTGACCAGCTCTTCCTTCGCCACAAAAGGTTTATCGAATTCGATCGTGAAATAATAGATACGCTCTACCCATTCGCGACGGCGCGTATAGCCGCTGATGACACGATCACTTTCGAAATTCACGTGATTGTCGAGGACATGGGTATGGATACGGTCTTTTGTCCAAACCAAACCGTGTTGGAAATCGACCAACACATTCGCCGTGTCGCCCTTTGCGAAAGCATAGTTATAAAAAGCCACATGCGGCGTAGCGCTTACCTGCACGCCCACGTTATTATCGGTCAACTCGACACTGTAATATCCGGGAGCGGCTTTTTCGGAAGCTTTATCGAAACGGCTGCTCAAGTCTTCCCGTTTTCTGCCGGCAAAAGGTTGCACCAACAAATCGCCTAAGTCCACACAACCCGTTCCGTTGAGGCGTGTTTGCGAAAAGCCGTTGATCACCGAATCTTCATACACATATCCGGCACAATATTCCCAGGAGTAATTACCGGTTTCAGGACCCGCCTGAATCATTCCCAAAGGATAGGTGGCCCCGGGAAAGGTATGCCCCGTAAAAGCCGTGCCTATAAACGGGTTTACATATTGCGTTAAATCGGTTTTCTCCTCCGCTTTATCCGAGGACTTTTGCGAACAAGCGGCAAACAACGCCACCATCAAAAGCGAACAAATTATTTTCGTTATTTTCATCTTTTTCATATCTATATTTTTAATCAATCAGTTAAGTTTCGCAAGCTATTTCGCCTGACAGTTTGCAGTTGCCTTTTATTGTTTACTGTTTACTGCCTACTGCTTACGTCTCAGCTGTTCGTCATTTGCAATTTGCAATTTGTCATTTGTAATTTGTCATTTGTAATTTGCAATTTGTCATTTGTAATTTGTCATTTGTAATTTCTTAAAGTCCCTTGCGAAACTTGAGTCAAACATTTATCTTCTTTCGTTTAATAGGATGATAAACGCCTTTTAGTTCATTTTCGCCCGTTTGGAATCCCAGACAAGATATCCGCAAAGCACGACATACATGGCCACTGCGAGCCATTGAGCGCCGTTGCTTGCCGCCCAAGCCTCGTTCATGAGGTCGGCTCCGGCAAATTTAATCGCCGCACTCACCACGCCCATCAAGGCGCCGCCCGCGATAAATCCGGAAGCCAGCAAGGTTCCGCGGTCTTTCCGGGCCGTGTTCAACGCGGCATCGCGACTGCGCGAAGAGACATACCAACTGATGGCACCGCCGATCAACAACGGGATATTCAATTCGAAAGGAATAAACATTCCCAGAGCAAACGCCAGCGCAGGCACTTTCAAAAACGTCAACACGAGAGCAATCACGGCTCCCACTCCATACAACACCCAGGGAGCGCCGGTACCCGACATCAGCGGGTCGATCACCGCCGCCATGGCATTGGCCTGCGGAGCCACCAACGCATCGGGGCCCGTAAAACCATACGTTTTGTTCAATATCATAATGACGCCGCCCACGGTAGCCGCCGAAACGAGCGTTCCGAGGAACTTCCAGGCCTCTTGCTTACGCGGGGTGGTTCCTATCCAGTACCCGATTTTCAGGTCGGTGATAAAACCGCCCGCCATCGAAAGGGCCGTACACACCACGCCGCCGATAACCATCGCCGCAACCATGCCCGAAGTGCCTTTCAGCCCGATAGAAACCAATACTACCGACGCCAGAATGAGCGTCATAAGGGTCATCCCCGACACAGGATTCGAACCGACAATGGCGATGGCATTGGCTGCCACGGTGGTAAACAGGAAGGCGATAATCGCTACGACCACAATCGCCACCAAGGCATGCAACAGGTTGGGAACCACGCCCAGCCAAAAGAAAATAAACGTCGCCACAATCGCCAGCACCGAAGCGATGGAAATAAACTTCATCGACAGGTCGCGTTGCGTGCGGCTGACCTCTTGCCGGCCCGCCTGCCCTTTGAGTTCCTTGCCGGCAAGGCCGACGGCGTTCTGAATGATGGGCCACGACTTGATGATACTGATAATACCCGCCGCGGCAATCCCGCCGATACCGATATGGCGGGCAAACGTGCCGAATAACTCTTCGGGCGACAATGCGGCGATCGATCCGGCAAATGCGGGATTCAACATCGTGGCCGCGGCATCGCCCGCAAACGGTAATAAAGGAATAATCACAAACCAAACGAGCGCCGACCCGATGGCGATGATGGCGGCATACTTCAGGCCGACAATATATCCGAGGCCGAGCACTGCCGCCCCGACATTCAATTTAAAGACCACCTTAGCCTGGTCGGCCAGCGTTACGCCCAAGGGAATAACACGCGACGTAAACGTTTCGGCCCATCCGCCGAAAGTCGAAACGATGAAGTCATAGAGCCCGCCGATGAGCCCGGCGGCGACAAGCGGTTTGGCCTGGCTGCCGCCTTTCTCGCCCGAAATCAATACCTGCGTGGTAGCGGTGGCTTCGGGGAAAGGATACTTGCCGTGCATATCCGATACGAAATATTTCCGGAACGGAATCAGAAAAAGAATCCCCAATATTCCTCCGAGCAATGAGCTCATGAACACCTGCATGAAGCTGACGGTGATTTCGGGATACTTTACCTGTAAAATGTATAACGCCGGCAAGGTGAAGATGGCGCCCGCGACGATAACGCCCGAACTGGCGCCGATAGACTGGATGATGACATTTTCGCCCAGGGCGTTTTTACGCTTCGAAGCGCCCGAAAGCCCCACGGCGATAATGGCAATAGGGATGGCGGCTTCGAAAACCTGCCCTACTTTAAGGCCTAAATACGCGGCGGCGGCCGAAAACAATATCGCCATCAACACGCCGAGGGAAACAGACCGGAAATTGACTTCCGGATAGTTCTTCTGCGGTGAAAGCAGCGGTTCATACTTTTCGCCCGGCTTCAATTCGCGCATGGCGTTTTCCGGTAATCCTTTGATTTTTTCTTCGTTCGATTCCATGTGTTTTAATTCTTTGAAGATGTCAAGCAACGACTGTTTGACTCGTTTCTTTTTTGATTTGCCCAAGAAGGGGATGTTGAAAATTTTTGCCGAAAATACAAAAAAAGGCGTAAAGAATGCGTCTCTTTTCGTAATTTTGTGCGCAAATCACTTCAAAAACTGTCCGTTTGGCATGACATCCTTGCTGCTTGCCCTCTTTGCCCGCATCATCGCGAATCCTTTTTCCAATGTATTCCAGAAAAAGTTGACTCTCGCGGGGCTGCACCCCCTGTGGGTCAACTTCGCCACATTCTTCCTTCTGGCGTGCGCCTGTGTCCTGCCCGCCTTATCCGTAAATTGGAGTGCATTTCCGGCGGCGTTCTGGTTAAACTGCGTCATAGCCGGCACCCTGAGCGCATCCGGCAACGGTTTTCTGGTGAAAGCCTTGCAGCAGGGCGACTTATCGGTATTGGGCCCCATCAACTCGTACAAACCGGTCGTCAGCCTCATCGGCGGTATTTTTTTATTGGGTGAATTGCCGGAAGCCGAAGCGCTGGCGGGCATCGCGCTCATCGTCGCAGGCAGCTATTTTGTGCTCGACATCAAGCAGGCAGGCGTCACGGTGAAAATAGGAAGACGTCCGGAAGTCGTTTACCGGATGGCCGCCATGGTATTGACCGCCATCGAGGCTCTCTTCATCAAAAAGATTATCGTACAAAGCAGCGTGCCCGTATCCTTTATCGTATGGTGCGGTTTCGGCGCCTTGTTTTCGGCCATATTACTGCCGGTGTTCGGCATTCGCTTCACCGCACAGTTGCGCAAAAGCCGGCCATCGAATGTACGATTGTTTGTAGCCCTTGCGGCTACGGTAGGACTGATGCAAGCGACCACGAATTATGTTTTTGCCCGCATGAACGTGAGTTACACCCTGGCGCTGTTTCAATTATCGGCGATGGTGTCGGTGGTGTTGGGGTGGAAGATTTTCCACGAGAAGAATATCCGTAGAAAATTGGGCGGTGCGGCCCTGATGATGGCGGGAGCAATACTCATCATCCTTACAAATTGACATCCATAACCGGCATCTGCGAACCAACTGACACTTCCAAACAGGAACTACCATAAATATGGTATTTTTTATAGAAACAGGGCATTTTTATTTTGTCGGAATAAAAATAGAATTACCTTTGTGTCGTGATGGTCATCGCACCACCCATACTTTTTTAAGAAAAATCGTATAAAATAACAGATCAATGAATTCTTCATTCACCGTATACAGCAACAGTCTTCGCATCTCGCTTCGTGCGATGTGTTGTTGCATGTCTATGGACATGCCTCGGCTGCGGTATCGGAAGAAAAATAGAATCGTCGGACTGTTTTAGTATAATTGTAAAACTAAACTCACGAAAGGCTCTTCCGAATAGTATCGGAAGGGCTTTTTTTATATAATAATTCAAGTTTCGCAGGGGACTTTAAAAAATGACAAATGACGAATGACAAATGACGAATTGCAAATGACGAACAGTTAGGAGTATGAAGTAATCGGTAAAAGGTAACTGTAAACTGCAAACTTTCAGGCGGAAGAATAACTCACAAAACTTAAATAATAAACAATATGGCTAACATTGCAAAAAAACTCACAGATTTAATTGGCAACACTCCCCTACTGGAGTTGACGAAGTATGGCGAAACACATCACCTTGGCGCGCATGTAATTGCTAAGTTGGAATACTTTAACCCCGCATCGAGCGTCAAAGACCGCATTGCGTTGGCAATGGTCGAAGATGCCGAACGGGCAGGCGTCCTGAAGCACGACAATGAACTCATCGAACCCACCAGTGGCAACACCGGTATCGGATTGGCTTTTGTTGCGGCAATAAAAGGATACAAACTAACGCTCACCATGCCCGACACCATGAGCGTGGAACGCCGCAACTTACTGAAAGCTTTAGGCGCACACATCGTGCTGACGCCCGGCGCGGAAGGAATGAAAGGCGCCGTGGGCAAGGCGGAAGAACTGCAACGCGCGAACCCGAAAGTTGTCATCCTGCAACAGTTCTCCAACCCCGCCAATCCCGAAGTACATAAGAAGACAACCGCCGAAGAAATATGGCGCGACACCGACGGGAAGGTCGATATCTTTGTCGCCGGCGTGGGAACGGGTGGAACCATCAGCGGTGTAGGCGAAGTACTGAAAAAATATAAACCCGGCGTGCAAATCATCGCTGTCGAACCTGCCGACTCGCCCGTGCTGGCGGGTGGAAAATCGGGCCCCCACAAAATACAAGGCATCGGGCCGGGATTCGTTCCCCAAACGTATAACCCGGATGTGGTCGATGAAATTGTACATGTGTCGAATGACGATGCCATCCGCACAGGGCGCGAACTGGCCCGGCAAGAAGGGCTGCTGGTGGGTATCTCGTCGGGAGCGGCGGCTTTCGCGGCGGCCGAAGTAGCCAAACGACCCGAAAATAAGGGAAAAAACATCGTCGTGATACTTCCCGATACGGGCGAACGTTATCTGTCGACATTGCTGTACGCATTCGACGAACATCCGCTTTAACCCGCATTCAAACATTATTTACCGGTAAGCGGCGGGTATGCCACAGGGGCTTAGGTGGGTTTGCCCCTTTACCCGCCGCCACATCCGGTCGATGAAACAAAAATATTCTTCAAAATATGGCTACAAATCAATTGAATTTTGAAACGCTGCAAGTACATGCAGGGCAAGAGGTGGACAAAACAACGCATGCGCGTGCAGTGCCCATCTATCAAACAACCTCTTACGTGTTCGAAGATGCAAAGGACGGAGCCGACCTGTTCGGGCTGCGCAAGTTCGGCAACATCTATTCACGCATTATGAACCCGACAACCGATGTGTTCGAAAAACGCATCGCCGCACTCGAAGGAGGCGTCTCGGCCTTGGCCACGGCTTCCGGGCAGTCGGCGCAGTTCATCGCGTTGAACAATATTCTCGAAGCGGGTGACAACTTTGTATCGACCAGTTTTTTATATGGAGGAACGTACAATCAGTTCAAGTCGCAATTCCGCCGCTTGGGCATCGAGGTACGCTTCACGCCGAATGAAAATCCGGAGGAATTCGAAAAGTTGATCGACGATAAGACGAAAGCGCTCTATCTCGAAACCATCGGAAACCCCGAACTCAACGTGCCCGACTTCGAAGCCATCGCAGCCGTGGCCGATAAACACGGTATACCGGTCATTGTCGACAATACCTTCGGCGCCGGAGGATATCTGTTCCGCCCGCTGGAGCACGGCGCTACGGTAGTCGTCGAAAGCGCCACCAAATGGATCGGCGGCCACGGTACGACGCTCGGAGGGGTCATCGTCGACAGTGGAAAATTCAACTGGGGCAACGGCAAGTTCCGCTCTTTTACGGAGCCGTCGGAGAGTTATCACGGACTGGTATTCTGGGATGCTTTCGGCGAAGGAAGTCCGTTCGGGAACATTGCCTTTACGTTGCGTGCACGGGTGGAAGGCCTGCGCGACTGGGGCGCCACGCTGGCTCCGTTCAACTCGTTCCTGCTGCTGCAAGGACTCGAATCGCTTTCGCTTCGCGTGGAGCGTCATTCGCAAAACGCACTCGCATTGGCCCAATGGCTCGAAAGCCATCCTGCCGTCGAGTTCGTACATTATCCGGGACTCGAAAGCAGTAAATATCACTCGCAGGCGAAGAAATACTTCAAACGGGGATATGGCGGCGTGTTGGTATTCAAGTTGAAAGGCGATGCGGAAAAGGCCGACCGCCTGATCGATCATCTCAAGTTGATTACGCACCTGGCCAATGTGGGCGATGCCAAAACATTGATTATCCACCCGGCAGCCACGACACACGAACAATTATCGCCCGACGAAAAGATTGCCTCGGGAGCCATTCCGGGACAATTACGTATCTCGGCCGGCATCGAGCATATCGATGACATCAAAGCCGACATCGAGCAAGCACTTCAAAAAGTAGGATAGGATTGTTTTTCTGGTTTTTTTACAGCCGGCGGGCCGCCTCAAGCCCGACCGGCTTTCTTGTGTCGAGAAATAGGGAAAGGACTCGTAAGAAGCAAAATCATTTGATATCGATCGATTCGATAATCCGGCGGAGAATTTTTTCACCTTCTTTATCATTCCCCTTGACAAGCCCTATCAACGTCCAATAAGTAACGCCTTGAGTTAATCCGACACCGAAAAAATCCACATCCAGTCCATTCATCTTAAAAGAACCGGAAAGCCGGTATCCCGACACCGATTCAACGGAATACATCTCTACATCATACACAAAATCGGTTATGCCGGGTTGGCTTTTAAGGCCGTTAGCACTGCCTTCCGCCGCTCCGAGCAGGTTGAAATCGATTCCGGGTTTATAAATAATGGTAGTTCCCGTTAACGTTATAGCCTCGTTATCCGAGTTTTCATATATCTCCATGCTTTCGACCATCGCTTCAAGAGACTCCGGCAACCCCTCGTCCGGACTCTTCACCAATCTCCAGGGAGCCTCGAAAGTCAGCCACTCATTGCCCATAGATTGTTTCACCCACTCCTGTTTCATTATCTTTGTTGAAGATTTTTTATTGTTTTTCAAGGCATCGACAGCGGAAGAGCCTAACCATCCACCCACGAGAGCACATATGGTCGTGGTAACCACAATCCATATTTTTTCTTTAAGGGAGCGGTAGCGAAGGGTCCGGGTCTTTTTTTTCGGCACTTCGGGCGGGAATTGGCTTTCGGTGATACACACTGCATTTTTGTAGTCTTCAAAACTTTTTCCGGGATTGCGGCGTTGCCATTCGGTGAAATTATTGTCCATCTTTTTGCCGCAAGACGAACAGAGCACGCTATAGGGCGAATTCATCTCGTTGAGATGTCCGCAATGATTGCATTTCAAATAATAAGGCATATAAATATCTATTGGATTAGCTACACAAAAGTACCATTTTTTTCATCCCCGCCTTTCAATTTCGAAAAAATATCAACGGAATACTTTCTCAAAAACAATTTTTTCCGGCAACATCGATAGTATGCAGGAAGAAAGGGAGAAAAATCCATTGAAGGAAAAGATAACGACAAAATGATGTTGTAAAAAGGAAGAAACAAAAAGGAGAAATACAGAACAAAGAGCATTTTTGTGAAAATATCTCTCTATAAATTCAAAACAGAGGGGTCATTTGTGAAAATATGCTCCTAAAAAGTAAAAACGAGACTCTCGTTTGTGAAAATAGGATCGACGATTGTGAAAATGTTTCTCATATTTGTAAAAACAAGAGAGTGTTTTATTAAAACATAGGCGTCGGAAAGGAAAAAAGGGTTGAGAATGGACGAAAGCAAAGACATGGTAGACAGAATTAAATACAAAGTGGCCGAAATAGGAGACAAGCAAGTCGATATAAAGACCAAAAAAATCAAAATAATAGCCTGGGAAATCGATAAATGAAACGATATGGAGAAATTGGTCTCCAGCGACTGTCCTTTTCTTCATCGTTCTTCGTTCTTCGTTCTTCGTTCATACTTCATCGTTCATACTTCATCCTTCAGCTTGCTCCATTAAGAAGGCAACCAGCTTATCGGAGGCAACGGCGCGATGGCTGATGATGTTTTTCACCTCATCACCCAACTCGGCAAAGGTCTTATCGTATCCTTCGGGGATAAACAGCGGGTCGTAACCGAAGCCGCCGGAGCCGCGTTTCTCCGTAGCAATCACACCCCGAATCTCCCCCTCGAAAAAATGCGTGTCGCCGTTCATCAGCAGGGCAATCACCGTGCGGAAGCGGGCGCGACGTTCCGAAACGCCTTCGAGGGCGCTCAACAACTTGCACATGTTGTCTTCGGGGCGGCAACCTTCGCCGGCATAACGCGACGAGTACACGCCCGGGGCGTTGTCCAAGGCCTGTACTTCGAGACCCGAATCGTCCGAAAAGCAATCATACCCGTAGCGGTCTTTCACATGGCGCGCCTTGATGAGGGCGTTCGCGCGAAACGTATCGCCCGTCTCGGGAATATCGTCGTGGCAGCCGATATCGGCTAAGCTTAAGATACGTAAACGCCCCTCCGTTATCTTGCGAATCTCGTCGAGCTTATGTTTATTATTGGTAGCAAATACAATTTCTTTCATATAATGTCTCCGGTCGCCAGTCTTCAGTCTCCGGTCTTTAGACTTCATTCGTAATCCGTAATTAGTAATTAGTAATTAGTAATTTGTAATTTATAATTTGTAATTCGTAATTTGTAATTCGTAATTTGTAATTTGTAATTTGTAATTTGTAATTCGTAATTTCTATCGCTCTCTCAGCCGTTGTTCGCGTTCCTGTTGGCGACGTTTCAAATCCTCTTCCCGTCGACGCAGTTTTTCCTGCCGTTCCTGCTCGCGTTGGCGAATTTTCTCCTTACGCTCTCGCTCCCGTTCTTTCAACAACGTCTTGCGATCCTTCTGTTGTTCCGTTTCCTGCCGTTGACGCTGCAAAGCTTCTTCGGCCTTGCGCTGCAACTCCCCTTCACGCTGCGCAGCATTAAGGGGCACGGCCTTTTCCTGTGGAAGCGGCTGCGGACGGATAACCTCAGGTGCGATCTTTTCGGGTTCCAAAGGTACAATCTTTTCCGTTTCCTGCGGTACGATTTCAGCTTCTTTTTGGATGATGGACGGCGGTTCTTCGGCTTCATCCGTTTGCAGGGAATCCGCGACCGCCGGTATGGCAAGCGGTTCGGCAAGCAGGATATCCTCTGCGCCCGAAGAAAGACTGTCGGTATAAAAGACGATATAGGAAGCGAGCGTCTTTTCCTGCGACAACCGCCGGAGGTTCTCCTCCGAAATAACCAGCGGCAGGATTCCGCGCGCCTCGACGGCATGGAAAGCGCTGTCCGACGCGGCCATCTGCGCATACCGCTGCGCCTCGCTCAGCGAACGGAACGGACTGATACGAAGCGCTTCGCCTCCGGCAACCCGGATAAACGATAAATCGAAGGCGCGAAGTTGAAACCGGGAGAAATTGAAATCGGCCGCAGCGAACAGCAGTTCGTTCTTTCGCACCGATGATTCTTGCATCACCAATAAATAGGCGTGAGGAGCATCGCGCCCGACGCTAAAGGATACGGTATCGGCCGCCACAAAACTTTCGGATGCCGTACCAGGTACCGTCTTCTCGCGGCCACGCCGGAAGTCGACAATAGCCGATGCGCCCGTAACGATGTCGCGTCCTTCGGCCAAGCCTGCGATAACCGGTTCGGCTATGCTCGCCGCAGGACTCTCCGGATAGGCTTCCCTCAACTTCTTCAATGCCCCGGCGGCTTTCTCCGCATCGCCCGTCTGCACATACGACAAGCCTTCAAGCAACATAAACTGAGGCATCAGCGACGAGTGTCTGAACAGGCTCTCGAAATAGGTGTAGAGCGACTGCACCTTTTGCGCCTCGCCGCGGCGATACGCCTGGTAAGCTTCCTGATACAGCGAATCCTGCACGCCCGCATAGTTCTCCAATATCCGGCGGTAATCGGGCGACGAAAGAAACGTCGACCTCCCATCGCCGGGATACTCCGCCAACAAATGCCTGCGGTAGGTTTCGGCCGTCGCCGTATCGCCGAGGCGCAAATAAAGCAGATAGAGTTGATAATAGACATCGGGACGGCGGGGACTGCCGGGGAAGTCGTTCAGATAGCGGCGGAAAGTTCGCGCCGCATAGTCATAGTCCTGAAGGCGATCCTTCAGTATTGCCCCCATCGGGAACAGATTTTCTTCGATGATGCAGTTTGAGGCAGCCAATGCTTCGGGGGTCGACGGAAGCTGTTGCAGATAATAGTCGCGCTGCAACGGATCGGCCGCGCGCAGAGCGGCGGAAGCGACTGCCGCTCCTTCTCCGGCGGGAGAAACGTCTGCAACGTCTGTATCCGGAAAAGCGGCATCCCCGACCGGCAAGCTTCCGGGTGTAGCCGACAGGCGCCAGTTGTCTTCCAGCGCGCGGTTGCCCCATCGGCGGCGGAATTCGCTCTTGCCCTGAGCCACTAAAGCGGGTGCATCAAAATAAAACGTCCCTCCGTCGGCCTTGGCGGCTAACGCGGCGGCAGCTTCGGCCGGCGAAAGCGAAGAAGGGTTTTGCTCTGTTCCACGCAAGGACATTCCGGCCAGATAGGCTTCGCGTTCCGCATCGGTTTGCGTCTTCTTCCACTCCGCGATGCGCCGGTCGATACGCTCCAACTGAACAGTACGAGGCAACGAAACCATTTCCTGTAGACTATCCTGTTCCTGTACGGCAATCATATGCGGCACCAGGGCGCCCAACACCTCCGCCCGATCGCGGACGCGGATATATTCAGGGTGGCTCTCGGGTAGCAGGGCCACAGCGGCGGTAAAGACCGGCCCGGCCTTTACATAGTCTTTCCGGGCAAAATAAATATCGCCCAGCTTCACCATTGCCAATGCGGCATAGAGACTGTTCTGCGGGTCGGAGGCGCCCGCGAGGTGCAAATGTTCGATTGCCTGCGCCGTGTCGTTGCGAAGCAGGTAACCGGCACCCACCGCATAATGGATGCCGTCGCGGTACGGTTCGTTTTTCGCGCTGCCCGCCATGCGTTCCAACCGTTGTATAATCGTTTTTTGGTGCGCAGGCAAGTCCAAAGCCGATTGTCGTATCAACGCATGAATCGCTAACTCGTAAGGCGTGCCGAGCCCTTTCACCGACTCGAAAGCGTCGTAGGCTTCGGCATCGCGTCCCAACGCGGCATACGTCTGCCCCAACAAGTACCGCAGTCGCATCTTCTGCCGGCTGTTTTTGTCCTTCTCGATCACCTTGCGCAGATAAGGCAATGCCGCGGGGTAATCTTTCTTCCGCAGCAAATAATAGGCATACGTTTCGGCAAACAAGTCGTCCAGCCGGCCCGCAAGCTTCCGTTGCCGAAGCAGATACGCCATATTGTCGGCATCGTAGTTCCAGCCCGTTTCGGCATACGCGCGCAGCATTTCTACCTGCACTTCCGACAATAGGTCGATGTCTTCGTCGAACAGCCGCAGCATTTGCGAAAAGACCGCCAGTCCTTTCTCATATTCACGGTTTTGGACATACGCTTTGCCCATCAACAACCAGGCATTCTTGATAAACGGATTGAATTCATCCTGCCGGAGCCATTCACGGTAAGCCTGTGTGTACGGACGCGACCGGTCGCGGCGGGGTTTGACCGAAATGGAATGTTCGCGGATAGCCTTTGCGGTTTTCTCTATCACCACATCGAAAGCCCCGTCACCCTTCGAAGGAATGCTGTCGATCTTTACCGGATAAAGCGGCAGCAATTCCGAATAATCTTCCTGAAAGGCTTCGTAACGGGCCTCCAGCGCATCATCATAAGCTTGTTGAGCGTTGAAAAAAACATTGTAACGGGTGGTAAGTTCATGAAAAGCGCGTGTACCGGCCGTGTTCTTACGGGTCGAACATCCGGCCCACGCCGTGCCGATCATCACCGCAAGCATCCATCGCACCATTCCGCCTTGTCGTATCACCCGCTCGTCTGTTTTTTGTTTCTTTTATGATAACTCAAAAAACAAGCTTTTAGTATATTTTTGATTTCCTCTTTTTAAGGATAAAGAGCCGATAGGATAAGACGAAGATAGATCGATGACACACTCTGTTACCGGAATTTCAATTATCAAGGCCTGCTGTCAGGATTACGGTGCGTATGGAAAATCGAATAGACGCCCACCTCGCCTTCCCTAACTTCATAAATGATGATATAAGGAAATTTCCTCAAGAAGACTTCCCTGTATAGACTTCTTTTTAAAGGATATTGTAACGAATTTTGTTGAATGCTTTCCAAATACTCTTGCACCTTGTTCAAGAATATCAGTTCCAATCCTTTCTGCCGGCTTTCATACCATTCGACCGCTTTCGACAAATCATTTTCAGCCCTGTCTACAAACTCATGAATTCTTTTTCTGATGGCCAGGTTTGTATCCATAATCTTTTCAATTTATTTCTTACACAGGTAACACTAACTACCCGACTTTACGCAATTATCGTTGAACAAATACCTTCGCTGTGATAGTGAACAGCGGTTCTGTTCCGGAAGTGCCGCTCAGAGCCGACGCCCCGGCCGCACGAAAACTTCGGGCACGAATTTCCTGATTCGTGCCCGAAGCATCCATTCCGTGTCCCAATCTTAATACAGATCTTCGATAGAAAGATATCGTTCGCCCGTATCGTAGTTGAAGGTAAGGATACGCTTGTCCTTATCGAGGTCGGCCATTTTTTTCTTCACGGCGGCAATCGAAGCGCCGGTCGATATGCCGCCCAGAATGCTTTCGGTGCGAACCAACTCGCGCGCGGCATCGAAAGCCTCCTCCTTCGTTATACGGATAATACCGTCGAGAACGGTGAGATCGAGCGTGTCGGGAATGAATCCGGGGCCCAGTCCTTGCAAAGGATGCGGGCCCGGGTCGCCGCCCGAAATAACGGGTGAGCCGGCGGGTTCCACGCCAATCACTTGCAGCGAAGGGAATGCGGCTTTGAGCGTCTTTCCCACGCCCGTGATATGGCCTCCGGTACCGATTCCGGAAATAAAATAATCCAGACCTTCGGGAAAATCGTTGAGTATTTCCTGTGCGGTGGTTTCGGCATGGATGTCGGGATTCGAGCGGTTGTTGAATTGTTGCGGTATCCACGCCCCGGGTATTTGGGCCTGCATTTCTTCCGCTTTGGCAATGGCGCCTTTCATGCCCAGCTCGCGTGGAGTCAGCACCAGTTCACCGCCGTAAAGTTTCACGAGGCGACGGCGTTCAATCGACATCGACTCCGGCATGACGATAATCACGCGGTATCCTTTTTGGCAGCCTACCAACGAAAGGCCCACCCCGGTGTTGCCCGATGTCGGCTCGATGATAATACTGCCGGGGCCGATAATTCCTCTTCGTTCGGCATCTTCTATCATCGCCAACGCGATACGATCTTTAATGCTTCCTCCCGGATTTTGTTTCTCCAGTTTCAACCAAACGTTCCGCCCCGGGAAAAGGCGGTTCAATTTGATATGCGGTGTTTGCCCGATTGTCTCTAAAATAGAATTGTATTTCATCTTTTTATAGTCTCCAGTCTCCAAACCTCATTCGTAATTAGTCTTTCGTAATTTGTAATTTGTAATTTGTAATTGTCATCAGTCACCGGTCACCAGTCTCCAAACCTCATTCGTAATTTGTCATTTGTCATTCGTAATTTGTCATTTGTAATTTGTAATTTGTCATTGTCTCCAACCTCTATTATATCACAAAATCATTCGGCTCGACAAAATCTTTCACCGTACGGACTTTCACATCCATCGAGTTATATACCAGCGAATATGGAATGACGCTGCGGGTAAGCCATGCACCGCCGCCAATCGTGGAGTCGTGTCCTATCACCGTTTCGCCCCCCAAAATAGTGGCGTTGGAATAAATAACCACATTATCTTCCACCGTAGGATGACGCTTTACATCCGACAGTTTCTTCTCGACATACAAAGCGCCCAACGTGACTCCCTGGTAGATCTTCACATTGTCGCCGATCCGGGAAGTTTCGCCAATGACGATGCCCGTACCGTGGTCCATAAACAAATTCTTGCCAATCTTCGCCGCCGGATGAATATCGATACCCACCTTCGCATGCGCATATTCCGAAAACAAGCGGGGAATAAGCGGTACGCCCAATCGATGCAGTTCATGCGCCATGCGGTGGACGCTCAAAGCAAAGAAACCGGGATAGGTAATGATGACTTCATCGAGGCTTTTGGCGGCCGGATCGTTTTTGAGATAGCAATGAGCATCATCAAACAATTGTTGTTTCACCGTATGAAAGCGCTCAAAGAAGCCGGCGACAGCCTTATCGGCAAGCTCTTTATCGACCAGTTTGGCGATATTCTCATGCAAGACAGCCGCACACTGCTTGAGGCTCTTGCGGATATTCTCCAAATCGACATTCTCGCACACCGGGAACATTTGGGCAAAAAGCACTTCCACCGTATCTTCCAGCTTATGCTTGTCAATCGGAATATGGATAGGAACGGGTTGAAACGTATCGATAGATTCAAACGCAGAATGTAACATTGAAAGAAATATTTAAAAGGATAATAAGAACCGTAAAATAAACCATAGGAGCGTTCTTCCTGACGCTTTTAGCAAACGTCAACAACAAAGACAGCCGCAACAATATAAACGATACGTATCCATTTTCATTCTGTAATTCTGTAGAACCGCGAATGTATAAATAAAAACGTTAACATACGTCGCCAAACGCGATATTTAACCTTCTTTAATAGCGCTGATCCGATGAATAAGTTCCTCGCCCAACGCCTTTTTATCTTCGATATGTTTCAGGGTCGCCACCACGAAAGGATTTTTATCGAATGCTCCGCGCACATACTCAAAATCCATTGCCTGATCCTGTATATTGCCGTCGGCGCCGAACCCGGCTTTAAAGGAGAGTGAAAACTCCTTTTTCGCATCATCATAAATCATTTCATCGAGCGATACGACCGCCGACTTCCACTTCTCGACCATTTCGATGATTTGCGAGGCCGTAATCGTTTCGCGATCTACGCCGTAAAACCGCTGAATCTTATCCCACGCCCACGTCCATTCCTGCGTATAATAATTTTCGTGTAGAGACCTGAATACCGTATTGATATCTTTCAATTTCGTTATCCGCCCCTCTTCGATGTCCTGCAACAGGTTTTCGACTTCGGTTTTGGGAGCGATGAGGCCTGAGAGGTCAACCCATTCGCCCAATCCCACCGGCGTATCGGGCTTCAACTGCTCGCGTATCTGCGCGTTGGAAGTAAAACGAGTATTCTCCAACCGCTTGATTAACGAATTTCCCAAAAACTTATGAATGACGATTTCATATAACCTCAACCCTCTTTTCAACGCCGAATTGCGGATAATACAACTCTGATAAGTGTATATTTCGGACATCTCGCCCGCCGTCTTTTGCAGGTTCTTTAAAATTTCGACCCCGGCAAAGACTTTTTGGATGGTATACGGGCTCAACAAATTGAAATTGATGAAATCGAGCCGGTTCGGATCCTTTCGTTTATCACGTTCGGGCCATTTCTTCGCATCCCGAATCGTGCCGACGCTACGCAAGTTGACTCCCGGGGCCAGATAGGTCGTATTATCTTTTTCTATCAAATAAGAAAACGGCAGGTTCGACGTGTCGGCATGCTGGTAATGGCGTCCGAGAATGAGCGAAAAAGGCCCGACTTTAGCCGGCCATAAGACATACGAGTTACTGGTCGTTTTAGCGCCTCGCTCGACGATGCCCTGATGAATAGGCCCCAGCTTATACATATGATTGCTTTGGTTCGACCCCGATCCGGCATTCATAAAAGAGAACATGCCGGCAATCAGCAGCGTCGATTTATGATGCGTCACCGTATAAGGCCCGGCAAAAAGAGCACACGCCTCTCCGTTTTCGCCCTGGCAATTACTGAAGAACAACGAGTCCGATGCCGTGTAATGATGATCGAGCTCGCAAGCCTGGCCTACAAAACAACGATGGATGTTGCTTCCTCCTTCGACGCGGGAGCCCGATGAGATAATGAAATCCTGAGCGATGACGGAACGCCCGATATACACGGGTGCGGCCTCGTTACTGTTGATGCTGCCGTTTTTCAGCTTCATGGCGCCGGTGATTTTGCAGTAAGGCCCTATCCTTACATTTTTAATGTATCCCACATTGACAATCATGCAATGATCGCCCACCGTCCCCCGGTCGGAAGCATGCTTCTCGCAATAAAAATCGATGATCGACTTCATCCGGGCGATCAATTGCGGACGATGACGGTATAGCGAATAAATGTAAGCGAAATGAGCCGAAAGCTTATCGGTAATATGCACCTCGCGCCCGCCGGTTTCGTTCAACACATTCACCGCCGTACCATTGCCGAAAGTCGTTTTCCCGTCGACCAGCAACACATCGATATTCTGTATGAAGCAATCGTTTCCGATATCGTAGTTCGCCAGATAATTCTGGACATTTTCGATAACGACATTATCCCCTATACGGCAATGATGAATCACGGCACAATGAATGCCGCTATGCTTTCGCAAGCCGCCGGCCAAATGAAACTCCTTTTCAAACACGCCCAAGCGGATATCCCCCGAAAAGTGCGACTTGGAGACATACGAAGGATCGAAACGATCCTTCACGAATACCCGTACCCAATTATCGCAGGAGCAACCGTTTTGTTCCAGCCTTTGTATTTCGGCCGGCGTTAAATTCCGATACTCATCCATAAATCCATCTTTACAATCAAAATAACTACCTCTTGTTGAAAACTTCCTGAGAGCGAGAGTCCGGATATTGGTTCAACCACAAGAAGAAACATCGAGAATACAAATGTAAAAAAAATACGAATCAAACCATCTCTTCCATGCTCTTTTTTCCTCTCGCCGAAGGAGTCGCTCCAGGCAACATCCTCGGTAAATTCAGAGAACTATCGAAAAAAAATCAGAAAAACACGCATTATTATTATCATTATGCATATATTTGCATCGCAAAAACATCTTTTTGTATCATCATATAGGATAAACATGTCGTTTTGAAGTTTTATAAGAAATAAATTAGAATTATGTCATCATTAAGATTTAAAGCAGTAGAAGAAGCAGCCAAGCGTCTCCCTTTGGAGGTCAACGATCCAAAAGAATTACCGTCAGAATATTACGGTAACTATGTATTCAACAGAAAGCAAATGGCGAAGTACCTTTCGAAAGAGACCATGGGAGTCGTATTGGAAGCCATCGATAAGGGCGCGACTCTTCAACCGGGAATAGCCGATCATGTCGCCGCCGGAATGAAAATGTGGGCTATCGAGATGGGCGCAACCCATTATACCCACTGGTTCCAACCCCTGACCGAAGGAACGGCAGAGAAACACGATTCGTTCATCGATTACGAAGCCGGCGTCGACGGGGGCATTATCGAACGCTTCTCGGGTAAGCTGCTGGCCCAACAGGAGCCCGATGCCTCGAGCTTTCCGAGCGGAGGCATCCGCAACACCTTCGAAGCGCGCGGATATACGGCATGGGATCCGTCGTCTCCTGCTTTCATTGTGGATGACACGCTTTGCATCCCTACGGTTTTTATTTCCTACACCGGCGAAGCGCTCGACTATAAAACGCCTCTATTAAAGACTCTTTCGGCGGTCGATAAAGCGGCGGTCGATGTGTGTAAGCTGTTCGATCCGGCGGTAAAAAAAGTATTTTCGTTTCTCGGGTGGGAGCAAGAGTACTTCCTCGTGGACCAGGCGCTCTATGCCGCCCGTCCCGACCTGAGTCTGACCGACCGCACCCTGATGGGGCACGAAAGCGCCAAAAACCAACAGTTGGAAGATCATTATTTCGGGTCTATTCCTCCACGCGTAGCAGCTTTTATGCGCGAAGTGGAATTCGAATCGTATAAATACGGAATCCCTTTAAAGACCCGGCACAATGAAGTGGCCCCCAACCAATTCGAGTTAGCGCCTATTTTCGGCGAGACGAATCTGGCCGTCGACCAGAACCTGCTCGTCATCTCGTTGATGAAGAAAATTGCCGCCAAGCATCACTTTAAACTCCTCCTGCATGAGAAACCTTTCGCAGGGGTAAACGGATCGGGCAAGCACAATAACTGGTCATTGGGGACGGATACCGGCATCGGACTGTTTACTCCCGGTAAGACAGCCAACGAAAACTTACTGTTTGTGACTTTTTTAGTGAATACGCTCATGGCCGTATATAAACATAACGCCTTATTGAAAGCGTCCATTTCTTCGGCCCCGAATGCGCACCGGTTAGGAGCAAACGAAGCGCCTCCGGCCATCATTTCGGTGTTTTTAGGATCGCAGCTCTCTTCCGTGCTCGATAAGATAGAAGAAAGTTCGGACGATGATGAAATCACGGTCGACGAATTAAAGAAGATGAAACTGGGTGTGGCTCATATACCCGAAGTGTTGATCGATAACACCGACCGGAACCGTACTTCGCCGTTTGCTTTCACCGGTAACCGTTTTGAATTCCGGGCGGTCGGTTCTTCGGCGAACTGCTCTTCCCCTATGACGGCGCTCAACGCCGCAGTGGCTTCCCAATTGATCGATTTTAAGCAAGAGATCGATGTGAAAATAAGAAAGGGTATGAAAAAAGAACAAGCCATCTACGATACGCTGCGTTTGTACATCAAAGAAAGCAAGCCTATCCGCTTTGAAGGAAACAGTTACAGCGACGAATGGAAAGAAGAAGCCAAAAAACGCGGATTGGATTGCGAGACGAGCGTTCCGGTTATCTTCGACGCTTATACCTCCAAACAATCGGTCGATATGTTCGAACGCCTCGGAGTGCTGAATGAAAAAGAACTGCATGCACGCAACGAAGTCAAATGGGAAACCTACACCAAGAAGATACAGATTGAAGCGCGCGTATTGGGCGATCTCTCCATCAATCACATCATACCGGTGGCTACCCAATATCAATCGATGCTGCTCGATAACATTTATAAAATGCGGGCCGTTTTCGACAAGGACAAAGCCGACAAGCTTTCACAGGACGATGTGTCGCTCATCGAGCAAATCGCCACGCATATTTCGGCTATCAAAACCAATGTCGATGCAATGGTCGATGCCCGCAAAGTAGCGAATAAAATAGAAAACGCACGGGAAAAAGCCGTTCAATATCACGACACGGTGGCACCCTTCTTCGATATCATCCGCTATCACGTGGATAAGCTCGAACTGATTGTCGACAACCAGATGTGGCCTCTTCCCAAATACCGGGAGTTACTTTTCATCAATTGATACTTGACGAAAGGCAAGACGTACTACCCAAGGTGGCGATCCAAACGATTTCCCGGTAGGAAAAGCGACACCATCGGTAACTGAAAAAAGGAACTAAAAATGAACAACAAAAGGACGATTCAATCCATTCACGAATACGAGAAAAAATCGTTGTATTCTTTCGACAACGAGCACGACGCTTGCGGTGTGGGGCTTGTGACGACGCTCACCGGCGTAAAGTCGCACCGCATCGTGGAAGAAGGATTACAAGTACTGGAAAATATGGTACACCGGGGCGCCGAAAGCGCCGACAATATTACCGGTGACGGAGCAGGCATCATGGTGCAGATTCCCCACGAGTTTATTCTTCTCCACGGCATTGCCGTTCCGGCAGAAGGGCGATACGGCACGGGTCTGGTGTTTTTGCCGAAAGACGATAAGCGGAAATCGTTCTGCTTAGACGTTATCCGTAAAAAAATAAAAGACGAAGGACTCACCCTGATCCATGTACGCGATGTTCCGGTGAACAGCGAATGCCTCGGAGAAATCGCCCTGTCGAACGAACCGGATATCAAACAACTGTTTGTCGCCGGATTCGTATCGCCCGAAGAGTTGGAGCGGAAACTCTATATCGTGCGGAAGAAAATAGAGAAAGCCATCGCCCTATCGGATGTGGCGGCGGAGCGATCGTTTTATATCGTCAGCCTTTCCACCAAACGGATGATTTATAAAGGCATGCTTTCGTCGATGCAGTTGCGGCAATACTTTCCCGACCTGTCCGATGCAAATTTCACCAGCCGCATCGCGCTCGTTCATTCGCGTTTCAGCACCAACACGCTCCCCACGTGGGATCTCGCACAGCCCTTCCGGATGCTGGCACACAACGGAGAGATCAACACCATTCGCGGGAACAGGCAATGGATGGAAAGCCGCGAGAGCGTGTTGAAATCGGAGCTATTGGGAGACTTGCAGGAATTATATCCGATCGTGCAGCCACGAATGAGCGACAGCGCCTCCATCGACAATGTGCTCGAATTCCTAGCCGTATCGGGTAAGACGCTTCCCCATGCCATGGCCATGCTGGTACCGGAAAGCTTCAACGATAAAAATCCGATTTCGGACGAGTTGAAAGCATTCTACGAATACCACAGCATGCTAATGGAACCGTGGGACGGCCCCGCCACGCTCCTTTTCAGCGACGGACGTTATGCAGGAGGCATGCTCGACCGCAACGGCCTCCGCCCCGCACGATATACCGTAACCCGCGACGGAACGCTTATCATCGCTTCCGAAACAGGGACGTTGAATATCGATGCCGCGAACATCCAGGCACGCGGCCGGTTGAAACCCGGCAAAATGCTCCTGGTCGACACCCTTAACGGCACCATCTTTACGGACGAGGAGCTCAAGGGAGAACTGGCTTCGGCGTATCCTTACCGCGAATGGCTGAACAAAAACTGTGTCCACCTCGATAATCTGTCTTCAGGACGAAGCGCCGGCAATGACATCGCCGATTACGAAAAATGGTTGACGGCGTTCGGTTATACGGTAGAAGATATTGAAAAATTACTGCTTCCCATGGCGGCGGAAGGGAAAGAGCCCATTTCGTCGATGGGGAATGATGTGACATTAGCGGCCTTCTCGGAGAAACCTCAACGGCTCTTCGCCTATTTCCGGCAACAGTTCGCGCAAGTCACCAACCCGCCCATCGATCCTATCCGAGAAGAACTGGTGATGTCGCTTACCGGTTATATCGGGGCGATTCATCAAAACCTGCTGGACACGATTCCGGCCTTGTCGAAGATCGTCAAAATCAAAAGCCCGGTATTGAGCAATACCCAGTTCGACATCCTTTCCAATCTCCGTTATAAAGGATTCTCGACAGCGGTGGTGCCCATCCTTTTCGATCCCGAAAGCGGAAGCGAGGGACTGGCCAAAGCCATACGGGAAGTGTGCCTCGCCGTTGAAAATGCGGTGGACGACGGCAAAAACTATATCGTATTGAGCGACCGGGGGATGGATGCCCGCCATGCCCCCATCCCATCGTTACTGGCGACTTCCGCCGTTCACCAACATTTAGTCGAGAAACGTAAGCGGATGCAAATCGATATCGTGGTCGAAAGCGCCGAGCCCCGCGAAGTCATGCACTTCGCCCTGCTATTGGGATTCGGGGCCAACGCGATCAATCCTTACCTCGCTTTTGCGATACTCAACCGTAAAGTGCAGGCGGGAGAAATACAACTCGACAT
Source organism: Limibacterium fermenti (assembly GCF_041902845.1). Lineage (GTDB taxonomy): Bacteria > Bacteroidota > Bacteroidia > Bacteroidales > Dysgonomonadaceae > Limibacterium > Limibacterium fermenti. The sequence goes on from NZ_CP159486.1 coordinate 3,637,879, forward strand.
CGAAACGGCGAAGAAGAATTACATCAAGGCGATCAATAAGGGGCTGCTCAAAGTATTATCGAAGATGGGCAACTCCACGTTGAGGAGTTATCGCGGAGCGCATATCTTTGAAGCGCTCGGCATCTCTTCGAGCGTGCTGAATGCGTATTTCAAGGATATCTCTTCGAAAATAGAAGGCATCGATATGGACGATATCGCCCGGGAAGTGCTAACGCCTTTCCGGGAAGCGTTCGATACGGAGCGCAATGAAGCGTTACACTTGAAAAATCCGGGACTGTACGCCTTCCGGGTGGAAGGAGAATACCACGCCTGGAACCCCGAAACCATTGCACGGCTGCAAATAGCGACCCGCACGGGGAACTATGACGAATTTAAACGGTATGTCGATTTGGTGGACAATAAACCCGCGCCGGCTTTCATCCGTGATTTGCTCGATTACAAGACCCATCCGATCGATGTGGCGGAGGTAGAACCCGTAGAAAACATCATGAAGCGGTTTTGTACGGGCGCCATGTCGTACGGATCGATCAGCCTCGAGGCGCATCAGGCCATGGCGATGGCCATGAACCTCATCGGCGGAAGAAGCAATACGGGCGAAGGAGGCGAGGATCCCGAACGGTATAAAAAACGCGCCGACGGATTATCGACCCGCAGCGCCATCAAACAAATCGCTTCGGGACGCTTCGGTGTGACCACCGAATATCTGGTGAACGCCGACGAGATACAGATAAAAATAGCCCAAGGCGCCAAGCCGGGCGAAGGGGGACAGTTACCCGGCTACAAGGTGGACAAGGTGATTGCGCGCACACGGCATTCCATTGCCGGCATCTCGCTTATTTCACCGCCGCCTCATCACGACATTTATTCCATTGAAGATTTGGCACAATTGATCTTCGACTTGAAGAACGTCAATCCGGAAGCGACGGTCAGCGTCAAGTTGGTATCGGAAAGCGGCGTGGGAACGATTGCCGCGGGAGTGGCCAAGGCGAAAGCCGACCTGATTGTGATCAGCGGAGCCGAAGGAGGTACCGGGGCAAGCCCTTCCAGTTCGATTAAGCACGCCGGACTGCCGCTGGAAATAGGATTGGCGGAAACGCAGCAAACACTGGTGATGAACAATCTGCGCGGCGTGGTCAAGTTGCAAACCGACGGACAGTTAAAAACCGGAAGGGATATCCTCATCGCCGCCATGCTGGGAGCCGAAGAATTCGGTTTTGCCACCAGCGCCCTCATCGTACTGGGATGTGTGATGATGCGCAAGTGTCATTTGAATACCTGCCCGGTAGGAGTGGCGACACAGGACGAAACGTTGCGCAAACGCTTTACGGGACAACATGAATATCTGGTGACCTACTTCCGTTTCCTGGCCGAAAACGTCCGGGAGAATCTGGCCCGGTTAGGATTCAAAACGTTGGACGAAGCCATCGGCAGATCGGACCTCCTTGTCCGAAAGCACTTCCCGGAGCATCCGAAAACGGAAAAGATCGACTTGTCGAAAATCATCTATTATCCCGAAGAAGCGGCTCGTTATGCTATCCGGAAAGTGACGGCCCAAAGGCATAAGACAGAAGATGTACTCGATCAGAAGCTTATCCTCGAAGCCCAACCGGCACTTGACTTCTCGTTGCCGGCCGGGATGAAATCGAAGGTCAAAAACACCGACCGGGCTGTCGGCGCCATGCTGTCGGGACAGATAGCCAAACGATACGGGCACAAGGGACTGCCCAACGACACCGTATCGGCCTTCTTCGAAGGCACCGCCGGACAAAGCTTCGGCGCGTTTCTGGCCAAAGGCGTTTCGTTTTACCTGTCGGGCGACACGAACGATTATCTGGGCAAAGGCCTTTCGGGCGGGCGCATTATTGTCACGCCCCCGAAAGGGAGCCGTTTCCAACCCGAAGAGAACATCATTTGCGGAAACACCTCGCTCTATGGCGCTACCTCGGGCGAAGTGTTTATCAACGGCATCGCCGGCGAACGCTTCGGCGTGCGCAACTCCGGCGCCACGGCGGTGGTGGAAGGCACGGGCGACCATTGCTGCGAATATATGACCGGAGGACGCGTGGTAGTCCTCGGCCCTACCGGCCGGAATTTCGCCGCGGGGATGAGCGGCGGCATCGCGTATGTATGGGATGAAAAAGGCGACTTCGACTATTATTGCAATATGGAGATGGTCGAGCTTTCGCTCATCGAAGACGCTGCGGACAACAGGGAACTGAAAAGCCTTGTATCGCGCCACTTCCAATACACGAACAGCCCGCTGGCAAAACGGATACTGGACGACTGGAGCCACTCCGTCGAACAGTTTATCAAAGTCATTCCCATCGAGTATAAGAAAATACTGCATGAGGAGAAGATGGCTCAACTGAACCAAAAACTGGAAACCGTAGAAAGGGATTATTGATTATGGGAAATCCGAAAGCATTTATGACGATACCGCGCAAAGAGGCCGGATATCGTCCGGTAAGCGAGCGAATATACGACTTCGGGGAAGTCGAGCAAACACTTCATCGCGAGGATCGCAAACTACAGGCCTCGCGGTGTATGGATTGCGGCATTCCGTTTTGCCAGTGGGGTTGCCCGTTGGGGAACAAAATGCCCGAATGGCAGGATCTTATTTACAAAGGCAACTGGAAGAAAGCGATCGAAATATTACACGAAACGAATAACTTCCCCGACTTCACCGGGAGGATTTGCCCCGCCCCTTGCGAAAAATCGTGCGTCTTGTCGCTGCATGAGGCTCCGGTAACGATACGCGAAAACGAAGCGGCCGTCACCGAAGTAGCCTTTAACGAAGGGCTGATAAAAGCACAGGCGCCGGCACACCGCACGGGACGCAAAGTAGCCGTGATCGGTTCGGGACCGGCAGGCATGGCGGCGGCGCAACAGCTCAACCGCAAAGGGCACCACGTGACGGTTTTCGAAAAAAGCCGGAGCGTCGGCGGGTTGCTTCGCTACGGGATACCCAACTTCAAGCTGGCGAAAAATGTCATCGACCGCCGGCTGACACAGTTGATAGAAGAAGGCATCGTCTTCCAAACACAGACCGAAATAGGGAAAGATATTCCCGGCAGCCGTCTTTTGGCCGACTACGATGCGGTATGTATCGCCATCGGCGCAGGACATCCGAGGAACATCGACCCGCCCGGAAGGGATTTGAAGGGAATCTATTTCGCCATGGATTTCCTGTCGCAGGAGAACGAACTGCTGATGGAGGAAGAACTCACGTTTTCCGAAAAGATCTCCGCCCGCAACAAACACGTATTGGTCATCGGCGGGGGCGACACCGGATCGGATTGTGTGGGCACCTCCATCCGCCAACGGGCGCTTCAAGTCACGCAAATCGAAATCATGCCGAAGCCGCCGGTGGGCAAGAATCCGGCGACTCCGTGGCCTTATTATCCCCATATCCTCAAGACCTCTTCTTCGCACGAAGAAGGCTGCGAACGCCGATGGGCGCTCAACACCGTGTCTTTCAACGGTGAAAACGGACAGGTGAGGGAAGCGGTCGTGGAAGAAGTGCGTTGGGAGAAAGACGAAAACGGACGGATGAAAATGGTTCCGACCGGCCCAACGGAAGTGATGAAAGCCGACTTGGTATTGCTGGCTTTAGGCTTCGTGCATCCGGTACACGCAGGGCTGCTCGATGAACTCGGCGTTGCCTACGATGCCCGGGGGAATGTAGCCGTCGACACCGCCGGACAGACGTCCGTCCCGAAAATATTCGCGACGGGCGATGCGTCGACGGGCGCCAGCTTGGTGGTCCGCGCCATCGCATCGGGACGGAAGGTCGCGGAACATATTCACCAAAAACTACTCGTTTAACGTTGGTCATTGCGAACTTGCTTCGCCTTCCTGCCATTGCGTACCTGATCCGCAATCTACCTGTATCAGGGGATTCCGAGTCAAGCGTGGAATAACGGCAGAATGCGCCGGGCGCGGAATGACGTTCTTTTGAAAGAGTCTCCATTTAAAAAATCAAACACTATGTGTGGAATCGTTTGTACATTCAATATTAAAACATCCGAAGAAAGCCTCCGGACGCAATTACTCAAAATGTCGAAAAAGCTGCGCCACCGGGGGCCGGACTGGTCGGGCATTTTCGCCGACGAGCACGCCATCCTGGCGCATGAACGCCTGGCAATCGTCGATCCCGCTTCGGGCAAACAACCGCTGTACAGCAAGGACGGCAAGTTGGTGCTGGCGGTCAACGGCGAGATATACAACCATCGCGAAATTCGCGAACGGTATGCCGGCCGTTATGAGTTCCTTACGCAGTCGGACTGCGAAGTGATTCTGGCCTTGTACCGCGACAAGGGCCCGGACTTTCTGGAAGACCTGAACGGAATCTATGCGTTCGCCCTGTACGACCGGGAACAGAACCGCTTTCTGATCGGGCGCGATCCCATCGGCGTGATTCCCCTTTACCAGGGATGGGACAAAGACGGAGCCTTCTATGTCGCCTCCGAACTGAAAGCCCTGGAGGGATATTGCACGCAAATAGAGGAGTTCCTGCCGGGACAGTATTATTACAGCCCCGACGGAAAGGCGGTGAAATGGTATCACCGCGACTGGACGGATTACGAATGCGTAAAAGACAACGTTTCCGATGGGGAGGCGTTGCGCAAGGCGTTGGAAGACGCCGTGGAACGTCAACTGATGAGCGACGTCCCTTACGGGGTATTGCTTTCGGGCGGACTGGACAGTTCCATCATTGCCGCCGTCGCCAAAAAGTTCGCCGCGAAACGCATCGAGACGAATAATCAAGAAGATGCCTGGTGGCCGCAATTGCATTCGTTCGCGATCGGGTTGGAAGGCTCGCCCGATTTAAAGGCCGCCGCCAAAGTCGCCCGCCACATCGGGACGGTTCATCACGAGCTTCATTATACGATTCAGGAAGGGTTGGATGCCATCCGAGATGTGATTTATCATATCGAAACATACGATGTAACAACGGTACGCGCCAGTACGCCGATGTATCTGCTGGCACGCTACATCAAATCGATGGGCGTGAAGATGGTGCTGTCAGGAGAAGGCGCCGACGAGCTCTTCGGCGGGTATCTGTACTTTCACAAGGCGCCCGACGCAAAAGAGTTTCATCAAGAAACAGTGCGGAAGTTGGGTAAATTGCATCAATACGACTGCCTGAGGGCGAATAAATCGCTGGCGGCATGGGGCGTGGAAGGGCGTGTGCCGTTTCTCGACAAGGAGTTTATCGATGTGGCGATGCGCCTGAATCCGGAAGACAAGAGGATCGGTAAGGGAAAGATTGAGAAATATATCCTTCGGAAGGCGTTTGAAAAGGATTTGCCGGAAGAGATCGTGTGGCGCCAGAAGGAACAGTTCTCCGACGGTGTGGGATACAATTGGATCGACACGCTGAAGGCGGTTGCCGATAAGAGGGTCACGGACGAACAAATGGCGAACGTGCGTTATCGTTTTCCGATTCATCCGCCGCTCAACAAAGAGGAATATATGTACCGGAGCATTTATTCGGAACTCTTTCCGTCCGATTCGGCGGCGAAGTGCGTGCCGTCGGTTCCGTCGGTTGCGTGCAGCACGCCGGTCGCCCTAAAATGGGATGAGGCATTCCGGAAAAATGCCGACCCGTCGGGACGGGCGGTGCAAACGGTACACGAACACGGATATAAATAGACGGAGAGAGAAAGGGACATTGGACAATAACAAATTACGAATGACAAATGACGAATTACAAATTACAAATTACAAATGACGAATGACAAATTACAAATGACGAATGAAGAATGAAGTCTAAAGACTGGAGACATTGGACAATTACGAATGACAAATTACAAATGAAGTCTAAAGACCGGAGACCAGTGACTGGAGACCGAAGACTGAAGACCGGAGACCGGTAACCGGGGTTTCATTTGAATTTCGTGTTCCTTTATTCTATGGTGGAAATCCATTGAATCAATTCTATTTTTTATCTAATGTATCACCGTCCATCGTCTACGATTTTATTACCGGGGCATCGTTTAATAAGATACCCCGGTGATTTCAATCATTTATTTCTTTCCTTTCAAGGCTTCGAAGACCAACGTTTCGAGTTCCTCCATCAGTTCGGGATTGTCCTTGAGCGTTTGTTTGGCGGCATCGCGCCCCTGTCCGAGTTTGGTTTCGTTGTAACTGAACCACGACCCGCTCTTCTTGACGATATTGAGTTCGACACCTTGATCGATTATCTCTCCTTCCCGAGAAATACCTTCGCCGTACATAATATCGAACTCAGCCTTGCGGAAGGGCGGGGCGACCTTATTCTTGACGACTTTTACCCGGGTTTCGTTACCGATGACCTTGTCTCCGTCTTTCAACTGTGTTCCGCGACGGATGTCGAGTCGCACCGAGGCATAAAACTTCAACGCGTTTCCGCCGGTGGTCGTTTCGGGACTGCCGAACATGACGCCGATTTTCTCGCGCAACTGGTTGATGAAAATACACGTGGTTTTGGTCTTACTGATGGTCGAAGCCAGCTTTCGAAGAGCCTGCGACATCAACCGGGCTTGCAAACCCACATTCGAATCGCCCATATCGCCCTCGATTTCTTTTTTCGGCGTAAGCGCCGCAACCGAGTCGATGACCACGATATCCACGGCCGAAGAACGGATGAGCTGTTCGGCAATCTCCAACGCTTCTTCTCCGCTGCTGGGCTGGGAAATAAGGAGCTCATCGGTATTTACGCCCAGGTTTTTCGCATAGAGACGGTCGAAGGCGTGCTCCGCATCGATAAAAGCGGCCACTCCACCCACCTTTTGCGCTTCCGCAATGGCATGGATAGCCAACGTGGTTTTACCCGAAGACTCCGGGCCGTATATTTCAATGATACGCCCGCGCGGATAACCGCCTACTCCCAGCGCCGCATTTAAGCCGATGGAACCGGTAGAGATCACATCAACGGGTTCTATTTCTTCATCCCCCATCTTCATGATAGCTCCCTTTCCGTACGTTTTTTCGATCTTATCCATCGCCGCGCGCAATGCTTTCAGCTTCTCACTTGCGTTGTTTTTGTTGTCTTTATCTTCTGCCATTGTGTAAATTAATTACAAATTACTAATTACAAATTACTAATTACGAATTACAAATTACGAATTAAGGATTGTCAATTGTCAATTATTTTCAGTATCTGCTCCGCATGGTCTTGCGTATCGACATTGCGCCCTTCGATGATATGAGAGATGACGCCGTTTTCATCCACCAAAAAAGTGGTGCGCACGGTTCCCATATATTTCTTTCCCATCATCGATTTTTCGCGCCATACGCCGAAATGCTCGACAAGTTTTTTTTCGGTGTCGGTAATCAAGGGGAAAGGAAGCTTTTGCTTCGCGATAAACTTTTTATGCGAAGCGGCATCGTCGACACTGACGCCGACTATCTGAATACCGGCCTTTAACAAGTCCTTGTATCCGTCGCGCAGACTGCAAGCCTGGGCGGTGCAGCCCGGCGTATTGTCTTTCGGATAAAAATACAAGGCGAGTTTTTTGCCTTTGAAATCGCTTGCTTTCAGTTCTTTTCCTTCTTGATCGAGACCCAATATCCCGGGAATTTTATCTCCTATTGATAATGCCATTTTCTTCTACTTTATTTTATCTGTTTAAAGATTCAAAGGTACAAAACTTTCTTGTATCCGGGAAAAAGAGAGCAAAAAAAAGGATGAATGATGATGTATGAAATGATGAGTCACCGGTCTTCTGTCCTTCGACTGAATTCATACATCATGCTTCATCCTTCATCATCCTATTTTTCCGGCTCTTTCTTTTGGTCGCTTTGCCCGCCGGAAACATCTACAATGATGCGGGCATTCTTGTATTCGCCGTAGAACGTCGGGTCGGAAGACAAGTACGGCAACATCAGCACGTCCATCTCGTTGTGCAGTAAATCCATACCTTCTTTCACCTTCAGCGCCAAATCGACAGTCGCTTGCTTCTTAAATGCCCTCAAAGCCCCACGCCCGGGTTCCTGAAGCGGAAACGACTCGAGACCCTTATCCAATGCGGTAAGGTCGTCGGCCGTTATCCCCTGCGCCACCAACGATTCGGCTAAGGGTGCGGCCGCGTCGCGGATGGTCTTCGCCTCCGCCACTAAATCGCTTTCGCGGCAACGATTTAAGTAGGAACGCGTCACGGTCGATAGGGCAATGAGCTTAAGGTCTTTCTGAACCACCGCATACGCATGCGTTCCGTTGGCGACTTTAAAAACGATGTTTTCGAGGTCTTTGCGTTGTTTATTCTTGACGGCGGTATATCCCTTTTGATTGATTACCTGCCGCTGATGGTCGGTATGCACATCCGTAATAATCGCTTTTAACTGTACATGACAGTTTATCAACGGCTCATTGCCGGTTATTTTACTTGCTCTGAGAGTCATCATTTCATCGACTCTTTCCATTGTATTGGTTTGATTTATTTGATGTCTAGTCATCTTATTAAAAATTGATATGAATGGATAAATGGCGGAAGAACATCCCTTATGGGAGCCTCCGCAGGACATAAAATGACGGGTGCATGGAATGATTTTATCACTGCATCCCTTCAAGATGTCGCTGAACGGCTTCAAGATGCCGCTGAACGACCTAAAACTGACAATGAAGCAGTTAAAGCTGCCACTGTGTCACCAAAACCTGCCATTGAAGCAGTTCGAGATAGCATTGAACGACCTTGACCTGCCATTGAGGCAGCCAAAGATGCCACTACGTCACCCAAATCTGCCATTGAGGCAGTCGCAGCGTTCAATGAATGACCGGAGACGAACATTGAAAGGGTCTCAGCGTCCATTGAACGACCTTAACACACAAAACACTAAGGGATAATTGCCGTCGTGCGGCGGGCAAGCGTGCCTGCGTCGTTTATATCCGACGGCCGGGCTTCTCCAAAATAAGCGGTATATTACTATGTTTCATATTCTATAAATTAAAAAGTAATTTTATAGCGGTGAGTCGTATATGAAACGGCTGGCATCGTGAATTAACGCGGTAAAGATACGGTTTTTTCGGAAAACAAAGAAAATTTTTCAAAAAATTTTCCCGTCGGAGAAAGACGATGTGCGAATTGGCTAATTTGCTAATTATTGATCTTCCTAAATCAACCGGTAAAGTTCTTGAAGGTAACCTTCCACTTTGTCCACTAACGGTAAAATATCATCTGCACCGAGAATGGCCCAATCATCATAATCGCCGGATTGACGTAACTCAAAAAGCCGGCTGTAGAAACTTCCCCATTCATCGCTTATAATACCGGTGCGAATAAAGTGCAGACCAAGCAAACGAATTACACCGGAATGAGTGGATGCAAAATAATTATTTTTCAGTAATAGAGCGCTGGTCATATAATAACAGGCATAATACATTCGATTAGCAGCTGCATACCAATATTCATTAGCAATAATACCTTTCGCCTCCTGCCACGTTTCGAACGCCCGGTTAACACGGTTATGTATAAGAGCCGCTTTCTCTTCATCCGTTAATTTCATAACTCAATACCTTCCGCTTCTACATTTTTAAAAAAAAGAGTACCCTCTCTCTTCATCCATTCCGAAAGCGTATAAAGCTTCATACTAAAATAGGCTCCGAAATCCCATCCTACGCGCACAAACGGATAAGCAAGCCGGTCGAAATCAGACGGGCTAAGAACATCTTTATCTACTAAAATCAATAGATCCCAATCCGAATCGGGACCGGCGTCGCCTCGCGCTTGGGAACCGAAAAGAATCAATTTACTTTCCGGCACGACTTCCTCCTTGACTTTCTTTATTTGTTGAATAATTGTATTGCGATCAAGTGTTGACATACTTACAAGTGTTGACATACTTAATTGTTTTAGTAGAACAAAAATACAGAATCTTCTTTATTTCACAAGTATTATCCGGGAGATTCTTACAGCATTCTCTGCAAATCGCCGCGGCGGAGAATATCGATTGTGCGACCGTCTACGCCAATAATTCCCTCCTCCGCCAGTTGCATCATCACATTCACCAGAGCCGGACGCGAAACACCGAACAAGTGCGCCAGGTCTTGCTTCGATATTTTCAGTTGGCACACGCGTTCGCCTTTCGACTCTTTGAGGATGTAATACGCCAGCTTCGCACGAATGGTGCGCAACGAAACCAACCGCAATTTCTCGGTTAAATGAACGACTTTATTCGACACGAACATCAGAAAAGCATCCCTGAACGCGTCATACTTCCGGATTAAGAAATACACGTTCTCCTTCGGAATCAAAATGGCCGCACAGTCGGTAAACCCTATCGCCGTAACAGGCGAATGGTTATCATCGGCAAACAAAAATGCGGGAGCCAGCGGGTTGGGAGCTTTAAGATGCGCAACCTCCATAAAGTCTCCCTTTTCATCGGACATTTCGGTACGCACTTCGCCTTGTATCAAGATATACAACATTTTATATTCCGCTCCCTGAGCAAAAAGCATATCCCCTTTACCATACCGTTTGAGCGTATAACGCACATCTTGAAGAAACTCTTCACGCCGCTCGGGAGGGATGGAACTACAGAGCGGACACTTGAATATGAGCGGACCGTATGCGGATGAATGTTGGTTTGTCATATTATTTTTAAATAACTATCGGATGAATAGGCGTTTCCCTTACGAAAATACATCTTTTTTTCCTATTCGTCATATTTATTACACTTTTTTCAGCAGAAGAAGGCTATTTTTACGGAAATAATAAGTTGAAATGGTTGCAACTAAATCAGAAACATTTAGAAACTGTTTAAATTTCTTACGAAGACTGTAATTAAACTATTCTTCGCCTTCAAAAAGTTTCTTTTTTGTATTCTTCTTCCTCTTATTTGGCTCAAATAGCCCGCTATTATCGCCAAAACGAGAAAGAACACTGCTAAAAAATAATTCTTTTTGAATCGCGAAAGAAATTTAAAAAGATTCTTAGTTGCAACGACACAACTTACGAAACTTGAATAATGAATACTCTAGCATAGAAAACCGGTCATGAATAGATTACGAAACATCTGGCGAGAGATAAAGCCGCGGGGAGGTTGGCGCTATCCGGCAATCATCATTACCGGAGCTTTCGTGGGTTTATTTATATACACTTTCTTTGCCTCGCGCGCATACAGCTATTTGTCCGATGATCCTTCGGCCTGCGTCAACTGCCACATCATGAGCCCCTACTACGCTACTTGGATGCATAGTTCGCACGGGGGCAACACCACGTGCAACGATTGCCACGTGCCGCACAACAACATCGTCAACAAGTATTATTTCAAAGCGAAAGACGGCCTTCGCCACGCGGCCGTTTTCACGTTGCGCGGCGAGAAAGGCGCCACGGAGAACCGTGCTGAAATGATGGCAGGTACTGCTTACGGAGAATTGTTACAAAGCAAGTCTTTTTTTGATGAAAAAGAAGATTATTACATCGCTTGCAATACCGTTATTCCAGGTGCGCCAAGTACGACACAACAGTTCGGAGCCTTAGCCCGCATCAAAAAAGATGCAACAGACTTTGATAAAACGTATTTAGGATATCGTACCTCATCGGGAGGAAAAGGAAAAATTATTACAGCCGAATATTTAACCTCCGGAAAAGCGTTACTCTATATTATGGATCCGGAGTATACCGGCGCTCCAGGATGGGGGGCTACGGGAGCTAACTGTTATTATGCGATCCTTGATCTGAACACCGATAAACTTGAAAGATTACCTCTTCCACATAGTAAAGGTAATTTCTCTCAACGTTCGATTGTCTTAGGAAACAAAGCATACATTGGCGTTAATCCGGAAAAAGCGGCTCCTTTGATTTATATTTACGACATCCCGACAGGAAACCTGACGAAAGGTAAACCAATCAAAACAGGTTACAGTTTCGAGCGTATTGTCGCATTAATGGATTAAACCCTCCATAAACAATAAAAAATGAAGAAGGTCAGGGCATTTATGTTTTCATTGCATCGGATAACGGGAACAATCATCAGTTTGTTTTTCTTTATGTGGTTCATTTCGGGTTTGGTATTGATATATTATCCTTTCCCCAATGTAAGCCCGTCGCAAAAATATGAAAATATGGATGCCTTGCCCGATTCATTGCCTGATATCAACTCCATTTTAGTACGACTTCCTGAGTCCGGCAAAACGATAAAAAAACTCAGCGTAAGATATTTTCGAGGTCAAACTTTATTTACAGTAAAAACGAATGATCGTGCCTATACTATCTGTAGCGATACACTCAAAGCGGTAAATCCTCTGACATGGGAAAGCATAGAACACACAGCAAAGAAATGGGTGGATGCACCGATTATCAAAATTGATACATTGACAGAACGTGACCAGTGGATTATGTATTCGCGCTATAAAGCAGAAATGCCTATCTATAAGTTTTACTTCAACGACAAACAAAAACATCAACTATACATATCTTCCCGAACAGGGGAAGTACAACAATTTACCGATAAAGGTCAACGTTTTAGAGCATTTATAGGGGCCATTCCTCACAAATTCTACATCCCGGCTATACGAAAAAACACGAAGACATGGACTACTTTATTAACCATCGGAGGTGTAATCGCTCTAATCGCAGCTTTATCCGGAATATACCTTGGGGTATATATCACATACCGAAAATATAAAGCGAAAAGAAGAATTGGAAGTCCCTATAAAAATTATTGGTATAAATGGCATCATATTTTAGGACTTATTTTCGGTATTTTCCTTGCCACATTTGCCTTTAGTGGAGCGATGGCCTTACAACGAATTCCTTCATGGGTAATTAAAACGCATGGCGATTACAGAGTCAGCAGTTCACAGTTAAGAGGAAAATATCTATCCGCGGATTCTTATAAATTGGACTACCGCATTCTTGCAAAAAAATATCCGGATATTAAATCTATCGAATGGGAACACTTTCAAGAGGTTCCAATCTATAATATTGTGGTAGGCAACAAAGAAATACGCATAGACGCTTCTTCTTCCGACGTGAAAGAATTATACCTGCAACCGTCGGTTGTGGAAAAAGCGGTCCAAAGCATACACAAAACAAGTGAGCTTATGTCTACTACGCTCATAAATGAATATGATGAATATTATCTGTCGAAAGAAAGAAGTTTACCGCTTCCGATTTACAAGATAAAAGTTGAGAATGCGGATAACAGCATTTATTATATAAACCCAAAAACAGGTGACTTCAAATACTTCAATCAGAGCCGAAAAGCAAAGAAATGGATTTTCAGCGGACTACATTATCTTAATATCAAATGGTTAGTCGAACGGCCTGTTCTTTGGACTATCGCTATTTGGCTCCTATGTCTTGGGGGTGCGTGTGTTTCATTCTCAGGAATCTGGCTGGGGATAAAATATATGCGAAGAAAAATAAAGTCTTTCTTTTAAGGTTACGACGATAACAAAATTATCGCAAAAGTCATATTTTCTGATTGGAATTTTCATATTTTTATAAAAATGACTTCCTTTGCAGGAAATAACAACACGGCTTGGCACACCAAGGCATGCCGTTTCGAAATCCTCTATAATAAACTATATGTCAACACTCAGATTTAAAGCAGTCGTCAAAGCATCGGAGAGAGTTCCGGTGGACGTTCCGATTCCGGACAAGTTACCCTCGGAGAACTTCGGTAAATATGTGTTCAATAGGACACAAATGTCGAAGTATCTTTCGAAAGAAACCCTAAAAATAGTTCTCGAAGCCATTGATCAGGGAGGAGTTTTGCAGCGGGAAATCGCCGACCACGTGGCTGCCGGCATGAAGATATGGGCGATGGAAAGGGGAGCCACCCACTACACACATTGGTTCCAACCCTTGACAAGAGGTACTGCGGAAAAACATGATTCCTTTATTGATTACATAAACGGCCCCGGCGGAGGCATTATCGAGCGCTTTCCCGGCGGGCTGCTTGCTCAACAGGAACCGGATGCATCGAGCTTCCCAAGCGGTGGCATACGAAATACGTTCGAAGCGCGCGGTTATACGGCGTGGGATCCTTCCTCGCCCGCTTTCATTATAGACGACACGCTTTGTATTCCTACGGTTTTCATTTCTTACACCGGGGAAGCGTTGGATTATAAAACCCCGCTCTTAAAAGCGTTATCCGCCATAGATAAGGCGGCCGTAGGTGTCTGCAAGCTGTTCGATTCGAATATAAAGAAAGTGTATTCTTATCTGGGATGGGAACAGGAATATTTTCTGGTCGACGAAGCGCTTTACAATGCCCGCCCCGACCTGAATCTGACGGACAGAACACTCATGGGGCACGAAAGCGCCAAGAATCAGCAGTTGGAAGATCATTACTTCGGTGCCATTCCTCCCCGGGTAGCCGCTTTCATGCGGGAAGTCGAATATGAAGCCTACAAATATGGCATTCCCTTGAAAACGCGTCATAATGAAGTTGCACCCAATCAATTTGAACTCGCGCCCATTTATGGAGAAACGAACTTGGCGGTCGATCAGAATCTGTTGATCATGATTTTAATGGAGAAAATCGCAACCAAGCATCATTTCAAACTCTTGTTGCATGAGAAGCCTTTTGCGGGTATCAACGGGTCGGGAAAGCATTGCAACTGGTCTCTGGCGACAAATACCGGGATCGGGTTGTTTACTCCCGGAAAAAAGCCAACGGAGAATTTAATGTTCGTGACGTTTTTAGTTAATACGCTCATGGCGGTATACAAACACAACGCCTTGCTGAAGGCTTCCATTATGTCGGCGCAAAACACTCACCGATTGGGAGCGAATGAAGCCCCGCCCGCCATCATATCGATCTTTTTAGGATCGCAGATATCCGCCATATTAGACCGTATAGAAGAGAGTTCGCAAGACGACGAAATTACGGTGGAAGAATTGACGAAAATGAAGCTCGGTATTGCACATATTCCCGAAGTATTCATCGACAACACCGACCGCAACCGTACTTCGCCTTTCGCCTTCACCGGGAATCGTTTTGAATTCCGAGCAGTAGGTTCGTCGGCTAATTGCTCTGCTTCCATGACGGCATTAAATGTAGCCGTTGCAAATCAATTAATCAACTTCAAGAATGAAATCGATCAGAAGACAAAGGCCGGGATGAAAAAAGAAGAAGCCATCTTCGATACCATCCGGCTATATATAAAGGAATGTAAACCGATTCGCTTTGACGGAAACGGCTATAGCGACGAGTGGAAGGAAGAAGCGAAAAAACGCGGACTGGATTGCGAAACGAGCGTTCCGCTTATCTATGATGCATATACGTCGGACCAATCGGTTAAGATGTTCGAGCGATTAGGCGTACTCAACGAACGCGAGCTACACGCCCGTAACGAAGTAATGTGGGAGACGTATACAAAAAAGATTCAAATAGAAGCGCGCGTTTTAGGCGATCTTTCGATGAATCACATCATTCCTGTTGCAACCCAATATCAATCGATGCTGCTCGATAATTTGTTTAAAATGCGGGCCGTATTCGAAGAGCAGAAGGCAAGAAATCTCTCAAAAGAAGATGCCGTGCTCATCGAGAAGATTGCTTCGCATATATCGACTATAGAAACAAACGTAAACGCAATGGTGGATGCGAGGAAAGTGGCTAATAAAATAGACGATGCCCGTCAAAAAGCCATCGCTTATCACGACACGGTTGCTCCATTCTTCGATATTATTCGCTATCATGTCGATAAGTTGGAGCTGATAGTCGATAACCAAATGTGGCCCCTGCCTAAATACCGGGAGTTACTGTTTATCAGTTAAACGAACGGCGGGAGAGAATAGCCAAAAAGTCGGAAAGAGGGTTTTACACTTTTTTCCGACTTTTCTATTCAGTTGTTTATCGATTAAATATTTATGATTCGTAAGTTATTTCGTCTGAAAGTTTGCAGTTTACAGTCACTTCTAACTCCTGACCTCCTTCCTAACTGTCCTTAGTTCTTAATTTGTAATTCGTAATTCGTAATTTGTAATTTATAATTTGTAATTTATAGCTCCTTAAAGTCCCTTGCGAAACTTGAGTTAAATATATTCGTCTCCAAAACGGAATTTCACATCCGTGACAAAGTGCTTGATCCGTTGCTCTTCACTTTTCTTACAGATCAGCAACGCATTATCGGATTCCGCAACAATATAACCTTCTAAACCTTGTACGACAACCAGTTTATCGTCGCTCATCGTAATAATGTTATCATAACTCTCTATGTAGACCGTTTTGCAATGCAGATTGGAGTTGTTATTTTCATCACGCTCCACCGCCTCATGTAAGGATCCCCACGTTCCCAAGTCCGACCATCCGAAGTCACCGGTGATTACATACACGTTGTCGGCCTTTTCCAATACGCCATAATCAATCGATATATTTTGACAGAAAGGAAAAATCTTATTGATAAATTCTTTTTCGGCCGAAGTATTAAACATGCCGGCCCCCTCATCAAACCGGTTGACAATGTCAGGCAAATAGTTTTTGAAAGCTTTCAAGATGCTGTTCACATTCCACAGGAATACCCCGGAATTCCAAACAAATTCACCACTATCTAAGAATGCCTGGGCCAATTCTTTGTTCGGCTTCTCGGTGAATGTCTTTACCTTATGAATACCCTCTTTGGTCTCCTTATCCAATTGAATATAGCCATAACCCGTCTCCGGACGGCTAGGTTTAATGCCAAGAGTCAGGAGTACATCATTCTGCTCAACGAATTTCAACCCTCTCTCGATGTCTTTTAAAAACTGTTCTTCCTTTAAAACGAGATGGTCGGCCGGCGCCACAACGATATTTGCATCGGAGTTCATTGCTTTTATCCGATAGGTAGCGTAAGCAATGCAAGGAGCCGTATTACGCCGTATGGGCTCTAATAGGATCTGGTTCTCTGCAAGTTCCGGCAGTTGTTCCTTTGTCAAAGATGCATAGGCATCATTCGTAACGATAAAAATATTTTCCGGAGGAATGATTTTTTTAAAACGATCAAACGTTGTCTGGAGCAACGATCTGCCCGTTCCGAAAAAATCAAGGAATTGTTTGGGCTTTTCTTCTTTACTGAACGGCCAGAAACGGCTTCCTACGCCTCCTCCCATTATAATACAATAACTACTATTGTTTCTCATTGTGAAGACTATAACTTATTATTAAACACACATTATTTACTATTATTATCTTGTCCGTAATGGAACATTGTAAACATAACGTTATTATCATGACGATTGTTTTTTATTCCGGCTCAATTAAAGTTTAAAGATATAAAATAAATTGAACTTCTAGAGAATAAACGGCGGTGATTGAAAAAAGACCGGAATTATCATTGAAATCTAAAAATAATGTGTATTTTTGCAGTCTCTTTTCGAAAATGCCCAGATGGCGGAATTGGTAGACGCGCTGGTCTCAAACACCAGTGGATTCACTTCCATGCCGGTTCGATCCCGGCTCTGGGTACGATTTTAAAACGCTAAATATTTAATAATAAAATATTTAGCGTTTTCCTTTTTCTCTCCGTGTCCGCAATTTGTCCGCATTTTTTGAGAAATATGAAAAAGCAGCAATCTTAGTTGATATTCTTTCCACAACATTTCTTAAATTTCAAACCACTTCCACAAGGACATGTATCATTTCTTCCGATTTTTCGCTTATCAAAGGATAATATTTTTCGATCTTTATTACTATCTAATAATTGACTTGCCAGAGTTTCTAAATCTGTATCATACTTCCAGGACTCATCATTATATACCAGATAATCAATCATATGATGACTATCAAAAAGAGAGCCAATTCCCAACCATGCATTACATTTACTCCTGTATTTCCTTGCCATAGAATAATTTAAGAGTCTATTTCTCAGCTCAGATCTATCATCTGTATCAAGTGATATATAACTAATTCCAAAATCAGGTGGAGTTGAAGTTGAGATTGTATGCATTTTTCGGTCAAGAGTCGTTTGTTTTTTTAAGTTTATAATATTTGTAACTAAATTGTTTCGACTGTCTCCTGACCAATCCAATAAATGAAAAATAATATCAGTAACTTGAGATGCTTTAAGCCGTTTTATCTCAGAACATAGTTTATCAAAATATTCGTCTTTCCATAAATTTTTTATTGGATCACCTGAATCAGAAACTAACTGGTCGTATCCAGTCTTTAAAGGATAGTAGTTTCTATCAATAATAGCTCCATAATCTGTATCAATCCCCACAAAATCTGCATTTTCTAAACGCCACAACTTATTCTTAAGATGGTATCCAAGATAAACCATTTCTTCATCAGCTCGAAAGTAATCCATTAAAGTTATCCGTTGTCTCACATAATAAAGGAAATCATAGGGGTCATTCAAGTAATATGTCAATAATTCCAAGTCAAAGATTGATAGAAAAATAGGAAATGGGGCTGTTTCTTCCTTTTTCAACATAATGTAGGCTTGATGTGTGAGGGCGGGATAGTTTTCTGTAGTTATTCCCATAATATAAACATCTGTAATATCCTCTGACAAAGCAATCTCTCTCCCTTTTTTATCAAAAAATTTAGCTTTATTCCCAAGTATCTTATTACGAGAAATTAGACCCTGATTATATGCATCTTGTACAGAACCTTTAAAATCTTTTACAAGCTGGTTTGTGTCTCCTCGTTTTGCAGATAACGTTAGTTTTTTAGATTTAACTTGAACACATAAAGCTTTACTTCCTAATATACATAAAACATCAATATCAGTATCTCTTTGTCCTTTTTGAGTAGTAATTATTACAGATTTAAATGTATTTTTCTCTCCAAAAATTTTAAATAGAAATTGGTAAGCCATTTCCTCGCCAACAACTCCTCTATGTTCGGCTAGAGAGTCTGAATAATCTTTATCTTCGCACATCCAGTAAAAGGGACTTTCATATACAGCTTCTGCTACTAAGTAATTTATAGGCACAAAAAGCCTATCTTCATCAATCCGAACAATAGGTTTTGAATTAACAATATTAAAACAACCAGCACCTTTATAGTCTTTGTTTATATTACCACCAGGAATGAATGAGAAATTTTCAATAAAGGAATCTGCTTGTGCGTAATTTTTTAGTTGAGATTTTCTTACAACAAATAAGTCAAACAAATTTTGATAGAAACAATTCCAATTTTCAGAGTGAACAGTTTCCTTATTAATGCTTTTATCGCCGGGGGGAGACGGAAATAATTTTACATATTGGTAAAATTCGGCACTGATTAAAAATTTCTTAAAATCTTCTTCTTTATATTTTTTCTTTAATTTCTTTCTTGCTTCTTTTTCCATCTGAGGAGCTACTTCTCGCAGTCCCACAAGATTTACTCGTCTGGATTTCTCATGCAATATTTTTTTTATTTCACTCACAATATTAATTGCATTTTGGGCTTCAAAATCTTTTTTCTCTAGTAACCATTCTTTGTCATATTTATATTTTGCCTCAAGATATTCTAAATACTGGAAATCATAAACTCCATCACCAGCATAAAACATAGGTTCTACCATACCTCCATCATTAACAAAAAAGTCAAATCTTTCGCTATAACTATCTTCTGTAAAAACACCATTTTTTACTTGTTGAATTTTCTTGTTAATTTTCTCTATTTGAGGAATACTATAAGAAACATGTAATTCTTTCATTAGAGAATACGTTTTTTCTTTTAATCCAATTACTGATTCAGGTGAATCCGGCATAGAAAAATCAATAGCATTTTGAACTATAAAACCTAGTATTAGAGTCGCTTCTTTAACACTAAGTCTAGATCTATAATCAATTTCATGAATAGTTTCTAAATTGACATGAAAATCCTCAAACAGTATTAAGCAAAAAGCATAAATATATCCTCTGGTATTAACTAACTCTTTTATGTCTTTTATAACTAAATCCGTATTTCTCATCTCGGTATATTGGAATTGCCAACTTATTTGAGACAATAAGTTAAGCAACATTTTTAATTAATTGTTTTTTAATATTGTACTGTTTCCAAAATTCATCAATAGTCAAATTACCCAATGCTGAGAATCTTCTTTTATGATTATACCAGGATTCAATATATTCAAATACATCCAAGCACATCTGCTCTTTTGTTTTAAGCTTGGTACCATAAATCAACTCGGTTTTGAAAGATTTAAAGAAACTTTCAGCCACCGCATTATCCCAACAGTTGCCTTTCCCGCTCATGCTTTGCTCTACCCTATGGTACTGCAACAAATTAACGGTCTGTTTGCAGGCATATTGAATGCCCCTGTCAGAGTGAAAGATCATCCCTTCTTTAAACGGTCTGTTTCGGTTGGCCATCCTGATAGCCGGTATGACAGTGCCGGAAGCAGTCAAATTATCGCTGATAGACCACCCAATGAGTTTTCGATCAAAAAGATCAATCACGCACGTAAGGTAAAGGAATCCATCCTTACAGCAGATGTAAGTAATGTCGGACACACAAGCCCTCATTGGTTCTTTTTGATTGAACTCACGGTTAAGCAAATTAGGCGCTACATTGTAATTGTGGGATGCATCAGTGGTTACCCTAAACTTCTTAGAAAGCTTGCTGCGCAATCCCATATTTCTCATATGACGGGCAACAGTTGTTCTGGAAACATTGACTCCGGATGCTTGCAAATCTTTAGCCAACCTGGGACTGCCGTTGCGCCCCTTGGCATCGAAGTATGCATCTTTAATCTCTCGGCTAAGTTCCATATGCTTTTGTTCTCGTTTATTTATAGGGTTATTAATCCAACGGTAATAACTGCTGCGAGATACACTCAATACTCTGCACATCATCCCAATCGTCCACTCCCTCGAGTTGTAATCCTTTATAAATTGATAAATCAACGATCGCTCGTGGAGATGATGCCTAAGGCTTTTTTTAATATGTCACGCTCTGTTTCAGCCTCTTTAAGGCGTTTTTCCAGTTCTGCAACCCTTCCGGCTTCTCTTTCACGAGAACGGACTCCGTTGCCCGGGAAACTGCTTTCCCCACGTTCCCGGTACTCTTTGCACCAGCGATACAATAGTGCAGGTGATATGCCCAATTCGTGTGCGAGTTCGGAAACATTCTTCCGCTCGAAACTTAATTTGACGGCATTATCTTTAAATGCCTTGTCATAATGTGTTCTTTGTTTTCTCATACTTTGACAAATGTAAGTTTTTTATGCTTAACTTTTTGTCCCAGCAAAGTTAGTAACTCCATATATCAACAAAAAATTAATAAGTCCCTATCAATTTAATTTTTCAAATTCAGCAAATAATGCATGTACAAATTTATCGACTTCCTCTATCAATTCATAAAGTTTATCCTTACTGATAATATGAAATTTCGATTTGTCTTTTGAATATCCATTTCGATGAACGATATCGTGTCTTATTGTCAAATTATCTTCAATGTATTCATAATCTGGAAATGATATTCCAAATGTATTTTTAAACAGTGGACATATTTCAGGGGATAGTCGATGAAAGACTGTATTTTCAACGGCATTCAATATCTTGTAATCAATCTGATTAATTTTATCAAATATTTCAGACAAATTAAATTTCTCTTTTGACAATGATTCTTGTGATTTAAGAAACGCTTCTTTGTATTTTTGCTCTTTCATTAAATAATATACACATGTATCCTGTAAGAATGCTTCCATTGATGAATAAATATTTGCAAATAACATCCTATATAACAATCGTTGATCCATTTCATCAATTTTCAAATTAGATAAAGTTATAATGTCATCAATAGCCTTATCATAATTCTTGATAATGTGATAGCGACTATTAAATCCACCAGTTTTATCGAGAGCTGATGCACCTCCCGAAGCATAATAATAGGTATCTTCAAAGGTTTCTGTATTTTCTTCTATAATAAAATCACCTTCAATGATTTGGTCTATTTTCTCCATCTCTGTTTCATTGTATAAACATCCAATATCTATTAACTTCTTTGGAGATGTATGTTTGAGGATTATATTTCCTCTAACGAAAACAATTTTTTCCGGTATCTTATAATGTTGTCTCTCTATCATATCCTTCAATATCTTCGTTCACAAAAGTTCTTTCATAATCTTTTCGACTTAGTACCGTACTAAACAGCCCAATATCTTCGCCTTCATGTTTATTGATCCCCGTATATTCCAAGCTTGCATCTTCGTACCGCTTGAATTTATAAACCGCATCATTCATTAACGTTTCGTTGAAAACGCCTAAACTTACCAGTAAATTAAAATCCTTTACCGCAAGTCCTGTTACTTTTTTAAAGAGACCG
Source organism: Limibacterium fermenti (assembly GCF_041902845.1). GTDB lineage: Bacteria > Bacteroidota > Bacteroidia > Bacteroidales > Dysgonomonadaceae > Limibacterium > Limibacterium fermenti. Next base: position 3,660,046 of record NZ_CP159486.1, read on the forward strand.
GGTTCTAACTTGGTAATGACGTCTTTCAGACTCCTTTCCCGATAATCTGTCAGATACATAAATACGGGAATACGGGTAGCAAACTTGATTAGCTTTTCCTGAATCTGTTTTCGTTTACTTTTAAATTCTTTCTCTTCCTCTGACAACTGTTTTTTTTCTTCCCGGCTTAATTCGCTATTATTGGCTTCTTTTCTGGCTTTTTTTACTGCTTCTGATTTGTTGATGATGGTCTCAATATCCTGATTCAAATTTCTAAACCCTTCAATGTTCATCAATGCGTTCATTGCTTCTTCATTAGCCATCAAGCGGGCAAGGGTGTTATTATCTACATTTACAAGCAAAGCGCTTTCCCAACGTCTGGCTAAGAGTGTTGCGGTAGTTCCACTCATTGCAATATCTAAAATACCTGCGGCATCTACCTGTTTCATTGAACTGCCGTCATAAGCCAATACCGGAAGAAAATTGATGAATTCTTCAACGTTCTTTTCGGGATTCGATTCGTTTATATTCAATCGGCAGGCATAATCAGCTATTTGTTTTAAGGCACGATTCGGGGCAAAGTCAAACACATAACATTCTTCTTTTAGTATCTCCTCTTTATTAGGTGATTTGCTGTCCGGATTCTTGATAACCCAAGGTGTTTGTACTCGAAAGGCTGCCTGAAAATAAGTTTCAGGACTGGACGAATTACGAAGCATAAAAATTCCTGTCCATGGCTTTACGGAAACACCGGTAGTCAGTTTACCGCAAGAAAGAGTTATCGTTTTTGATTCCAATGGATTATCGGTCATCGCATTCAAAACAGGTTGTAAAGCGTGGACTCCAATACCTGCCTGTGTACCTGCGGCAACTACTACCGTATAATCGTGATAAAATTTGTTTTGACGCTGTTTGAGTAAGTTTGCCATTGCGTAACAAGCCGCTACCGAAGGCAAGAACCAAAAGGTATGATTCAGCACTTTAAGTAAAGGGGCATGTGAAAACGGAAGCGGGGGTTTCTTTGCGCCCATTTTCAGGTTATCAACAGTGGTTTCACTGAATGAACCACGAATTAGATCCAGCCACTTTTGTACCTCATCTTCATACCTGAAGTGGGCTTTATGTCCTTCGCCTTCCGCCTTAAAAAATATGTTCAAATCAAAACCATCAAATTCCCCTTGCATGGCAATTTGAGCAATTGAATCGGGCAATTGATAAGTAAGCATTACCATTCTTGGCAAGGAAGCGTAAGGGTTATTTTCTCCTTGCCAATTTTCCTTGGCTCGCTGTTCATCTGAATACGTCCAGTTGAAAATCTGTTCTTCTATAAATTCACCTGAATTGATTGCCCTGAATGGCGTTCCCGACAAATAGAGATAATGGTCGGAAGTTATCGGCAATATTTCTTCGAAATGCTCCACCTTATCTTCTTCGGCAAAACCTTCCTGTTCTATCTTTTTGAAATCTTCAATCTCCTTCTCAGCTTCGGTGTCTTTACCAAACAAGTCTTTTGCATTTTCCCGCCAGGCCCCGAAATGATATTCATCAAAAATTACTCCGTCCCAATTGATAGCATGCACCCATTCGTTTTTCGTTTTAATACCGCCCGTTTGCGTATTTCTTCCCAGAAAATCCTGAAACGAACCGAAACAAACCAAAGGTTTCGAGAAATCAATGTTTTGTTCTTCCAACTCTCCTTCGTTTTTGGAATAAAACTGCCATCCATCAAAGTCCACATGCGATAACAGGTCATCTTTCCATGCTTCTTCAACCGCAGGTTTGAATGTGAGCACCAAAATCTTTTTCCATCCCATTTTCCTTGCCAACTGATAACTGGTAAAGGTTTTCCCAAAACGCATTTTTGCGTTCCAAAGGAAGTGAGGCGTTTTATTGGGATTTTCATTCTTGAAGCTATTGAAATACGCCATTGTTTTATTCACCGCTTCTTCCTGTTCCGGACGCATACAAAACGAGAGGTTACGGTTTTCTTCAGTGTGTTCGCCTGTCTTTATTTCGTGTATGGCGTGGCGTAGTTCATTCAGTGTGCAAACAAACCATTCCCCTTCGGGATTTTTGATCCCCTTTTTCCGTAAAAGGCGGTGAATATCACGGTCAGTAAAAGAACCGCCATCCTGTTTCATTGCCGATTCTTCAAACACGATTTTGTATTTGATGGCAGCCGTGCCTAATTGCTCCTTAATACGGATTTGGGCGTCACGGTCGGTAAAACCTATTTTTATCCAACCTTTATGTGTATCTACACCTACCAATTCATAAGCATAGATAGTCGGATTGGTTAACGGGCGAGGCGGGAAAAATTGTTCTTTCATTTGTATGGACTATAATAGTAAATGTTGCTAATCTATTTTACACAAACCACCTTGTTATCGAAGCTACGATAGAGGAATATCTTATCAAAATCAGATTGCATTTGACCCTCTAAATCAAAATATTCGATATCATATGAAGTAGGGGTTGGGGCAAGAACCATAACTAACCAATAATAATTGATATCAGGATTATGTTTCTTGTAATTCGGCAATTTTTCTTCTTTCTTGTATAGTCTTTTTTGAATAATATCTCTACTAAGATTCTCAACAAACCAACATGTCTGATTATGGAATGAAACACAGGAATGGGGGCTAATTCTTAAATTTTTAATATAATCTGGTTTATTACATTGTCTCTTACTATAGTAATTGTAAACGTAGTCAGCTATTTCTGTTGCATAAATATCTGACTCTTCTTTTTTAAATAAAACATAATTATCTGAAAAACTAATATTTACAAGCACATTATCTTCCGGATATTTCTTCCTAAATAATCTTGTAGCTTTTTCAAGTAAGGCATTCGTTGATTCTATCTTCCCCAATACTATATTATCATTTTTTATCATAGTATGTTCTATGCCTATCTTTTCGCCTGATTTAAAGGTAACGATAAAATCCGGCGATTCATTTTTCTCCACAGATTTAATTTGTTGATGTTTATTATAAAGAAATTTCATAACAGAATAAATTTCAGACCATCGCTCCTTTCCTGTTGTTTCGTTTGGAAAATAAGAATAAATAAATTCGTGAATTTCTTTTTCCCTATCCTTCATTTCCTTTATTCTCTTTATAAAATCTTTGTTCACCATATTCTATTACTCTCCACCATTCAAATCCATTGGGCGTATCATACTTTCTATAAATTTAATTTCTTCTTCCGTTAAGCCGTATTTGGCATAGAGTTTTTCATCTGTCCAAACTTCATTGAAATCCTGAATCGGTACAAAAGAATACACTTTCTTCATTGCATTTTGCGTATTCTTTATAAGTAAAACTAAAAACCTAAAAAATCGAGTACTTATGTAGTGAGCGACATTCATTGCCTTGCTTTTAGTTGCAAAAGGGCCAACAACCAAATAAGATTCTGTGCAACAAGAATTAGGCTCTCCAATTATTGGGATATTTATAATCTGGTGAGGAAATGTCTCTCCCGCACCATAAGCTTTTGAAATATACACTTTATAATCATTTACCCATTCTAAATTTTTCTTTATTTGGGATTTATTAATATGCCCAATACCTTCTTTTTGCCAACCATAATAGTAGAAAAGAACAGAGTCTTTAAAAGGTTCTTTACTGAATTTGGGTTTAACCCTTTTATAACTACCTTCAACTCTTACATCAAAACCAAAAGGATCATTAGCACTTATTAAATTTGCAAAACTTTGCTCTTCTAATTTTTGCACTTTTCTAAGTATTGATATGGCTTCATTGTACCTAATAAAAGTCTCAGCTCCCTTTTCAAGCAAATCCCTTTCAGCTACGGATAAGATTTCATTTGCTTTATGCGTATGCACTTTACACTTACCCGCATAGGTCTTATCCCACAAGAAATAACAAACACCACCCTTTATTTCTACTCCAGGAAAACAATCAGAAGCATTTGGAAAATCGTGTATTTCCTTAATTCGATTATCATTTAACATTTCCTGTCTAAATTCATCTACTCCACGTCCACCTGTAAACCAACGAGCAGGAATAATCATTGATAAATAATTCGGTACAAGCTTCTTAGCTTGTTGAATAAATTTATGATAAATAGGTATAGCACTTGAACCTGTTCCTCCACCATCATTAAGTTGATAAGGTGGATTCCCTATTATTACATCAAACTTCATATTAAATATTTTCTCTGGGTTATCTGTGTGAATAAAATTATAAGCATAGGTTTCTAAGTCATCATCACGGTCATATACCTCTTGACTGGCTCCACAATAGGTACATTTACCATTATGCCAAGTGTGTTGCATACGTTCATAACGAATGTTTCCTTGTTCATCATCGAACAGTTCGCAAACGGAGTATTTGCCGTTGGCCTTTTTAGAACAATAAACACTACGCCTTGATAACAAAGAGGTCAGCTCCGTAATAGCGATACCAAAAAGCTGTTTGGTAAAAATATGGTTAATACGCTCTTGCTGATCAGGAATTTGATTTTCCAACCCTTCCATCAGGCGTTTTACCATCTCCCGCAAAAACACACCACTTTTAGTTACCGGATCAAGAAACCTTGCATCGGGATTACTCCACAATTCGGCCGGTAGCAAATCAAGCATTTCATTTACCAAATTGGGCGGTGTAAATACCTCGTCGTTGCTCAAATTGGCAAGGCAGGTCAGCACATCGGGGTTATAATTGATTTGTATCATCTTCTCCCAACTTTAAAAAGTGAATCAACGGATAATCTTTTATAGGTTCGTCAATGGCAGCGGCCTCTCCTTCGTCATTGAATAAAGAGAACTGGTGTGTTTTTTCCACTAAAAACCGGAACACATAATCCCGCCTCTTCAATTGCGTACCATTTACAGCACTCCATTCTGAAAAAACAATAGGCTCTTTCGTTACAGGATTTGTAAAGTCCAAAGCGTCTCCCCAAAGGATATTCCGGTTTAACAAAAAACGAACACTTTGACGGCATTCTTCTTTACATTTATCTCCATACAAAGAGGTGTACTTTTCATTAAACAACCCGAATAGCCTTTCCCGACATTCTATGGCGTTATCTTCCTGAATTTCGACTCCATAAATACTCGAAACGGCAATAATTGCATATCTTTCATACTCTAATTGACTCTTGCCGTATCTATTTTCAACAACTTTCAGCTTCCGGCTTAATATCTCTGCTAAAAAATTTCCATTACCACAAGCGGGTTCAAGAAAACGGGAATCGATTCTTTCGGTTTCATCTTTTACCAGATCAAGCATCGCATTTACCTCTCGTTCGGACGTAAACACTTCGCCATGATCTGCAACCCGTTTTTTTGATTTTACTTGCTTATTTATATTGTTTTCCTGCATTACTCTTATTGATAATTAGAACCTTTTGTCTACTTGTAAAATAATAGCAATCTCGACCTATATTCCACAAATCATCCACCTGATCACCCTTATTTCGACATGTAGATATCTTTCATTACATATATTCGTACAATCTCTATGTATGTGCTCGCCGTCTCTATTTGCCCAATAACTTTATATCTCTTAATTTTATAGAGCAAATATAACGAAGTTTACCGAATAAAAAGGTGTTTTTATAAAAAGGTTAAAAACATAAGGTAGTATGAATTGAGATAAAATATCTCTCACATTAAAAGAACATTTTTCCCATAAAATTATTCCTTTTTTAATTTATCTGCTTCCTCTCTCAACCGCCCCGCTTCCTGTTCTTTAAGCCGCGCCCTTTCTAACCGTTTGGCTTTTTCGATAACAGCTTCTTCGTATTGCTCCACCTGTTGGCGGATCTTCTTCACACTATCCCGCCTGTTTTCAAAAATGCTGTCCAGATTGATTAATCCGGCGGGAGTAATTTCACCCTGCATTTGGATATAACGATATTTCAGGCTGTTATCTCTATAGGTAAAGATTTCCTTTCGCTGGTCGTATATTACAAATAAGATTATAAGTAATGCAGTGCATATTGTAATTACCCCAAAGAAGACTTTGCCGGAAGCAATAGTGAAAATATGGTAGTGCTCCGTCCTAACCGGTTTACGGATTTCACCTATAGTTTCATCCAGCTTATAGGATAGTTCGGTTATGGCCGATAAATCCGGCAGTTCAATTTCGGGTTGGATGGTGGTGTTATTTCTATTCCCTGCTTTTACAAGCTCCTTGATTTCTTCAAAAAGCGTGTATATTTCATTTATATCTATAATTTTCATTTTTTATTGTATTGATGCATTGATGTAATGTTGCATTGAAGTACTGATGTAATGTCGTATTGATTTACTATACCGGACAAGCTACATCTGCCGGCCGTATTTGCGTTTCTTCTTTTTCTTCGGATACCGGTGCGTGTATGCCTGATCTTCATTATACCCGCTTCCGGGTTGGATGTTCAACAGGTCGCCTAATGCCGATCCGATGGATTCTATGGTTGTAGAGACAGAGGCGGATTGTGCCTGATTTTGGTGTATGGATTGCCGTGCATTCAAGTTTAACTGATAGTCAATTTTTGAATAGCTGAACATCCTGTCCACTTTTGAACCGTTGAACGTATAGTCTCCCTTTCTAAACCGTACTCCCTCCCTTACTCCCGTGTTGCCTTTCTCCTTGAACTCCGTTTTAATTCCTGCTCTGTCAAGTTCCCGTACCAACTGTTTCCAGTCCTTGCATTTGGGAACGGATGCTCTAAGGGCTTCGTATATCTCGTATCTGGACTTGTCGGGTTCTTTCAGGCGGTGCTGCTTCACGTTCTCCTTGCCGGTGGAGTAGTACAATCCGTACTTGTGCGTCAGTTCCTTGCAGATCTTCTCGCTCCGGTAACGGTCGTTACTGTCGGAAATGGTCTTGCCGTTATTGTCAACTCTGTTGAACACTAAATGGATATGCGGGTGTTCCCTGTCGAAATGCCTGGCAATGATATATTGCGTGTCGGTGATACCCATGCGTTTCATATAATCATGTGCAATCTTTACCATGACCTTGTTAGTTAGCTTCGCCTTGTCATGTGCAGAAAAATCGAGGGAGATATGCCCGACCGGTTTCGATACCCTGCCGTTCATCCCTGCCTGCGTTACAAAACTGTCGATGACGGAAGACAGGTTTTTCAACCGTAACCCGTCGGCATCGAGTATTTGGGTTTCTTTCTTTTCATCGGTAATGTATTTCACCACACCTTTGAAAGAACTGCCCTTTGTGATCTTAGCCATCATTCCGTATATCTTCTATCACGTTATCGATCATGCCGGCCAGATTGAGGTATTCGCTCCTTGCCTTGGTATATCCCGCTTCATTTGCCCTGCGTGCAATCTGGTTCAGGTTGTTCCCCATCCCCGCCAGCTTGCGGATATGGTCATTCAGTTCGGGTGTCAACCGCGGACGGACTACACTCCCCGATATAGACTGCCGGATAAATTCGCTGCGGGTAATTCCCGCCGAATTGGCTTTTGTTTTGAGCGAAAGGTATTCCCTCGTGTCCAGTTTCACGCTGACCGTGTACCTGCGTTTTTCTCCCAATTTCTTGGCAGGTCGTCCTCCTCTTTTTATCGTATTCATACTTTTAATTTTTTATCATTATTTTCATTCCAGACCAGCGGGATTCCTTCTCCCTTTTTGGGGGAGCAAGTGGGTTTTGGTACTACCAAAACATAAACTTGCTACTCCCAAAAAACACAATGTTCCCCATTTTTTGCAGCATTAAATCCCCAGTCCTTTTTTTCGCTTTTGGATTGGCTTCTTAGGGGCTTGGTGGAGTTTTAAATGTGCCCCTGCACACAAATATTCATTCAAATCCTTGTACCCTGAATAGTGGTGTGAGGAATCACGCACACGATAACCCAGTTCCTTTTGCAGTTCCCTGAAAACGGTCATCCCTGCCTTGTCATTGTCAAGGAAACAATACGTTTGTCCGTAGTCCGCCAATAGTGGCAATGCTTTTTGCAGGTTTGCCGTGGAGTTGAGTATGATATTGTCGTGCCAGTTGGAACTTGGATATTCCGGATTGAGTTGGTGCCGTATGGTGAGCAGGGAAAGATAGTCCATAAAGCCTTCGAAAAGAAAACAGGTTTCCTTTCTATCGTCCTGCCGGATGTGGGTGATGTCCTTGGGCGCTATGCAGCCTTTAAAGGACGGGTTACGTATTTCATACCCTCCGGCATCGTTGGAGAAACCGATTGCAAAGTACTCCCGTCCCCCGGTTTGATAATGTACCTCCCGGCAATGTTCCCTTGCGATGGTTAAATCAATCTTTCGGCTTTGCAGGTATTCCAACAATCCGGGATGTTCCAGCGGTTTTTCTTCTATCAGGGTGATCCCGTTATTCTTTTCAGGATTACGGTGAAAGGAAAAAGATTGTTGTTCTTCTTTCACGGGCATGAATGAAAAGTTTCTCAATTTCTCAATTGCTTCAATGAACGGGCATTTGTTCATTTTCATGACCAAATCAATAATACTGCCACCTTCACCACTTCCGAAATCGCACCATAGGTTCCGGTTGTAATCGACTTTGAAACTCGGCGTGCGTTCGTCACGCAACGGGCTTCTGTACATCCCGTAACCGGAATATTCCTTTGCGGGATAAATTCCATGACTGCTCAGGTAATCCCAGATGGATATGGTTTTTATATTGTCTGCTTGCATATTTCTATTTTTTGTTGATTTGTTGTAGGGTTAGGATATTGTACAGTATTCCAATGAATTATAACTTCAACATATACACAACAAACGACGTCTTCGTTGTTGATGGTTACCGACAATTTCGATTTTGTTGTATGATTGTTGTGGCTTTGTTGCTATTATGTTCTTTTTGATTGTTAGCTAATTAGCGATAAGAAGAAAACATTACAACAGGATTTTATCCACCAAATTTTTCTCTATCTCCAAATACCGTCCTTTTCTTTTCATTGGATGTATCTCCCCGTCAAAACCAACCCAATAAAAAGTATAGTCGCTGTTACGGTCAGAACGAAGTCCCCAACTATCTTTCAAAATGCTTCGGATTTGAGAAATATCCGTTTTCAGTCCGGCATTCCGCATAATATCCAAAAAGTCTTTCGGACAACAATGAAATGTGTTTAGTTCGAGGCGTTCCATAACTTCGGCACAATAGGAAGCCATTTCAATCTCAACTTTACTCGAATTATACTTCTTGATTTTATTCAAGGCGGGGGTTTCCAGTAATGACGGTTTGAACCACATGCGGGATTCGTTTTGTGTAGATAGTCTCCGGTTCATAAGAAAATGCAGGAAACAGGGAATTTCTTTTGTCATCAACTCTCTTAAAGAAGTTATATCTTTTTCAACCGGTTTGACTTTGCGAACCCAAAAACGAATTTCTTCTTTCGGAATAATAATCGGATTCTTTTCGTTATTGGAACAAAGAACGAATTTGGCAAAGAATTCAATCTCCCGTCGGTCTTTTCCCTTGGCCTCGATTTTATAGTCACCTGCGGTTGATAAGTTTTTTATCTTTTCGGTATCTTCCATCTTATTCAGAAGGAGTTCATCGACCAGAACCAACAAGCGGTTTGCCCAATCGGCATTGAACTGGCTTTTGAAATCTTCATTCGTATTGAATGTGGCATTCTTTCCGAAAATTATTTTCAAAAATCGCAGGAACGTTGTTTTGCCTGTTTCCCTTTCATTGGAAACCAGTAAAAGAATGGGAAGCATCTGTGTTGGCCGGGTATACAAAAGTTGAATATAGTCCAGCCCCAACTCTATCTGTTCTTCAAAAATATGTTCCAAAAATAGCCGGATATAAGGAAAATCACCTTCACAAGGCATATGATTGATAGGCTCGTATTGGTTTAGAAATGTACCACAAACCTGTTGGTAATTTATATGGCTCGGGATAATGCAAAAGCCATCATATTTTTCAATCTCGGGAAGATTATTCTTTCCATAATCTTGCCTAAGGGCCTCATAACTCCAGAGGATTTTCTCTTCAATAAAATCGCCACTGATCAGCGGACGACGAACAATTTTATACAAGGTTGTCCCGACACGGATATATTTTTCTTTATTTTCCATGACATACTCCTTTCCTGCCGGTGCGTATTGCTTCGACATCTACAGATTTATACCGCTTTCGTCCTCCAAATGGGAATGATTTGATGTAACCTGTTTTCTCCCAACTCCACAAAGTAGAAGAATCAATTTTAAGAATAGATAAAACCTCTTTACGGCTTAGGAATTCTTCGGATGGGGGGTCTTTGGGTACGGACTTAAGACTGCCCGCCATCTCTCTAAAGATTTCCCGCAGATCTTCCAGTTTGAGTGTTACACTCACATTCGCCCCGGAATTCAATAAATCACGATAGTTCATAATCGGAAATTTTTATAGTTATACAATAATTTGCTTCCGGACTCAATTGAATCCGGGGCAAATAAAAAGAGAGATATTTAAGAGATTCAAATCACTTGGAATCTCTCGAAAATCTCTCCATTATCTCCGAAAATGAATGTTTTTACTTATTGTGTTCCGCTAAATATTTGGGAATATCGTCAATATTGGGTATGATATGTTTCTTGGTTTGATAGTCGTGAAGTTTGCCTTTTACATAGGAATATTCAAGATCTTGCAAATCGATGAAAACTTGCTGAAGCCACGGAACGACATCTTGTTTCTTATGGTCGAAATAATGCGCCATGTTCCAACCGAAATGAAACATATCGGGATTTTTTAACTTATTGGGTTTGATCGGGATGAGATTATCGGGTAAAGGCTCTTCTCTTGCATAATACTCGATGTACTTATCGAGCCGTAATAATTCGTCGTCCGTTATATAAGGAGCCATCGCTACATGCGAATATTCAATAAAAAGATTGATTTTGGCATTTTGTTTTTCTATATGGCGCTTTTCAGCGTCTTTTCTTATTTCTTCTATGGATTGCTCCGGCATTTTTCCTTTTTGACTACACCTTGTTCCGTCAAACGTTGTTTCATTGGAAACATTATCATCTGTGATTGTTGAAGGCGTGTTCTTTTTATTCGGCAGTTTTTTCATAATCCACGGGACAATAACATGAGACAATGTTGCCAGGATAATCAGATACGCAATAACGCACATACCAAGGATAATCACAAAGGTCAAATTTGCCGTACCTGTATCAATTCCTTTTTCAAGGACAATCAATCTGCCTACCATCGCTATTGTCAAACCGACAATAGAAACTATCAATAGTAGAATGATATGGCTATTGATTTTACGATAATCCATGACTGTAGAATTATTTTATTTTCCAGTAACCACCTCTATCTCCGCCAATACGTTCAATAATACCTTTATTTTTAAGCGAATCAATATCCCGAGCAACGGTAGCTGTACTTATTCCTAAATTTTGAGCTATTGTTTTCCGTGATACAGAATTATCTTTCTTTATTAATAAAAGAATTTTAGTTTCTCGGGAGGTTAAGTTTTCTGTATCATTTTCTGTATCACGACCTGTATCATCTGTATCATTTTCTGTATCAGAACCGACCTTTTCTGCTTCATTGTCTTCTCCGACATTTCTCCGATGCTTCTCCGACACATCTCCGACACTTTCAGGCTTATTATCTATACCAATTTCTGTACCATCTGCTTCATTTTCTGCTTCACCTCTAATCTTTTCTGCTCCATTTTCTGCACCACTTTTTGCCTCATCTGCACCACTTACTTTTCCTTCCGGTTTAGGATCGGCACTCATCACAGTTACCTTGAATGTGGTAATATCTTTAAAATCAAATATGGCCAAGCCGTTTTTGTTTGCGTCAAGCTGTTCCTGTACCATACTTATTCCCCTGTTGAAACGGTTTACATATCCAAGAACTTTCATCGCTTCAGCAATAACAGGATTGCGATAATCATTTACATGCGGGAAATTTTCCGGTTGTACTTTACCATAAAGTCCACCCGGATTATCCATCACAATCCGGTCGGAATATTCATAAAATCGGGCCGGAGCATTCGTCTCATACGTACGGTGCATGATGAGATTCATAGCCAACTCTCTTATTGCTTCATACGGATAATTGATTTTCATTTCTTCCCGCAAAACCGTGACGAATACCGGACGTTGCTTCTGAATTGTATATTTGATGAAGTAGTCTATCTCCTTTAATATCGTGATAAGGTTTCCCGAAAACTGTCTTTCATTTATCACTTTAGAGGTTATACTTTTTCCGGCAAATTCGACATACTGTATATACGCACCAAAAAGAATATGCGATGGATCTTTTCCAATGAGTAGGATGCCGGCAACTGTCGGGCAGTCTTGTGCCGGATCAAACAACTTTAAGGATGCCAATTGTTGCTTAATCCCCCGTTTATCTCCTTTTAATATGTTAGCGCTTACCATTTTGGGTAGATATTCAGATTTGAATAGATCCAGATCCAAATCATCAATGGTGGTATGCAAACACGGAGTAGTATCGAATGTTTGTGATTTTACTTCGCTTTTTTCACGAAGAATTCTTAATTCTTCGTCATTTGCTTCCCCCCGTCTCGGTCCGATACGGATATACACCGTTCCTTTATATTTCACGGGAGTATTCTTGCTCGGTTTTACTTCGACAACGGCGATATCGCCATCAGGAAATGAAAACTTTTCGACCATCAATGCCGGTTGAGGCAATATGTTTCCATCAGAACGTAATCCGGCCAAATTTCTTAACAGCTCATCCGTCACCTTTAACCCGTTCAATGAACCGTCATCGTAGGCTCCGATAATGAGATAACCCGGAAGTCGTTTGTTGGGCAGGTCATTTGCAAAGGCACAAACAGCCCTTGCAAATTTATCGGTATCTTTTGTTGATATTGTTCTTTCTACACGTTCGTTTTCAATATCTTTCAATAGAGCCTTTATTTCATCTTTTGTAATCATATTATGCCCTGAAGTTTAACACAAATATACTGATTTATTCCAACATCCCTATTAATTCTTTTTTCATGTCGTCATCAATAGTCCGGTATCGTGCAAAAACTTTACTACCCTCTTTATGGCCACTTAAAGCTCCTACCAGATTCGGATCTTTGACTTTTTTATAGATATTCCCAATGAAACTGCGTCTCGCCATGTGAGAGGAAGCCACCTCGTATAAAGGTTTTTGAATTTCCTCACGGGTTTGTTGGTCAAGAACCGTAACCATACGGTCAAGTCCGGCTCTCTTAAAGGCTTCTTTTATTTTGCGATTATAGTCCTGCTCCGTATTGAATGGAAAAAGACTTCCTCTTTCATAATCCTGATACTTGGTTATTAGTCGTTTGGCTGTATCATTTAACGGTACACGAACTGTTATCGCCCTGTCCTCTTTTGTTTTTCTCGGAATATATTCAATAGCACCATCGATAATACTTTTATAAGTCATTTTATACAAATCACTGACCCGACAGCCTATTAAACATTGAAAAACAAAAATATCACGCTGGGTTTCCAATTCTTTGTTATCGGACAAATCAGTTTCCAAAAGCCTATTCCGCTCCCTATTAGTAATATATATGGGTGTCCCGTAAACGATTTCTCCTATAGTAAAATGTTTGAACGGATTATTGGATGTATACCCGTTATCATTTGCCCAAATAATGAAACTGCGGAAGCGGAGCATCATGTCTGCGACTGAATTTTGTCCACGAGGCTTAGGCATACCTTTAGGAATTTCATTACCGTTCTCATCCAGCCGAGGTGGACGTTTTCTTTTTGGTGTTTTAACCGCTACTTTAGTCGAATATGGAATCTCTTCGTAAATATCAGGGTATTTCAGGAACGCATCTTTTTCGTTACCAAGAAAGTCCTCAATCTGGTGTAACATATCTACTGATAAGTTGGCGAATGACATCTTAAATCCTCTATGTCCTTCTTTTTTCTTGAATAACTCAAAACGGCGTAAACTTCGCATTATTACTTTGAAATTTTTTTGGCGTGCTACGGATAATTTGTGAGTGGAAAGATATTTTCCCATCACATCAAAGAAGGATTCTTCAGTTGGAGCAACAGATTTGCGAGTAGGCTTATGAAACTTCTTTATTTGTTTTTCAATGAAAGATCTATCTATTGTACTCTTGTCCTCGCTTGTGTTTATTATATTTTCGAGATAATCGGTCAGAGCTTTGAGTTTAGAGCGTTTTTCAAGTAATAGCTCTCTTTCTTCTCCCTGTATTAAAGGAATATTTATGTCATTCTTCTTTCCCCAACGCTTGCGGTCGACCCAAATTCCGGAACCTGCACGAATACGAACATCACGGGATACATATAATCGCAGATTTATTTCGGATTCACCTGCATTATTGATGATTTTTCCAAGATAAAAATTAGTCTGTGCCATCGTCGAAAATTTTATTTCTTCAAAGGTACTGATTTTATGTATAATTACATCACCTCCGTGTCCGCAATTTGTCCGCATTTTTGGAAAAGTACTCAAATAGCATCCAAACACAATCAATCAGATTCAATCGTTAAACACTATATATCAAATAAATACCGTTATTTTTCAATCTTATGTGTTTCCCTTATTTTGGGATTGTCAAAACCGGCTCTGGGTACTTTAAAGCCCCTATTTTCAAATGAAAATAAGGGCTTTATATTTTAACAAAGGACAAAATAGAAACAACCGGTATTCATTAACATTTGCAGTTCTAGTATTAAGCGTTCGTAAACCCTACCCTTCGCCTAAACATGAAACGTTATCCGCCAGGTAAGCGATAGCGAACCGTCAAAAAAAATCAGGAGGGAAATGTGTACGAAACAGTAAAAGCACAATTGGAAAAAGCACAGATAAATTTCAATGTGCATGATGCGCTTACTATTTTAGAAAGCGTAAAACAGGAAGGGGTTTGGGCAACACGAGTATCATTCGCTTATTCAGTTTTCGAAAATAAAATCTATTACGTATTGAATAGCAATTTTAGCCATATATTAGCATATCAATTCCCATAAAATGCATCAAATGGGGTTTCTCTACATATGAAAATGGACATAAAAAAGCAACACGAAAAAAAGCAAGTTGATTTTTTTGATAAAATTTCGGATGTATACCCTGAAATACGCCCAGGGTATAATGAAGAAATATACAAAGCAATTTCACAATTTATAGAAACCGGCCCATATTATAAAATAGTAGAAATCGGAGCGGGAAATGGAATCGCAACAGAGAGAATAAATGAAATTTGGAACGGAGAGATCACTTTAATCGAGCCAAGTAAAAAACTAAGTTATTTGTTAAAGGAACGATTTAAAAACCACAGCAATAAAAAAATCATCAATGAGTATTTTGAAAAGGTTAAGCTTGAAAAAGGTTATTTTGATGCTATTTTTTCTGCAACCTCCTTTCATTGGTTAGATGGTAAGACCAAATTCAGAAAATATATCAAAAACATACCGGAAATACAAAAGAGAAAAATATTCGTAAAAGTCAAGATGAGAAAATGGAAAGTCGAAAAAATGAAATCCTAAATAGTCCATTATTTGAGTTGGTAAGCCATAAAATAGTTGAAACAAAAATAGATTTTACGAGTAACGAATATATAAAACTGCTGAAAACGTTTCCTGACCACTCAACATTCTCTACTACATTTTTCAGAGAAATAGCAGAAATAATTGAAATTCGTGATAACACAATAAAAATCAAAATAACGACAAATCTTGAGATTGCGAAAAGAATCAACTGAATCTACCCTCAAAAATGTCTCGATTTTACAATTTTCATAAAACGCAGCACAGTACTTTTGCTCCCATATTTCAGGAACGAAAAATATGGAGACCGAAATTTCAATTCACAATCTAAGTAAAAGTTATCCGAACGGGACAAAAGCATTAAAAGACATTCACCTTGAAATCAAAAAAGGAGAGTTTTTCACTCTTTTAGGTCCGAACGGAGCAGGTAAATCCACCCTTATCAAAATCGTAACTACTTTACTTCATAAAGATTCAGGCGAATTTTTGATTGGCGGAGTAAATCCTGAACTCGAAAGCGCAACAATTCAAAACTACATCGGTGTCGCCTCGCAAGACACTGAACTCGACCCGTCGGAGAAAGTAGAAAATGCGCTGGTATTCCAAGGCCGATTATTCGGACTATCAAGAGCAAAAGCCTTTTCGAGAGCCGAAGGACTTATCTCGCTGTTCCAACTCTTTACCGAAAAAAACAAAAAAGTAAGTGCCCTTTCGGGAGGGAACAAACGAAAACTACATTGCGCGCTAGCTTTGGTACATCATCCAAAAGTTCTGTTTCTTGATGAACCCACTGTTGGAATGGACCCTTTGGCAAGGGCCAACTTTTGGGATGTCATTAAACAGCTAAATGACACACAAAATTTCGGAATGGCACATTTCGCATTTTCGGTTGGCAGCAAAGAAAACGTCGACACATTGACAAAACAGTTGGAAAACGACGGATACAGTATTGTAGGAAAACCGAGGACAACAGGAGACACGGATATTACGAAAGTGTGGCGCTTGACCCGGAAAACAATATCGTTAAAATTACAATTTGAATTTAAAACAGCATCAATAGTTTTGCCACCGGGATAAGTAAAGCCGTCATTACCCCCATGATACCGATAGCAAGCCCACTAATGGCACCTTCTATTGCACCCATTTCCATTGCTTTTACCGTCCCTAAAGCATGAGAAGCCGAACCTAACGCCAGGCCTTTGGCGACCTTGCTTTTAATGCCTATTTTACGAAGGACAATGGGCCCGACTAACCCGCCGAAAATTCCGCAAATCACCACAAACGCCGCCGCTAAAGCAGGAATTCCCCCGGATTTCTCTGCAATACACATCGCGATAGGAGTCGTGACCGATTTCGGGGCTAATGACGCCGTCAAAATTTTATCGGCTCCCATCCATTTACCCACTAACACGACGCAAACAATTCCGACGACGCTTCCGGCAAAAACAGCAGTGAGCATCGAGATAACATTTCCTCTTATATACTCCATCTGTTCATAAAGCACATACCCGAGGGCAACCACACTCGGGCCTAACATAAAATTAAGAAAATGCGTTTGATGATAGAATGTCTGATAATCAATTCCGGTAAATTTGAGAAACGGAATGATCATGACCATCGAGATCAAAAGGGGTTGTAAAAAAGAGAGTTTCGTCTTTTTATAAATAGACACTCCCAACAAAAACGAACCAAAAACCAATCCAAGCAAAAAGATTTCGCTCGAAACATAGGGACGCACTTTTTCCATCAGCTCAGGGCTTAAGATTTCTTTCATTTTTATGTACTTTTCTTTTTTCAAAAAACTCTTGAATGACGGCTACCGTTATAATCGTAAGAACCGTGCTTACACCAATGGCCGTAAGAATGACAGAGATGGACTTCGAAAACAGGTCGGAGTATACCATTAGTCCCACTCCTGCCGGCACAAAAAAAATCGCCATGTTCTTTGTAATGACGATGGACGCTTCGCGTACGTTTTCGGGATTCAACACGTTGAAGAAAAGCGCCAGAAAAAGCAATATCATTCCAATGACGCTTCCCGGAACAAATTGATGGATCAGTAAACTGACCAGCTCTCCTATATAATAGAAGAGTAAAATATAAAACAACCCTTTAATCATGAGTCTTTCCTGTTTGTAAACAGGACGTTTTAAAAATTGAGTAACCTAAAATCGCCGGCAAAGGTACGATATTTACCCTGAAAAGAAAGCGAGGAAAAAGTATTTTTGTTTGTTTGAATTTTAAATGCTTTCTTTGCGCCGAAATCGAAGAAGCATCATTCATGGAATTTTTGGATACGATATTTAAGGAACATTCGGTTATACAAGCTCTCATAGTCATTTCTATGGTATGTGCCCTGGGACTTGCACTCGGAAAAGTGAAAGTTCGGGGAATATCATTAGGCGTAACGTTTGTTTTCTTTATCGGAATTTTAGCCGGACACTTAGGCCTCACCCTCGATGCCCAAATGCTAAACTATGCAGAGAATTTCGGGCTTTTGGTATTTATTTATGCCTTGGGGCTACAGGTCGGCCCGGCATTCTTTTCATCCTGGGGAAAAAGCGGAATGAAGCTGAATCTGCTGGCTTTATCCGTAGTTTTTGTGGGGATTGGTTTAACATTGATCCTTCAACAGTTTTCAGGCGTTTCCCTCCCGGATATGGTAGGGATTATGAGTGGGGCGACAACCAACACGCCTATGCTCGGAGCCGCTCAGGAAACCCTTCAGCAAATCAATACAGAGGAATTCAGTAAGTCGAATATGACACTCGGGCTGGCATTGACTTACCCTTTGGGTATCGTAGGCGTTATCTTCGCTCTAATCGTTATTCGAAAAATGCTTGCAAAACATCTGCATATCACCAATACAAACGAAGACCGTCGCAATAAGACCGTAATCGTCGGTTTTGAAGTAAACAATCCGGCCATATTCGGCCGCACCATACAAGAAATAGCCTATCTGATTGCCAAGCATTTTGTCATCTCACGCGTATGGAGAGAGGGAAAGGCTATCGTACCCACTTCTCAAACAATCATACAAGAAGGCGACCACCTGCTTATTATCACCACCGAAAGTACCGCGGATTTACTATCCGCCATTATCGGGAAAAAAGAAGACCGGGATTGGAACCGGGAAGATATCGATTGGGATAAAATCGACA
The DNA here is from genome assembly GCF_041902845.1 of Limibacterium fermenti. Classification (GTDB taxonomy): domain Bacteria; phylum Bacteroidota; class Bacteroidia; order Bacteroidales; family Dysgonomonadaceae; genus Limibacterium; species Limibacterium fermenti. Next base: position 3,678,608 of record NZ_CP159486.1, read on the forward strand.
ATCAATTGGAGTCGCACCGCATCGTCATAACCCGTCCGGAAATAAATGGAAAGCGTTTGGGTTCGTTACGGCTTCGCAACCTTTACGGCATCAATGTCTCCCGTATCCATCGATCGGGAGTGGTTCTGCTACCCACGCCCGATTTGGTTTTATTTATGGGCGACCGGTTGACGGTAGTGGGAGAAGCGAAGGCAATCTCGAACGTCGAAAAAGTATTGGGAAATGCCGTCAAAAATCTCGACGAGCCCAATTTGGTTTCTGTTTTCGCCGGAATGGTCTTGTCGCTTTTAGTCGGCTCCATCCCTTTATTCATCCCCGGAATCAGCTCCCCGGTGAAGTTAGGATTGGCGGGAGGCGCCATTGTCGTCGGCATCCTGGTGGGCGCATTCGGTCCTCGGGTACATATGATTACCTATACGACCATTAGCGCCAACCTTATGTTAAGAGGATTAGGATTATCGACATTCTTAGCATGCTTAGGATTGGATGCGGGCGTACATTTTTTCGAGACCGTTTTCCGTCCCGAAGGAGCATTATGGATCGGCTTGGGATTTGCCATCACCGTTATTCCGGTGATAATTGTAGGATTCGCAGCAATTCGTTTTATGAAGATGGATTTCGGGACTATTGCCGGCATGCTTTGTGGCAGTATGGCTAACCCGATGGCATTAAATTACATAAACTCAACCATCGAGGGCGACTCTCCTTCCGTGGCTTATGCCACCGTATACCCGTTGACCATGTTCTCGCGATTGGTGACCGCACAATTGTTGCTGATGTTGTTTTTATAACTTTCCGCGGGAAAAACAGGTCGGCAGGGCTTTCACAAGGCTTCAAGCAGGTTGCCGACGAGTCGGCAAACAGGTTTTAACCTTAAAAATAGATTTCCGATGGGTCGGCAGCTTGTTTTCAAGGTTAAAACAGCCCTGCCGACGCATCGGTAGGGCTTTCTTCATCCTGAAAAACGCTTGCCGACCCGTCGGAAAACGTTTTTCAGACGTGCCAACGAATAGCCGACCGGTCGGCAAGAAAACAATAAGCTTTTAATCGAAAAACCGTTCGGCCTGCTGCAATGAATCAAGCTTTCCCACATCCATCAAACGGAAACGGGGAGGGATAAAAGCGGTAATTTTTTCTTTGTTACATAAGGACAGATAGAAATCAATAATGGAAAACTTGTCGGGAAAAGATTTCATATATCGAAATATTTCGGGACTCAGCACATGAATGCCCGCAAATGCCAGCGGACGGTGTCCTGCAACCTGAAAATAAGGATCGGGCGACTTGATCTCCCCCGACAGACGATTGATCCATCCGCGTAAATCGCCCCCGGAATCAAAAAGCAGATAACGGGATGTGTTACGTTCACTCACCACGAGCGTCGCCAGGGACTGTGCGTGCAAATGAGCTTCATAAAGTTGTCCGAGATCGATATCCGAGAGAATATCGACATTATGCACAAGAAATGGCTGACCGTCATCGAAAAATGCAGCAGCCTTTTTAATGCCTCCTCCCGTATCGAGCAATTTTTCACGTTCGTCGGAGAATTCGATTCGAATACCGAAACTCTTTTGCGATCGGACGAAATCGATAACCTGTTCGCCGAAATGATGAATATTGATGATGATTTCATCAAACCCGGCCTGTTTCAGTTTTAATACGACATGTTCCAGAAGGGGCTTTCCGGCAACGGGCACCAATGCTTTCGGAAGGGTGTCGGTGATGGGTTTCAAACGGGTGCCGAGCCCGGCGGCAAAAATCATTGCTTTCATATATGAATTTGGAGATTAGAGATTGGAGACGATAATAAATTACGAATTACTAATGACAAATTACTAATGAGAAATGAGAAATGACGACCGGCAACTGAATTTCATAGGCGGCTTTTGAACAACTGTTCCAGATTCTGTTCCCGATGGATGAGCGTGACTTTCACGCCGAATTTCTTCGAGATATGCTCGGCGACTTTCTGCGCCGCATAAACCGAACGGTGCTGCCCTCCGGTACATCCGAAGGCAATCATCAAATGCGTGAAATTACGGTCAATATATCGTTTCACGTGATTATCCGTCAGTTTATATACCGAGTCGAGATACGCCAATATCTCCCCGTCTTCTTCCAAAAAGCGAATCACCGGTTCATCGAGCCCGGTAACATTATTGAATCGTTCGAATTTTCCAGGGTTGTTAATAGCCCTGCAATCGAATACATAGCCCCCGCCGTTTCCCGACGGGTCGTTCGGAATTCCTTTTTTAAAAGCAAAACTCACCACGCGCACTTCCAACACCCGTGTTTGCGTATCGGAGAACTGCTTGAGGCCGGTCATTTCTTGCAGTACCTGCATCAGATAAGGATATTCGTCGAAACCGTCTTTCAACAGCTCCCTGAGATTATTCAGAGCAAAAGGGATGCTTTGGATAAAGTGCGGTTTTTTCTCGAAATATCCCCTGAAACCATAAGCGCCCAATACCTGTAACGTGCGGAATAACACAAATTGACGCAACTCGGTGATAAATTTCGACTCATCGACTTCCCGATACTTTTTAAGCGAACCGATATAGGTTTGAATAAGTTCGTCGCGCAACTCCGGGGGGAAATTCGCTTTCGCTTGCCACAGGAAAGACGCCACATCGTAATATACAGGCCCTTTACGGCCACCCTGAAAGTCGATAAAATACGGAACGCCGTCGACCAGCATCACATTGCGCGACTGAAAATCGCGATACATAAACGTATTTCCCTGATCGTTGAGCAGGTTTCGCGAAAGGCGTTCGAAGTCGTTTTCCAATAAATCTTCCTGAAACTCCATCCCGGTCGTTTTCAAGAAATTATATTTGAAATAATTCAAATCCCAATAAACCGAACGATGATTGAATTCGGGTTGCGGATAACACACGTTGAAATCGAGCCCCTCGGCTCCCTTCACCTGAAAATCGGCAAGCATGGAAATCGTTTTGTGCAACAGCTCTTTTTCCTCATTGCTGAAAACGCCCGTCAAGCGTCCGGCATTGATGGCATTGAACAAGATGCCGTCGCCTAAGTCTTCCTGAATATACAGCAACCCGTCGGCTGAAGTAGCAAAGACCTGCGGAACATTCAGCCCCTGCTTTTTAAAGTGGTCGGACAAGGAGATAAAAGCACGGTTCTCCGGAAGCGATTGTCCCTGTACTCCGATAATCGAAACATCGTCTTGCGTCAAGCGGTAATAACGCCTGTTGGATCCCGACGACGGTAACGCTTCGATTTTCGGACTCGATTTGCCCGAATGTTTGGTAAATAATTCGATCAATCTTTGCATCATTTTTAAACTGTAAAGGGTTCAACACGTTCGAGTTCATCGAGCCATAGATCCGCGGCGGCATCGCTCGGCATCCGCCAGTCGGTACGGGGCGACAGACTTACCGACCCCACTTTCGGCGCATCGGGCAAACAAGAACGTTTGAACTGTTGCGCGAAAAACCGGCGGTAAAATATCCGCAACCATTTTCGTATTTCTTCGAACGAATAGGTTTCATGAAAAGCCATCTGAGCAAAAAGACAAATGCGCGAAGGACTGTCGCCGAAGCGAAGCATACGATATAAAAAGAAATCATGCAGCTCGTACGGGCCTACTACACTCTCGGTGCGCTGCCCGATCAACCCGTCTTTGCCGGGCGGAAGAAGCTCGGGACTGAAGGGAGTATCGAGCACATCCTGCAAAACCGGTTTGACGGCATCTTCCATCTGCGTGTCGGCAATCCATCGCACAAGCGTGGCAACCAACGTTTTCGGGACACCGCTGTTGACACCATACATCGACATGTGATCGCCGTTATACGTGGTCCACCCCAACGCCAGTTCCGATAAATTACCCGTCCCGACCACAATTCCGCCGATCTTGTTGGCATAGTCCATCAATATTTGCATTCGCTCGCGCGCTTGCGCATTTTCGTAGGTGACACTCTGGTCGTCGATATCGTGCCCGATGTCCTTAAAGTGTTGGGTAATCGATTCGACAATCGAAATCTCTTTCACCGTGACGCCCAATGAGCGCATCAACGACAAAGCGTTGGAGTACGTGCGGCCGGTCGTTCCGAAGCCGGGCATCGTTATGCCGCAAATACCGGTGCGGGGTATCTTCAGCAAATCGAAAGTGTTAACCGCCACTAAGAGGGCAAGCGTAGAATCCAATCCGCCCGATATCCCGATCACCGCCTTATCGGTACCGATATGTTTCAGTCTTTTGGCTAAGCCATGCGATTGAATCCGAAATACATCGCCGAGATTTTCATCGGCAGTTTCGGAAGAAGGAATAAACGGATGCGGCTCGACGGAGCGATACATCTTTTCTACGGAAACACGATCGATACACGCGTAGATATCTTCGGCGCCTCGGGCCGGAATGGTGAAATTGTTGTCGACCATCCGTTCATGCTCGAGCATGCTGACATCGATATCGGCGATAATCATTTCGTTTTCGAAAGAAAAGCGGTTCGACTCGGCCAGCATCGATCCGTTTTCGGCAATGAAACAGGCTCCCGAAAAGACCGTATCGGTGGTCGACTCGCCACAGCCGTTCGAAGCATATACGTATCCCCCGCAGCAACGGGCAGACTGTTGCGACACAAGCGACCGTCGGTAGGCGTTCTTGCCGACCAATTCATTACTCGCCGAGAGGTTAAAAATAATGTGCGCCCCTTCCACCGACAGTTGCAAAGAAGGAGGAATCGGCCGCCATAAGTCTTCGCAAATTTCCACCCCGAAACAACCGAAAGGTGTTTGAAAAATGGTTGACGCCGAAGCCACCGGATAAAGGTCATCACCGATTTCAACCGCGGTATCGCGCAACAGATCGCCGCTTATAAACCATCGTTTTTCATAAAATTCGCGGTTGTTGGGAATATATCTTTTAGGGACGACACCCAGAATCCCTTCGGCCGATAAAACGACCGCTACGTTATACAAGGCGCCACGGCAAGCCAGCGGCATGCCGGCAATCACGATTAGCGAGGGCTTGTCTTTCAAAAAAGCAACCAATTCGAACAGAGAGTCGATCGCTTTGTTTTGTAAAGCGGTTTGAAGGAACAAATCGCCGCACGTATATCCGGTGATGCCCAATTCGGGAAGGCAAAGCACCTGAACGCCTTCTGCCACGGCATCGCCGATAACGGATTTCATTTCATACACGTTATAATCGCAATCGGCGACCCTGACTTTCGGGGAGGCCGCCGCTACCCGTATAAATCCGTGATTATTAATATCCATATAGGTAAATTGATGTGAACATGTTCGAACGCAAAAATACGAAAATAAAAATGATTTACCGATAGGTAACTTCCATCTTATACCTCCATTGGTTGAAATAAAGGTTGCGCGAAGCTGTTTCCACCTCTCCCCGTTGGAAATCGACCGTCTCGCTGCGGGGAAATTTCTTTTCCGGAAGAAAGCCGCCCGAATAATCGGAATTGACATAGAACCGGTACGAGTCGATGCCCGACATAAAGAAATCCCGGCCGGCCGGATGCTGCAACGGATCTCCGCGACCGAAAGACGGATCGCAAGGAATCCATCCCGTTCCCTCCAGATACACTTCGGCCCAATCGTGCAGATTCACTTCGCCGGGATGCATCATCCAGCCGCTTTGCCATCGCGCCGGAATACCTTTGTAGCGCAGCATGGCGATCAACAGCAAGCCCACCTGCCCGCAATCGCCTTTCCGGTTTTGCATCACATATTCGGGGATGTTGGCGATGGTCGAATATTCCAACGCGCTCGCCCAAGGATAGGTTGCCGTGATAAAACGGTACACCGACCGTAAGACGTCCACCGGTGTTTCCGCCCCGTCGTGGGTAATGCTGTCGGCCAATTCCTTCAAGCGGGGTGTAAACAGGATGTGCGGCGTCCTTTCGGCAGTGTACGTTTTGTAAAGTGTCGAAGCGGTATCATACGGGAGCGCCTCGATACGCGAAAGGTCAAACCATTCACCCCTCGACGTAAACTCGTATTCCGCCCAGAAAGCGACCGGTTGACCCTGTCGGGCTTTCTGCTCCATGTAAATCGAGGTGTGGGCGGTTTGATCGTCCGAAAGAATATAGCCGGGATGGGAAGCGCCGATAAACACGACATCCGATTGCCGCGGCACATCCCGGCGCGGATAAGGCAGCCAGGCACGTACCGTCTCGCCTTCCTCCACCGCACCCGAGTCGACCGTGAGCGTATACTTCACCCGCATCGTTTGCGGCGGCAACAGGCGGCGGCCGTTTTGCTCCGGCTTTCCCATTTGCGACAGATGCTTATCCAAAACGGCGGTCGTGCCGCTTACATCGGTCGACACCGGCGCCTTCGACAATGCCCGTGCTTGTTCATCCACGCGGAAAAGATTAGGCGCAGCGTTGCGAAAATAACGTTTTTCCCCGTCGATCAGCCGATATTCCAATGCCAACGAATTTTCCCATCCGGCGAGTTGCTCTTCCGTAGGCGTAAAGCCATGGCGTTCTTTTATCCACGAAACGATTTCGTCCCGCGAGCGGTTAAAGTCAAGCGCCACACGGTGCAATGAATCTTTTGTAAAGGCATAAGCGCCCTTTTTATCGTCGGAAAGGCTTTCATCGCTCATCAACGAATCAAGGATGAAAGCCGCACGCGTAAAATTTCCGGCGGTTATTTCCTGCGCAACAACGGCATCAGGCGCCGGCTTGCGGCCTGCATTACACGCCATCATCAAAAACGGTATAATCCAAATCAATTTTTTCATGTGTCCATTATTTTAAATCCGGATCGATTGAAATAAGTCGACCATCTCCGGTAGTTTTTCATATAAAGACGTCATCGAGTCGAACACCACCGACGCACCGGCTTCCAGGAGCATCTCGTCATCCAGCGGACCGGTATTGACGGCCAACGTAAAGATTCCGGCTCCGGTAGCGGCTTTTATTCCCAGCGGCGCATTTTCGATAACGAAAGCCTGGTTGGGCAACAAATCCCCTGCTTTTTGCAATCCTTTTAGAAACGGCTCCGGATCGGGCTTGCCGTGGATCACATCAAACGCCGTCACCATCGTTTCCGGCGAGAATATGCCGGGGAAGTTCTGGTCGAGCCGGTCCAGAAGCGAAGCCTGCCCCGAGCCGGTCACCAACACACATTTCAATCCGTGCCGCTTCACCCATTCGAGCGTTTCTTTGGCATGAGGGATCAGCGCCCCGGTGTTATACTGCTGAAACAATTCCGTCTTGCGGACATAAATACGGCGGGCCTCCTCCTCAGTAGCATTGCGCCCGATATTCCGTTGAAAAAGGATATCGACAGTCGATTTTCCGGTACGCCCTTCGTGAAGGTAAAACTCGCCGGGAAGCGACGACAATTGCCTTTCGTCCATCGTTTGGCGCCAAGACTTCTCGTGCGCGGGCATGGAATCGTACAGTACGCCATCCATATCGAAAATAACGGCCTTCAGGTCGAAATGCCCGAAACCGTGAGTCTGCAAGTAATTACGTAAACGTTCTTTCATTTGATGTTATTTAATCGGAATCGCACGACCCCTTTTATTGGAATGTCAAAGATACCAAAGATTGAGGAGACTGGAAAAAAGATTGATAAAAGATCGATATACCCGACACATTCAGGCCTCATAAGCTTACCGGCCAATATAAAGACCGCAGGAATGTCATATAGAAATAGACTTTTACTCATCTGGCTTGATGAGAGTAGCGAATATATAAGGGATGTCAGAATTGGCAGTCATTCCGAAATATTTACGGTATAGCGTCGTTTTGGTAAAGGGTTTGTACTATATCAAGTGTCCCTCGGAAGGGAACCATGAACGCCCCGCTCATTCTGAAAGATGGTAAAATGATCTTTTTGTGAAAAATGAATAAAAGCGAAGGGGCGGAAAGTTATCTTCCCGCCCCTTGCAATCTTTATCAATCTATTTTCAATCTACCATCAATCTACTTAAATCCTCTCCTTGATGACTCTGCTTTCCGCTTCATAACCGGGCTTGTCGAGCAAGGCGAACATGTTCTTCTTGTAAGCTTCCACGCCGGGTTGATTGAAAGGATTCACCCCCAGCAGGTAGCCGCTGATACCGCAGGCCTTTTCGAAGAAATAGATAAGCTGGCCGATATACTTGGCCGACAGTTCGGGAATCTCCAGCAGGACATTCGGCACGCCGCCGTCGACATGCGCAATACGGGTTCCCAATTCGGCCATTTTATTCACCTCGTCGACCCGTTTGCCGGCCAGGAAGTTGAGTCCGTCAAGATTCACATCGTCATGCGGGATCCTTACCGACCGATTCGGTTCTCTAATCGAAATCACCGTTTCGAAAATCGTCCGTTCCCCCTGTTGAATCCATTGTCCCATAGAGTGAAGATCGCTCGTGAAATCGACGGCTGCCGGGAAAATACCCAGTTGGTCTTTTCCTTCGCTTTCACCGAAAAGCTGCTTCCACCATTCGGCAAAGAAGTGCAACTTGGGATGATAGTTGACCAGTATCTCAATTTTCTTTCCTCTCTTATAGAGTTCATTCCGTATAACGGCATAAATGGCCGGAAGGTTATATTCGAACGACACCGAAGGTTGTGTTGCCTGTTCGATTTCGACCGCCCCTTTAACCAGTTCACGGATATTGATGCCCGCTACGGCGATAGGCAACAATCCCACCGGGGTAAGCACCGAATAACGGCCGCCTACATCATCGGGGATCACAAATGTTTTATAGCCCTCGGTCACGGCAAGCGAACGCAAGGCGCCTTTCGCCACATCCGTAATCGCCACAATGCGGTTTTTAGCCTCTTCACGGCCGACTTGCTTTTCGAGTTGGGCTTTCAACAAACGGAAAGCGATCGCCGGTTCGGTTGTGGTTCCCGATTTTGAAATATTAATAATACCGAACTCTTTATCTTTCAAGTATTCGGTGAGTTCAGACAGATAATCTTCACTGATATTGTTACCCGCATACAGGATAACCGGATGCTCGCGCTTCGCCGACAGCCAGTCCAACGAGGAAGAAAGCGCATCGATAACGGCTCGGGCGCCCAGATAGCTTCCCCCTATCCCGACAACAACCACCGCCTGGCAACGCGTGCGAAGTTCGACGGCAGTATCTTCAATGTCACGGAGTTGTTCTTCCGTGATGGATGAAGGCAAGCCTACCCATCCGATAAAATCGTTTCCTTCACGACTTCCATTATACAATGCCTGATTACATTCGGAGGCTTGCGCCGATTGCCGGAGAATATCTTCTTCCGATACAATGCCGGCAAGATGTTTAATAGTTAATTGAATACTCATAATGCATTTTATTTTAAGTATGATGTAGATGTCTAACGTTTGCGGTCAGCAATTCTTTAGACTTCATTTGTCTGGTGACTATTATCAGAAAAGTTCGATCAATTTATCGACCGCCGCCTGTGGGCGCAACCGTTCATACAAAATTTCATAGACGGTGCGGGAGATGGGGATGTCGATTTTAAAACGCTCGTTCATTTCGGCGATACATTTGGCGCCGTAATACCCTTCGGCAATCATTTCCATTTCGAGTTGCGCCGTTTTCACCGAATAGCCTTTGCCGAGCATCGTTCCCAGTGTACGGTTGCGACTGAACTGCGAATAAGCCGTAACGAGCATATCGCCCAAATAATGCTGTTCGCAAATATTCCGTTCCATCGGGACGATTCCGTCGAGAAAGCGTTCCATTTCCTTGGCGCAATTACTCATCAGCACCGCCTGGAAATTATCGCCGTATTGCAATCCCTGGCATACGCCCGATATGATGGCGTAAATATTCTTCAACACAGCCGCCAATTCGATCCCCACGACATCATTCGAAAATTTTGTTTTCAGAATGCGGGAGGTAAGACCGGCGGCGAGGGTTTTCGCTTTTTCCGTATCCTTACTGGCGAAGGTAAGGAAAGAAAGCCTTTCCAATGCCACCTCTTCGGCGTGGCACGGGCCGGAAATCACCCCGATGTTTTCCTGCGGGATTTTAAAATTATCGGCCAGGTATTCGCTCATCACCATATTGTCTCCGGGCACAATCCCTTTTAGAGCCGAAAAAACGATTTTCCCCTTGAACGCACTGTTCCATACCCGTCGGAAATATTGCTTCACATAAGGAGAGGGAACGGCGATGATGAGCGTGGTGGAGTCCTTTATCGCTTTTTCGATATTGGAATAAAAGGTAATCTGGGCCAGATTGAATTTCACATTGGTCAGATAATTCGGGTTGTGGCCTAACTTGTAAAAACCCTCTATTTGCTCGTCACGACGAATATACCAATTGATATTCTTTTGCGTCATCAATACGATCTTGGCCAATGCGGTACCCCACGTTCCGCCTCCTACGATACAAATTTTTCCGAATGAATTCATTTCGACTGTTTATTGAAGTCCTTTTGATTATTATGCTGTTTGGCGATTATTCGCCGGCACGGGTTGTCCATTCTTTAACTTCATCGGGAGCAGGATTGTTCAAACCCATTTTCAGTTTCTTATTCAATCCGCAAATTTCCTGGTGTAATTTGTTGGGATTTACCTCTTTCAAATCCGCGACACGGTTATATCCGGCCTTTTGCAACACGGGGATCCACTCTTCCGGGACTCCCACCTGAATATAAGCCTGGTCGGCATCTTTTTGAACGGTTTTCTCGGGACGCATTTGGGGGAAGAGAAGCACTTCCTGAATGGTTGTCTGTCCGGTGAGCAACATCGTCAGGCGGTCCATTCCGATTCCCATCCCTGCCGTAGGCGGCATTCCGTATTCGAGGGCGCGGAGGAAGTCCTGATCGATATACATCGCTTCGTCGTCCCCTTTTTCCGAAAGGCGCAATTGCTCTTCGAAGCGCTCGCGTTGGTCGATCGGGTCATTTAATTCAGAGTACGCATTCGCCAGTTCCTTCCCGTTTACCATTAGTTCGAAACGTTCGGTCAGTTCGGGATTGTCGCGATGGCGCTTGCATAACGGCGACATTTCAATGGGATAATCAATGATAAAAGTCGGCTGGATATACGAAGCCTCGCACTTTTCGCCGAATATCTCATCGATAAGTTTTCCTTTCCCCATGGTTTCGTCATATTCTACCCCCAACCGGTCGCATACTTCGCGCAACTGCTGTTCGTTCATACCGCTGATATCGATGCCGGTATGCTCTTTGATGGCGTCGAGCATCGTGATGCGCTTGTAAGGCGCCTTGAAGTCGATTTCCTGTTCGCCGACCTTTGTTTTGGTGGTACCCAACACTTGCAGGGCGGTATACTCGAGCATTTGCTCGGTGAACTCCATCATCCATTTATAATCTTTATACGCCACATAGATTTCCATCACCGTAAACTCCGGGTTATGCGTCCGGTCCATCCCTTCGTTACGGAAATCCCGCGAAAATTCATACACGCCTTCGAAGCCTCCCACGATGAGCCGTTTTAGATAGAGCTCGTTCGCGACGCGCAGATACAAATCGATATCGAGGGCATTGTGATGCGTGATGAACGGACGCGCCGCCGCTCCTCCCGGAATGCTTTGCAATACGGGCGTATCGACTTCCAGATAACCGTGATGATTGAAATATTCGCGCATGGCATTGAATATTTTCGTACGCTTTAAAAAAATCTCTTTTACGTGATCGTTGACCAGCAAGTCGACATACCGCTGCCGGTAACGCAGTTCGGGATCGGAAAACTTATCGTAAGCCACCCCGTCTTTCATTTTGACAACGGGCAGGGGACGTAACGATTTGGATAAAACGGTGAGGGATTGTGCATGTACCGATATTTCGCCCATCTGCGTGCGGAACACAAAACCGGTAATACCGACAAAATCGCCTATGTCGAGTAGTTTTTTAAATACGATGTTATAAAGGTCTTTATTCTCGTCGGGACAGATATCGTCGCGGGTAATATACACTTGTATTCTGCCTTTCGAGTCTTGCAGTTCGAAGAAAGAAGCTTTACCCATGATACGGCGGTTCATAATACGCCCGGCAATGCTTACCTGCCGCCGTCCGGCTTCGTCGGTAAACTCGTTTTTAATATCGGTAGAGTAGGCATCGACCTGATATAGATCAGCCGGATAAGGATTTATTCCATGCGTGCGTAACTCATCGAGACTTTGTCTGCGAATAATTTCTTGTTCACTAAGTTCTACGTGATGCATTTATAACGTCGTTTTGATATATAGCAAATTATTAAATCGGTACAAAAGTACGAAAATATATTGCATTCTTCCTGTCCGTTAAGTTTTTTTCTCCATCGTCCATCGTCCATCGTCCATCGTCCATCGTTCATCGTCCATCGTTCATCATTCATCATTCATCTTTCATCGTTCATCTTTCATCGTCCATCTTTTCTTTGTAAGGTTTTAAAAATTATGTACCTTTGCGTAATTAAGAACAATTTGTATACAACCTGTTTCTTAAAGAAGTAAATTGCAAGAAATAACAGACATTCCATGCCAAATGTAAAATTAAAAGGATTAGGCGTTGCATTGGCCACTCCTTTTCATGCAGATTATTCAGTGGACTACAACGCGCTGCATAAATTGTTGGATTATCTCCTCGACGGCGGCGTTGATTACCTGGTAGCCCTCGGTACCACTGCCGAAACACCGACTCTTTCCGAACGGGAACAGTCGGACATTATTCGTTTTGTTACCGACACGGTCCGAGGGAAAGTGCCGGTGATAATGGGAGTCGGAGGAAATAACACCGTTGCCCTGGCGGAAAAACTCCGCTCAATCGACATGACGGGTATCAGCGCCGTTTTGTCGGTAACACCTTATTACAACAAGCCTTCGCAGGAGGGATTATACCGTCACTATTGCACCTTATCGGAAGCGTCGCCCCTACCTCTTATTCTTTATAATGTACCCGGACGGACAGGTGTCAACATGACGGCGGAAACCACATTGCGCATTGCCCGATCGTGCGGCAATATCATCGCTATCAAAGAAGCTTCGAGTAATCTCGCGCAAGCGAAAGAAATTATCGCCGGAGCACCCGAAGGCTTTTCGGTTATTTCGGGCGATGATGCTATGACCCTTCCCATTATCAGAGCCGGAGGAGCGGGCGTTATTTCGGTATTGGGAAACGCCTTTCCGCATGCTTTCGGCAAAATGGTACACCATGCTCTCGACAACCAATGGACGAAAGCCGAAGAAATTGAACAATCTTTCACGGAATTGATCCGGTTGCTATTTTGCGATGGAAATCCTTCCGGCGTAAAAGCGATGTTACACCTAAAAGGACTTACTGAAAACGTATTACGCCTCCCGCTCGTAGCGGTAAGCGACGAAACACGGGAAATGATCAAACACCAATTATCCTTAGTAGAAAAATGAAAATCAAAGAGTTCTTTTTCTTACTCTCCATCGCGTTGGGGAGCATCCTATTGGCCCAATGTTCCTCTTCGAAAACCATTGTGGAAGATTTCCATACCGAAACCTACAATACCCGTATGGCTTATTTCGGCGAGCACCCGCTACAAAAAGGGCAGATTGTTTTCTTCGGCAACAGCATCACCCAAGCGGGTGAATGGGAATCGTATTTTCCGGGAAGCGACGTAGTCAACCGGGGCATTTCGGGAGATAACACCGAAGGCATGTTGGCACGCATCGACGAAATCGTACAGTCGCAACCGGCAAAGTTTTTTATCATGGCCGGAATCAATGATATTTCGCTGGCGCGAGACGAGAAAACCATCGTCGATAATTACCGGCAGATTATTCAGGCGGTAAAAAACGATTCGCCGCAAACGGAAATCTATATCCAAAGTGTCTTACCGGTCAATAACGATTTTGCGCGCTATTCCCGTCTTAAAGGGAAAGAAGGGCGTATCCCCTCGCTCAACCGGAAACTAAAAGCGTTGGCCGATGCAGAGAACATCCCTTTCATCAATCTCTTTTCCTACTTCGCAGACGCTTCCGGAAAGCTCATTGCGTCGTACACCGGCGACGGATTACATCTTACGCCCGAAGCGTATGCGCTGTGGACAAACATCATCCGCTCAAAGGTCGTTCAGGAAACAAAATAACGAAACAGACGGGGATAAATATCGTACATCATCTTACCGCAGATCCATCTCTTCTATAAGGTGGGTTGCTCCGGCATATCGATCAATGATAAACAACACATAGCGGATATCCACAATAATACTTCGCTGATAGTCGGGCAGGAATTGAATATCCCCGCCGACGCCTTCCCAATTACGGTCGAAATTAATCCCGATCAGTTCACCTTTGCCGTTCATCACGGGGCTGCCCGAATTTCCTCCCGTCGTATGGGTGGTCGCAATAAACGCCACCGGCATCTTGCCGTCTGCACGGGCATAGCGGCCGAAATCGCCGCGACGGTATAGCTCTTTCAACTTGCCGGGTACCACAAACTCCCAATTCTCGGGATCTTCTTTTTCCATCATTCCATCCATCGTGGATTGATAGCCGTAAGAAACGGCATCGCGGGGACGATACCCTTTCACTTGCCCATACGACAAACGAAGGGTCAGGTTTGCATCGGGGAAATGGGCATCCTCGCCATCCATCCGTAATATCCCTTCCATATAAGTGCGCCGGGCGATCTCGAAAGCATCGTCATACGCGCTGAGCTGCGAACGAAGCCGGACGAACTCTTCGTTTACACCCCGCACGAAAGTAAGCATGGGATCGGCCTCCAGCGTCGTTGCCTCCAAACGGCCCGATAAAAATTGTTGCAGATTCTCCCCGCTTCCGAAAACAGAACGATCGAAGAGTGCCTCCACAAACCGCCCCGCATCGCCTTCGAAGGTTTCATAGACAACCTGAAAACAAGCCGGCTGTTTTTCCCTCGGTACCGATGCCATATATTCGGCAATCATGGCCGCCGCCACTTTCCGATCGACCGCCGCATTATAATCTTTATCTGCGAACTTCCGGTAATCGTCGCTCAACTGTTTTTTTTGTTTTTCAATCTCCGCCGCATCCTTTTTATTCAAAGCGGCGATAAGCGCTTTACTGCCGGCAGTCGGAACCGACACAAATTCTACCGCACGAAGAATGCCTTCGGACAGCATTCGCTCTCGGTAACGCAAATCCGCTCTCTCCTGCACCATACGGGCAATAGCCTCAATAGCCTCCGGATACTGAAGAAGATTATTCTTCCCGGCCCAATCCAAAAGGCGGTCTTGCTGTTCCTTTTTCACCTGTTCCAAATCACGTAAATCAATCGCCCAATTCGAGCCGATGGCATTTTTGTGCCCGTTGGTCGATCCCGAATATTTGGCGGCATATTGGATTTTTACCCCCGGATCGCGCAGCATCTCTTCAAGCATCGCCTCCTGCCGTACTTCACGCATGCGGATACGCACGGCATTATCGATATCACGCCTTTCGGCAACCTCCCACGAAGTGTAATATTTATGCGTCGTTCCCGGAAAGCCCAACAACATGGCGAAGTCATTTTCCTGCACCCCTTGCGTGGAAATCGTCAGCCAGCGTTTTGGTTTCAACGGTACGTTGTCGGGGGAATAAGCGGCCGGATTACCGTTTTTATCGGCATAGATACGGAAGAGAGAGAAATCGCCCGTATGCCTCGGCCACATCCAGTTATCGGTATCCGCGCCGAACTTTCCGATAGAGCTGGGCGGGGCTCCCACCAAACGCACATCGGAATAAATCTTTTTCGTAAACATATAATAGCGGTTACCGTTAAAAAACGGCTTTATTTCGACCGCAGTTCCGGGATGGGTTTCGAGGAATTCATTTCCGGCATGCTCGCGTGCCAGGCCGTTCAAATAAGCGGGAGAGAGGAAAAGCACTCCGTGGGTATCTTTTTCCTTGTCACGCAACAAACACGCTTTCACATAGTCGGTCACATCGTCTATTTTATCGATAAAGGTGACGGTCAGCCCGTCATTGGGTAATTCCTGCGCCTGCGTCATCGCCCAAAAACCGTTTTCAAGATAGTTGTTTTCCAATGTACTGTGCTGCTGAATTTGTCCGTATCCGCAATGGTGATTGGTCAACACCAATCCTTGCGACGAGATTACCTCTCCGGTACATCCTGAGCCGAATTGCACGACCGCATCTTTTAACGAACTCCCATCGGGATTATAAATATCGTAATCCTCTAGCTTCAATCCGAGTTGCCGCATGGCGGGATATTGTTGTTTTTTAAGCAGATGCAACATCCACATTCCTTCATCGGCGCGCACCGATAACACACTCATTGTAAAAATGATCAGGCAAGTAAAACAGTTTCTCATTTTCGATCTTTATTGATAAATTCATTCAGTCGGACCGTAAAGGTAAGAAAAAAACCGAACGGAGGCAAAAGCCAACGGCCGATCGTTCGCAGTGCACGCGCAACAAATGGTTCGCATGGCGGAAGACAATTATTTATTCATCTGTGGATGAAATAAAAAATTATCATGTATATTTGCAGCAAAAAGAGTTATAGAGAATAAAAAAATCGATAAAGTGAAACAAAGAACGTTAAAAAACAGCTTTACATTAAAAGGTGTAGGGCTGCATACAGGGCTGAATATCACCATATCCTTCCATCCGGCCGAAGAAGATCACGGTTACAAGATTAAACGAGTAGATCTTCCCGACCAACCGACGATAGACGCTTTGGCGGAAAATGTCGTAAATACCCGCAGAGGTACGGTCTTAGGAAAGGGAGATGTCACAATCAGCACCGTTGAACATGCTTTCTCCGCCCTCTATGCATTGGGGATCGATAATTGCCTGATCGAAGTAAACACATCGGAATTTCCAATTTTGGACGGAAGCGCCATCGAATATGTAAAAGCCATTAAGAATGCGGGAATCGTAGAACAAAAAAAAGACAAAGACTTCTATATCGTCCGCAAGAAACTCGAGGTTTCCGACCCCGAAACCGGTTCCAAACTAACACTGTTGCCGGACGATAGCTTTTGCATCAATTCGTATATCGAATTCGACTCGATGTACATCCCCAACCAATCGGCGATCCTCGACGATATGTCGGAGTACGAAACCGAAATTGCTCCTTCGCGGACATTCGTTTTTGTGCGGGAGATACAGCAACTGCGTCAGGCCGGTCTTATAAAAGGCGGTAATCTGGACAACGCCATCGTTATTTATGAGCGGAAACTGTCGCAACCGGAATTAGATGAAATCGCCGACGCTCTTCACGTACAACGACACGACGCCAACGAATTGGGTTACCTCAATCATCGCAAACTGGCTTTCCGGAATGAGCCCGCCCGTCACAAACTACTCGACATTGTCGGTGACATGGCCCTTATCGGAAAACCGATCCAAGGACGGTTAATCGCTACGCGGCCGGGACACCATATCAACAACCAATTAGCCAGGTTAATTCGGAAAGATATAAAACTCAATGAAGTCCAACCGCCTATCTATAATGTAAACGAGGAGCCGCTGATGGACAATAACCGCATCCGCGAACTGCTTCCGCATCGATATCCTTTTTTATTGGTCGACAAAATTATCCGTAAAACGGACAAATATATCGTCGGAGTGAAAAACGTGACGACCAACGAACCCTTCTTTATGGGGCATTTCCCCCAGGAACCTATTATGCCGGGCGTTCTGCTGGTGGAAGCCATGGCGCAAACGGGAGGGTTACTCGTCCTGTCGCAACTGGATGAACCGGAACGTTATTCTACGTATTTCCTCAAGATCGACAATGTGAAATTTCGGCATAAAGTAGTACCGGGCGATACAGTCATCTTCCGGGTTGAACTGACGAGTGACTTACGACGAAATATTTCTTCCATGCGGGGATTGGCATTCATCGGTGAAAAAGTAGTATCCGAAGCCGATTTTACGGCACAGATCATTAAAAATAAATAATCCGGCACCCATATTGAGAGATTATGAATACGGTATCAACTTTAGCATTTATACATCCCGAAGCCAAACTCGGCAAGAATATCATCGTTGAGCCTTTCGCCTATATCGACGCAAACACCGAAATAGGCGACGGCTCGCGCATCATGACTCAAGCGACCGTGCTGAGCGGCGCTCGAATCGGTAAGAACTGTACGATATTTCCTCATGCCACAATCGCCGGCATTCCGCAAGACCTGAAGTTTAAAGGAGAAGAAACGGTCGCCATCATCGGCGATAATACGATGATCAGGGAATGCGCAACCGTCAACCGGGGAACAGCTTCGAAGGGATTTACCAAAATCGGCAACAACTGCCTCATCATGGCTTATAGTCATGTGGCGCACGATTGTGAATTGAGCGACCATGTGATTCTCGGCAATTCAACACAGCTTGCCGGAGAGATTGAAATCGACAGCTATGCCATCCTTAGCGGCGGTACGCTGGTTCATCAATTTTCAAGAATCGGCGCGCATGCCATGATACAAGGCGGCTCTAAAATACCGAAAGATATTCCCCCGTACATCATGGTGGGACGCGAACCGATTACATTCATGGGATTGAATATCGTCGGACTGAGAAGACGGGGATTCAACAGTGAACAGATCAACGGTATACAGGAGATTTACCGCTACCTGTATCAATCGGGGTACAATACCACCCAAGCTATAGAACGAATCGAAAGAGAATTGCCCTCGACCCCCGAAAGGCAGCACATCCTGGAGTTTGTGCGTTCGTCCATGAGGGGTATCGTCAGAGGCAACATGGAAGGGTAAGTTATGTATCTGTATAATAGAATCTATTTCCCCCCGGAATGGTATCCCCAAAGCGGCATACAACTCACATGGCCGCATGAAGAAACCGACTGGGCCGATATGCTGGAGGAAGTTACCGAATGCTATGTGGCGCTTTCGAAAGAGATTCTAAAACGGGAAAAACTGCTCGTCGTCTGTCGCAAGAAAGAGCAAGTCACCCGTTATTTTACAAAAATGGAGCAAAGGCGTCTTATCACGGCGGAGATTGAGAGCAACGATACATGGGCCCGTGATCACGGAGGTATTTCGGTGTTTATCCGAAACAACCCGGCCATCCTCGATTTCGAATTCAATGCCTGGGGATTGAAGTTCCCCGCAAATTACGATAATCAGATCACACCCAAACTATATTTCAATGGCTTCTTTGATGGAGAAGTATCGCAGTTTAATCACTTCCATTTTATTTTGGAAGGGGGCTCTATCGAGAATGACGGAAAAGGGACGTTACTCACCACATCAGCCTGTCTGCTGGCGCCCAACCGCAATCAACCGATGACGCAACAGGATATCGAGGTTAAGCTGAAACAGACATTAGGAATAGAGCGCGTACTATGGCTCCACCACGGCTATCTGGCAGGCGACGATACCGATAACCATATCGATACGCTGGCCCGCTTTTGCAACGAAGAAACGATCGCCTACGTACAATGCACGGATGAAACCGATGAGCATTTTGAGGAACTGCAACGCATGGAGGAACAACTCCGTACGTTCACCACATGGCAAGGCAAACCATACACATTGGTACCTTTGCCCATGGCCGATCCGGTATATCACGACGGGCGCCGACTCCCGGCAACGTATGCCAATTTCCTTATCATCAACGGAGCGGTATTGATGCCGGCTTATGGAACGCCGGCCGATGACCGGGCGAAACGGCAACTGCAACGCATATTCCCCGAACGGGAAGTCATTGCCATCGATTGCCGCGCCCTGATTAAACAGCACGGATCGCTGCACTGTATCGCCATGCAGTTTCCCGAGGGATTTCTTTAAAACGCGTTCCTCGTCGCCTTTCGACATTAGACGTCCGACTTTTGACTTTCGACTTTCAACAGCTACAAAATGAAAATAGGAATTATACAGCAGCACAACACGCTCAATATCGAAGAGAATATTGTTCGGTTACAGAAGAAGATACGCAGCCTTGCGGCCCAAGGCGCCGACCTGATTGTGATGCAGGAGTTGCACAATGGCCTGTATTTCTGCCAAACGGAAAACGTTTCGGTATTCGATCAGGCCGAATCCATCCCCGGCCCGTCTACCGAATCGTTCGGCCGGTTGGCCAAAGAGCTCGGCGTAGTAATTGTGTTATCGCTCTTTGAGAAGCGTGCCGCCGGACTATATCATAATACAGCGGTGGTGATAGAGAAAGACGGTACCATTGCCGGGAAATACCGCAAAATGCATATCCCCGACGACCCGGCGTATTACGAAAAGTTTTATTTCACGCCCGGCGATCTGGGTTTCACGCCGATCAGCACATCGGTCGGGCGACTCGGAGTCCTTATTTGTTGGGACCAGTGGTACCCGGAAGCCGCTCGGCTGATGACTCTCGCGGGCGCCGAAGTACTCATCTACCCGACCGCCATCGGCTGGGAATCTTCTGACGACGAAAAAGAAAAGAACCGCCAACGCCAAGCGTGGATAACGGTGCAACGCGCGCACGCCGTTACGAACGCCATCCCGGTAATCGCCGTCAACCGCGTTGGCTTCGAGCCCGATCCTTCGGGACAAACCAATGGTATTACGTTCTGGGGAAATAGCTTTGTGTCCGGCCCACAAGGCGAGTTACTCTATGAGGCTCCCGATGATCAGGAAGCCGACGCAATTATCGAGATTGACAAAACCCGCACAGAAAACGTCCGCCGATGGTGGCCTTTCCTCCGCGACCGGCGCATTGACGCTTACGACGACCTGACGAAGCGGTTTATCGATTGAGTAAAGATTATTGAAGCAGTAGATTTAGAGAGGTTGATGAAGATTGCTTTAATGGCATCCCTATTTCTAGGTATTTTTCATAAGAAAGTCATTATTTTTGATGATTGACCGCTATTATTTTATACCTTTACTTTGTATTTTTAAATTAAAGATTAAAATAAAAGATGAAATCAATAGCAATTATTTACGGTTCAAGTACCGATAACACCCGCGAAGCTGCGGAGTTGATTGCCGATAAACTGGCAGACTATTCCCCAAAATTAATCGATGTAAGCGACGCTACGGTCGAAGATTTCGAATCGGCGGACGTGTTGCTTCTTGGCACTTCTACGTGGAGTGTAGGCGAGTTGCAAGACGATTGGGATGTTTTCTCGTCCAAAATCAAAAACCTGAAGCTGCAAGGCAAAACAATTGCGTTGTTTGGAGTAGGAGATTCGGCCGGATATCCCGACACGTTTGTAGATGCTATCGGAATTCTTTACGATGATTTCGCCCAAACCGGCGCTCAATTCGTTGGGGAAGTTTCGACCGACGGTTATACTTTCGATGACTCGCAATCGGTGAGAGACGGAAAATTCGTGGGACTTGCCCTCGATGCCGACAATGAAAGCGATTTGACTGAAAGCCGCATCGATGCTTGGGTAAACGATTTGAAACAGTATCTGGATTAACCCGGAATGGACGTATTCACGCATCTGTTGTATGAGCATAAAAAAGGCCTTCGCAACATGGCTTTGTACACCTTTGAGGTATCAAAAAAAGAGGCCATCGAGAAGAAATTAACCAAAATGCAGGTCGATTATATGTTCATGCCGGTTACCGATCGGAAAATAAATGTCTTCTTCGGAGCAAAGGCTTGCGTCGACGTCATCCGCACGATTGGCCAAAAGCGCTTATGCGATTATACGTGCGAAGAGGACTTTATTCTGGGCATCATGCTCGGATACGACCGGTTGAAACAATGCGAGAGATATATTGAGGGACTCGCTAAAAGGGCCGAAAAAAGAAAGAGGCTTCCTTCTGCGCCTCAAAACATTTATAACCGTCCTGTCGATCCCGTCATTTACAAACTAAGTCCTGCCTAAACATTTTTAATCGGGAGGTGCAGAATAGTAAATAAACAGGATTTTTACGGGATTACCGGATATATTTTATACCGACGAAAGGGAGGGTTTACAGCCTCTTCCTTTTCGTTCGGTTTTTGCCGTCTTATATACTTACCTCAAAAAGATTATGGGATGAAGCTTTATCCGGAAGTTTTACATAAAGAGGACATCCTTTTTTAATAATGAAAAAAATTTTATCTTCTTGCAAAGCGATATTCCTCATGGGGGGCCTGTTCATGTGTTGTTACGGTGGCAGCGTAAACGCTCAAAATAACGGTTTCAGCATTCAGGGAGTAGTCACGGATTCCATTGACGGGAACCCGGTTGAAATGGCGATGGTCATCATCGACGGACTCGATATCTGGGCCGTATCTGACGACCAGGGGCGATTTTCTTTTGAAAATGTGCCCGATGGGAATTATACATTTTTATTCCGGTTATTAGGATATAAGGACAAAACCGTCAGACAAACGCTTCGTTCGAATATCGACGGATGGAGGGAAAAGCTACAACCCGTAAGCCTTGCCCTGGAACAAGTAACGGTAACGGCTACGCAAGGCAAACTGGGATCATCCTCAAAAATACAGACGACGGCCATCGAACATATTCAGCCGAAAAGTCTTACCGATATTTTTCAACTCTTACCGGGGCAGATAACCGAAAACCCGACGCTGGCCTCACCGGGACAAGTCAAGATGCGGGAGATTTCCGACAATCCCAATAGTGCATTGGGTACGCTTGTGATGGTGGACGGCGCGCCGATGTCGAACGACGCGAATATGCAAACCGTCAACACTTCCCGATCCGGGAATTTGTCGACGGCGGCCAACACGGTCGGCCGGGGTGTAGACCTCCGGGAAATCTCAGCCGATAATATCGAAGAGGTGGAAGTTATCCGGGGAATCCCTTCTTCGGAGTACGGAAACCTTACTTCCGGCGTGGTATTGGTGAAAACGAAAATGGGCGCCCAGCCGTGGAGGGTGAAAGCCAACATTGATCCGAACACGAAGATAGCCTCCTTATCCAAAGGTTTCCGTTTGCCCAACCGCACCGGGACATTGAATATCTCGACAGATTATGCCCAGGCGTATAACGATACTCGTTATAAATATCGCGGATATAAACGCTTGACGGGAACCGCCATTTATTCGAACACGTTTATGGAAAACACGAAGCCGTTGGATTTGAATTTCCGGCTTTCTTATTTCCAAACGGTTGACGAAAATAAAACGAATGCCCAATTAAATAAGCTGGAAGCCATCCGTTCGTCCAACAAAGGAATCCGTGGAGGCATAAGCGGTAAATGGATGCTGCGCAAGTCATGGATTACGAATTTGGAATATAGCTTATCGGGGGATTACTCCTGGGCGGAAAATTATGTAAAACAGGAACAATCGCTTACCACAGGGGTCGTCCCCTATCCCACCTCCTACGTTGACGGAGTGTTTGAAGAAAACTATCTACCGGGAGTATATTACAGTGAATACACGACCGATGGGAAGCCGTATAATTTTTTCGCCAAGATAAAAGGGAGCCTGAACCGGCAATTCGGTAATACGGTCAATTCATTGGTAGGAGGATTCGACATGGCCGTCAACGGCAATAATGGAGAGGGCCTTCAATATGATTTGTCTACACCGCCGATGTCTACGCTCGAATCGAGTATCCGCCCCCGGGCACAAAAGGATCTGCCGGTATTACATAATTATGCTTTATTCGTCGAAGACAAGCTCATCCAACCCATAGGCAAGACCGTCCTTACCGCCCAAGCCGGCGTTCGGTTTTCACAAATTCAGCCGGGTAACTATTCATCGGTAGAACCACGGCTAAACACTTCTTGGGAGATTCTCAATAAGGAAAATAATCACTTGTTCGACCGCCTGAGTATCAATTTCGGATACGGTGTCTCCGCCAAAATGCCCACCTTATCTTATATTGCTCCCGATAAAGCGTATTTTGACAATATCAGCGTCAATTATTACGATCCCGACAATTCGTCGATGGCATTGATTACCACCAAAGTCCTTGACACGACGAACCCGGAACTGAAGCCGGCCCGCAGTACGAAGAACGAGATCGGGCTTTCTTTCGAGGTTAAAAAAGTATCGGTATCGATCACCGGCTTTTACGAGAAATTGAAAGACGGGCTGACGTATTCATACGCCCCCTATCTCGCCCCTTATCGAAGATACGCCATCCCCGCAGGAAAAGGTAAACGTCCGGAATTCGACAATGGCGAAGTATATTACTATGAAGGCGAAGACCGTTTACAAGCGGCCTCGGAGATGGATACCGCAGTATATACTTATATGACTCCGGCAAATAATCAGACGCTCATAAAGAAGGGGTTGGAATATGTGATACAAATCGGTCAAATCAAATCCATCCGAACATCTTTCGTCATTGACGGAGCATGGTTGTTTGAAGAATCCTATAAGACAAGTCCGTCTTACGTCAAAAGATTCTTTTACGATAATATTAAGGGAAAGGATGATTCGTATATCACCATCATGCCTGCGGGAGAAAAGAAAATCCGCCAACGCCTTAATACGAACATCCGTATGATTACCCATATCCCGGAACTGAAAATGATTATATCCTTTACGCCCCAGATCATCTGGAATCAACGGGAAAAAGAGCGATGGGAAGATAAAGAGGGAAACTCCCTGGTATATTACTACAATGACAACGGAGAGAGAGTATACGATGCCTCGGCTTTTCAGGATATGGAAACAGCCCGGTATGTGGATCCCATAGGATTTATCAGCAAAAACGGACAGGAGTACGCTTGGAAACAAGAATACGAAGGGCATTCGAAATATTCCCGCTTCCGCAACACCAATACGTATTCGTATGAATATGTCGAAGAAAGCCTGCCTCCGGCTGTACAATTCAATCTTCGTCTGACGAAAGAGTTTTCCCGCAAATTAAACATCTCTTTTATGGCGAATAATTTTTTAAAGATGAACCCGTCGCATAAAAGCAACCGGACATCGGAATATAAGAGAAGAAATACCGAATTCTATTTCGGTGCAGAGATTCAATATAAATTTTAAAACAATAAATTAGATAGATAATAGAATATGAAAAGAATCGTAAGTAATAATCAACAATCAAAAGGAACGGCATTCCGTTACGGATGGCGCGTTCTTCCGCTTATTTTTGCGGCATTCCTATTGCTTTTCTCTTCCTGCGAAAAGGATGAAGAAGCGGTGAAATATACTGTCAACGTTACTGTTCAATATCCTTCGGGATATTCCGAAAGTAATCTTTCCGATATTGAAGTGAAAGCTACTAATACCCAAACGGGAACAACGACATCGGCGAAAACCGACGCCAAAGGAGTTGCAACATTTTCGCTTGTGTCAGGGGTTTACTCTTTCAACGCCGTATTCGAAACCGAAGAATTCGCATTTAACGGATTAGTAGAAAATACAACGATTGCGGAGGATAAAGCCGTTACCCTTTCACTCCATGCAACTTCTCTATCCGGAGGATTAGTTTTTAAAGAAATTTACTACTCCGGCACTCTTACTGAAGGAGGAAAATCTTACTTCTCCGACCAGTTCATTGAAATCTATAACAACTCCGATGAAGTGATTTATTTGGATAACATTGGTTTTGGCGCATTAGATCCTCTGGCAGCGGGGAAAACACCTTCGGAATGGATCGGTGAGGATGGAAAATTACCCGATCCCATGCCTTTAGGTAATTATAGTTTTTATTTTAAAGGTTCCGGTCAAGATCATCCGCTTCAACCACGAACAAGCATCGTTATCGCACAAGACGGGATCGATCATAAAACCGACCCGGCAGGTAATCCGAATTCTCCGGTCAATTTGGGAAATGCCGATTGGGAATTGTATGTCGGAAAGATTAATGGAGGAAAAGATGCCGATGCTGCCGGCGTTCCTAATTTAGAGGTATTATATACCTCTTCTACATCTGCAAATGATGCATTGTATTCGGTATTCGGATCTGCCATGGTACTCTTCAAGTTTCCTGAAAATATTGACCCCGCAGCCTATGCCGCTGACGCAGCACATCTTTCCACCAAGCCGGGAAGTTCATACAAAACAGAATATTTGCTGATACCAAAGGAATATATTATTGAGGCGGTCGAATGTATCCATCATGAACCCGACAGACATAATAAGCGACTTTTCACCGAATTGGATGCAGGCTTTACATTTATCAGCACAGGGTCTTACTCCGGCAAAAGCGTGCGCCGAAAAGCAAAGCAGATCATCGACGGGAAAGTGATCTATAAAGATACGAATAACTCGACGGAAGACTTCTTGAAAGATCAAACACCGACTCCGGGTGTCCATCCGACAACGGTCGATCAATAAAAGACAAACCGATTAATGAAATCGATATTCAGAAAAGGGATTTTTCTAGGATTGATGATCCTTCTCTCGGCCGCGGGAGGATACGCTCAAACAGACAGCGTATCCTTTCCGGCTGATTATTCCTTGCTGCCGCGGCAACACGTTTGGCTACGGGTGCAAAATCCGGTCGCATTCCTCGGAATCGGAGGCGTCATGGATTTACAGGCCGCGTATGGAGCCACTTCCGGTTCTTACAAGCATCTTACCGAAGCCGAGAACGTGAACGGGGGAAAAGTATCGGTGGAAGGATTCAAGCAGGTCGGACGAATTCATTTTTTCGGACATTTTTCCTATGGCATTTCCTCGCTGAAAGGACAAAAATGGAAAGATGTGTTGATGCCTTCACCGGGTAATCCTTACCTGCTGGCAGACAGCATCGGGGGAGATTACACGAACGAAGGGTTCGATATCCGGGCAGGCATGGCGGCGCCGCTAAACGAGAAAATCAGCGTGGGAGTCTCCGCTACCTATCAGGGCGGAACGTCTTCGGACGAGAATGATCCGCGCCCGCTGATCGACGCCGCCCGATACTCCATCCGGCCGGGTATTGTGTACCGCTTTTCGCGCTGGTCGATCGGGGCGGACGTGGGTGTCGAAGGATATGCCGAAAGCATCGCGATCGAATCGTACCAGACGTCTTCCTATTTTACTTTTTTCCAATTTCAAGGATTGGGGAATTATTATCCCGACTCGGGAAACGCTCATTCGCGCCGGTACAACGGGCACGGAATCAGTGGACATATTCAACTCGGCTGGAAGAAAGAAGCTTTTGAAAACATCTTTCAGTTAGGCTATAAAAATATCTTCGAAAAATCGGAAGACGGCAGTGTCGCAAGCCCGTTCAAATCGGGCGATTATAAAGAACAAGCCTATTCTGTCTCTGATATCTTTACAGCCCGTATTCACGATGTAATCCATACAGGAACATTCTCATTCGACTATATACCTTCGAAAGGGATTTGGTACGATCAAAAGCCCACGACCAATGCCAACGGCCAACGCGTTTGGGAGATTTTCAATCAATCGGTTCAATACCGCCAGCATACCCTCCGTGCGGGAGCGTATTACGATGTCTTAAAGGAAAAAGACGGTTTTGCCGATTATTCGCTCGGAGGAAATATCGTTTTCGAACAACAGAAAACCTCCCTTCTGCCCGACATGAAACTGCAAAAATTTTCCAACCTTTTCGCTTCGGTTGAAGGAGGAAAGACCTTCCTGTTGGGAAACCGGTTACGATTGGGCTTGAACGCGCAGGCAGGATATCGCAAGAATCTTTCGACGAAAACCGATTTCGAAGGAATCATCCTCGCTGATAAATGGTCTTATCCCGTCAGCGAATATTTAACGGCGGACTATTTGACAGGAGAAGTAGCCGCAAAACTCTCCAAGCAGGTATTATTGGGGCGGTTGCCTTCGACCCTGTACATAGCGGCAAAGGCGGATTATACAAAGGCGACGCTGCAAACATCCCATTTCGACCATCCCCACCGGATAAGCATTTCCGCAACCGTGGGATGCACATTTTAGAATAATTTATTATGAAGTATAAAATACTGATTCTCTCTCTGCTCTTCTTTGCCGTATCTTTACAGGCAAAGAATCTGTCGCACGGATTTGCCATCGTCATCGACAGCGCAAGCTATGCACAAGCGCAACAAGAAGTCACCCGCTATGCCCGATCTATCGAAGCGGACGGGTTAAAAACCTATTTGGTGGTCGACCGGTGGCACCAACCGGACTCCATCAAACAGGAACTGAAACGACTGTACGAATTAAAGAAAAGCCCCATAGAAGGCGCCGTCTTTATCGGCGACATCCCTATCGTCATGGTAAGGGATGCCCAACACCTGACCTCGGCTTTCAAGATGAATCAGAAACGAAACTGGCAGCAATCGAGTATTGCTTCCGACCGATTCTATGACGACTTCGATCTCTCTTTCGATTTTCTCAAACAAGATTCCGTCAAGACGCTCTTTTTCTATTATTCGTTGCGCCCCGATTCGAAACAGTCTATCCACTCCGACATCTATACGGCGCGTATCAAACCGTTGGAAAAAGGCAAAAAAGACAAATACGCCCAATTGCGCGATTACCTGACAAAAGTAGTGACGGTGAAATCGGCGGAAAAGGATAATCGTATCGATCAGCTTACCGTTTCGCGCGGCCACGGATATAATTCCGAATCGAGGGTGGCCTGGTCGGGAGAACAACTGGCTCTCAGGGAACAGTTCCCGTCTTTATTCAATCCCGGAAGCTTCGTAAAGTTCACGGATTTTGATTCCTATTGGCCCATGAAACCCTACTGGTTGAATGAGATCATGCGCCCCGATCTCGATGTCATGCTCTTCCACCATCACGGTTCGAATGATTTGCAGTATGTAAACGGGTATAAGGAAGGCAGCGATGTGAATACATCGATAGACAATATCAAACAGTTCCTTCGCAGTAAAATATCCTCGGCAGTCAATAAGGGGAAAGATAAAGAAGAAACAATCGCTTACTATATGTCGTCGCTGGGTGTTCCGCGCGAATGGTGCGAAGAAGCCTTCGATCCGGAACTCCAACAAAAGGATTCGCTCCTGAACGCTTCGCTCGATATTACAGTGCAAGACTTATTGTCCATAACGCCCAATGCACGCTTCGTGATGTTCGACGCATGTTATAACGGTTCGTTTTATGAAGATGAATATATTGCCGGAGCTTATTTGTTCAACGACGGCAAAACTATCGTTACGCAAGGCAACACCGTGAATACCATTCAGGATAAATGGCCGGATGAATTTCTGGGATTGCTGCCCCACGGACTGCGGGTGGGACAATGGGGAAAATACACCCATTATCTGGAGACGCATATTCTCGGAGATCCCACCTTCCGGTTTGCCAAGAACACGACCGAAGCGATCGATATCAACGAGGCGCTTACGACCCACCGGAACGATATCCGTTTCTGGAAAAAAGCGTTGGAATCTCCTTCCGTCGATATACAGGCTATCGCTTTACGAATGCTGTATGATAATGACTATCCGGAAATCAGCGAACTCCTGAAAAAAACGTTCTTCGACTCCTCGAGTATGATCGTTCGCCTCGAATGCGCGACGCTTTTATCGCAAATCGATGACGATGCGTTTGTGGATGTATTGGAAGCTGCTTCGGCGGACAGTTATGAGTTAACAAAGCGTTTCGCTTTCGAATGGATCGCCAAAAACGGATCGGAACGCTTATTGCCGGTGGTGGCTAAAGCCATACTCAACGACAATACCTCGAAGCGAATCGCTTTCAAGATATCCTCCGGCTTGCGCATGCAGAATCTCGATAAACTGGAAAGCGAATTGATCAAACAGGCCGAAGGGCGACCCTTCTATTCCCGTGAAATGCTGGATAAGGCCCTCGAATCCATCCGTTCGGCTAACAAAAGCAAACAACAAGATATGGCGCTTATCACCGATAAATCGGCCAAACTAAAAGAACGGATATCGGAGGTATCACGATTCCGGAACCATCCCGCTTCGGACGAAGCAGACCTTTTACTGACCGTCCTCCGCGACCGTACGGATGACGCAGAACTGCGGAAAACGGCTGCGGAAGCCCTCGGATGGTTTACTTATTCTTACCGCAAAGAATATCTTCTTGAACAATTAGCTCAAATTCTTCCTTCGGAGACAGACGCGGCGATTCAGAATGAAGTGAAAAAGACCATCAATCGGCTGTCGGGGAAATAGATAAAATTAAGAGGATGTCTCACAAGTTGTCATTAAAAGAGTGTGAGTAACAGGTTGTAACTTGAAAAATTTACACATCGGAAGTAGAATCATTTCTGTTTTTACTTTTGATACACCCTCGATGATAATGCTTTATCGAGATTCTCTTTCAATACCGATAAAAATTCCTGTGTATTGAGATACTTGTCCCTCGACAGCGAACCGGGATAAGCCAACAGGGCGAGATCTTTCGTCATTTGCCCGTTTTCGACCGTTTCCACACACACTCTTTCGAGTGTTTCACAGAAATGAATCAATGCCTGGTTATCATCGAGCTTGCCGCGATGCGCCAACCCCCGCGTCCAAGCGAAAATCGAGGCAATGGGATTGGTAGAGGTCTCTTCCCCGCGTTGATGAAGGCGGTAATGGCGCGTGACCGTCCCATGCGCAGCTTCGGCTTCCACGGTCTTGCCGTCGGGCGTCACCAACACCGACGACATCATTCCCAACGACCCGAAGCCCTGGGCGACCGTATCGGACTGCACATCGCCGTCGTAGTTCTTGCACGCCCACACGAACCCGCCATTCCATTTCCTGACTTCGACAATGCGACACCCTAACCGATTTTCCAGAAATCAGGGTCGAACAATCGGGCGATAGACTTGTGCCGAGCTGTCAGCAGCATGGTTTTGGTAAGCGTTTCGCCACTGAGTGGCAACCTGATTTTCAAGGTAGTAATTGTTTTGGAAATATTCAAAACTTTATCCACACTCAAGCCTATATTGTTGTTTTTCAATATTCGTTCCAATTCCTTATAAACCTTGTATGCCACGAAACAGAGGCAAACATGCGCCTCTATCCGTTCATGGGTAAAGTGAAACATTGGTCGTAACTCAATTTTGCCCTTAGTTACCCTAAACGCGTTTTCAACCTGCCACAGCCCGCTGTATTGCTCGTAAACTTCTTTTGCAGGCAGGTCTGTGTTGGTGATGTAACCTTTCAAACCGTCCCATTTCTCGTCTTCGATGATTTTCTCTTGATTGATTGAAACTTTTACATTATCAGATATTTCCAAAAACTTGTTATAACCGCGCTTGTTGATGTTTTCTTTGGTAAGCTGTCCGCTTTTACAGGCTGATTTCAAGCGTTTTATTCCCTTTTCGC
This sequence comes from Limibacterium fermenti, assembly GCF_041902845.1. GTDB lineage: Bacteria > Bacteroidota > Bacteroidia > Bacteroidales > Dysgonomonadaceae > Limibacterium > Limibacterium fermenti. The sequence goes on from NZ_CP159486.1 coordinate 3,709,562, forward strand.
GGTTATATTTATCTTTCTTTGCCCGTTTGTCGGTATAACCCACAACCAAGCGTGATTGGGCCAACTTGACAAGTTCATGAAATAGTCCGTCCTGCTTTTTCAACGATAAAATCCATTGCTTGATTTCTTCGTTTTCATTCTTTATCCTTGCCCCGATAATGTATTTGTAGCCGCCTGATTCTAAAAGAGAGATATTGCTTTTATTCATCAATCCCGAATCGGCTACAACCACAAAATCTTCCAAATCGAAGCGTTTCACAAAATCTTCTACGATTGGAATCATTGTTCGTCCTTCGTATTGAGAACCATTGAAAATCGAGTAACTCAACGGATAGCCGCCTTTACTGACCAACAAACCTAAAACAATCTGCGGTTGGGCGTGTTTACCGTCTTTGGAAAAGCCCCTTTCCCGCAAGTCGTCGCTCTCATCCGTTTCAAAATAGAGCGTGGTTACGTCGTAAAACACAAGCCCAATGGCACCTCCTAAAATCTTTTTAGTGTGCGCTACACTGATTCTTTGCACCTTATCCTGCTGTGTGTTGTATAATTTGTCAAGATACCTGTAAATCTTGTGCAATTCAATATCTTCGTCAAAATAAGACTGAAGATAATCAACCGTACCTGCCTTACTTGAAGGCTGACACAGTCGTGCTATAACCAAATGCTTCAATATCTCATCATCTATGGAGTCAAAACCAATAAGTTTGAAAACCTGATTCAGTATCAGTTGAGTTCCATTAAGCAAGATGTTTTCAATATTACTCAAAAGATGTTCGGTAACTTGTTTTTCCTCTTCTTTTCGTTGCGCTTCCCGGAACATATCACGCACGCCAACTTGCTTGGAAATCCATTTTTTGCCCGATTGATAAAACATCTCAATTTCTTTTTCATCAGAACTGGTACCGATTGTTTTCAAATAACGGATTTTGCCGGTGCTTTTATCAACGATAACAACACTGGTACTGCCCGACCTGTTTCGTTTTTTGCGTACATACATACCGCAAAATTAGGACTTTTCTTGCTTGCGACACCCATTTTGGTGTCGCAAAATACGCAAATATATAAATATGAGATGGTTATAAAAAGAGAGTTTTAAAAGTGTCGAAGTCAGGAGAATCATTTCTGTTTTTACTTTTGATACACCCTCGATGATAATGCTTTATCGAGATTCTCTTTCAATACCGATAAAAATTCCTGTGTATTGAGATACTTGTCCCTCGACAGCGAACCGGGATAAGCCAACAGGGCGAGATCTTTCGTCATTTGCCCGTTTTCGACCGTTTCCACACACACTCTTTCGAGTGTTTCACAGAAATGAATCAATGCCTGGTTATCATCGAGCTTGCCGCGATGCGCCAACCCCCGCGTCCAAGCGAAAATCGAGGCAATGGGATTGGTAGAGGTCTCTTCCCCGCGTTGATGAAGGCGGTAATGGCGCGTGACCGTCCCATGCGCAGCTTCGGCTTCCACGGTCTTGCCGTCGGGCGTCACCAACACCGACGACATCATTCCCAACGACCCGAAGCCCTGGGCGACCGTATCGGACTGCACATCGCCGTCGTAGTTCTTGCACGCCCACACGAACCCGCCATTCCATTTCATGGCGGAAGCGACCATGTCATCGATAAGACGATGCTCATAGGTCAACCCTGCCGCTTGAAAAGCATCCTTAAACTCCTTTTCATACACCTCCTGGAAGATATCCTTAAAACGACCGTCATACGCTTTGAGTATCGTATTCTTGGTCGACAGATAAAGCGGATACTTCTTGGCTAAAGCCATTTGAAAAGACGAACGGGCAAACCCGTAAATCGATTCGTCGGTATTATACATCGCCATCGCCACACCGTCGCCGTTGAAATCAAAGACATCCCAACTTTGCGTTTCGCCGTTTTCGGGTGTAAACGTCATACGCAACGTTCCGCAGCCCTTTATCACGACATCCGTCGCCTTATATTGGTCGCCGAACGCATGCCGCCCGATGACGATGGGCTTTGTCCACCCCTGTACATAGCGGGGGATATTGGAACAAATGATCGGTTCGCGGAAAACCGTCCCGCCGACGATATTACGGATGGTACCGTTAGGCGATTTCCACATTTTCTTCAACCCGAACTCTTTCACCCTCGCCTCATCGGGCGTGATGGTCGCGCACTTGATGCCGACATGATATTTTTTGATCGCTTCGGCAGCCTCGACCGTGACCCGATCGTCGGTCTCATCCCGATGCTGAATGCCCAGGTCATAATATTTTATATCCACCTCGATATACGGCAAAATCAGTTGTTCTTTGATGAATGACCATATCACACGGGTCATTTCGTCGCCGTCGAGTTCGACGACGGGATGGCGCACGGGAATTTTGCGGGTCTTATTGTCACCGGTCACCGGTCGCCGGTCATCAGGCGATTTTCTCGAAATAGTAGTCATTATTCTGTTTTTAAATAGTTAATCAATTTATTTACTGAACTTGAAATCTGTTTTAATTTTATTCGTAGTTCATTGGCTCTTTCCGGAGAACAGTAATGCAAATCCTCACACAAATAAAGCATACTTTTCACCTCGCTGCAACTCCCTAAGCTAATATGCAAATATCGGACGAATATTCCATCGCCACCGGCATCAGAGCCTTCCGCAATATTATTCATAATGGAAACCGCCGCACGTTGAAGTTGATCTTTGAATTCCCAATCTTTCAGGTCCCTTGTTAAAGAATAAATTTCAACAACAAAAACACGAGCATCCTGCCACACACGGAGATCTTCAAACTTTCTCATTCTGCTTCCTTTTAATTAGTCGCTATCGACCACTCTTGACCGGAGACTGAAGACCGGAGACTGAAGACTTTTGACTTTTCACCTTTCTCCCAGCGGAACAAACGATTGTTTTCCCCGAACATTCTTGTATGCGGGGCGAATGATACGTTTGCTGGCGAAATTCAGTTCTTCGATGCGATGGGCAGACCATCCCACAATACGCGCCATGGCAAACAGCGGCGTAAAGACTTCTTGCGGCAGGCCGATGGCTTCATACACGAACCCCGAATAAAAATCGACATTGACGCATACCTGCTTGGCGCCTTCGCCCTTGAACTCGGCAAACAATTTCACCGCCCGCTCTTCCACAAGCTCCATCAAGGCAAATTCCTCTTCAAGCCCTTTTTCCTTAGCCAAGTCGCGAGCCATCTCCTTAAGAAGGATCGCACGTGGGTCGCTAATACGATAAACGGCATGCCCGATGCCATAAATCAAGCCGGTTTTATCGAATGCCTGTTTGTTGAGGATTCTTTTGAGATAAGCATCCACCTCTTCCACCTTGTCCCAATGAAACACATTGGCCTTCAGATCGTCGAACATGGCTCTTATCTTATGATTGGCGCCTCCGTGAAGGGGGCCTTTCAACGAACCGATGCCGGCCGCAATAGAAGAATAGATATCGGTTTCGGTAGAACTGGTAACCCGTACCGAGAAGGTCGAGTTATTCCCCCCTCCGTGCTCGGCATGAAGGATAAGCGCCAAATCGAGTATCTTCACTTCCAAATCGGTATACCGGTCGCGCCCTTTAATCATAAAAAGAAAATTCTCCGCTACGGAACGATCTTCATACGGATGGCGGATATGCATGGAACGCCCGTACTCGGCATGCCGCAACACCTGATAGGCATAGGCGATGATGGTGGGGAATTTGGCGATAAGATTGATGGATTGGCGCATCAGGTTCTCGCGCGAAATGTCTTCTGGATTTTCATCATAGACATATAGTTCAAGTACGCTCCGGGCAAGGATGTTCATGATGTTTTTTCCTTTGCGGGAAAGAATGCTCATGGTGGTTTGATGACTGAGCGGCATCGTCTGCATAATCAATGCGCGGAAAGCTTCGAGCTCGTCTTTATCGGGCAATATCCCCGACAAAAGCAAGAAAGACGTTTCCTCAAATCCCAAACGGTTTTCTTTTTGAATACCGCGGACCAGCTCTTCCACATCCATTCCCCGGTAATAGAGTTTTCCGGGAATGGCCTTCAGCGTTCCGTCGGGCAGCTTTTCATAACCGACCACATCCCCGATGCGGGTCAGTCCGACCAACACACCGGTACCGTCTTCATTGCGAAGCCCGCGCTTCACATTCATTTCGGTGAATAACTTTTTATCGATCTGCGTTGTTTTCTTGATCGACTCGGATAATTTATAAATTAAATAGTTTTCATCCATATATATGATTCCAAAATTCAATAATTCCATGATTCGATGATTCCCCACATTCAGCCTTCCGACTTTAGCCTTTCGACTTTAGACCTTAGACTCTTAGACCTTAGACTTTTTCCCCATCGCATTGAGCGCGCTGCCGGCCTTAAACCATTCGATCTGCTGTTTATTATAGGTATGCACGGCTTCGAAAGCATCCGTAGAGCCGTCGGCATGAAGGAGTTCTACCGTCAGATTGACACCGGGCACAAAGCGATTCAGCCCGCGCACGCTTATCTTGTCGTCTTCCCGTATCTTGTCATAATCATCCTTATCGGCAAAGGTAAGCGCCAACATCCCCTGCTTCTTGAGGTTCGTCTCGTGAATGCGGGCAAAGGATTTCACCAAAATGACTTTCACCGCCAAATGGCGAGGCTCCATCGCGGCATGTTCGCGGCTCGACCCTTCGCCGTAATTTTCCTCGGCCACGACGACGGAGCCCAATCCCTGCGATTTGAGTTTGCGGGCCAGTTGCGGCACGGCAAGGTATTCCCCTGTTTCGGGGTCGCGCACCGCGTTCGTTTGGTTGTTAAAGGCATTCACGGCCCCGATAAGCATATTGTCGGAAATGTTATCGAGATGGCCTCGGAAGCGAAGCCAGGGACCCGCCATCGAAATATGATCGGTGGTACATTTTCCCTTCACTTTTATCAAAAGAGGCAGGCGTTCGAAATCGTTCCCGTCCCATGCGGGGAAAGGCGCGAGCTTTTGCAGGCGTTTGGACGCAGGGTCGATGATGATTTCCTTATTGTGGCCGTCGGGCGAAGGAGCGCGGTAACCCGCTTCTTGCACGTCATACCCGCCGGGGGGCGTTTCGTACCCGGAGGGTTCGGCAAGCCGGACGTGTTGCCCCTTGTCGTTTTCGAGCGTATCGGTGAGGGGATTGAAGCGCAAGTCGCCGGCAATGGTCAGCGCCGCGACGAGTTCGGGCGAAGCCACGAAAGCATGCGTGTTGGGGTTCCCGTCGTTACGTTTGGCGAAGTTCCGGTTGAAGGAAGTGACAATGGAGTTGGGGCGTTGCCCGCCCGCATCATCGCGCTTCCATTGCCCGATGCACGGGCCGCAGGCATTGGCCATGATTACCGCCCCCGCTTCTTCAAACTCGGCGAGGATGCCGTCGCGTTCCGCCGTATAACGGATTTGTTCCGATCCGGGATTGATAATGAATTGCGCGTTCACCCCTACCCCGTCTTCCTTCGCCTGTTTCACCACCGATACGGCTCGGGTAAGATCTTCGTAAGACGAGTTGGTACACGAACCGATAAGCCCCACTTCCATTTTACGGGGATAATCGTTCTCTTCCACCATCCGGGCAAATTGGGAGATGGGATAAGCGGCATCGGGCGTGAAAGGCCCGTTGATATAGGGTTCGAGGGTGGAAAGGTCGATTTCGATCACCCGGTCGTAATAATCGTGCGGAGAAGCAACCGCTTCGGGATCAGGACGTAGGTGTCCGACAATGCTCCGCGCCAGGGAAGCTACCTCCTTCCGTCCGGTCGCTTCGAGATAGGAGGCCGATTTTTCGTCGAAAGGAAAGACGGAAGTCGTGGCTCCTACTTCGGCGCCCATATTGCAAATCGTTCCTTTGCCCGTTGCGGAAAAGGTTTCGGTTCCCTCGCCGAAATATTCGATAACGGCATTCGTTCCTCCCTTTACGGTAAGGATACCGGCCAGTTTAAGAATAACATCCTTAGGAGCAGCCCATCCCGACAGCCTGCCGGTCAGCTTCACGCCGATGAGCCGGGGCATTTTTAACTCCCACGGTAATCCGGCCATCACATCCACCGCATCGGCGCCTCCTACGCCGATAGCCAACATGCCCAATCCGCCGGCATTGGGCGTATGCGAGTCCGTTCCAATCATCATTCCGCCGGGGAAAGCATAATTTTCGAGCACGACCTGATGGATAATGCCTGCGCCGGGTTCCCAAAAGCCGATTCCGTATTTATCCGACACCTCCCGCAGAAATTCATATACTTCGCGGTTGGTAACGTTGGCCGTCTGTAAATCGGCGCGGGCATCCTTGTATGCCTGGATGAGGTGATCGCAATGCACGGTGGAGGGCACGGCGACGGAAGAGCGCCCGGCATTCATCAACTGCAAGAGCGCCATTTGGGCCGTCGCGTCTTGCATGGCCACGCGGTCGGGAGCGAAATCCACATAATCGCCGCCCCGCAGGTAGTCTTTCACTGGGATACCCGGAGAGAGATGCGAGAAAAGAATCTTCTCGGTCAGTGTCAGCGGACGGTTCAACACGCGTTTCGCCTCCTGCACTTTGCGGGGCAAGCCGGCATAGACATTGCGAATCAAATTAAAATCGAAAATCATACTGAATGAACTTAGTAAATAGGGTTGCTCTGTTTTTTTAACAACAAAGATAGCTAAATGTTCGACAGGAGAAAAACAGAACTTACATTTAATCGAAAAACAAGTCACATTGTTTACTTTCTTTATTTTTCAGGCTCCAATAAACATCTTTTTTCTTAAAAACAAGCTCGATAGGTGTCAGATTAATTATCGACCCCCTATCTCCCTATCTCGTATGGCCACGCCATATTCTTTCTATCGCTTTTCCCGGAACTATCCTGCAAAGAATCCGTTTTGATCGTCTGCGTGCCGGCAGGTATTGACGATTTGCCCTTCAGTCCCGGAATAATATATTTTACGGTATATACGGTCGATAAGGCGAGCAATACATTGGCGATCAGGATTTTTACGACACAGCGCGCCCTCGCTCTTCGCCGGTTGCCCGGATCGGCCGGATCGTAAAGGGGATTGGAAAAGTTTTTGTCACAATTCGGACAAGGAAGTTTTTTATCATGTTGCAATTCGGCGGGGCAATATAATTGCGCACCGCATTTCGGGCAGGTTACCGGATAAATTCCGCTTTCGGGAAAAGTCGGATCGGGCAAGCCGTTGAACGGACGTTTACGAAGGTGCTTCTTCATTACTATTCATTTATATCGATATAACCTCGCCGTTCCCCAAGGTCGGTATGAAATAGTATAAAAAGAGCGTGGGAACTGTCGACTCATCCGTTTAGAGGCATCGCCAGAGGCCCAATTTCAAGACAAGCAACAGCCCCACGCCTAAAGCGCGGAGCATTCGTCGCATCATCCTTGAAATTATTTGAAAATTGGCGATTTTCTAAACAGGATTAAGCTGAAACGCTTCGTTTATATATCAATCAGATACGCTGCAACGTACCTGCTGCAAAGGTATTATTTTTTATATGATTATCCGCAAAGCGTCCGATTTCTTTTTTAACCCCTCCCCGCTTCACGGTACTCCCCTTATCGTAAGGGGAGAGTAGAGAGATCGGACTCCGCAACTGTTTCCTTAAGATAAGGGGACGAGCGAGGAACGAGCGGAGGGGGCACGTTTAGGTCGCTTTGCGGATAATCATATTTTTTTATATACGAAAAGACCTTTAACCGGTTTATTATTCTTTCGCCTCTCGCCGGAAGAACGTTGAAAATTTCTTCCCCTTCATCCTCCATCCGAAATACAAAGCCGGACTTAGGCAGATCAATGCGGATACAAGAGTATTCGTTTTAAAATGGGCTCATGCTATGCGATGGAATAAGGCTTTCGTATTCTTGAAAAATCAATGCATAAGCCATATATTTGGTTTCTTCCGTGACGGGCGTCATGGGCAAACAGCCGGACACGATTTTACGGCGTTCGACCCTCAACGAATATTTTCGCTCTAATTCGCCGGCATGAGCCAAAGCATCCCCCGGGCGTTTAAAATAATCTATTTTGAATACCCCCGAAGCATTCTTCTGTAAAAACCGATCATAAAAACCCCGGGCTAACACCCCCATATTCATCCGCATATTGATTTCTACACAGGGCTGTATGCGAAAACCGTGACGGGTGCGGCAAATCATCATGTCGACACCGATATACCCGTTGTAGCGAGGAAAATATTCCGCCAATTTACGGGTCAATAACGCCCGCAGGATTAGAAAGTCTTCTAACGGAGCATACGCGGCCAACACGGTTTCAATTTTTTCATCCGCCAGCAAATAATTCCCTTCGTATGCCCCTGAAGCCGTTGTACGGAATAAAGAGTATCCGGCAAATGAGGCGTCCCCGCCGGACATTCGATATTCAAAGGCAAAATCAAGCACTTTATCCAAAACCGGCTCGACAACCACCCCGCCTTGTTGGCGAATCACCCGCCGGCACCAGTCCATTTGCTTATCGGTAATCTTCCCTTTAATCCATACAAGCCCTTTTCCGCTACCGGAGTTGGGCTTTTTCAAGACCGAATCGCTTTTCTGCATGGATAAATAGGTAAAAGCCTCCTCGGGGTGAGTAAAATAATCAGATTGACCGTAAAAAAGAGGATTGACCGCCTTCAATTCGCGGAGCATTTTCACAGCATACTGCCTATCAGAATACATTTTGAGACGTTCAATATCGGCGACAGAGGGCAAGCGAGGCTCCGCGACTCCCGCCTCGATCAATTTCTTTCGTAAAGCAAGATTCCATCCCCAAGGAATAATTTGTTCTTCGCGATAAACGGGAAGCTCGCTGAAAGGAACAAAAGCCGGCTCCACGGTAAAATATTGCTGGACTTTTTGTATGAATGATTGGATATCTGTTCTCTCGAGAATAATCGATTCCCCCTCGGGTGCGTACCATATCGGCAATAAGGCTAAATCGCGTGCCATATCCAACGCCGAAGTGGGCGGGGTATAATGCGGATGGGAGTGCGCCAAAGCAAGATCGGTGTCGGGATTAAAAAGATACATGTTAAAACGGAAGTGTATACTAAAAAATCCGTCAAACGGTTTTTTCGAGAGACGGATTTTGGTGAAGAGCGGCAAACGAGATTCGAACTCGCGACCCTCAGCTTGGGAAGCTGATGCTCTACCAACTGAGCTATTGCCGCAAATGCACTGCAAATGTAGGGAATTTTTCCGTTCGTTATCGCATCGAAAGCGTTTTTTTTATGATTATTGTTCGGATTGAATAAAAAAATAGTAACTTTGCAGCCACAAAATCGGGATGTAGCACAGTTGGCTAGCGCGCCACGTTCGGGACGTGGAGGTCGGGTGTTCGAGTCACCTCATCCCGACTGATTTTCTAAAGGACAGAATGGCTTCGCGGCGGTTCTGTTCTTTTCATTTTATTTGTGCTTTCTTTTGCCGTCTTAAAATGTTTTCTTACGTTTGAATCTTTAAAATAAAAAAACAACGTCTCACCCACTTGTCCGTCACAATAATGTTTGGATTGTAAACACAGACTGTTATGAAACTAAAAGAAAAAGACAGAAAAACCTTCCTCCGTTTTCAACGGGAAGAGATCACCGCACATATCATATATCAGAAACTGGCGTCGATAGAAAAAGAGGCGTCTAACCGCCGGATATTGGAGGGTATCGCTGCTCAGGAAGCGACTCATTATGATAACTTGAAGCGCTACACGGGCATCGATGTAAAGCCCTATCGGCGGGGAATAGTAAAATATTACTGGCTAGCGCGCGTTTTCGGGATTACCTTCGCTATCAAATTGATGGAAGCTGACGAAGAAAGTTCCAGCTTTACGTATGCGGCTTATACCGATTATCCTGAGCTACTGCAAATGGCGCAAGAAGAAGAAATGCACGAAAATGAACTGATCGCGATGATTAAAGAGGAACGCCTTTCGTATATGGGCTCGGTCGTGCTGGGCCTCAACGACGCTTTGGTCGAATTCACGGGGGCGTTAGCCGGATACACCATGGCGTTGAACGACAGCAAGTCGATTGCTTTTATCGGCAGCATCACGGGCATTGCCGCCGCCCTGTCGATGGCTTCATCGGAATACCTTTCCACCAAATCGGAAACCGATACCGGTAAGCATCCCGTCAAATCGGCCCTTTACACCGGTATCGCCTATTTAATCACGGTGTTGGCGCTCATCACGCCGTTTATCCTCTTCGAAAATGTTTTGATCAGTCTCATCGTCATGCTGGCGATGGCAATCCTCATCATCGGCCTGTTTAACTATTATTATTCGGTGGCGAAGAGTGAGAACTTCCGGAAGCGTTTCGGCGAAATGGCCGTACTCAGTCTGGGCGTTGCGCTGATCAGTTTTTTGATCGGATTCGCTCTAAAACAAGTTATCGGCATCGAGATATAATGACACATTACCGAGAGCGCCGCTCAGAGCAGCACTCTCGATAGCAGGAACAGCGCCTTTGCCCACAGGGAAGCTTCCCGAGGACTCCGAAAGTCATTCTGTATACAAAGGGGCCGTTTCGGAGGGCTCAGGATCTTCCTCCTTGCGCAAGGGGGAGCTTCCCGAGGGCTCGGGAAAGGAAACCGTGCACACAGGGACGTCTGCCGAGACCTCCGGAACAGAGTCCATGCACAAGGGGAGACTTCCGGAGAGCTCCGAAAGTTCACCCGTGTACAGGGGGAAAGTTCCCGAGATCCGGAGAAGTTCTTATAAATTCAAATAACCTTTTAGAGCCGTCCTCAATGTTTTTTCTAATACCCATTTCTGAAACAAGGAGGAAAGAAGATTGATCCGCTATTTCCAATATCATTCTAAAGGATAAACTACACACTCCGGGGAAAAGACGAAGGGTGCATAAATCGGCAAAAGCGAATGCTAAAAGCAGAAATCAATTGCGGCGGAAAGCCCTATTCTGCGTATTTTGCGGGATATATCCCCGTTCTCATACCGTTCTTCCCACTGATTGTAATATTCCATTTTTGATACCGATCCATAAAGCCCATTGGTTTGTATGCTTATTCCGGCAAAAGGCGCAAGCTGATACCGGATAGCTGCCGATAACGCAAAACCTGCCGTAATCCCTTTATGATCCGCCGCTCCTATTTTTTCTCCGGGAAATTGCTCCGGGGATACATATCCGGAAACAATATAGCGGGTTTCCTTCTCTATCCTTGACAATTTATCGTGCAACAACACGACACCGGCATTGGTTACAATCATCCATTTTGAATTTCCTAAAGGCCATCTGGCATAAAAGGCGGGGCCTACTATATGTATCTCTTCTTTAAAAGAAAGCGATTTATATTCATAGACGGGAGAATCGTATGCCTGTTCCGTAAATTCACGGTAAGATTCTTCTTCGTAGTTTGACTTGTAAAAAGCATATTTCACGCCGACGCCATAATTTTTGGTGAAAAACCAGGCTCCATCGAAGCCGGGTGAGAATCCTCTTTTCGTTGCAGGAAGGAGTAGTTTCTCTGATAAAATAGTGTTTGACGCCCCTAACGCAAAGTCCGGGCCGGCATGAACAGCCAGATAAAATCGCCGGTATTCCGCGCCATTCTTTACGGATTGTCCGTACATCGGGAAAATAAGAAGCATGCACAAGGCAGCCGTGAGAAGTCGTTCGGTTTTCATCGTTCACGAAATTTTGTAAAACACGTAATGAGCAAAAAATCAATCTGAAATTCGGGACAAATATAGTCGATTTATTTAAAATATCGTTATCAAATTATATAAGAAAGATACCTCTCTCCCCAATGCGGAAGTATCGGGTCTTTCGCTTCCCTTGAAAATAATTCCTTCGCTTTATCATGCTGCACCTTTGCAATTCTTTTCGAATGTAGCATTTCAGGCAATTTTTGCTCGAAGAATGCCAATAAGCAAACAGGTCGCGGGTTATCGGCATCCAGTTCCATTGCTTTTTCAAAAGCCGAAATGGTATTCGTAAAATATATTCGGCCGTTGTTAGCCGGATCGGACACTATTAAAGCCATATAATAATACCCTTCGAGCGTAACTATTTCGGACATATCTCCGTTTTCGTATTCTTTTAGTAATGCCAAGTTCTTCTTCGACTCCTCCAGGAGGCGTCCTGAATTTGCGCTTTTAGGATCCAGATAGAAAGACGTGAGGTCGGCATAGATAACATAATAAAGAGACAGCCAGTCGTCGGGATATAGCCGGTGCACCCTCTCAAAAACCATTCTGCATAGTTGAATATCGTCTTTTTGGGTAAGAGTGTCCATTTGTTCAACGGCCGATTTCATCGTCGTTATATACAACGAATCGGCATTCGTTTCGGCCTGAACAGAAAAAAAGAATAATGAGAACGGAACACATAGTAAAACTGTTTTTAAATGCTTTGATTTCATATTATTTTCATTTTAAAAATTAGAGACATCGTAGGCGATATTCTTTCCGAGAGTAATAAAAACTCCGATATAAAACGATTGGTTTTGCTGAAGTTTAACCGGCCTCTCGATATATTGCCCTTTCGTATTTTTTGCATATTCATAATTAAAGATATTCTCCCGGTTAAATATATTGGACCAGGAAGCATAAATAATTACATTCTTGTGTGCAAGAAAAGTATAACTTAAATCCAACGAATTGTAAACAGGAGCGGTTGAATTCATATATCCCGGTTTATCGGGATGATGATACGGTCGTCCGCTTGCCGTACGGTTAGTCAGGCCAATGACGCTTTTCATATCAAAGTTCGAATACTTAAGCGTAAAAGAAACATTATGCCTGGTCGCGTAATTGGGCCTCACCTTTTCCGGAAAACCGTCCAGGCTCCTTTTGGTATCATTATAAGAATAAGCGATCATATAATTCCAGTGCTTCATAAATTCGTAATCGTTAAAAAACACATCTATTCCTCTGCTGTACCCACTACCGTCCGAAACATATCCGCCATTCCGGATATGCGCAAGATCCGAATACTGTTTGTGATAAAACTCCACTCTGTATATCTTGCTGTTTTCCTGATAGTAAATACAGAATAAAGATTGGAGGCTCTTCTCTTGATCCAGTTTAGGATTGTCCCTCAAAAAATCATTAGATGCACTCTGTTGATACCTGCCGAGTACACCGGAAAAATGGATTTTATTCCACTGATAACCTAAGGCGATTCTTGGCAAGAAAGCGAACGATTTATTCATTCCGGCATATTCCGCACGCGACGAGATATTTAAGAACAAACCACGCGTCAGATTCAAATCATTAGATATAAATACCCCATGAATATTATTGCTATAGCCTGTTTGGGAGGATTGATGATAATCGTATTGCAAGTCCTTATCTTTGACCAGACTTTCCGCTCCGGCGTCAAATTTATACCTATTACTGAATCGCTTACCCGCTTTTACCTTTACATGCCATTCCTGCTCTTTATCTCCCGCTTTATCCCCCACGAGTTGTAAGTTACGGATATTTCTGTTATTGAGGGAGTATGCAATACCCGCAAACCAATTAAATCCATTCTCCTGTTTTTTTCGAAAGGTGGCGTTCAAATAGGCATTATCTTCATCCAAATCAAAATCGCGAAGATGAGAATCCGGCAAGTCGGATTGAATTAAATTCAATCCGGTCTTGTCATACGCAAAATACGTTTTGAGATAGGTGTCCTTACCGAGTTCGAAACGAAGTTGATTCTGTGCTCCAAACTTGCGGTAAGGCTCCTTCCAATTCTTTTTAACTGAGGGATAGAACAGTGTATTATATAAAGACAAATCGGTATAATCCACATTGAAAGAGGCCGATCCTTTCTTCCATGCTTTGGTCCCTCCACTGCCGATACTCACATTCATAATCTCAACGCCGAACTTTGAAATGTCGCTGACATTTTTTGTTTCCAACGGCAATACCGCCGACAAACTCTGCGAATATTCCGAAGAATATCCGCCCGTTGAGAAATGAATGCCTTCGAAGAGGAAAGGAGAATACCGTCCCCATGAACTAAAGTTACCGGAACTGAACGTATAAGGGCTTAAGACATGCATATCGTCGATATACGTTTGCGTCTCGCGGGAAGAGCCTCCTCTGACAATCAACCGTCCGTCAACACCTGAAGCTTGCGTGCCCGGCAACAGCGAAACCGCCTTGTATAAATCTCCCTCCGAGCCGGCGGTTGTAACCAAATCCACCGCATTTTTATTTTCCAACGTAGAAGAACTCATTATACTGTAACTACCCACCGTAATGACTATATCATTTAAGATCGTCTCATCGGAATGCAATACAATGGTAATATCCTCAAAAGAATCTGGAAGTCCGGTTTTCAGAAAAGTTTGGTAACCGATTGAAGAAGCTATCAATGTAATCGAATCTTTCGCCGCAATGCTGAGGCGAAAGCTACCGTCCACTCCTGTAACAGCACCCTTCAGCGTTTCTTTTACATATACATTTACAAAGGAGAGGGGATTTCCCGCCTCATCCTTTACCGACCCTGCAATATGCGTCATTGTTTGCGAAAAGACAATGCAGTAGCATACGCTCAGCCCTACCATAAGAGCCAATCGCTTCATAATAAATTAAATATAAATTACGGATTTAATCCTTCGATCCGGACAGATTAAGATATCCTTTTAGCGCCTCCACATATCTTTCAAACGCGCTCACACCTTTCGGCGTGATTTTACAAACGGTACGGGTCCGTTTACCGGCAAATCCTTTCTCGACTTGAATATAGCCGGCCTCGTTCAATTTATCGATTTGGACGCTGAGATTCCCCGACGTGGCGTTTGTTTTCTCTTTAAAGTAATTAAAATCGGCTTCCTCTACCGATATAAGAATAGAAATGATCGCCAACCGGAGCTCGGAATGGAGCAGTGGATCGAGCGTTTCAAACATCATTGTTTTCTCCCTTTATAATAAAGTATATGACCGGGAATCACCATCGTTACCAGAAAAATGGCAGCAAAAATCAATATCGAATCTACTCCTTTCACAAAAAGGCATAATGTAGACAATAGGATGCCTCCCAATCCTGCAAAAACAATGGGCTTAAAGCGAATTACCAGTCCCGTAATAACAACGCCGGTTCCCATCAGTAAGACGATAATAAACAAAATAGGAAGGGGCCAATAGAAAAATATCGCCACAGAGGAAACAATAACCCCTGATATGCCGAAAGCCAGCCAGATATATCCGATAACCTTATCGATATAGGTTTTCACGCCTTTCACTTGTTTCCGATTCCAGAGAAAAGTGACGGGCGCTCCGATTATCAGAATTAAGAACCAAAGATAATTCCACCGGGGGTCGCCCGTAGCCGAAAATAAATACCAAACGATTAAGGACACACAAATAGTTGTATATCCCCATATCAAAAAAGGAGCTCCATTACCCTTTTCTAATTTCTGCTGTGTATTGCGGATCATGCGGGAAATTAATTCCAGGCTTTCCTTTTCATTCAAATTTTTTTCTTCCATTTCAGTAAAAATAAATTGTTGTTATTTCAGTTTACAAATGCATTCGGATGCAAATATAAATCAGTTTAGATTATAAACCAAATAATCTGCAATAAAATTCCAACATTTAACATTATAAAGAAGGAAGTCTGTGATTATGGATTATTTTTAATGATAGGAATTTCTCGTTTCACACTCTGGCTCAATGAAATCATTGTTTCAGTAGCCACTACTCCGGGAATTTCCTGTATTTTATTGTTCAAAAGATCCATCAGATGTTCGTTATCTCTGGCATATAACTTAATAAGGAGCGTATAAGGGCCGGTGGTAAAATGGCACTCCGTCACTTCCGGTATTTTTTCAAACTCGGGTATGACATTCTTATACATGGATCCTTTTTCGAGTTTCACCCCGATATAGGCGCTGGATGCATAGCCTAATATTTTAGGATTCACATGATAACCCGATCCGGTAATGACGCCGTTCTCGATCATTCGTTGTACACGTTGATGAATAGCCGCACGCGAAACACCGCATTGCTCGGCTACATCCCTGAAAGGAATTCTGGCATTTTGCGAAATAATTTCAAGAATTTGTTTGTCTAATTTATCTATTTTCTCCATATGGAAATCATTTTTATGAAAATAACGCCCAAAAGTAATAAATTTATGCGATATACTGACAATTTGAAAAAGAAATTTCGTATTATTTCACGTTTATCGTCACTCTTGCAAAAAAAAGATAGTTATTCTCCTTTTATAATAGGAAGATGCCAACGAAACTTTACGGCTAATATCCGGATTAAAATAACCACTCCGGCAGTAATGATTTCATTCGCAATAAGCGGAATAGGGAGCATTTGCAAGACAACGAACACGATCCCCCCGATGACACAAGCAAGGGCATAGATTTCTTTTCTGAAAATCAGGGGAATTTCATTAATCAATACATCGCGAAGCATCCCTCCCACCGCACCTGTTATCACTCCCATAATGACGCCGACCCACGGATCGAACCCTAACAGGACTGTTTTTTCAACACCTACTACCACAAAAAGCCCCAATCCAATACTGTCGAAAATAAAAAAGGTGTTGTTCAAGCGCACTAACTGCTTATGGAAAATGATGACAAAAATAAACGCCAGAAACGTGGCCCACAAATACACGGGATTTTCCATCCAGAAAGGCACGACATCGATAAACAAGTCGCGCAGCGTCCCTCCTCCTATCGCCGTGACAAATCCCACGACAAAAGCGCCGAACCAATCGAAATGTTTGGCCGAAGCCAATCGTATTCCACTGATTGCAAAGGCAAAAGTTCCTAAAAACTCAATGATGCTGAAAAATTGTATATTGCTGAAAAAAACAATGAATGAATCGAACTCTAACACGGACGAATATTCTCTTCGGTGATTAAATAATCATTCCACTCCCCAAACACAGATGCCGGTCGCTATCGTACACCACGCCGAACTGCCCGGCGGCAATTCCCTGCACGGGCGCTTCGGAACGGATCGTATACAAGTCGCCGACCTTTGTTATTTTGCCGGAAGTGAATTCGGGGGTGTGGCGTATCTTAAAGGCGATATCCTTTTCGTCGTCAAAATCGCCCCATACATCGCGCGTAATAAACGAAAAACCCTGCAAACGGATCACATCGCCATATTGAAATTCAGTATCGTATCCTTTCGAGACATAGACAATATTCCGATCGACATCTTTTTTAATCACAAACCAGGGCCCTCCGCTCAGACCAAGTCCCTTGCGTTGCCCGATGGTATGGAACCAATATCCCTGATGCTTGCCGATAATATTTCCGGTCTCGAACTCGACGATAAGGCCTTCTTTTCGTCCCAGATACCGCTCGATAAAATCATTATAGTTAATCTTTCCGAGAAAACAAATCCCCTGGCTGTCCTTTCGTTGCGCCGAAGGCAGTTTTTGCCGGGCGGCGATATCCCGGACTTCCGATTTCAGCAGATCCCCTATGGGAAACATCAGTTTGGACACCTGCATATAATTGATTTGCCCCAGGAAATACGTTTGATCTTTTACGTGATCTTTAGCCGTAGAAAGCCACCGCAAGCCATCGATGTCGGTGGTTGTGGCATAATGTCCGGTAGCAATACGATCGAACGAATGCCCCCACTTCTCCTCAAAAACACCGAACTTGATGAGTTTATTGCACATCATGTCGGGATTCGGAGTCAATCCGCGTTTGACGGATTCGATGGTATAATGGACCACCCGCTCCCAATATTCCTCCTGAAGCGATACCACTTCGAAACGGCATCCATACTTTTTTGCGATGAACGAAACAATTTCAATATCTTCTTCCGAAGGACAATCGATGTATCCATCCTTGTCCTCCATACCGATTTTTATATAGTAAATAACCGGATCGTAGCCCATCTCCTTCAATCGATAAACAACGACAGAGCTGTCTACTCCTCCTGATACCAACGCGGCGATTTCCATTTTTTTTGTCGAATTTTCCGCACAAAGGTACGAATAAGAATCGGAACAATAAAAAGCGTATCCTTTGCCGGGATATTGCCCGAACCGACACTCCGATAAAGTAAAAAAAACAATTATTTATCGCACAAATATCCAAAAACAATAAAATAGTAGTATCTTTACGTTCAATTTTCAATGATAAATTTTGGCGCGGTAATGGCTGCCTAAAACAGGCAATGCGGCTATCGTCATGGCGATTAAGCTGATAAGTTGCTTTTTGTTTCCGGAATACGATTCCGGCCTTCGAGAGAAAGAAAATAAAACAACATAATGACTTATAAATGGAATTATTTAACCCTATCACCCGATAAAAAAAATACTCAAAATGAATTAGCAGAAGAATTAAATATACATCCGGTATTCGCCAAGCTTTTAATAAATAGAGGCATAAAGACTAAAGAGGAGGCCGAAAAGTTTCTACATCCGCGTTTGGAAGACTTGCACGATCCTTTCCTGATGCCCGATATGGAAAAAGCTATCAAGCGAATAGAGACGGCTTTAGGCAATAAAGAGCGGATTCTTATCTACGGGGATTATGATGTCGATGGGACGACCGCCGTATCGTTGGTGTATAAATTCTTACGCAAAATAACGAGTAATATCGATTACTATATTCCGGACAGGTATGACGAGGGATACGGAATCTCTTTTCGAGGGATAGATTATGCCCTGAGCACGGGCGTGAAGCTCATTATCTCGCTCGACTGCGGTATTAAAGCGATAAGCAAGGTGGCTTATGCGAAAGAAAAAGGAATCGACTTCATCATTTGCGACCATCACATGCCCGACGACGAATTACCCGATGCGGTGGCGGTCGTCGATGCCAAACGCACCGATTCTATTTATCCCTACAGTGAATTATCGGGCTGCGGGGTGGGGTTTAAACTCGTTCAGGCTTTTTCGCAACGCAACGGGTTCCCTTTCGAGGATATCGAACCGTTATTAGATTTGGTAGCCGTAAGCATCGCTTCGGATATCGTTCCGCTCACCGGCGAAAACCGGGTGATGATTTCTTTCGGCCTGAAGCAGTTAAACGGCAATCCGAGTTTCGGATTAAGGGGAATCATTGAAATTTGCGGGTTAGCGCGCAAAAACATCACCGTGAATGATATTGTCTTTAAAATCGGGCCGCGCATAAACGCCTCCGGACGCATGATGAATGGCAAAGAGGCTGTCGACCTCATGTTGGCAACCGACATGGATGCGGCACGAGAGAAGAGCAAAAATATCGACAAGTATAACGAAGATCGCCGCGAGCTGGATAAGAAGATTACCGAGGAGGCAATCGACTATATCGAACACCACCTCGATATTGAAAATTTGAGAAGCATCATCTTATATAATGAGAACTGGCATAAAGGGATCATCGGGATTGTCGCTTCGAGGCTTACCGAAAAATATTACCGCCCGACCATCGTACTGACCAAATCGAACGACATGATGATTTCAGGCTCGGCGCGTTCCGCTTCGGGATTCGATGTCTATAAGGCCATCGATGCCTGCAAAGATATTCTTGAAAACTTTGGCGGCCACATGTATGCCGCAGGGCTTACGCTACGCGAAGAGAATCTGCCCGAATTTACCCGGCGCTTCAACTCGCTCTCTTTTGACGGTATTGAGTCGCGCATGATGACTCCGCAAATAACGGTGGATGCCGAGATTCCCCTTTCGCAAATCACCCACGAGTTCGTACAGGAGTTGGCGCTTTTCAGTCCTTTCGGCCCGGAAAATGAAAATCCCCTCTTTATGACGAAAGGGGTACGGGATTCGGGCGGCAGTAAACTCGTCGGCAAAGGTTTGCGGCATATCAAACTAGAAATTGTCGATGACAGCATTTCGGCCCCGGTTCAAGCCATAGCCTTCTCTAAGCACTCCTATTTTCAACGAATTAAAGAAGGCCAACCGATTGATATTTGTTATACAATCGAAGAGAATACTCATGGTTCGAGATCATTTATACAGCTTTTGATTAAAGATATACGCGATAGATAATCGATAAAAGGAGCGTGTATGCAATCGGAATTGTTTCACGAAATACTGAAAAAATATTGGGGGTATAGCTCCTTTCGGCCGCTTCAGGAAGAAATCATTCAATCGGTATGGGAGGGGAAAGATACCCTCGGGCTCATGCCCACCGGCGGAGGAAAGTCTTTGACTTTTCAAGTGCCGGTGATGGCTATGGACGGTATTTGCCTCGTGGTGACACCGCTCATTGCGTTGATGAAAGATCAGGTCGACACTCTCCGGGAAAAGGGCATTAAGGCCGCAGCGGTATACTCGGGAATGCCTCGGAGCGAAATCATCGGGACATTAGAAAATTGTATTTTCGGGGATTTCAAATTCTTATATGTTTCCCCCGAAAGGCTTTCTTCCGATATATTCATTACGAAGCTTCAAGCAATGAAAGTCTGCCTGCTGGTGGTAGACGAGTCGCACTGTATTTCTCAATGGGGATACGACTTTCGCCCTTCGTATTTGAAAATTGCCGAACTGCGCACATTGTTTCCCGACGTTCCCGTTCTGGCTCTGACAGCCACCGCCACCCAAACCGTCGTGAAAGATATCCAGGAAAAGCTGAACTTCAAGGAAAAAAACGTCTTCCGGAAAAGTTTCGAACGGAAAAACCTCTCTTATGTCGTCCGCGTAGCGGAGGATAAAATCGGCGAACTCATCCACATCCTCCAGTCGGTTCCCGGCACAGCCATCGTTTACGTACGGAGCCGGCAAGAGACGAAGGCGGTCGCCAAAGCCTTGCAACAAGCCGCCATTCCGGCCGATCATTTCCACGCCGGCTTGTCGCACGAGGAAAAAAATCATAAGCAAAACGAATGGAAGAAGGGCAAAAGCCGGGTAATGGTCGCGACCAACGCCTTTGGCATGGGCATCGACAAGGCCGACGTGCGAGTCGTCGTGCATCTCGATCTGCCTAACTCGCTCGAGGAATATTATCAGGAGGCGGGGCGCGCCGGGCGCGACGGAGACCGGGCTTATGCCATCATCCTCTACGCAAAAGCCGATAGCGTAAAACTAAAAAAGCGCATCACCGACGCCTTTCCCAAAAAAGAGCTTATTATACGGGCATACGAAGCGCTTGGTAACTATCTCCAGGTAGCCGTGGGGTCGGGATATAACCGTGTTTTCGATTTCGATCTGCAAGAGTTTTGCCAACGTTTCAAACTTCCGTTCCTTCAAACACACCACGCCCTGAAAATACTCGAACTTGCGGGATATGTTGAGTATACCGAAGAAATCGATATGCACTCGCGTGTACGGTTTTTGATTATGAGAGACGAGCTATATACGATCCACCTCGAGGCGGAGGTTGACGATCTCGTTCACACGCTGCTGCGAAGTTACACCGGCGTTTTTTCCGATGATGTGTACATCGACGAATCTTTTCTGGCTATCCAGACAGGTCTGTCGCGCCGTAAAGTATGCGAAATATTAGTCCATTTAGGAAGAATGCGCTACATCCGCTATATTCCTCAAAAGAAAACACCCTTTATTATTTTCACGTCGCCGCGGGAAGACACTCCTTTCATCTCCATTCCGAAGATTGTTTACGAAGATCGGAAAAAACGGTTTGAAAAACGCATTCATTCCATGATCGACTATGTGGAAACAGACGATATATGCCGCAGCCGGATGTTATTAAGCTATTTCGATGAAAAGGACCCGCAAGATTGCGGCTTTTGCGATGTGTGTCTGAAGAGAAATGAAACGGGACTATCGAATTTTGAATTCAAGCAGATCCGTAACGCGTTACAGGTGCAATTGAAAAAATATCCATCCATGCGATTACAGGAATTAGTCGATTCCATAGACGCGGAAAACAGCAAGAAGATCATCAAAACGCTCCGGTTCTTGATCGATCTCGGGGAATTCTCCCTAAAAGACGATATCATTTCTTTTTCCAACGAAAAAGATTAAAAAAGAAAAGGCTACCGAGTGGAAGTAGCCTTTTGTGATCCCGACAGGATTCAAACCTGTAACCTTCTGATCCGTAGTCAGATGCTCTATTCAGTTAAGCTACGGGACCCTATTTCGTTTCTAATGTGCCTGCAAAGATAGACTTTTTTTGATAAACACACAAAAAATTATCTGCGATAAAGTTCTTTTTTTCTTCTTGAAAACCCAATCGAAACAGAGATATCTATTGGTAAAAACGGTTTTAACTGACCGGATAAGTGTTATTGAAGGAATTATAGGTATTTTTGTAGCTTTCGCATTGACCGTTGCGGTTAGATGGGCGGCGGCGTGACCGGTGTTTATCCGATCGAAAGTAAAGAAAAAAAGAACAGGAAGAAGAATGGATAAGAAAAAAGAAAATACTTCCGGAGGTACGCGAAAGTGGTCGATCATGCCGCCGAAAGGACGGTACACGATCTCCTATACGCAAGTTACGGAAAACCTGTTTATACATCTTGCCGCATGGTGCATTATCTTCGGATTGCCGCTGTTTTTTCTGAGTCAGGGAAATTTCTCATGGATCAACTTCCTGCTGTTCGTCCCTGTTCCGGTCTGCTTTATGATCGTATTCTACAGTAACTATTTCTATTTGATCGATCATTTCTTGTTCGAGAACAAAAAGAACGAGTTTCTGCTCATCAACATCGCGCTCATTTTGGGAACGGCATTACTTATCCATCTTTGGCATGAATTTTCCTTGACATTGAATCTCGCCGGCGGAAAGTCTCTTTTCGGGGAAGGAAAATCTCCGAATGAATCACCGCAACCGGAAAAATGCCGGCTCATTCCGATTATCCTCTTTTTCCTTCGCGATGTGGTTTCGCTCACATTGGTTGTCATCCTGAGCACAGCCATTAAGATGAGCCGCCGATGGGCGAAGATCGAAGTCGAACAAAAGGAAATGCAACAAGCGATGATAGAGGCCGAGTTAAAAAATCTCAAGAATCAGATCAACCCTCATTTTCTGCTGAACACACTGAACAATATCTATGCGCTGGCGCAGCTCAATTCGCCGAAAGTGAAACCGGCGATTCTCGATTTGAGCCGCCTATTGCAATATGTACTCTACGAAAATAACACCTTACATGTTCCTCTGAAAGAAGAAGTCAATTTCATTCGCAACTATATCGACCTGATGCGGTTACGTCTGCCGGAAGACGCACGCCTCACCATTACGTTCGACATTAAGGAGAACAGCACGGTGATGATCGCCCCGCTTATCTTCATCTCCCTGATAGAAAATGCGTTTAAGCACGGAATGAGCAGCGGCGAACATTCGTTTGTCGACATCTCCCTGACGGAAAAAGAAAACGGGCGTATCGAATTCTTGTGCAGTAATAGTTATTTCCCGAAAAACGAGTCGGATAAAAGCGGCAGCGGCATCGGCCTGCAGCAAGTCAAAAAGCGGCTCGAATTACTATATCCCTATCGGCATATGTGGCACAAGGAGATAAAAGAGGGCACCTACTCCACCGTATTAATCATCGATACTTAATCAAACAACATGAACCTGATACTCACTTGTTGGATCATAGACGACGAACCCCTGGCCTTAAGCTTGTTGGAAACGTACATCCGCGATACGCCCGGCCTCCGCATGACGGGGAAATACAACAATCCCGTTTCGGCGATGCAGGATATCGTGACCCAGAAAGTCGATTTGATTTTTCTCGATATCCAAATGCCGCGCATCAACGGCATGGAATTAGCCCGCTTGATCCCCCCCGAAACAAAAATTGTTTTTATTACCGCTTTCAAAGAATACGCACTCGAAGGCTATCGGGTAAACGCTTTCGATTATTTGCTGAAGCCGGTCTCATACGACGAATTTCTAACTACCTTCCGGAAAGCGCAAGAGTGGTTCGCAGCCATTGCTAAAAACAATTCCGGACACCAGTCGCCACTCCAAACCGACGCCGTGTTCGTCAAATCGGAACATCGACTGATCCCGGTCTTTTTTAAAGACATCCTCTATATTGAAGGGTTGAAAGATTATATTAAAATTTACACACTCCACCAAGACCGGCCGATTATCACATTGGAATCGATGAAAAATATGGAAACCCTGCTGCCGGACATGCTGTTTCTACGGGTGCACCGATCGTTCATCGTCCGGAAAGACAAAATACAAACCGTCAACCGTAACCGACTGACGGTAGCCAATCGGGAAATCCCCATCGGAAGGACCTACAAGCAAGAGGTGCTCCACTATATCGACTCACTGTCATAGAAACCGTCGCTTCCTGAGTTCAATTTAGAAGTGAAACACCCTGGAAACAGCTATTATCACCCTGTAAAAACCGGTCCCGTTTTTAACGCAACGATAAACATTTCGTTTTCCGACAACCATTTTACGCAAAAAAACAGAAATTTAGGCATTCGTTTTTCTATATTTGCAACCAAATGACTGAAATGAATCATTAAAGGATTAAGGAACTGAACTATGTACGAACTATTTAACATCAATAATAAAGTAATCGTTATGACGGGAGGTACCGGCGTATTAGGCACTTCCATGGTGAGTTATCTGGCGGCGCATGGAGCGAAAGTGGCGGTGCTCGCGCGCAACAAAGCCAAAGGCGATGCCTTGGTAGAACACGTCAAAGCAAACGGCGGCGATGCGATCTTCCTCCAAACCAATGTCACCGACAAAGCGATCCTTACGCAAAACGCCGAAGAAATCATCCGGGAATACGGACGCATCGACGTGCTTATCAACGGCGCAGGGGGCAACATGCCGGGAGCGACCATCGCACCGGATAATACGATTCTCGACCTCAACATCGACGATTTCCGCCAAGTGGTCGATCTTAATTTGATGGGCACGGTCATCCCCACCCTCGTCTTTTCCGAATATATGGTTCAGCAACGGCAGGGAAACATCGTGAATATTTCATCGGCATCTGCTCTACGTCCCCTGACGCGCGTAGCAGGATACGGGGCCGCTAAGGCAGCGGTATCGAATTTCACCAAGTATCTGGCGGGAGAGTTGGCGCTTAAGTTCGGCGAGAATTTTCGCGTGAATGCGCTTTGTCCGGGATTTTTCATCACGGAGCAAAACAGGGCTTTGCTCACCCATCCCGACGGCACCTACACCGATCGCGGAAACACCATCATCGCCCATACGCCTTTCAAACGTTTCGGAGAACCGGCCGAACTGTTAGGGACATTGCATTATCTGGTCAGCGACGCCTCGAAGTTCGTTACCGGCACCATCGCCGTGGTCGATGGCGGCTTCGACGCTTTTAGTATTTGATGGATAAAAGATTGATTGAAGATTGGCAAGAGATTGAATAAGATTGAGAAATTAAATCATCATAATAAACAATATGACACTCGTATTAAAACAAGACTGTAAATATTCTCTACTGGTAGCCACCAGCATGGGCGTGCGCATTACGCCCGTCAATGCCCAGCCGGTACACAGCAGCCGGCTCTTTGAAATGCAGGCAACCAGCGCTGAAACGAATGTGGCAAGCATTTCTTCCTCCTTAGGATTACCGGTAAAAGTGTTGACTGCTTTTGTAAAGGATAGCCCGATAGCGGCCTTTATCAAATCAGATCTTCGCCACAGGAATATGGACTATGAAGGGCCCGAAGTACCGCAAGGCGGGCCCTGGGGATACCGTCACCAGTTTAATATAGCCGATACCGGCTTCGGATTACGCGGCCCTCGGGTGCAAAACGACCGGGCGGGTGAAGTAGGCCGCACATTGAACGCCAAAGATTTCGACCTCGAACGTATTTTCGGACAAGAAGGTGTGCAAATCGTGCATCTTTCCGGCTTAATCGCCGCATTATCGCCCGAGACGAGCGAGTTTTGCGTGGAAATCGCCCGTACGGCAAAAAAACACGGGTCATTGATATCCTTCGACCTGAATTACCGAGCATCCTTTTGGGAAGGACGCGAAACGGAATTAAAAACGGCATTCTCCGAAATTGCTTCATTATCGGACATCCTTATCGGCAACGAAGAAGATTATCAACTTTGCCTCGGCATCGAAGGCCCTAAAGCCGGCGGAGAAGATATCGGCGCCACGATGGATGCTTTCAAGGGGATGATCGCAAACGCCCAAGCGGCCTATCCCAATGTGACCGTGTTCGCTAATACGTTGCGCGAAGTGGTGAGTGCAAATGAACATCTTTGGGGCGCTATTGTTTTTGAAAATGACCGGTGGCATATCATCCGCCCGCGAAAGATTTACGTCCTCGACCGCATCGGCGGCGGAGATGGCTTTGTAGGCGGATTATTGTATAGCATTCTAAAAGGTTGGAACCCGGAGAAGTGGACGCAGTTCGCTTGGGCAAGCGGAGCCTTGGCTACGACTTTCCTCACCGATTACGCACAGCCGGCCGATGAAGAAATGGTTTGGAGTATTTGGTTGGGCAACGCCCGCGTAAAACGATAAGTTATGGCTTGGTTTTTTGAAAGAAAAGAAGAGATTGGGCGGGAAGAGATGAAATCGCTGGTTATAAAAAGCGCCAACGAATGTTTAAACCGGATTTGTAAGAAGCCCAAAAAGGTCTTGTTACTTCCCCCTGATATTACAAGGGCTCATAGCGGAGCGGGATGGATAACCGAAATATTCTACAACTTCTTCGCTCAAATGGCGGAGGTGTATGTCATACCCACCTTGGGGCAACATGTGCCGCATACGGAAGAACAGAACCGGTGGATGTTCGGAAACATCCCGGAAGATAAAATTCTGAAGCACAATTGGCGTACCGACGGCAAACGCCTTGGAATCGTTCCGGCCGATTATGTAAAGAAAATCACCGGCGGGCTTGCCGATTGGGATATTCCTATCTCCATCAACCGGCTTGTAATGGAAGAACCATGGGACATAATCATCAATATCGGGCATGTGGTTCCGCATGAGGTATTGGGATTTGCCAACCACAACAAGAACTATTTCATCGGCCTTGGCGGAAAAGATACCATTTGCGCCTCGCATATGGCGGCGGCTTGCTATGGCATCGAAAAAAACTTAGGCTCGCTGGTAACACCGCTAAGGCATTGCTATAATAAAGCGGAAAACGAATTTCTGGGCAACTTGCCGGATGTCTATGTTCAGCTCGTAATGGCTTATAACGATGAAGGGAAACTGGTTCACACGGGGTTCTATTGCGGCAACGATTTAGACACGTATATTCAAGCTGCCAAACAGTCCATGGCGCAAAATATTACCATCGTACCTCCATTAAGAAAAGTGGTTGCGGTGATGCAAGGGGATGAATTTTTCAGTACCTGGGTGGCGAACAAGGCCATATACCGCACGCGCAAGGCAATGGCCGACGGCGGGGAACTCATCATCATCGCTCCGGGACTAAAACGTTTCGGAGAACAAGACGAGGTGGACGCCATCATCCGGAAATACGGTTATTCGGGAACCGAAAAGATCATGAAATACTGGAAAAAAAACGACGACCTGCAAGACTTGACGCATGCCACCGCTCACTTGATACACGGCTCGTCGGAAGGTCGGTTTGAAATCACATACGCTCCCGGACATCTTTCCAAAGAGGAAATAGAAGGAGTCAACTTCCATTATCTCGATTATCAAAAGGCGATCGACATCTATTCTCCCGACAAACTGCAAAACGGATTCAATACGTTGCCCAACGGAGAAGAAATTTATTTTATCAGTACGCCATCGGCCGGTTTATGGACAACAAAAGAGAAACTGAATATATAACGATGAACCCCGATCTCCTGAAAAAATATGATGCCCTTAGGAGTCATCTCCGCCAACTCGGCAGTGCAGTGGTAGCCTTTTCCGGAGGAGTCGACAGCTCTCTTTTGGCGAAAGTATGTCATGATGTATTAGAAAACCGGTGCCTGGCTGTGACGATTGTTTCCCCGATGATCCCCGCATGGGATTTGGACGATGCCAAGACGCTCGCTTCGCAAATAGGAATAGAACATATCCTCGTCGAAGAACAAACAATCGATGCTGAAATTAAGCGAAATCCCGCGAATCGGTGTTATTTTTGTAAAAAGATCGAATTCGGCACCATCGTGGATATGGCAAAAGAAAGAGGTTTTCACATCGTAGTAGACGGTTCCAATGCCGATGATACGAAAGATTACCGGCCGGGGGCAAAGGCGATAGCCGAATTGAAAGTGATGAGTCCTTTGAAAACGGCGGGATTAAATAAAAAAGAAATAAGGCTTCTTTCGAAACATCTCGGATTGCCGACGTGGGACAAACCGGCTTACGCGTGTCTGGCGTCGCGCATTCCTTACGGAGAAGAGATTACAACGGAAAAACTGAGTCGCATCGGAAAAGCGGAAAAATATATGCATTCTCTCGGATACCGCGAAGTAAGAGTCCGCAGCCACGGTTCCATTGCGCGAATCGAACTCAACCCCGAAGACCGGGCGCGTTTTTGCGATCCGTCTACGATGGACCGGGTTTCCAAACAACTCAAAGCATTCGGATTTCTATATGTCTGCTTAGAGTTGGAAGGATATTCGATGGGCAGTTTAAACAGAAATATAGTATAACCGGATGAAGAAGAAAGAGATTGGTTACGAAGATATTGATTTTGCGAAGATAGATTATTTACGTCAAGAACGTACCGGACAACCGGAAGTAATTTTCTGTCAGGGGAAAACGCCGGAGCAAGTCGTGGCCATTACAGAATCGATCATTCGTAATGGCGGCAATGTCTTAGGTACCAAGGTCTCGGACGCGATGTACCGATTCGTATCCGAACGCGTAGAAGGGGTGATTTATAATCACACCGCTCAAACCTTCCGCATCATGCGGCACGAGCCGGCAACCACCGATAGCTACATCGCCATTGTTTGTGCGGGGACATCCGACTTGCCGGTGGTAGAAGAAGCTTACGAGACCGCCGTATTTTTAGGAAATAAGGTCGAAAAAATCGTAGACGTAGGCGTTGCGGGCATTCATCGTCTATTCGATAAACTCGAGATAATCAGAGGGGCGAAAGTCGTCATCGTCGTAGCCGGAATGGAAGGAGCATTGGCTTCGGTCGTATCGGGACTGGTGAGCAGTCCCGTCATCGCCGTTCCTACAAGCGTCGGATACGGAGCAAGCCTGCACGGTATCGCTGCCTTATTGAGCATGCTCAACAGTTGCACACCGTTATGCGTCGTGAACATCGATAACGGATACGGGGCAGCTTGTCAGGCAAGTAAAATTAATAAACTATAGGGCCGTTTCTACCCCACAAGCAGCTTGGAGGCGTTAGACGGATAAAACAAAGCGTTTAAACGACAACTAAAACAACCCTTGAGTTGTTTCTCTCTAATAATAAAAAGAAAAGGTAAAAGATAAATAATAAAAAACTATGGGACAAAAAGCAGATATCGGACTTATCGGTCTTGCCGTCATGGGCGAGAACCTTGTGCTGAACATGGAAAGTAAAGGGTATACGGTTGCGGTGTTCAACCGGACGGTCGAGAAGGTGGATCGGTTTATAAACGGCCGCGGAAAAGGAAAAAACTTTATCGGAACCCATTCGCTGGTGGAGGTGGTCGACTCATTGAGCCGTCCGCGAAAAGTAATGATGTTGGTAAAAGCCGGACAACCGGTTGATGGATTTATTGATCAACTCATCCCGCTTCTAGAGCCGGGAGATATCATTATCGACGGGGGTAACAGTCACTTCCCCGACACCATCCGCCGCACGGAATATGTGGAAAGCAAGGGATTGCTTTACATCGGCACCGGAGTATCGGGAGGAGAAGAAGGCGCATTGAAGGGCCCTTCCATGATGCCCGGCGGATCGCCCGAAGCATGGCCTCTCGTAAAAGAGATCTTCCAGTCCGTGGCCGCCAAAGTCGAAGACGGATCGCCCTGCTGCGACTGGGTCGGAGAAAATGGGGCCGGCCATTTCGTGAAGATGGTGCACAACGGCATCGAATACGGCGATATGCAAATCATCAACGAAGCGTATCATCTAATGAAAACATTGCTCGGCATGGATGCTTTTGAGCAACACGAAGTATTCAAAAAGTGGAACCGGGGCGTACTCGATTCTTATCTGATTGAAATCACGGCCGACATTCTCGGTTTTAAAGACGAAGACGGTAGTCCGATCGTAGAGAAAATCCTCGATACGGCCGGACAAAAAGGTACCGGCAAATGGACGGCGGTAACGGCGCTAGACCTGGGCATTCCGCTCACGCTCATCGGAGAGTCGGTGTTCTCACGGTGCTTGTCAGCGCAAAAAGACTTACGCGAAAAAGCAGCAAAAGTCCTTACGGGCCCCACTCCTGCGTTTAAGGGCGATAAAGAAGCGTTTATCAATGACCTCGAACAGGCGATATACGGAGCAAAAATCATTTCGTATGCGCAAGGATATGATTTGATGCGCGAAGCAGCCAAAGAATACGGATGGCATCTGAACTACGGAGGCATTGCCCTGATGTGGCGCGGAGGATGCATCATTCGCTCGCGCTTCCTTGCCGATATCAAAAAGGCGTACGATAAGGATCCCCAACTCGAAAATCTCTTGTTCGACCCATTCTTTAAAGATAGCGTCGAAGCCGCACAGGAGAGTTGGCGCCGGGTATGTGCCACAGCCTTGCAAAACGGCATCCCCGTACCGGCATTAACTTCGGCATTAACGTACTTCGACGGCTTTCGCAATGCACAGCTTCCGGCAAACTTGTTACAGGCGCAGCGCGATTACTTCGGCGCCCATCAATACGAACGCATCGATAAACCCCGAGGGGAATTTTTCCATACCGATTGGACGGGACATGGTGGGAATACCGCTTCTACCACTTACGAAGTGTAAATGGAGAAAAGCGGGGGGTAAATAGTATTGGGTGGTGAACAGTGAAGAGTAAACAGTGAAATGATTTATTACGAAAACGGTTCGCCGGATATGAATCTTTCCCGCGAAGACTTGAGAAAGGATTGTATGAAGCGTTAAGGAAATTGGGTGAACGGCAAAAGGTTCTTGCCGTTCCGTCCGATTATACCCGGCTGCCAAGCAAAGCTGGCGACCTCACCGAGATGACATGGGAATATTACGGAGATAAACTGACCGATATTCTACCCGCTTTAGGTACCCATACCCCGATGACGGGTGAACAAATTTATGACATATCGAGTCCCGATATCAGTTTGTGGGCTTACAAAGAACGCTTTGAATATTAAATAGCAGGACTTTTATCATTTATTCCAGTCGAAAAATCATTTCTTCGGGATTCTCTCTCTGTTTTTTTCTATCTTTGTTTCCTAAACAATTTTAAAAGCGCGAGCGGTAAATACGTCATGCGCTCCTCGATAAAGCAAAGCGCAAACAACCTTGTTAAAGCGCGGGTTCGGATTGAGGATCAAATACGATAATTATACTGTTTATCATGACAACAAGAAGAGAATTTATCAGAAACGCGGCGTTCGCTTCGGCGGGATTGGCATTCGGAGGAATATCAACCAAGATGAACGCTGCAAGTTACAGCCGGATTGTAGACGCTAACAGAAAAGTAAATCTGGCTTATATCGGCATTGGGAACCGGGGGTGGGAAATTATGAACGACCTCGACAATACCGGATTAGCCAACATTGTAGCGCTATGCGATGTGGATATGGGCGCCGAGCATACGAAAAAAGCGTTAGCCAAACATCCCAAAGCGAAACGCTTCAAAGATTTCAGGGAAATGTTCGACAAAATCGGAAACGAAATCGAAGCCGTGGCTATCGCGATACCCGACTTCGCGCACTTCCCCGCCGTAATGATGGCGCTGGCCGAGGGCAAACATGTGTATGTCGAAAAACCGATGGCACGCACCTTCCACGAAGTCGAACTGATGATGAAAGCCGCCCGGAAATATCCCAATATCGTAACGCAAATGGGAAATCAGGGACATTCCGAAGCCAATTACTTTCAATTCAAAGCATGGAAGGAAGCCGGAATCATCCAAGATGTAACCGCTATTACCGCCCACATGAACAACCCGCGCCGTTGGCACGGATGGGACCCGAACATCAAGAAATTTCCCGCAGCGGAGACGATTCCCGGGACATTGGATTGGGACACTTGGCTATCGGCTCAATCTCATCATGACTATAACAAGGATTTCCACTACGGCCAATGGCGTTGTTGGTATGACTTCGGCATGGGTGCGTTAGGCGATTGGGGAGCTCATATCCTCGACACGGCGCATGAGTTTCTCGACCTCGGCTTGCCGGAAGAAGTCAATCCGTTAAAATTATCCGGACACAACGATTATTTCTATCCGATGTCGAGTACCATCGAGTTTAAATTTCCTAAGCGTGGCAATATGCCGCCGGTAGTCATCACCTGGTATGACGGCCTCGACAATATCCCGGCCGTGCCCGAAGGATATGGCGTATCGGAAATCGATCCGAATATCCCGACAGTAGCCGGACAAAAAATACAACCCGCGAAACTCAATCCGGGAAAAGAAATATATAGCAAGGAACTCACCTTTAAAGGAGGCTCGCACGGTAGCACCCTCAGTATTATTTCCGAAGAAAAAGCGAAGGAAATGGAACGAAAGCTTCCCGAAGTGCCTCAAAGCCCTTCCAACCACTTCGCCAATTTCCTGTTGGCCTGTCAGGGAAAAGAGAAAACCCGCTCGCCTTTCGAAATTGCAGGCCCGTTGAGCCAGGTTTTCTGTCTGGGAGTAGCGGCGCAGCGGTTGAACCGTAGAATTGTTTTCGATCGCGTAACAAAACGCGTCAAGAACGATGCCTTTGCCGATGCGTTTTTAACCGGAGCCCCCCCTCGTAAAGGCTGGGAAGATTTTTATAAAGTATGATGAAATCAGCAATTTGTAATTTGTAATTCATAATTCGTAATTTATAATTAGTAATCAGTAATTTGTGTTTAAATGTTTTAGTAAGATGAAAAAGAATACAATATTATTTTTAACGCTTATGGTCTCCTTATCGGCTTTCTCGCAAGAGCCGGAATGGCAAGACCTCTTTAATGGAAAAAACCTGAAAGGGTGGACCAAACTGAACGGAGCCGCCGAATATAAAGTACAAGACCGGACAATTATCGGCATTTCGAAGATGAATACGCCCAATACTTTTTTGACGACCCAAAAGAATTACGGGGATTTTATTCTCGAATTCGATTTTAAGGTGGATGACGGCCTGAACTCGGGCGTACAATTCCGCAGCCAAAGCCTCAAAGAGTATAACGACGGACGGGTGCATGGTTATCAGTTCGAAATCGACCCTTCTCCCCGCGCCTGGACCGGCGGCGTATACGACGAAGCGCGTCGCGGATGGCTCTATCCGATGACCTATAATTCTGCCGGACAAAAGGCTTTTAAGAATGGCGAATGGAACAAGGCGCGCATCGAAGCTATCGGAAACTCGATCCGCACATGGGTCAACGGTATTCCGTGTACCGACCTGCTCGACAACGTAACGCCATCCGGTTTTATCGCCTTGCAGGTACATGCTATCGGTGATAAAGCACAAGAAGGCAAAACAATTGCCTGGCGAAATATCCGCATCCTGACCGAAAACCTCCAAGCTTTCCGTACGCCGGCAAACGAGCAAGTATACCAGGTAAATTCTGTGGACAATACCATTTCCGAGAGAGAAGCGCGTGACGGCTGGAAACTACTTTGGGACGGCAAAACCACCAACGGGTGGCGCGGCGCCAAACTCGATGCATTCCCTCAAGAAGGATGGGTTATTGAAAACGGCATCCTGAAAGTATTGAAAAGCGGAGGAGCGGAATCGGCTAACGGCGGCGATATCGTAACGACCCGCCCTTATAAGAACTTTATTCTGACAGTGGATTTCAAGATCACAAAAGGTGCGAACAGCGGCGTCAAATACTTTGTCGATACCAATCTGAATAAAGGTCAAGGTTCGGCTATCGGCTGCGAATATCAAATACTCGATGACAACGTGCATCCCGATGCCAAACTGGGCGTGAACGGTAACCGGAAACTGGGTTCGCTCTATGACCTGATACCGGCGCCGGACAACAAGCCTTTCCGTCCCGGATTCTTCAACACGGCAACAATCGTTGTAAAGGGTAATCATGCGGAACATTGGCTCAATGGCGTGAAGATTATCGAATACGACCGTAACAACCAAATGTGGAACGCGCTCGTAGACTATAGCAAATATAAAGATTGGCCCGATTTCGGTAACCTCGAAAGCGGTTTGCTCTTGTTGCAAGATCACGGCGACGAAGTTTGGTTTCAAAATATCAAAATAAAAGAATTGGATTAGTCGATCAGAATTTTCTCTCGCAGGTCGGGACGGTGTTTAAAGTATAAGAAAGCCTCCGTCATTGCGGGCTTGACCCGCATCCCCTAATGGAAAGGATGTATACTATATAGGGAGATTCCGCTTCAAGTGTGGAAAGACGGGTATTTGACACACGCTCGATCTGTGAAAGAATAATAGTAAAAACATGAAACGAACGGTATTCACTATCAGCTTTCTGTCTTTTGTTTCCACTCTTTTTTGTATCCTGGCACAAAATAAGCCTTCCGGGCTGATGACAGACTTGTTGAAACACACCGGAACCGTATTCGTGGGAGGATATCCATCCTCCATCCCTCTTTGGCAACAAGAAAAAGCCATCGAACCGGCTAACAGCACTCGCATACATTCCTCCCGGCCGCTTTTCGGCTGGATCGTTCCGGACAATGGAAAAGGAACGCTGCAAACAGCCTACCGCATTATTGTCTCCGACTCGCTACACCACGCCACCAAAGGTAGGGGTACCATTTGGGACAGCGGCACCGTCGCTTCGGATAAATCGGTTGCCGCTTCTTATCAAGGAGAAACCCTGCATCCGAATACCGTGTATTATTGGCGGGTAAAAACCGTTACCAACACCGGGGGTGAAAGCGAATGGTCGGACGTCGCCGCCTTCCGTACGGGCGATCAACTCCAGCCGTACCGTCATTCGGGCGAATTATTAGTCAAGGATGCCGACAAACCGCTCACTCAATCGGACCCCGACACCGGCATCCGGATGTTTGACTTCGGGAAAGCAGCTTTCGGACAACTGCTTTTACAAGCCACCTCTCCCGAAGGAAATGACACTCTGATCATCCATATAGGTGAAAAACAACAAGACGGACGCGTAGACACCCGCCCCGGCGGAACCATCCGTTACCAACAACACACGCTCGTCCTGATGAAAGGGACGCACTTTTACCGTATCAAAATACATAAAGACAGGCGGAACACACTCGAAGCGGCGGTCAAAATGCCGTCGTATATCGGAGAAGTGATGCCTTTCCGGTATGCTGAAATCCGGAGCGAAAACCCGGAGGTAACCATTGGCGATGTGACGCGCGAAACGGTACAGTATCCATTTGACGATAACGAATCGTTTTTCCGATGCGACAACGACACGCTCAATCAATTGTGGAACCTTTGCAAACACACCATAAAAGCAACGTCTTTCACGGGAGTATATGTCGATGGAGATCGAGAACGCATTCCTTACGAAGCCGATATCCTGATCAACCAACTGAGTCACTACGCCGTGGACAGGGATTATTCGCTGGCACGGCGATCGCTCGAATATATCCTCGAAAAGCCTACATGGCCTACCGAATGGATACTCCAAGCGATACTCATCGCCTGGAACGATTATCTCTATACGGGCGACGCACGTGCGCTGACTAAGAATTATGAGGTACTGAAGAGCCGGTCGCTGATGCAACTCCAGACCGATAAAGGACTGGTATCCACCACTACGGGACTGCAAACGGCGGACTTCCTGCGTTCCATCCGTTTTCACGAGCCGGTGAAAGATATTGTCGACTGGCCTCACGGCGAACGCGACGGATTCGTGTTTTGCGACCATAACACCGTTGTCAACGCATTCTATTACGAAGGTTTGAAAATAATGGAAAAGATTGCATCCATCACCGGAAACACAGAAGACAAAGAACTGTTCGCCTCCGCCCACAAACGAGTCTATAAGGTTTTTAACGATACGTTTTTCAATGCAAAACGAAAAATATATACCGACGGAGATACCACTTTGCACGCATCGCTACACAGCAACATGTTCGCATCCATCTTCGGCCTCGTCCCCACGAGATACCAACAATCCGTACAAAACTTTATCCGTTCGCGAGGAATGGCATGCAGCGTATATGGAGCGCAATTCCTGATGGAGGCGCTTTACGAAGGAGGAAACGGACGGTATGCCGAACAATTGCTGGCATCGACAAGCGAACGGAGTTGGTATAATATGATCCGCTCGGGATCGACCGTCGCGCTGGAAGCATGGGACATCAAGTTTAAACCGAACCTCGATTGGAATCATGCCTGGGGAGCCGTACCGGGAAATATTATCACCCGGTACCTGCTGGGAATAAAGCCTGTTACTGCGGGATTCGGGCATATCAGTATCCGCCCGCATATTTATACGTTATCGTCGGTCGAATCGGTAACGCCCACCATCCGCGGAAGGGTAACGATCAATTATAATAAAATTTCCCAAAACGAATATGTATTGACAATCGGCATTCCGCCCAATATGCAAGCGGATGTTTATCTGCCGGTCGATAAAGGCTCGACTGTTCGCCAAGTCTTGTTGGAAGGGGCACCGCTTAAGGTGAAAAAACAAATGCATGAAGACGAGCATTTTCGGATAGGGACATTAACCGGGGGAAATTACGAATATCGGGTTTTCACAACAAGACAAAAGGTTTCGTGCAGTTCACCGCACAATTTAAGAAGCTGTTTCAAAAGACCGTCATTCCGCGCTTGATGCGAAATCCCTGTAAATTACATTCGCTCCTTTCATCAAGGGATTGCGGATTAAATCCACAATGACGAACGCTTTTTGACACCGCTCCAAATGACCACAACTTGTAACCTTCTATATTGATTTGCCTGATGAAACAATCACAAATGTTTGTAGATTTGAAAGTAATAGGGTATTCTTGTGTAAAATGAATAGGCTATGCACAGTATGATCACAATAGAAAATCTTCCATGTTATCCGGATGGATAACGGTAAAAGTACTCCCTGAATAATTTTGTATAAATTGCTTCGGTATTTTATAGTTAGCAGAAGGATTCCATTTGAATTCAAATGCATGGATTTCTCCGTCCCCTTCCTCGATATAGTCGATTTCTTTTTGGTCTGTAGTTCGCCAAAACCAACAGTTGCGCCATCCCTTATCGTATTCCATTTTTTTCTGCCTTTCGGAAATAATATAGTTTTCCCATAGTGCACCGATGTCGGAGCGGTTTTCTGTCAATGAAAAATTGGCGATAATGGCATTGCGAATGCCATTATCGTAAAAATAAATTTTCTTGCTGTTTTTAAGTTCATTTCGTAGGTTACGGCTAAATGAGCCTAAACGAAAAATGACATAACATTGCTCCAATAACACAACATACTTTTCTACTGTTTTGCTATCCAATCCGCAAAGTTGACCTAATTCAGCATAAGAAACCTGATTGCCTATTTGGAAAGCAATCGCTTGCAAAAGTTTCAGTAGTTTTTCAGGCTTCTTGATTTGCTCCCACATCAGAATGTCCTTGTACAAATAACTATCCGAAAGCTGTTTCAGAATCTCTTTTTCATGTCCCGGATTATTGACTACATCAGGATAATATCCATATACCAAACGATGAGGCAACAGCCTTTTTTCATCTAACAACCCATGGTGCTGTACCATCTCGGAAAAAGAGATAGGGTACATTTTGTATTTCCACTTTCTACCGGTAAGCGGTTCGTTCACTTCATTGGCTAAATCAAAAGAAGAGCTGCCGGTGGCGATCAGTTGTATCCCGGCTAATTCATCGGTAATAAGTTTCAGCTTTAAGCCGATATCTTTGATTCGTTGAGCCTCGTCGATTACCACATATTTCTTATTTCCGAAAATATATTTCAAACGGGTCGCCGATATATTTTCAAAAAGGTTCTGTACATCCAATTCATCGCCATTGAGCCAAATCATTTCGTCAGAATCTTTAAAGAGTTCTTTTACCAAAGTCGTTTTTCCCACCTGACGGGCACCCATTAGTATGATTGCTTTACCCGTGTTTAATTTCTCACGGAGTGTATTTTCTAATATCCTATGTATCATAATAACTTTATTATCCTACAAATATATAATAAATTCGGATTTGAATCCGTGAAAAATACAATATTATTGGATTTGACATCAGGTCTTACAGAAAATAAATTGATAAAAGTGCTTGTTCGTCAACGTTGTACATAAACAATAGGAAGCACCTACATATCCTCCAACGATAAACACACCATTTCAATCTGATACTTAGGTAATAACTTATTCTTAAGATGCTCCACCTTGGTCGCCAATAATTCAGGCTTAAAATTCTTCTTTTGTCGTTTTACTTCTGCTGCTACTGCCTGGTTTTTCTCCAACTTCAGAGCGACAATATCAATTTCGTTTTGATTGCCTTTGGGCTCCCACCACGAACCGATAGCCCGATATTGGAAAGTTTCGGCAAACTGCTGTTTGAAATATCTTTCCAACATGATACCCGAATAAGTTGGATAGTCGGATTTAATGATAGCCTGCAAACCGATAAAATTCTTTATCTCTATCAGTGAGCGATGGCGGTCGAAATAGTTGAACCAAAAACGGATAAAGTTATCCTGTATTTCATACCTGACAGCTTGACTTCCTCCTTTTGCCAATATCGGACGTTGGCGAACGATAATATTATAATCCTCGATCAACCGTTTGATTTGACCGCCGATGCTTTTATCTCCCAACGCAACTTCTATTTGAGGTTGTGTATTGATACCGCCCGAAATAGCACTTAGGATAGAGAAATAGGTCGCATAGTTTTTCCCGAACTCTTCTATCAATAGGTTTTTCCCTTCATCGGTAAAGGGAGAGTTTTCCCGAATCATAAACGAAATCATTTCGTCGATGCTCAATGCAACATTATCGCAAAACAGTTCAACATATTTGGGAACTCCACCGGTAAAGGTATAGAGGGCGAGTAGGTCATCATGGGTATAATCAGGATTGTAGTCACGTATAATTTCTTTCAGCGTAGTTAAATCAAAAGCCGATAGTTTGATAATATTGTCTGCTCTCCCAAACAGAGGTTCTTTATTGTTCTGGAATATTTTCTGCATCAATGAATAAATAGAACCCGATACAATCAAATTCATCTTAGATTTCTTCCGATAAGTGTCCCAGATATTCTGCATATCACTATACACCGCTTCATGGATGTTGTAGAACTCCTGAAATTCATCAATAACCAAATTGAACGTTTTATGTGATGCCATTTCCATTAGATATTGGAATAATGAACGGAAAGTGCGGATTTCCGAAGGAACAAACGTATCAAGCGATTGACTGATAATGGGGATAAACTCGGAGCAGAGCGTAGCTTCGTTTTTGCGACCAACAAATAGATAAACCGTCGGGAGACCTTCAACCGACTTCATGATGAGGCTTGTTTTGCCGATTCTTCTTCTTCCGGTTACTACTGTCAGCCGGGAATGGTCGCTGAACGATAATTCCTGTATTCGTTTCAGTTCTGCCAACTCATTTGTTCTATTATAAAATTTCATGCTCACTTTTTAATTATTCCCGTAACAGTTACGGGCGTTACAAATATAAGTAAAAGTTTGGAGATTATAGATTCTTTTCCTTCGTTTTGTTTTAGAATTCATGCTAATAGCGAACAGAACAATGAGAAATAATTGTGTATCAGAATGACAACAGCATTACTACTGTCAATGTCCGCTTTGACTGTAAAGATCAAGAAAAATCAACAATCGAATAGCTGGCCATGAAAATATTTCTCCGGGAGATTGGAGCCAAGAACGTGGTAACGTTGCTATAAGCGTCGAAAGAGAAGATACACACGCACGCGCTTATACTCAAAGAGCACATCGAAAAGAACGCGAAGAGGTGATAGTCTTCTATCCGCTTACTATCTACGAATGTTTACAATTCATAGAGTCTTCGAATTCATTTCACTTTATGATAGATTTTATTTCCTAATCCAACAGATTGTATTTCATTATCGCCGATGCGCCTATACTTAATCTCCATTAGTCTGACGGTATAGCCAATCATTTTAGTCTCTTGATGATATTCCATTTTGACTCTCCCTAAAAAATCGCTAATTATATAATATTCTCCGTCTTCCTTTATAATGACAAGATTTTCTCCTTTTTGATTATTATTTTTCTATTCACCTACAAAAAAATCCGGATCATAATAGGCCGTTCTTTTTGCAATTACTTTTTCAGCTTGTTCTTCTGTGAGCCTAACGTATTTCTTCGGATTCTCCAAAAAAAATTAATTTCAAATGATTATCATCCAGCAAATTCAAATCTATTTTAACCGATTGAAAAGGATTTGATATTTCGCCGGTTAAAGTCTTATGTTCCTTGCTATATGTTGCCGGAATTTCTTTCTCGCCTTCGATAATGTAAAAACTTTCACCTTCTCTTTTGATTTCCATTACAGGATCTATATCCGAATCCTGCGTTTACCAGTAACCGATGTATTGGTCGCCGTTATTCGATGTGCAATAAAATAAAAGTGCGATGCACACAAACATCACAAATTGTTGTAGAATTGACTTCATCATATTAAATAATGATTCACAAAGATATTCATTCTATTTGATTTTATTATACAGAAAAGTGGAAATAGCAGAGGATTTCAAGACAAACGGATTCCCTGCCACGATGATTAATAATAGTGGTGAACCTAGATATGGCGTTACCGGGAAAGCCGGCTTGAATAAGGAAAGACAAGAAAAATTGTACAAAGTGTAATAGCAAAACCAATAAATATTTATCATAACGAATATTATTTCTGAACATACAAATAGTGGGCGCAATATGACTCGCATATATGATGAGATTTATCAAGAAGCTATCAGAAGATTATAAGGCTGTTCGTAGGGAAGAATTATACACATTTAATTCTTTGTGATACTGCCACTAGAGAGATATTTTAACGATGTATTCCAGTTATTCGAGCAATTCTGGACAAAGTGACTTTTTGTTATAATATCTCAAAACAGGTGTGAAGTATTGTTCAGGGGGAAGCTTTTTACTTATCGGAAAAAGATGCAGTCGCCGTTGCCAGCCTTAAATGTATTGAGTATTGCTTTCATGCGTATTATTCTGAGAACTCATTTAATCTTTTAAACATCCAATAGGCACAACAAAGGTGCCATCAATTCTTCTATATGCATAAGTTCCAACTCCCGTTAGTACCATTCTAAAAGCAGGTGCTTTCATCTTTGTAGTATCTATCTTCTCATTTAATGATAAGAGATTTTTTGACCCTTCTTCAATAAGCTTGTCACCGCCTAACTTGATTTCAATCAAACCATACGAGCCATTACGAAGATGCACTACTGCATCGCATTCCAATCCGTTTTTATCGCGGTAATGATATACTTTTCCATCTAATGCATCTGCATACACACGCAGGTCACGGACACATAATGTTTCAAAAAATAGTCCGAATGTGTTTAAATCATTCATTAAATCCATAGGGCCAAGTCCTAAAGCGGCACATGAAATAGACGGATCAACAAAATATCGTGTGTCAGATGTTCGGATAGCTGTTTTACTTCTAAGATTTGGATTCCATGCAGGCATGTCTTCTATTACAAAAATCTTCTTTAACGCATTCAAATAGGATGTGACTGTTATATCACTAATGTCTGCCGCCTCATTAACAGCAATATCAGCCAAAATCGTTGGAATACTGGCTTGACTCCCTTGATGGCGAGAATAGGATCGCATAAGTCTTTTTGCCCGTTCCTCGTCCCGCTGAACATTGTCTACCCTTGATATGTCAGCACGGGTTATTGCTTCATAATATTCTATGGCTTGCGTCAGTGCTGCTTTTTCTGTTTTTTTGAATATTGATTTTGGCCAACCTCCTCTGCAGACAAGAAATGCCAACTGTTCTAATATCATTTCACAGGCACTCCCAATTTGCTTAGGAGAATTAAACAAATCTCCTAAGCTGATAGTACCATTTGAATCACCTGATTCCCATAAACTCATAGGACGCATCATCAACCATCCATATCTTGCTGTCCCTGTATGATGGATTTCATTACTATTAGGCGGAACAGCAGATCCTGTTAGCATAAATTGTCCGTCATCATCACGATGATCTACCTCAAATCGAATTGCATCCCAAAACTTGGGAACATTTTGCCATTCATCAATCAATCTC
Organism: Limibacterium fermenti; assembly: GCF_041902845.1. Classification (GTDB taxonomy): domain Bacteria; phylum Bacteroidota; class Bacteroidia; order Bacteroidales; family Dysgonomonadaceae; genus Limibacterium; species Limibacterium fermenti. The sequence goes on from NZ_CP159486.1 coordinate 3,751,608, forward strand.
GGCGTTTCTCCTTGCAAGAGAAAACGAATATTGGTTTGAGCCATTTGCTTATACTGATCTGAATATTCTGGATCGTCCATATATAAAATACTTTTAGCTTGCTGTTCGGCTGTCGTTGTTTTTCCGCAACCTTTTGGCCCCTCTATCAGTACAGCACCCATTGCCTCCAATTTATCTGCTAGCATCTTATCTGCAAGACGCTTCTTATAAACTTTTGCCATATTTACGATTTAATTTAGATGCAAAGCTATCAAATTTACTTCATTTTACGAAAGATAGACAATTAAACTTTGCTATTTGACTGGATTTTATTTTGCTATTTGGCCTAAAAACATTTTGCTATTTGGCCTCCGATTCTTAAATGTTTGATATCTGAACAATTGGTAATTTGATGATAATCTCGCCCCGGCCATCTCCTCCGGCAGAAGGAGACGGCACCGGTTTTTTCACCGGCAGGTTGATGTTTATCGGGGTCAGCTTGTCCGGTGGGGACGTGCCCTGAGGATGATTGTTGTATGAGCGGGTAAGCCCGTACTTGCTTTTCCAGTAATAGAAACTCGAGTGGGTGTACGACGCGTTATCGCAAAAATCCTTGATGCTTAACCCGCTATTCTGTTGGCGCTCGAGGATCATGATGAATTCTTCTTTGCTGATTGGCTTCATTAAATCAAGTTTGCCGGCAAAGGTCAGGAAAAATCAATAACCCCGAAATAGGTATTTTATCGGGACTTACCTACAATACTTGAAATTACTACTTTCCCCGCTATTTCTTATACGGAGTGTTATATGCTTGCTTTTTTGTGTTTTTTAATCAGTCGTTTGTAAATATCTTGGGCGTTTCGCTATGAGGTAAGGGATTCGCATCTGCAATTTTTATCAATGACGAAAAAGCAAATGCTTCCCCCAAAACCAATGCTTGCTGTTGTTTTAAACCTGACAGCAAATCTATTTGGCTTTTATCATCATATTCGATTGTGTTTTTTATAAAATCCAAATCTTTACTATTGGTTATTTTATGAACAATTAATGAATTACATTGAGATATAACCGTATTTGATACTTCCGAAGGTCTTTGTGTTGAAATCATCAGATTAACACCAAACTTTCGTCCTTCTCTTGCCAATTTATCAATATAATAATTGTTGAGTTGGTCAGTAGAAGTCGTTGCAATGTATCTGTGAGCCTCTTCTAATACAAGTAAAATATTGTCTTTTTGTTTGTTCGCTGTATTATATTTATAATGAAAAATGCTTTTACTTATCATATAAACAAACAAAGCAAGAGTATCATTGGGTACTCGTAAAGATAATATCAAAACTTGCTCCGTTTTAGAATTTAAAAAATCTTCAATTGAATTCCCTTGTTTATTGAATACTGAATTAAATCTTTCATCAGAAGAAAAATGTTTAATACGATTGATAATATGTTTTAAAAACCCAATAGTAAAATTATCTTTCTTTCCATTTTTGTCTAATGGTACAGCCTCTTCAATTTTTATTTGTAATTGTGAAAATTCGTAATAAATTTTGTCGTCAACATTAGTTGTGTTTTTCAAAGTCATTACTGCTTCTTTCAAATAAGGAATAACATTTGGGGAATCTTCCTGCAATAACTGTGTTAATTCATAGAAACTTAAATCTTTATGAGATAATTCTAATTCTGTGTAATCTTTTAAAATTACCCAATCAGGTTTCACTTCATTTTCATTAAAGATTTCTGAATATTCATCGTTGGAATCAATAATAATTGTTTTCAGATTTTTGTTTTTTGCGTTGTGTAATCTATTTTTATTGTGATATATTCCTTGTAAAATAGAAGTTACAGTACAAGACTTTCCACTTCCAGTATTTCCAAAAACAGCACAATGCTTTCCAAATAGTACATTGGGGTCGGCATTTATTTTGATTTGTTCAAAAAAAATATCACATCCAAGTTCCAATGTCGGCAAATCAGGTTTTATGGAAGATTTGTAAATAGCTTCAAGTTCCTTTTCTTCAATTGTGAAAACATCTGAATCTAACACGGGGAAAAAATCTAATCCTCTTTTAAATTTTTGGTTTATAAGATTAAACGTTCCAATAAGCCTTATTTTTGATATTATTGATTCCGTTTTCGGGTCAAATAAAATATCTCTTTCTTTTGCAGGCTCTAACTGCTCAAAAATAATTCCTATAGCATTTTGAGAATTGAACAATGGTATAGAAACATAACTATTCAACATTCCGACAATGTGAAGCCCTTTAACAGAAGATACAGGTTTTGAAAAAATGTCTTTGTTATGAATTACTTCCAAGTAACGATTGGAAATTTTATATACTTCGCCAATTTTAAATGCCATATTTTTATTGCTTTGCTAATTTGGTTAATGTTTCAATAATTGTGTCTTTGGGCGTGGTGTATGAATTCAGTGGAATCAAATATTTGACAATATTTGAAAAGTCCCCTACCAATTTACCTTCAAACAAAGTTATTCGGGTATCATCAATGCTTCTATTTTTCAAAGTCTGCAAAAATTGTGGACTATCATCATTAACAATATCGTATGAGTGAATAATCATTGTGAGATTCGGATTATAAAGCCCTGCTCTGATTATGTCGTTTATATGTTCGTCTAAAAACGAATATCCGATTATAACCAATGTATTTTGACTTTCCGTAAGGCATTTTGAGAAGTTACGAAATAACTCGCTATAGGGTAAATCAAGCGAATATGATTTTTTTGTTTGGATAGGAAAAATCATTAGGCTATCCAACGAAAAATTAGATTTTTTAAGCGTATCGGATATTTGAATTTCCTTTAAATTGTAGAGGTCGTTAATGTTTTCTGCGTATTGCCAAGAAATACTTCCGTGTAATTTGTATATGTTTAGATAAGTTGCTATTCGCTTCCCTTTTTCAACAGAATCTTGTCTGATATAAGTTTCGTTGGAAAAAGTATCAGGGTCAAACTTTCGCATATGAACGCCACGAAAACCGTTATTATAACTAACCTCCATTTTTTCACAAGCATTTTCAAAAGCCAAATCATAGTTAGGCGTGAAAATTTTAGGTCTATTTAAGTTTTCTTTTCTGCTAATGATTTTATTGATAAATAATTCATGTATATCGAGTTTATCCGCAACATATTCAATAGGGAAAGGAACATAATTATCCACAAATATTTTCAAGGCTTTCTCCAAATAGGTTTTGATTTCATTAGCGGTTTTCAAATCCTCTTTGTTATTCAGATAGTACAAATATTCCTGATTGATTTTGTCGAATTTCTTTTCCAATAAATCTGTTGATTTAAAGTATTTTATAAGTTGTATAATGTGTTCTTTAGGTGTGCTAATTGTTTTAAGTTCAGCAATAATTGAATCGAAAGGATTCACTCCTTTATTGATTGTTTTTCCTCCAATAGAGGCAGATGTACCCGAACCACACAAAAAATTCAGATTCTCATTCAAGTAGTATTTTGTGAGTTTATTTAACGGTATTTTTTCTTCATTCCTGAAAAAAGCAATGATTTCACTTTCGTCAGAAAGTTTTGCATCTTCTATCTCGGCTTTTTCTCTTTTGCCGTCTATTGTTATGAAATTTTCTGCCATATCTGATTAATTTCTAAAATCTAAACTATTTTCAAGTAAAATTCTTGATTCCGCAATTAATGATTTCCTCTGGTTTTTTAAGTCAAATGCTTTACAAGTTAATCACGCCAGGAATTATAAACAAGAAGTAAATCCTTCTCTGAGCTGTATAACTTTGTTTATTACATTCACAACCTGAGTGCCACAGTTTATTATCCTGTGGTTAGATAAGAGAGGGGAGTTATCTCTGGTTTCCTTGATAAGCGATAAAACTTCAGAACGTGCCGGTACCAAGTGTCTAATCATGACATTCTCCGCGATTCGTGCTCTTATTTTTTGTCTTTCATGAATTTCTCAAAGAGAGCATTTTTTTCTTTTTCCAATTCGACGATTCTTTCATAGAGAGCCGTTTTCTCATTCGATAATTCTATAAAACGGTCAATAGGATCGGGATTATTAATAAAGTCTCCAACATTATAAATCCCAGCCATGCTCCCTTTTTCAAAAGTATTGTTTTCAATGATAAAAGTTACTGGGTCTTCTTCCAATTCCTTAATCAATTCGGGGGCAACGTTTAGCGCTTTGGCAAATTTTTCGACCATATCGTCCTCGATGACTTTTTTCTTTTCGTAAAAAGACACAAGAGTCTGACTGATTCCCATATCCGCGGCCAGCGCTTCCTGTTTAATGCCTAATGCATGACGATATCGCTTAATGGCGTGCCCGTGATGAGTGTTTTTTATTGTTTGTTCCTTTGTTTCCATCCTACTATGTAGTTATAATGTCAGGCAAAAATAGTGACTTTTTTAGAAACCCTGTAAATTTGCTGATTAACCATGTCGTATTATCCTCGATTTACACTCTTTCCTTATCCTTCAACAACCTCTCCATAAGGGTATTTTTTTCTTTCTCTAATTCAAGCATCCGTTCGTATAGGGTAACTTTCTCTTTATTCAATTCAAGAATTTGTTCGATTGGATTATACGTGTTGCCACAATTTTCATTTGTGGATGCTATATTCCCTACGCTTCCCTTTTCAAATGTGTTGTTTTCAATGATATAAGTTACCGGATCTTCTTCCAGTTCCTTGATGAGCTTGGGATCCACGTTCAGTGCTTTGGCAAAATGTTCGATTACCTCGTCGTTGAGAACCCTTCTCTGTTCATAAGTGGATATAAGCGCCTGGCTAAGTCCCATCTCTGAAGCCAGCGTTTCCTGCTTTATCCCCAAAGTACGGCGGAAACGTTTGATGGCGTGCCCGTGGTGGGTATTTTTTACTGTTTGTTCTTTTGTTTCCATTCTATTATGTAATTATAATGTCAGGCAAAAATAGTGATTTTTCAGAAACCCTATAAGTTTTCCAATAACCAATGTCATATCATCCGCGATCCGTACTCTTATTCTTTGTCTTTTAAAAACTTCTCCAGTAATTTAATTTTTTCCTGCTCCTTTTCCAGCAATCTCTCAAAAAGTTCAGCTATTTTGTCTATCGGGTTGTTAATGACACTATCTCCCGCCACATAGTTGTATGCCGATCCTGAATTATTGTCAATGTTATTATTCTCTATAATGACCGTCACCGGATCTTCTTCCAGTTTCTTAATCAATTCAGGGGCTACGTTCAGCGCCTTGGCAAATTTTTCGATCATATCGTCCTCGATCACTTTTTTCTTTTCGTAAAAAGACACAAGAGTCTGACTGATTCCCATATCTGCGGCCAGAGCTTCCTGTTTAATGCCTAATGCATGACGATAACGTTTGATGGCGTGCCCGTGGTGGGTATTTTTTACTGTTTGTTCTTTTGTTTCCATTCTGTAATGTTGTTATAATGTCAGGCAAAAATAGTGATTTTTTAGAAACCCTATGAGTTTTCCAATAACCAATGTCATATCATTCGAGATTCGCACTCTTATTCTTTGTCTTTTAATAACTTCTCCAGTAATTTAACTGTTTCCTGCTCTCTTTCCAATAACTTTTCACAAAGCTCTACAATCTTCTCTACAGGATTATAATGGTTTGTACTATTATCAATAGCTACATATCCTTTACCGTGATTAGTCTCTATGCTGTTATTTTCAATAATCACCGTTACCGGGTCTTCTTCGAGTTCCTTAATCAGCTTGGGAGCCACATTCAGGGCTTTGGCAAAATGTTCGATTACCTCGTCGTTGAGAACCTTTCTCTGTTCATAAGTGGATATAAGGGCCTGGCTAAGTCCCATCTCTGAAGCCAGCGTTTCCTGTTTTATCCCCAAAGTACGGCGGAAACGTTTGATGGCGTGCCCGTGGTGCGTATTTTTTACTGTTTGTTCTTTTGTTTCCATTCTACTATGTAATTATAATGTCAGGCAAAAATGGTGATTTTTTAGAAAACCTGTCGATTCGTTGATAAATCAAGTCTATTATTCGTGACCTACACTCTTTCTTTGTCTTTTAGCAACTTCTCCAGAAGAGCGTTTTTCTCTTTCTCCAATTCGAGTATCCGTTCGTACAAGGCAGTTTTCTCTTTATTCAATTCAAGAATATGTTCGACCGGATTATACGTGTTGCCAAAATTTTCAAAATTATCATTCGCGTACGCTATATTACCCACGCTTCCCTTTTCAAATGTATTGTTTTCAATGATAAAAGTCACCGGGTCTTCTTCCAATTCCTTAATCAACTCGGGAGCCACATTCAGGGCTTTGGCAAAATGTTCGATTACATCGTCGTTGAGAACCTTTCTCTGTTCATAAGTGGATATAAGGGCCTGGCTAAGTCCCATCTCTGAAGCCAGCGTTTCCTGTTTTATCCCCAAAGTACGGCGGAAACGTTTGATGGCGTGCCCGTGGTGAGTATTTTTTACTGTTTGTTCTTTTGTTTCCATTCTACTATGTGATTATAATGTCAAGCAAAAATAGTGATTTTTTAGAAAACCTGTCGATTCGTTGATAAATCAAGTCTATTATCCGTGACCTACACTCTTTCTTTGTCTTTCAGCAACCTCTCCATAAATGCGTTTTTTTCTTTTTCCAGTTCAAGCATTCGTTCGTATAAGTCCGTTTTTTCTTTGAACAAATCGATTAACCGGTCAATAGGGTCTGGATTAAAATTATCTATATGGGTTCCTACAATAATGTGACCTTTCTCTAGAGTATTGTTTTCAATGATGAAAGTTACCGGGTCTTCTTCCAGTTCCTTAATCAATTCAGGGGCTACGTTCAGCGCCTTGGCGAATTTTTCGACCATATCGTCCTCGATGACTTTTTTCTTTTCATAAAAAGATACCAGTGTCTGACTGATTCCCATATCCGCGGCCAAAGCTTCCTGTTTAATCCCTAATGCATGACGATATCGCTTAATGGCGTGCCGGTGGTGAGTGTTTTTTGATGTTTGTTCCTTTGTTTCCATCCTACTATGTAGTTATAATGTCAGGCAAAAATAGTGATTTTTTAGAAAACCTGTAAATTTGCTGATAAACCATGTCGTATTATCCTCGATTTACACTCTTTCCTTATCCTTCAGCAACCTCTCCATAAGGGTATTTTTTTCTTTCTCTAATTCAAGCATCCGTTCGTATAGGGTAACTTTCTCTTTATTCAATTCAAGAATTTGTTCGATCGGATTGTAGGTGTAAGTACAATTTTCACTTGTGGACGCTATATTCCCTACGCTTCCCTTTTCAAATGTGTTGTTTTCAATGATATAAGTTACCGGATCTTCTTCCAGTTCCTTAATCAGCTTGGGAGCCACATTCAGGGCTTTGGCAAAATGTTCGATTACCTCGTCGTTGAGAACCTTTCTCTGTTCATAAGTGGATACAAGGGCCTGGCTAAGTCCCATCTCGGAAGCCAGCGTTTCCTGCTTTATCCCCAAAGTACGGCGGAAACGTTTGATGGCGTGCCCGTGGTGGGTGTTTTTTACTGTTTGTTCTTCTGTTTCCATATATCTCCGGATATTATTTTATTCCTGCAAATGTATATAATAAACGGGAGACATTGATAACTATCAACGTAAAATTGATAATTATCAATGACCTTCATGACCTATATTTCCTAAAATCTCATTTCCTTTGAATCTCTAAAAAAAACAAAGCGTTATGGGCCCATAACAGAATTTAGAATGAATTATTATCTTTGCACCGTAAAATTACGGTACAAAATAATATAGCGCTTTTTTTGGCCTTTCTTCACGAATCCGCAAAATTCTCCACGAGGCCGAAGAATGGAAGCGCCCTTAGCAATAAGGGCGTGGACATTGTTCTATTCTCGTGGAAAGGCCCTTGCGGAGCCTGTGAAGAGAGATTGCGACAATCGTCCGCGCCTCTTTTTTATATCCGCGCAATATACTTTAGAGTCCGTATCGAATAAGATTTTAGATGCTTTATTATTGATCGTCTTATTCCTTAACCGGTAGAATACCTATTCTTCGCCTGTACGATTGCCTGTCGACACAGAGGATTTCAGCTTCTTGCAAACTCCCCTTACTCTATCAGCCGGCTTGAGCCGGAAATACCCGTTTGATTTTTCATTAGGCATCAAATTGAATAAAATTATATAGTTAAAATTTAGCTATATCGAAATCCTGAAATTATGTAGGGTGCAATCAATAAACAAGGCAATGAACAGCAATTCGCCTTTTGTAGGGCTTTACACCGGAGGAATACTAACGGGTTTTTAATTCATGAAAGTGGTTTATATTACTATCTATTAATTTATCAATTAATTTAAAACAAAATCTAAGAATGAAAGAAGTGATTTTAAATTTAGTGAAAGGAATGATGCTCCTCTTACTGTGGGCATTTTCCGTATGTTTGTATGCACAGGCCGTCACCGTGAAAGGGACCGTCACGGATGCAAAAGGAGAGCCTTTGATCGGAGTATCCGTTCAAATACAAGGAACAACAGCAGGTACTGTTACCGATGCCAAAGGCAAATTTATTTTACCGAATGTACCTTCCGATGCCGTATTGGAGGTTTCGTATGTCGGAATGCTTTCTCAAACGGTCGCCCTTGACGGCAAAACAACCGTGAATATCGTGTTGCAAGAGGATACGGAAGCATTGGAAGAAGTGGTAGTGGTAGGATATGGCGTGCAAAAGAAAGCAACGATTACCGGTTCTATCGCCCAAGTATCCGGTGCTGAATTAAAGCAGTCCCCATCGGTTAATTTATCCAATTCTTTAGTAGGGCGTTTACCGGGTGTGATTGCCAACAACCGGTCGGGTGAACCGGGGAATGATTATTCCGAAATATTCATCCGGGGAAAGGGGTCGTTAGGAAATAACAATCCATTGTATGTAATAGACGGGGTTGGCAATCGGGGTGGAATCGAACGCTTAAATCCAAGCGATATTGAATCAGTAACCGTCCTGAAAGATGCTTCTGCCGCTATTTATGGGGCCCAGGCTGCAAACGGGGTTATTTTGGTAACAACCAAAAGAGGAAATGATTCAAAACCTATCATTACCTATGAAGGGAACTTCGGACTATCGGAACATACCCGTACCCCTCAACTAATGAATGCCTATCAATATATGGTATATGATGACGAAATCAATGCCCATTTCGGAAGAACAGAGAAATATAAAGACGTGAAAAACGATTATTTGGATGGGACTATCGATCCTTTGCAATACGCCGATACCGATTGGATGGATGTCGTTTTCAGAATGGCTCCGCAAACCCAACATTCTTTGTCGGTAAGAGGCGGAAATGACCGAATCAGGTATTATATATCGGGTGGTTATATGTATCAGGAACCGGGATTCAAAAATACCGACCTAAATTTTAAAACAGCGCAAGTTCGATCAAATTTGGATGCAAGAATAACAGAAGATTTTACGGTCTCCCTGGAATTGGCTATGCGTCAGGAGAACCGTCATAATTCGAATTATGATTCGAGCACTTTTTTCTGGGAGGCTTTTCATGCCTATCCTTTTTTACCGGCTTATTATCCCAACGGACTTCCAGGGCCTGGCCTTTCCTGGGGAAACAATTTAGGAATATTGGCTTCCGGAAAAACAGGTTATGACAAAGTAAAAGACAATTTTACGAACTTGAAAGTGGCTTTCGATTTGAAAATGCCCTGGCTTTTAGACGGATTATATATTGCCGGCTATGCCGCTTTTGACTCCCAATTTAGAGGTGAAAAAAAGCTGATGGACATGTGGGATGCCTACCGTTATAATCCTTCTACGAAAGAATATGATAATATCCGTTCCACAACGGGGGACGGAAACATTAATCTGACCCAGCGCTATGATGATAACCGTATTAATTCGCTTCACCTAAAGTTGGGCTATGAGAAAAGATTTACAGAACACAGCATAAATGCTTTTATCGCTTATGAACAAAGTAAAAGTACAGGAGATTGGTTTTCCGCTTATCGTCGTGATTTCCTTAGCAATGCCGTTGATTATTTGTTTGCGGGAAGTGATAATCAGAAAGATAATAATGGAAGCGGCAGCATTTCCGCCCGCCAGAATTTTTTCGGACGATTAACTTATGGTTTTAAGGATCGTTATCTTGCAGAGTTCACATTACGCCGAGACGGTTCGCAGAACTTTAGCAGTGATTCACGCTGGGGGTGGTTTCCCGGATTATCAGCCGGTTGGCGTATCTCCGAAGAAAGCTTCTTCAAAGATAATATCTCCCATGTCGACGAATTTAAAATAAAAGCTTCTTGGGGGAAATTAGGAAATGACCGGGTAGCCCCATTTCAATACGTAAGTACCTATGATTTAAATGACGGAGCTATGTTCGGCTTGGACCCTAAACGGGAGAAAGGCTTTACGATCGGACGGGTAGCCAACCCGGCTATAACATGGGAAAAGGTGGATACCAAGAATATCGGGTTCGAATCCATTTCCTTCAACCAAACATTAAGCTTCGATTTCCAATATTTCTATTCTATGCGAACGGATATCCTTACCCCTAAACAAGCTTCCGTTCCTGATTATACAGGACTTACTTTGCCGGACCAAAATATCGGGGAAATATCCAACAGGGGAATTGAAGCCAGCTTGTCTTATAAAAACAAAATAAGAGATTTGGGTTATTATATAGGAGGTAATTTTACCTACGCTCATAATAATATCCATTTCTTTGACGAAGCGGCGAATGTACCGGAATGGCAACGCCGGACAGGACATTCCATCGACTCCTGGCTAGTATATAAGACGGATGGGATTTACCAAACAAAGGAAGAGGTCGAATCTTCACCCCATTTATTAAATACACAGCCCGGAGATATAAAATATATAGATATAGATGACGACGGCTCTATTACAAGCAACGACCGGGTTAGAATCTATGAAAGCGCCATACCAGAAATCGTATACGGCATCAATATGGGTGCTATGTGGAAAGGATTCGAATTGAATATATTATGGACGGGGCAGGCAAGAGCTAAACAAATGATTCGCCCCGGAAGCTATAATAGGGATATTACCTACTTTAACAATAGATGGATATCTGCGGAAGAAACGCCTGACGCACGTTATCCCAGAGCATTTGAACGGGATGACAGTTTTAACAGCCGGGATTCGGATTTTTGGTTAAAGGATGCTTCCTTCCTGCGCTTAAAAAATATAGAATTAGCGTACAATATTCCTTCCTCTTTCCTTGAGAAAATAAAAATATCCAGTCTCCGCCTTTATTTGAGCGGCTTTAACCTATTTTCAATTGATAAGATAAAGATCCAGGATCCCGAAGGAACTCAAGCGGGCGGGATGTATTACCCCCAACAACGTGTGTATAATATGGGTGTAAGTATTAGTTTCTGATAAAAAATAAATATACAGATGAATAACAATAGACTAAATTTAGCAATTCTGCTCTTGGCAAGTTGCCTAAGCGCGTGCTCCGACTTTTTAGATGTAAAGCCTTTGGATTCTTTTACGGGAGAAGCTGTCTTTTCCGATGTAAAGCTGACGGAGGCTTACGTGAATAAACGCTATACCGAAATACGGGATGGATTCAACTATGGACTACGGTATATTTGTGATGAGGCATACCACAATTTCAATTCAGGCAGCCCGTATCTTTATAACCGAGGGGAGGTAACGCCTGACCAAGCAGGAGATTTTGGCACGTGGAAACTTTATTTTACTGCCATAAAAAACTGCAACATCTATTTTGAAAATATCGATAAATTAAAGACCGATCCAAAAATAATCGATCGGATGACCGGAGAAATCACGTTTCTGAGAGCCTTCTTTTATGCCGACCTGATATCCCGTTATGGGGGTGTACCTATTCTCACAAAAACTTTCGGATTGGATGACGATATGATGGTTAAGAGAGATTCTTATGAAGCATGTGTCTCTTTTATTGTGGGAGAGCTTGATAAAGCAGCCGATTTATTACCTTTGTCATACGATGAAGAAAATTACGGACGCGCGACAAAAGGGGCAGCATTAGCTTTGAAGTCAAGGATATTGCTTTACGCTGCGAGTCCTTATTGGAATCCTTCCGGCGATAAAGCAAAATGGCAAGCGGCGGCGGATGCCGCAAAAGCGGTGTTCGATTTAAAAGATGGCGATGGACCGGTTTATCAACTGGATCCGGACTATAAAGGACTGTTTGTAACGAATAAGAGTAAGGAAATTATTTTTATGAAACAATTTAATTCGGAATACGGTCATTCTTTTGATTGGACTGATTCACCAAATGGTTTTACAGGTTGGTCGAGAACCTGTGTTCTGCAAGACATGGTGGATGCTTATGAAATGGCAGACGGCTCTATGCCGACAGAGGATCAATATGCAAAGGGTACGCCTTGGCTAAATCGGGAGCCTCGTTTCTATGCGTCGATTGTTTGTGACGGACAACAATTTCGCGGACGGGAAATTGAATTCTTTATTTCTTCTACAGGTAATAAGGCTGAATGCGGTATGGATAGTGAATACGGAATTGATGATTGGAATGCCTCCAAAACACATTATACCATCCGCAAATTTATGAATGAAAATTTGCGAGACGCCTGGAATGACAAGGGAGCCCAGCCCTGGATATATTCTCGCTTAGGGGAAATTTATTTGAATTATGCAGAGGCGATGTTTCATTTGGGTGACGAATCCGCTGCACGGGCCTACATCAATAAAATCAGGGAACGTGCCAGAGGAGGACAACCGAATGTTTTGCCCGATATAACAAGCTCTGGCGAAGAATTATTGCAGAAAATACAACACGAACGAAGAGTGGAACTGGCATTTGAAGATCATCGATTTTTTGATGTACGTCGATGGAAAATAGCAATGGAAACGGAAAATAAGCCTGCCCGCAAAATCACCATCATTCGTGATGATCAGACAAAAGTCAAAACGTATAAAATAGAGATCCTGCAAGAACGCAAGTTTCTTCCCCAGCATTATTTATTACCTATTCCCAGAAGCGAAATTCTACGCAATTCACTACTGGAACAAAACCCCGGCTATAAATAATCTTGTCTTAATCACTTATAAAATAGAATATGGTGAATATAAAAACAGAGTATATCGTTTTTTGCTTTTTCTTCCTTCTATTGGGAGCTGGGATTAGAGGCAATGCCGGAAATCGGTGGTCTATCGATGCCGACGGAGGAATCTCCTGGATTATTGACAACCGCAGTCCTCATTCGGATCATATCGAAATGAGCGGATTAAAAATTTCCTCCGTGCTGAGATACGGGGTGGATGAAAATGGCTCTTTTCATCTTAACCGTAGCCTTGTCTGGCCTACCTTACGTACCATCCCTAATAACACGCATGCAAGCCTGACACGGCGTTTCGGATGGAATGTGATCGATATGATTTCGGTGAACGGCCTTTCCCTTTCGAATGAAAAAGTAAAAAGAATTTCCCTGCGCGGCATGATGACCACACAGAGTGAATTTGAATTATCCGGAAAAGGGAAACTCGAATTGACTCGTATCCTGTTCCCATCGGTCTCGAACCCTCTATTTTGCGAGAAATATATACTTAAAAACAAGGGAGAATCGATTGTTTCAATAGAAATTCCGACTGTCCGTTCTGTCATGCTGACAGCCGCTAAAGAAGGAGTCGAAGGCAGTTACAAGCTGGTTTCGACCCTCAGCGGCCAAACAGCCCGCCAACTGAAACCCGGAGAGGAGCTTTCTTTCAGTGCGACTTTTGCCGGATACAAGGACAAAGAAAGCGAAAGGAATGTGGATATTGATCAAGAGTTACAAGCTCGTCGGGATTTGATAACTAATTTTTGGAGCAATCTTATTTTGGAAACCCCCGATTCAGTAGTGAATACCATGTTTGCTTTTGCTAAAATTCGCGGAGCGGAAAGTATTTATGATACTAAAGGGGGACTGCTTCACGGGCCGGGAGGAGAATCGTATTATGCCGCTATTTGGGCAAATGACCAAGCGGAATATATGAATCCTTTTTTTCCGTTCTTGGGATATCCGGAGGGTAATCAATCGGCCCTGAATGCCTATAGACACTTTGCCCGTTATATGAATCCCGAATATAGCAAACTTCCGAGTTCTATCATTGCAGAGGGAACCGACACCTGGACCGGTGCCGGAGACCGGGGAGACGCCGCAATGATCGCTTATGGCGCTGCACGGTATGCTTTGGCCCGAGGCGATAAAGCGGAGGCGGAAGAATTATGGGAACTGATCGAGTGGTGCCTGGAATATTGTAAAAGAAAACTCAATAAAGAAGGCGTTATAACTTCCGATTCGGACGAATTGGAAAATCGTTTCCCCTCGGGTGAGGCGAACTTATGCACTTCTTCTCTTTACTATGACGCTCTTTGTTCGGCGGCCTTCTTAGGAAAAGAACTGGGAAAGCCTTCTTCACAGATTGCACATTATAACGAAGAAGCCGCTCTTCTTCGCCAAAACATAGATCACTATTTTGGCGGCCAGGTAGAAGGATTTAATACCTATCGATACTATAAGGGAAACGACGTATTGCGTTCCTGGATATGCATTCCCTTAACCGTCGGTATTTATGATCGGAAAGACGCAACCGTCGAGGCCTTGTTTTCACCTCGTTTATGGACTGAAAACGGACTGCTGACACAAGCCGGAAGCAAAACCTTCTGGGATCGCTCCACTCTTTATGCATTAAGAGGCGTATATGCCTGCGGCGAAACGGAAAAAGCGACCGGTTACCTGAAACACTATTCCACACAACGTTTATTGGGAGAGCACGTTCCTTATCCCATCGAAGCATGGCCGGAAGGTAATCAGCGACATTTATCTGCGGAAAGCGGATTATATTGCCGGATTATAACAGAAGGCTTATTTGGAATCCGCCCAACGGGCTTAAAATCATTTAAAATAACACCTCGTTTACCGAAAGATTGGGATTATATGAATCTTCGTGAGGTGAAAGCGTTCGATCGCTCCTTCGATATTGAGATTACCCGCATAGATGAAAAGATAAAAGTTAAAGTCAAAGCTAATAAAAAAACAATTCTCACCCGCAAAATGAAAGATAATCAAACAATCTTAGTTCATCTGGATTGATAAACAAGAAACTGAGAGGGTGCGGCAATGCTATTTTGTCGCACCCTCATGCTTTTATCCGTGAAACGGCTTAGAGGCGTTAGACGGTGGGTATTCTCATCCGGTAGAATGATCGCCATACGAAACAAAGCCCCAAAATCAAAAACGGAATGGCAATATAAAGCGATATATCCGTTGTTTCGACATATTTCATCTGGATGGACATTTCCGTTGCCAGCAATCCGAAAAGGGTGGAAAACTTGATGATCGGATTCAACGATACCGATGTCGTGTCCTTGAACGGATCGCCCACCGTATCGCCGACAATCGACGCTTCGTGCAGCGGCGTATTCTTTTCCTTCAAATCCACTTCCACCACCTTCTTGGCATTGTCCCAACTGCCGCCTGCATTGGCCATGTAAATGGCCTGGAATAATCCGAACACGGCGATGGAAATCAAATACGCCACAAAGAAATTGGGATCGCCGAAAGCGAAAGCCAGCGTGAGCGATATAAGCGCTATAAAAATGTTCCACATTCCTTTTTGCGCATATTGCGTACAAATTTTAACGACTGAGATAGAATCGTCCATGTCGGCCTCTTTCTTTGCAAAGTTGAATGTCCGCCTAATAAATTCCACCGCACGGTAAGCCCCGGTAGTAACGGCTTGCATGGAAGCACCGCTGAACCAGAAGACCACGGCTCCTCCGCAAATCAATCCCAGAATTACCGGCGCGTCGGTTAGTGAAATGTGTAACGCTCCTACCTTTTCGAGCAAGAGAATAATGGAGAAAATCATCGTAGTAGCGCCCGTAACCGCCGTACCGATCAACACCGGCTTGGCCGTCGCCTTAAAGGTATTCCCCGCCGAGTCGTTGGATTCCAGATAATATTTGGCTCTCTCGAAATCGGGCTTGAAACCGAACTCCTTTTCGATCGACTCGTGCACGCCCTCGATCCCTTCGATTTGCGATAATTCGAAAATCGATTGGGCATTGTCGGCCACGGGACCATAGCTATCCACGGCAATCGTCACCGGCCCCATGCAGAGCATCCCGAAAGCTACCAATCCGAATGCGAAGATGCCGGCATGCGGTCCGATCACCGCATCGAGCCCCATCATCGAAGTGAAATAAGCAACCAACATCAGCGCTGCAATCAACAAACCTGTCCAGAATGCACTGAAATTGCCCGCGACGATACCCGAAAGGATATTGAGCGAGGGGCCTCCTTCGCGTGAAGCGGTCACGATTTCCTTAACATGTCCCGATCGGGAACTGGTGAATATTTTGGTAAATTCAGGAATCAACACAGCCGCGAGCGTGCCGCAACTGATGATGATGGCCAGTTTCCACCACAATGTCGGATCGGCCATATCGCCCAACAACAGATGACTCATAAAGAAAGCCGACGAAATGCAGAGCGTGGCGGCGATCCAGATAAGATGTGTCAGAGGCGCCTCGAAATTAAACTTCTCGCGGTTACCGTAGAGTTTTTTGGAAATCGCCTGATTGATAAAGAACGAACAACCCGAGAGGAAATCCATCAAAAAGCGCATTCCGAAAATCCAGACGATCAGTTTGGCTTGGATGGCCGGGTCGGCCACGGCAAGGGTGATAAAGGTGATCAGCGCCACACCCGTCACGCCGTATGTTTCGAAGCCGTCGGCCGTGGGGCCTACGCTGTCGCCCGCGTTATCGCCCGTACAGTCGGCTATCACGCCGGGGTTGCGCGGGTCGTCTTCCTTGACTTTAAAAATAACCTTCATCAGGTCGGAACCGATGTCGGCTATCTTGGTAAAGATCCCGCCGGCTATCCGCAGAGCGCTCGCGCCCAACGATTCTCCGATAGCAAAGCCGAGAAAACAGATGCCCACAATCTCACGCGGCACAAACAGCAGGATCGTTACCATCATCACCAGTTCCAGGGATATCAGGAAAAGTCCCACGCTCATACCGGCCCGCAGCGGAATGTTGACCACATCCAGCGGCCGCCCGCTCAACGAGGCGAAAGCCGTACGCGCATTCGCATAGGTGTTTACCCGGATGCCGTACCATGCCACGGAATAAGAACCCAGCATGCCCACAACCGAAAACAGCAGCACCTGCGCGACCACCGGAACGGTTTGCCCCGCCAGGGCGAAAAAGTAAACGCATAAGATAGCCGCAATCAACGCAAAAAGCATCAATAAGAATTTGCCTTGCTGCAACAGATAGGTGCGACAAGTAGCATAAATGGTTTTCGCCACCGTCAACATCGATTGGTGAGCAGGGAGCTTCTTCACTTGGCGAAACAGCAAAAGGCTGAATCCCAGCGTGCCTAAAATCACCAATGCTCCGTAGAACAGAAAATTCCACGAACTTACCGTTCTCCCCCAGATATGGAAAACGCCTTCGTGCAAATCAGGAATGGCCAGATCCAGTTCACTGGCCGACAAACTCATACTCGAAATCAAGAACAAGCTTGTTAACAATAGAATATTTTTACCTTTGTCCATTGAATTAGATTATTTTGAAAAGATGAAAATTTGAAAAAAACTTTTCAAAACTATGGAATTAAGTGGACGAAACAGGCTAAAAAAGTTTATTTTATTACTCAAAAAGCGCAGAATAGCGTTAAAAAAGCATATAAGATAGAAATTTCTTTCGACAGGCTGCTTATTCGATATTCTTGCGTACCCGCATCAGGAACTCTTTCATCTTCTCGCTATCCTTTTGCTCGATAATGACGAGCAGTTCTTTCAACTTTTCGCGGATGCGTTTCACCTGATCGGGAGTGTAGGGGTTGAAAAGTATTTCGGTTAATAAAAAATCGTCTTCCGAAAGGAGCCCCTGGGCAATGCCCATGTGACGTTTGAAGGTGGTTCCGGGCGCGTTCTGATGCTTCATCACCGAGGCGAACACCAATGTCGAGGCAAACGGGATGGAAAGCGAATAGGCAATCGTCTCATCATGCTCCTCAAATGTATATTCAAAAACATTTAAGCGCAGGTGATGGTAGAGGTCGCGGAAAAACACTTTCCCCAAATGCATCGATTCGGAAATGATGATGGCGCTTTGGGTGCTCAGATCGCTAAGGCTGGCAAAGGTCGGCCCGAACATAGGGTGCGTGGAGACAAACGGCCTTCCGGAACTTTCGTAAAACTCTTTGAGACCGGTTTTTACCGAAGCGATATCGCTCAGGATGCACTGCATCGGCAGGTAAGGCAACACGCGTTGAAAGGCCTCGATGGTAAACTTGAGCGTCGCGGCATTAATCACAAGTTCAGGTGAAAACTCCTTTATTTCTTGCGGATCCGTCATACGCTGCGTGTTGTAAATAAACCGCAAACGCTTGGGCTCGATATCGAAAACCGCGACATCATGGTCGAAACTCAACACGTCGGCAAAGAACGACCCCATCTTGCCGGCTCCTAAAATCAATATTCTCATTTGTTCGCTATCCGTAATCAGCTTGTCAGCCTTCAATCTATTTCAATCTTCTTTCAATCTATATCAATCTTTTTTCCGCTCCATCACCACCATCTGTTGGCGAACCGACTCGGCATGAATGGCTTCCAGCACTTGCTTTATAAACTCTCCGTTCATATCCATTTTTTCGCCCTGCTCGGCGCGGTCGGTCAGGATTTCGTCGTAGCGCTGCGTTTGCAAAATAGGCATATCGTGCTCGAGTTTGTAATGACCGATTTCACGAGCGACCCGCATACGCTTACAAAGCAGTTGCAGGAGTTCATTGTCGAGTTGGTCGATCTGATCACGCAACACCGAAAGATCTTCGGTTGTCTGCGTGCGGTCGCGAATGACGAGCGAGCTCAATATCTCTTTCAGCGAAGCAGGCGTAACCTGCTGGTCTTTATCGCTCCAAGCCTCGTCGGGCGAACAGTGCGACTCGATGATGAGGCCCGAATACTTCAAATCCATGGCTTGTTGGCTGAGGGTCTGTATCAATTGCCGTTTACCGCCGATATGGCTGGGATCGCAAAAGACGGGAAGATCGGGATAACGCCTTTTCAGTTCGATCGGAATGTGCCATTGGGGCAAGTTGCGGTATATCGTCTTGTCGGACGTGCTGAATCCTCTATGGATAACGCCCAGCCGGCAGATACCCACGTTATACAACCGTTCGATCGCCCCGATCCATAACTCCAAGTCGGGATTGACCGGATTTTTAATGAGCACGGGGATGTCGACGCCGCGCAACGTGTCGGCTATTTCCTGAACGGCAAACGGATTGGCCACCGTACGCGCCCCGAGCCACATCATGTCGACGCCATATTTCAGCGCTTCGTACACATGCTTTTCGGTGGCAACTTCCGTCGCCACATACATGCCGGTTTCTTCTTTCACTTTTTTGAGCCATTTCAGCGCCGGGCTTCCCACGCCTTCAAAGCCTCCTGGCTTGGTGCGGGGCTTCCATACGCCGGCGCGGAAAATTTTAATTCCATTCCGAGCCAGTTCACGTGCAGTGGCCATCACTTGATCTTCGGTTTCGGCACTGCAAGGGCCCGCTATCACCAGCGGCCTTTTATCGTCGATACCAGGTAATAAAATCGATTCGAATTTCATATTTGTAAATTTTTATTGTCTCCAGTCTCCGGTCTCCAGTCTCCGGTCTCCAGTCTCCGGTCTTCAGTCTCCGGTCTCTAACCTCTATCCTCCAGTCACCATTCTACTATTGATATATCGCTCTATGCGGTTATACGCCTCCGACAACTTAGAGATATTGGCTCCCAGCGATATGCGGATATACCGCTCCCCGTTGCTACCGAAGATGGCTCCGGGCGTAAGGAAGACATGGGCGTTATACAGAATCTCGTCGACAAACTCGCGGCTGCCGGCCTCGTAATCGGGCAGTTTGCCCCACACGAAGAGTCCCGTCTGTTCTTTATCGAAATGACACCGCAGCAACAGCAGAATCATCTCGGCCCAACGGCGGCGTTCGCGATAAAGCATGTTCATGTTGTCGTACCATTGGTCGGGCTCGGACAGTGCGGCCACCGCGGCCAATTGCATGGGCTTGAATTGCCCGCTGTCGATGTTGCTCTTCTCCTTTAATATCCATTTGACAAATTGCGGGTTCGAGGCCAACATGCCCATACGCCAACCCGTCATATTATGCGACTTGCTCAACGAATTGAGTTCGATGCAACCGTCTTTGGCTCCGTCCACCGAAAGGATGCTTAACGGTTGATGGTTCAAAATAAAACTATACGGATTGTCGTGGCAAATGACGATGCCGTGTTTGTTGCCGAAAGCCACGAGCCGCTTGAAGAGGTCGGGGGTGGCCCGCGCCCCTGTGGGCATATTGGGATAGTTTACCCACATGAGTTTCACCTTCGAAAGGTCTTTCTTCTCGAGCGCGTCAAAATCGGGAAACCAATGGTTGTCTTCCATCAAATCATAAGGGATGACATCCGCCCTCAGCAGGCGCGACACGGAGGTATAGGTGGGATACCCCGGATTGGGCACCAAAACCCCGTCGCCCATATTCAGGAAAGTCATCGAAATATGCAGGATGCCTTCCTTCGATCCGATGAGCGGCAATATTTCGTCGGTTGCCAAATCGACGTGGTAATACTTCTCATACCATTCCGAGAACGCCTTCCGCAGTTCGGGTATTCCGTTATAAGGCTGATAAGTATGCACATCGGGGCGATGGGCCGTCGCGCACAATGCTTCAACGGTACGTTCGGAAGGAGGCAGATCGGGGCTCCCCACAGCTAAACTGATGATGTTTTTGCCCTCGGCATTCAACCGGGCCACTTCGGCCAGTTTGACGGAAAAATAATACTCCGAGATCTGTTTGATATGTTCGGCCGGCTCTATTTTTTTTACTGTAGACATAATCGTTCGTTATTTTTCAATGCTTTGTTTACTTTCCCTGTATTCGCCCAACACTTTCAAGTCGTTTATAAGCGGCATGATGGCATCGATCGATTGCTTATACCGGCGATAGTCTCTAAAGGTAAGGTCGATATAAAACCGGTATTCCCATTCTCTTCCGATAATCGGCAGCGATTGAATACGGGTCAAATTAATATCATAAAAAGAAAAAATCGACAACACTCTCGACAAGATTCCCTCGCTGTGCGGCAGGACGAACACCAGGGTGGACTTATTGACATGATTGTTCTTTTGCACCTCTTCCAACATCCGCCCCTGCGCCAGAACGAGAAAGCGCGTGAAATTCCGTTTATTCGTTTCTATGCCCCGGGCTAAAATGTTCAATCCGTACATGGTCGCGGCGAGGTCGCTGCAAATGGCGGCTTCTCCCATCAAGTTTTTTTCGGCGATTTCTTTCGCCGCCAACGCCGTATCTTCATGTTCGACGATTTTGACGGCAGGCAGCAGATCCAAAAAATCGCCACACTGCATCAACGCCATCGGATGGGAAACAATTTCCTTTATATCTTCCAGGCGCTGCCCGGGCAATGCCGACAAGGTGTGCGAAATACGCAACTTATATTCGCCGGCGATGGAAAGATGGCTCCTTCTGAGCAGATCGTGATTTTGCAATAATCCTCCGGCAATGGTATTCTCGATAGCCATCATGCCGATAAGGCCGGGATCTTTATCCGCCTCGAAAAAGATATCGCGAAACGTCAAACAAGGAACGATTTCCAACTCTTCCCCCTCGAAATAATTGCGCGCGGCAATTTCGTGATATGCACCGAACCCTCCTTGAATCGCAACTCGTTTCATCTTCTACTTATTCTATAAAAAAAAATCCCATCGTGTTATCGACAGGATTTTATTACTATATTATGTTTGTTTTATTTCTTCATCATTTACACATAAAATCCTGCTTCTATCGGCTAAAATAAAAGTAAAAATAAAAGCGGTGTGTAAAACTCGAATGGTTCATTATTCTCTTTTGTTGTTTTCTGATTGCAAATGTAGCACTTTTTTCCAGAAGCAAACAAAAAAACATAAAAAACAAATCAAAAAAAGAACAAAACCGACAATTATACCGATCGTCGAAAACATTTCCTCGTTTTTTTTATATATTTCTTCTATAAATTCCCCCCATATTCAAAGAAAAATGGAGCTAAATAGAGAAAGATGTTTGGATACAGGCATAAATCACCCTACCCACAAGGTTGCAGGCAAAGACGCGGTGACGCCTTCCGATATGCGATTTTCTTCTGCGGGCTTGTCTTCTCTTATTGGGAGCAGCATTAACCCCGGTCTGTGTTCTTGAGGTCGTTTCAGGGACGACTGTGACATTGGCCTATTTGTAAACGGGGTCTTGAGCCACCACAAAGTTACCCGGCCTTTACGCTTGTATTATAGATTAATATTCAGTATGTTCGCTGTTTTTTCGTACTCCTTCTTGTAATATGCGAGCCGGGCTTTCATCTTCACCGGATCGTAAACAGGGGCCAGCCGGGGATCGTATTGCCTGGTGTGCTTGAGCACGTTCCATATGACAACGAGCAGTTTCCTTGCTATGGCGACCAGAGCCTTTTTCCTTGGCTTGCGCATGGTCATGCGTTGGAACTTTTCCTTGAAAAACGAACCCTTCGACCGGGAAGCCGCCCAGGAGACCTGTACCAGGATCGAACGCAGGTACTTGTTGCCTTTGGTGGTAGCGGTGCTCTTGTATTTGCCGGCGCTTTCATCATTCCTCGGGCGCAATCCCGCCCATCCGACAATCTTGCCGCTATTTTCAAAGACACTCATATCCCCACCCGTTTCGGCTATTATGGTCATCGCCGCTATCCGGCTTATTCCCGGAATGGTTTGTAAAAGATTTACCGGCAACGCAAAATGTAGGCCACATATCCGCTCCATTTGTGACAGACATTCCGATATCTGCAACTGGTATATGTCATACTCCTGTTTCGCCCAGGACAATTCCTGGCGGTGGTGCGCCCTGATATTGCCCCTAAGGGCCTCCTTTAATTTCCCGCTCTGCTTGTTTTTCCTGTTCCCGTACACCAGGCTTACAAGATAGCCCGGGTCTGTCCATCCGGCTATCAGCGCCTCGACGATACCCATGAAACTTTTCGTGCTGATACTGCTCAGGCAACTGCTCGCCCGGATACCTGCCTTTACCAGGATGGCGTCCATACACGTCAGCACACGGGTCACCTGCTGCCTGAGCTTGCCGTATTTGCGAGAATAGACCCGCAACTCCTGTATCAGGGGAGCAGGAACGAAACTGCCGCGCATCATGCCCTTGTGCAACAGGCTGGCTATCCACTGGGCATCCTTGATGTCGCTCTTACGACCCGGCATCTGTTTGATCAGGTACGGGTTGACAAGCGTCAACTTGAACCCCATCTCGTAGAATATGTCCCACACGGCAATCCAGTAGATACCCGTGCTTTCCAGGGCCACCTCCTCCACCTCTTCCGACTGCAGGTACTCACCCATCGAATAGATTGCAGGGGTCAGCGTTGCATATTCTTTCACTTGAGAATGACTCTCTCCATTGTAGATTGCACAGAATATATTATCTTTGTGCACATCTAAGCCACATACTTTTTTCATTATTGAATATTTTAGTGGTTAATGATCTTCAAATATAGAGAAAGTTGTGGCTTATTTCAAATCAATGTGTAAAACCGGCCCAAACGGACTCAAACAGAACACTCAATTTTTATGGGTCTGTGTATATGTGTATACTTTTATGTATATTTGTAGTTCAAAAATCAGTGAATAAATACATAACCCTATAAAAACTAAAAAAACAATCTGCAATGTTTAAAAATCATCCGAAAGGTCTACTGGTATTAGCTCTCACCAACATGGGGGAGCGATTTGGATATTACACCATGTTGGCTATCCTGACGCTTTATATGCAGGCTAAATTCGGCCTGACGTCTGTTTACACAAGTATTATATACGGCACGTTTTTGGCGCTCGTGTATTTTCTGCCGATTTTCGGAGGCGCATTAGCCGATAAAGTACTGGGCTACGGGAAAACCATTTTACTGGGCACGGTGGTCATGTTTATCGGGTACCTCCTCTTGGCGGTCCCCTTCGAAGGCAATAGCATCGGATTAATTGTCATGTTCATTTCGCTTATTCTCATTGCATTGGGAACAGGTTTCTTCAAAGGAAACCTTCAGGCGCTGGTGGGCAAGTTATATGACGACCCCCGTTATAGTAAAAACAGGGATATTGCGTTCTCCATTTTTTATATGTTTATTAACATCGGCGCTTTCTTTGCTCCCAGCGTAGCCAATACCATCAACAATTCGGTATTGAAATCGGCGGACTTTACCTACGATGCGAATATTCCCAAAAGTTACGTGGCCTTGAACGATGAGGCAAACGCCGTCGATAAAAACACCTTTATCATGCAGAATCTTACCCCCGAGCAACAGGCCTTGGAAGGGAAAGAGTTCGAAGCCGTCCTTCATAAAGCGAAGAAAGATAAAAAGGTGGTATTTGCCGAAGAAATTCAAGACGCCCTTTTTAAATTGAAAGCGGCGGGATTGAATCAATATACGCAATCGAAAAAGATTACCGACCCGGCCCTCACCGTTACGAATGAAGAATATAACCTGCTTCAAAGCCGCGATCCCAACGATGCGGAGGCAAAAGCAGCCGTCGTTGCAAAAGTGAACGACGCCCGGATAACGGATACGTCGCTGGATGGCGGCGCGGATGAAGACGCTTTCGCCCGGAACTTCGGGAAACGCTATGTAAACGAGTCGCTCTCGAGCTCTTACAGTTTAGCCTTCGGCGTCGCGTGTATCAGCCTCATCCTATCTATTTTGATATTCCTTCTTTTCAGAGGGACGTGGAAAGGCTCGGATAAAACGCAAAAACAAAAATTGGAAGAGTCGAAATCGGCGGGTATCGAGATAAAAGAAATGCCTAAGGCAGAAGTAAAAGAGCGGATGCTCGCGCTGTTCCTTGTTTTCTTTGTGGTCATTTTCTTTTGGATGTCGTTCCACCAAAACGGGCTTACAATGACTTTCTTCGCACGCGATTATACCGTCAGTTCGATTACCGCGGGATGGACCATGCTGTTTAACTTAATCCCCCTGCTTTGCCTGATTGTCTTTTTATATGGCGTCTATCTTTCCACCATCGGATTATTGGGAGGAAAGCCGAATAAGAAAACAGGGATTATTCTTACGGTCTTGGGAATTATCGGATTGGCCGCCTACTATTTGACCAACGTAAGCGGTATCGAGGTCATGACCAAAATCACCCCGCAGATATTCCAGCAATTCAACCCGATGTTCATCATCATTCTCACCCCTCTTACCGTGGCGCTCTTCGCCTATTTGGCGCAAAAGGGAAAAGAACCATCGGCTCCGAGGAAAATCGGCATCGGGATGATCCTCGCGGCCATCGGCTTTGTGGTACTGCTGATCGGTTCGATCGGGCTTCCCGCTCCTTCGGAAATATCGGGCGTTTCCGACCGGTTGGTATCGCCTTCATGGTTGATCGGCACTTATTTCGTGTTAACGGTCGCCGAACTCTTTCTCAGTCCCATGGGATTATCCTTCGTTTCGAAAGTCGCTCCTCCGCAATACAGCGGACTCATGCAAGGGGGATGGCTGGCCGCTACGGCTATCGGGAACCTGCTGGTAGGGGTTATGGGAACGTTCTGGGATAAAATGTCGCTGTTGGCATTCTGGGGCGTCCTGATTGCCTGCTGTATCCTCTCGGCCGTGTTCATCTTTTCGATTATGAAACGGCTCGAAAAAGCGACCGGCGACGCATAAGGCGTTTTTATAAAAAATGAATAGGATTATCCGCAAAGCGCGCCAAATTCCTTTTTTAACACCACCCTCGTCCCCTTTGGTAAAGGGGACGAAGGTGGTACGACCGGAGGAGTTCAGTTTAGGCCGCTTCGCGGATAATCATTAAAATTAATGGACGGACGGTTTTTGTTTCCGATCTTTTCCGGATCTGACAGACCTCCACAATGTAAACGAGAGCAGGAGATTCATGACAAGAATAAACAGCAACAATACCGTTTGAGCAAGGTCAAACACTTCTTCTGCTGCGGTTTGCCCGAAATGGACAGCATTCAGGCATAAAAGCAGGATACTCCACACAAAAGATGCCCATAGGAACCCTTTCTTGAAAAAATTCAAGCTCAGCACAGCCAGAATAAAAGGCATAATAGACACCAATACCGTAAATATTTGAACGCTCACCGGCATGATGCCGGCAGTATTTGCTATCAGCATGTCTTTCCCGTAATAAATTTCAGACAGGTGTAATAAGTTATGTAAGATAAAACAAATACCTATCAATGCCCAATAGAAAATAATTTTAATTCTTGATTGTATCATATTCATTTAGTTGAATTTTATTCTTGCTTTTTTATGAGTTTGGCGAACCCCCACACAATACCTCCCGAAGCGACATTGAAAGCCCGGGTTGCCGTATTATTGTCTCCCAACACATAATAGCCGTTCTGATCGTCGTTGTTGACTACGCGGAAATAGACTTTGCCGTCGATAGCCATGATGCTCTGCCCGCATTGGAATGTGTAGGTTGTTTGCGGCACCCCGGCTATTTTTGTTGCTCCGGCGGATGGGTTTTCTTTATCAAACACATAATAATCGTAAATCGCATCCGTCAGGAGTCCCCTGTACGAAAGGGGCTTCGACCCTATCTGCGTATACAGTTTACCGTTGTCGACACACACCGTGCCGAAACTCGTCCCTTGGGTCAAGTCATCCGCTTTTATAATCCAGTTTTTATCAAAACCGGTTTCTCCTTTTTTGATACGCACAATGGCCGAGCCGCCGGCTCCCGTAGCGCCGAATCCGTGTGAACAAAAATATAATGCGCCGTCATCGCCCAAACTCCACATAGGATTCTCATTCGATGGATAACCGATGTGGTTGATATTCTCGTTGCGAATGGATTTTTCATACTTTCCGGTAGCCACATCAATAACGGCTAATTCGACAAATCCCAGAGGCGTGTTTTGAAAAAAATTCCCTTTTATATCGGTTGTATTATAAAATACATCGGCATACAGTTTACCGTCTTTTGAGGCAAGAATATTCGTCCCGACGTCCTGATAAGGGTATTTTTCATTCCGAAGTCCGGAAAGGTCGATTTCTCCCGTACGCAGCATGGTGGAGGGATTAAACTTCTGTATTTTCAACAAGCCCCTGTCCAAGTCAATATAAAAACCGGTCGATTCGTCATGGATATAGTAGTTGGAATTTTCTCCGGACGTAATCCGTCCGCTTTCTTCCATATTCCCCGACGCGTTTACGGCATATCGGATAATTTCGTCTTTTCCTTGGCTCGCCAAACTTGTTCTTTTAAATACCCATGGACTGTAATATCTCATGCCGTTTGTCTGCATTGCCAAAGAGCCAGCCTGGACATTATCGATTGTACCGGAAGGTACTTCCGAGTAGGTTGTTATATAGCCGGCATAAGGAGATGAGGTCATATCGCCGGTCAGTAGCGCATAATAACTCTTCCCTTCGTCCTCCACCACCGGGTCGTTTTTGTCGTCGGAACAGGAGGAGAACATTGCTCCTGCCATCATCCATAAGAAAAATCCTAACGTTCTGAATCGAATATATTCTTTCATAATCTAAAAATTTTAAATTGTTTATTTATAGGGTGTAATTTAATTTTATGTAAAAACTCCGTCCTGCATTTTGTATGCGGTAATTATCATAAATCTCCGCATCAAACAGGTTTTTAACTTCCATTCCTACCGCAAAGCCTCTGTTCCTGTCCGCCCACCACGAACAGCCGATGGTGTGCAGGCTTTGATCGGGAATGGTGAGGGATTCGACGTTTACGCTCGGTTTTCCCCACAAGCCCAGAAATCCATCCGGCTCGTACGGCCTCGGAATATAATTGAGGTAATACGCTCTTACAAATCCGTAATTCCAATAGAAAGAAATGCGGTCTTTTTTCCTTATCAGGTTTTGAAATTCGGCGTTAACGCCCAAATTAGCAAAGAAGAAAGGCGTATTTCGTAAGCGGGCCCCTTCGTAAGCCACATCATTCTGCCCGAAAAGGCGAAAATCCTGATAAGTAAGATTACCGTTCACTTTCAACCACGGCAAAACGGAATAAGCCGCATCTAATTCAAGCCCGACACCTTTCACTTTATTCACGTTCTGATATTTGCCGAACAGGCCGGTATTGATAAGCAGAATAAGGTCATACGTGCGGCGGTAAAACAAATTGGATTCCACCGTAAACGAGGAGGTGGAATAATATCCTCCCAGGTTAATGTTGTAACTGCGTTCGGATGAAAGGGAAAAATTAGACTCGACAAATCCTCCGTCGCCAAAAACTTCCGACTGTTCGGGTAAACGAACGGTGGTTTCGCCCGACAAACGCACATACGCATTACCGGAAAAGGAATATTTAAGCGCATCGCCGAATCCCCAACGATCGATAAAATTTTCCTCCCATCCTTCCTCTTGGGTGGCGTATGAGCCTTCATTCCCTTTTGTGGCGGAATGAAAGTATTTGACCAGAATATCGTTCGATAACCGACCGTCAAAGAAATAGGATTTCACGCCCCCTGCCACGACCAGTTTGTTGTATTTTGCCGGAACGGACAATACATCCAAACCCGACTGGGGAAATTTGTCGCCCAAAGGGTTAGACCCCGTTCTTGTTACCTGGCTATATACCATGTTGGCTTCTGCGGTATGATAATAATTGAGCGGAACCGAGATATTGCTTCGCGATATAAAATTCTCATATTTCAACTTTGTAAGGCTTCCTTCCGTCGTGGCTTCTCCTTTTCTGGAAGGGATATGCGTAAAATGGCCGTACCAGTCATAAATACCCTGAACGGTATCGGTATAGTTTCCGTACAGATGATTGTAAACAACGAATTGGTCAAACTTTACTTTATTGTCCCAAAAGTTTTTCCTGTACCTTACTGTCGGTATAAAGGAGTGACTCCCGCTCACCACACCGCCAAAAGGACGGTCCATGGTTATGCCGTAGTTATTGTCGCGTTTTAAATCGAAATAAGTCAATCCGATACGCAACTCATCGGCCCAAGGCCGATTGATTATCCCGGCAAAAACTTCCGTATAAAAACTGGAGAAACGATTGTGGAATAACGGTCGTTTTTCCCTGTGTTTAACCGCCGTTTCAGAATCGACAATCGACACAGATGCCTGATAGTCGTTGTCGGAATAGTTATAGAAAATATCCGCTCCGGCAAAAAATCGTTCCTCGGCATCTTTCCAAAGGCCATGAACGGACACGCGGTGTGTATTAAACGAACCGTATTGGTAGGAAAAATCCCACCGGTTACTCCTTTCATCTTGTTTTGTAACCATATTGACCGCGCCTCCCAAAGCGTCAGCTCCTAACGATATGGGCAACATTCCTTTATAGACTTCAATCCGTTCCACCATATTGACCGGGACAATGGAAAAGCTGAATGCCCAGCCCAGATAGTCCATCGGTATGCCGTCCTTGAAATATTTAATGGCCTTCCCTTCAAATCCGTTCAGCATCAGATCGGTATTGGACCCTAATCCTCCCGTCTGCCTTACCCTTATCCCGACCGTACGGTTCATCAGTTCGGTAAGGTTTGCCGGTTGAATATCCAAGCTTTTCGTATCGATAACCGTTGCCTTTATCGCTTGCTGTTCTATTATCTGCGCTTTTGTCAGGGGGGCTTTTACCAAGACCCTATCCAGGTTTACAACTTTCATCGAATCATCCTGCGCACAAATAGTATGAATACAACAAACCCAATATATGCCTAACAGAATATATTTCATCTTTTTATATCTATACGGATACGGTCCTTGTCTTTTTCATCCTGTCCTTTTGTGCTTTTCGAAGCCTGAGAACCAGATAGGAACCGAATACTACGACGGTTGAACTGAGGGCAATCGCCTCTTTCATCAAATACTCGCGACTTCCCATCCCCCCGAGCGGGTTTATTATCCAGCCTGTATGCAACAGAACGGAATGTATAAAAAGAAGGGCATAAAGCAGGTAAGCCCATTTTTGTATTTGTTTCCATTTCCGTCCGCCGAGTTTTTTATGCACGGAATCGAAAGAGGTAATCCACAAGATTAGAAACAAAACAAACAGGATGATGCCTAACAAATATCCGGCATTCGTGATGCTTAACCCTGTTTCGTTCGCCGCCCATTTGTTTTGCGACATATAGGCGGTTTTATCGGAAAAGAACCTCAACGCCTCGGTGAAGTTAGACGCGATCCTAATCAGGGAATGCGTCAGGACGGGAAATCCCGACAGTATCGACAACTCTTTCCGTATGTTCAGTAATTTTTTTACCCAAGGCACTTTCGGATTTAAGGCTCCCACGTACATGATAATGACCAACAGCGGAAATCCGAATTCGACAAAGTGTATGTTGGATACCAATATTTTACCCAATACAGGCGTCTGATATAAATTATATCCGGTAATTTGAAATAACCAGTTGATAGCCTGCAAGAGACTAAGAGACGCAATTATTCCGAAAAACCAATAATAATACTTCGCATGCCTTTTTATTGATTTGGATAATAAAACAAATACGACAGCCCATATAACCAAGGAACTGAGAAGTTCGGCGTAATCTATTACATAACGCAGACCTTCAACGATATAACTGATGCCTTCAACGAATAATTTTATCATATACTTTCCCTCCAAATCCGTTTGGCAAAGATAATCGTAATAATAGGTATTGAAGAACGTGTAAAGGATTATAAAAGACGCAGGAAGGATTTTAATAAATCAACCGGCTAAATAAAAAAATACTGTGATTAAGCGTTTGTTTGAGAATAAGGAAAGGGGCACATCCGTTTATAGAAATCCGGAGGATTTCATTTTTTTCAAATCGCTGGGCAAATAACCGAAATGTCTTTTAAACGCCGCGGTGAAATGGGTCGGGTTTTTGTATCCTACAACGGTTGCTATTTCGCCAATACTCTTATTGTTGTCAAGAATCATCATCCTTTTTCCGTGATTCATTCTTATTTCAAGAAGATATTTGAATACAGTGGTGTCGAACACATCCCGGAAGCCCTTTTTCAGCTTAAACTCGTTCAGGCCGGAGATACGCGCCAGCTCCCTTATGGAATACGGCTTTTCCATATTGCCGGAGATTATCTCGCGCGCGTAATACACTTTTTCGATATCTTCTTTCGACAAAAACGGTGAAGAGCAATGATGAGCGTATTGAGCGCCTTGCTCTATGATTAAGAGCAGCAGCTCGATAACTTTCGATTCGAGATATGCTTTCTTCAACACCCCGGAAAGTTTACATTCGAGAAGTTCCCGCAAGATAAGCGCCATTGCGGGCGTGATAGTCGCATTTTTTGCAAAAACACGCTCTTGCTTATTGGCGATCCCTTTTCCGAAATCCCCTAAAATTTCCAAATCGCCACAAAACAAGTGGTTGATAAAATCAATCGTTAAATCAATTTCAATGCATCTGCGTATTTGATTCTGAGGGGTATATGTCAGCACACCGTTCACAAAAGGATAATAAAAAAAGCTATATCGCCCGTTTAAGGTTTCCATTGCGTTTTGTTTGCCGTTTGTGTCGTAATAGGTCGAGCCGTTTATTTCAAAATGCATTTCCAATTGGTCTTCCATTTTTTCGACCCGGTACTTAAAAACGTCTTTTTGAATGAGATTAACGAAATAGATCGAGACACCGTCTATTATATTGCTTTTGATTTGTCCGCTCGTATGGAATAAAAGAGGATGATTCGTGATCTCCTTGATTTCTTCTTTTACATATTCCTGTGCGACCACCCGTCTATCCGGGTCATTGGAAAACGGACTGTCGCCGATATCGTTGGGTTGAAGCATCTTTCGTTTTGATTTTATTATTCGTTGATTTCTCTGTCATTCAGATTAGCAAAGTTACAGAGCTCAATAACGCGATGCAATACCCAAAAATAGGGATAAAAGGGCCTCGTTCTACTTATTATATGTTACCGCCCTCATCTATTTTTTTCGGCTCTTTTAAGCGTATTTTTCACTTTCTATTCTTGAGGCGGTTTTAAAAAGAAGGTTAAAGGCGAAAAAAAGGCCATCCCAAAAATCTATTTTGAGACAGCCTCCTGATGAATGATTTTATTGTTATTTGGTTTTTTCTTTCTCTTCGTCCTGGTCGCCTCTTCTGGCGGAACGTTTGGCTTGCGCCGCTACTTCGCTGATATCGCTATACAGCTTGTCCCAACCGGATTGTTTGCGCATGCCGGTAAGGAGGGAGTAGTAATCCTTTAGGGCGTCCTCCAGTTTCGGACGAAGGGAGGTCGCCGAGGGATCGCTGCGCAACGACGAGTCGATGGCGCTCTGCTCCAACCTCGTTTTTCCCAAATCGGCGACCGATTTCGTGAATACCGCTACCTCGTCTACCGTCCCGACGGCGGTCACATTCGCCGCGTTCGCTTCGGTATTGATCTGATTGGAAAACGTCAGGAGGGCCAAGTAGGTTTCGGAGGCCGTCTTGGCATATACATTTCCCACAGCCTTGCTCAACAGGTACAATGCTGCCGCCGTTTTCCCTTTTTCCGTATCGGGAAAATCGGTCAGCGATTTGAAGATCTTGTTTAAAGAGCTAAACTGTTTCCGGCTTTTCCGCAAGATAGCCGAAGCTTCCGGCCCAAGGCCGCTAAAAGCGGGATCGAGCACCTTCGAATTATACTCGGGCGCCACCGTTTCCAATGTTTTATATACGGGACTGGCGAGCGCTGCTTCCAATCCGTTCGTTTTAGTCGCTTCCACCGTGGAAGTGCCCAATGCTCCCAACCCTTCGTTGGTTTGTTTACTTAAACTGATTTTCATGTTTTCTTTTTTTTAATTTATGTCATCGAATAACTTGCCGTATACCTCCGGACCGGACTCCATGCGTGTAAACTACTTGACGGATGGTTCCGGATTGTACTTCATACGGATGAAATAGTCTCCGGACCGTTCCGAAATGAATTTCACGCGGATGAAATACTCTTCCGATAGCTCCGAAACGGATTTCATGCGGATAAAATATTAATCGGAGTTCTCCGAAATGAACTTCATGCGGATGAAATAACTTCCGGACATCTCCGGAACGAACTTCACGCGTATGAAATACTTTCCGGAGCCCTCGGGTTGCTAAACCGGGTAATTTATTCTTTCATCTGTTTTTTCGGGTGAAAAAATCAGGGTAAAGATAGGAAGGTCCGGCAAGCCGGGAAAGACAGAATGCGTAAAAAAAATGACAAAATGCGCAGATTTTTGCCGGCTTTATCCGTTAAACGGCCTGAATCCGTTAGATAATCGAGGCGTTAACGGAACGGGTTACTTGTTAAAAAACTTTTTCCGATACTCCACAGGCGTACAACCTTTGTATTTCTTGAACAGGCGGAATAGACTCCGTACATCCTTAAACCCTACCCCCAAGGCAATATCGATCAAATCTTTATCCCACCCCGGCAACAACCGGGCGATATAATCGACCTTTTGTTTCATGATAAACTGATGTACCGATATCCCCATCGCTTTCCGGAATCGTATTTCGAGGGTACGCCGCGAGAGCGGCACTAATTCGGTCAGCCTCTCAACCGACAAACACGAGGCGATATTTTCGTCGATATAATCGATAACTTTTAACACGCAAGGGTCCGTCACCGCATATTTTCCGGTCGATTGCCGCAACTCAATCCGGAGAGGCTCTACGGCAATGGTAAACGGCTCGTTGCTTTTATCCCTGATCAAACGGTGCAGCATTTCTCCGGCTGTATATCCCTCTTTTTCATCATCGATAACGATGGACGAAAGGGGAGGATTGGATAAGTTACAGATAAATTCGTCGTTATCGATGCCCAACAACGACACCTCGTTCGGGATGTCGATCCGGTTCATTTTGCATATCTCCGCCACCTGCAAGGCGAAAATATCGTCGCAGGCGAACACGCCGACGGGTTTGGGAAGCGCCATGAGCCAACGATTCAGATCGATCTGTTTTCCGTCCCCTTCCGCTCCATGCAATTCCTCCGACTCGAAATACGCATAATGCTCCGCGCTTTGTTGTATTTCGCGCCGGAATCCTTCCGCCCGTTGTTTCGACCAAAAGAAATTGTTGTTTCCGTAAAATGCAAAATTCTTAAACCCTTTTTGGATAAAAAACCGTGCCGCCATGCTCCCGGAGTTCGGGTCGCTTCCGGCGATTTTGGAAAACCGGCTGCTTGCTTCCCGGCCATTCTGAATAAATACCGGGATGTCGAGCTTTTCCAGAAACCCGAAATCCTCATATTCCCATTGTACGATAACGGCATCGATGTGCTGCTCGCGGATGCGTTGGAGGATTCCTCCTTCGCCGGATAAGTTCTTGTAATAAGGCGTCAAATAATATAAATTCCAGGGGCCGTTTTCATTCGAATAACGGCTCAACCCGCCCAGGAAACGGCGGCTGAAGCCGGGAGAACAATCGATCAATATCAATATATTTATCATGATGCGTACATTTACGATCCATTCACAAAATTACAGAAAAGTCCGCAGATTATTTATCCGCCCGCCGGGATTATTTTCCGGACGTTTCCCTCCTCTCGAATGGAACATAAAGAGATGTGACTGCCGCAACGGTCCCCTCGGACCACGGGGAATGAGCCGGGAACGGGCGGAGAGGGTGTTTTTTGATACCGCTTCGCGATTCACAAAAACCCATAGATAAAAAAAATCGTTGATAACTTCGGTCTGTTTTATCGAAAACTCCCCTCATTTTTCTTTATATTTGCAGGAAATCGCATCCAAAAGAATTTTACTCGATAACAAATGCAACCATTCGTACACTTACACGTTCACTCTCAATATTCCCTGCTCGACGGCCAGGCCAGCATTCAGCGGCTGGTGGACAAAGCCATGAAAGACGGCATGAAAGCCTTAGCGCTGACCGATCACGGGGCCATGTACGGCATAAAAGAGTTCGTCAACTACGTGTCGAAAAAAAATGCTCCGGTCAATGCGGAAATCAAAAATTTAAGAAAAGAAATCGACTCGCTGAAAGAAAAGGGCGCATCGCCCGAGCAAATCAGTGAACGGCAAGATACCCTCGTCCAAACGCAAAAGAAACTCTTTAAGCCGATCATCGGATGCGAATGTTATGTAGCCCGCCGCAACCGCTTTATGCAATCGGAAAAAATAGACGGCAGCGGCTGGCACTTGGTCGTATTGGCGAAAAACCTGCAAGGATACAAAAACCTGATTAAAATCGTTTCGAAAAGTTGGACGGAAGGTTTTTACTACCGCCCGCGTATCGACAAGGAGTTACTGGAGCAATTTCACGAGGGATTGATTATTTCATCGGCGTGCCTCGGTGGGGAAATATCGCGCAAAATAGATGCCGGACAAATCGATGAAGCCGAAAAAGCCGTGCAATGGTTCAAGGGTATTTTCGGCGACGATTATTACATCGAACTGCAACGGCATAAAACCGATCGCCCGGATGCCGACCAAACGACGTATCCCAAGCAGGAAAAGGTCAATATAGAATTGCTGCGCATCGCCGAAAAATATCAAATAAAAGCGATTGCCAGCAACGACGTCCACTTTGTAAACGAGGAAGATGCCGATGCGCACGACCGCCTCATCTGCCTGAGCACGGGAAAGGATTTCGACGATCCCAACCGGATGCGATACACCAAACAGGAATGGCTTAAGACTACGCAGGAAATGAACGCCATTTTCCCGGATCATCCCCAAATACTCTCCAACACGTTGGAAGTTGCCGACAAAGTGGAGTTCTATTCCATCGACAGCCCCCCGATGATGCCTTTTTATCCCATCGACGATTCATTCGGAACGGAAGAAGGCTATAAGGCCAAATATCCGGAAGAAGAGCTGAAAAAGGAATTCGGAGAAAACATTTTCCATCGCCTCGGCGGATATAATAAGGTGGTCCGTATCAAACTCGAGGCCGACTACCTGACGCATTTAACCCTGCAAGGCGCCCGGAAGCGGTACGGCGAAAACATGTCGGACGACATCAAAGAGCGCTTGGATTTTGAATTGAACACGATCAAGAACATGGGGTTCCCCGGATATTTCCTCATCGTTCAAGACTTTATCAACGCCGCCCGAGGAATGGACGTGGCGGTTGGCCCGGGGCGCGGATCGGCCGCAGGATCGGCGGTGGCTTACTGCCTGGGGATCACCGACATCGATCCGCTGAAATATGACTTGCTGTTCGAGCGGTTCCTCAACCCCGACCGTATATCCATGCCCGATATCGACATCGACTTCGACGACGAAGGCCGCGGCCGCGTGCTTCGGTGGGTGATCGATAAATACGGAAGCGAAAAAGTGGCCAATATCATTACCTACGGCACGATGGCGACGAAATCAGCTATTCGCGATGTGGCGCGCGTCCACAAGTTGCCGCTCTCCGAATCGGACCGGCTGGCCAAACTCGTTCCCGACCGGATTCCCAATGTGAAAAAGATTACGCTGGGCGAAGCCATCAAATATGTTCCCGAACTCAATGAAGCGGCCAACAGCAGCGATCCGCTGATAAAAAACACGCTCAAATACGCGCGGATGCTCGAAGGAAACGTCCGCAGCACGGGCGTGCATGCCTGCGGGGTGATTATCGGCCAAACCGACATCTCGAATGTGGTGCCTATCAGTACCGCGGAGGATAAAGAGACGAAAGAGAAACTTTTGGTTACCCAATATGAAGGCTCGGTGATTGAAGAGACGGGGCTTATCAAAATGGACTTCCTCGGGCTCAAAACCTTGTCGATTATCAAAGACGCGGTTAAGAACATTCAGGCGACCACGGGCAAAAAGATCGATATGAGCGCCATCCCTATGGACGACACCAAAACCTATCAACTATATAGTGACGGAAAGACCACCGGCACGTTCCAGTTTGAATCGGCGGGGATGCAAAAGTATCTGAAAGAATTGCAGCCTACGAAGTTCGAAGATTTAATTGCGATGAACGCGCTCTACCGACCGGGCCCGATGGACTACATTCCTTCTTTCATCGCCCGTAAGCACGGCAGGGAAGAAATCTCTTACGACATCCCCGTCATGGAGAAATACCTCAGCGAGACGTACGGCATTACCGTGTACCAGGAACAGGTGATGCTTCTGTCGAGATTGTTGGCGAATTTCACCCGGGGGCAGTCGGACGAGTTGCGTAAAGCCATGGGAAAGAAACTCATCGACAAGATGAATTCCTTGAAGGAGAAGTTCCTCGCGGGAGGAAAACAAAACGGATATCAGGAAAAGGTTTTGGATAAGATCTGGCACGACTGGGAGAAGTTCGCTTCGTATGCCTTTAACAAGTCGCATGCCACCTGCTATTCATGGGTCGCCTATCAAACCGCCTGGCTGAAGGCCAACTATCCGTCGGAATACATGGCTTCGGTGCTTTCCAACAACCTGAACAACATCACGGAGATCACCAAATTCATGGACGAATGCAAAGCCATGGGGATCAGTGTGCTCTCTCCCGATGTAAACGAGTCGTTTACGAACTTCTCGGTCAACAAAAAGGGGGATATCCGCTTTGGGTTGGGGGCTATCAAGAACGTCAGGCAGGGCGCCATCGCCGACATAGTGGAGGAGCGTACCAAAAACGGGGCGTTTAATGATATTTTCGACTTTGTGGAAAGGGTCAACCTTTTCTCCTGTAATAAGAAAACGATCGAGGCCTTGGCTTTAGCCGGAGCATTCGACTCCTTTTCCGGAGTCAGAAGAGAACATTTTCTGGCGCAGAACAGCAAGGGCGAAGATTTTATCGATACCCTCATCCGGTACGGGAGTAAATATCAACAGGATAAAAATGAAGCGGTCAATTCCTTGTTCGGCGACGACACATCTTTCCAAATCGCCCGTCCCGAAGTGCCTAAGACCGACCGCTGGTCCGATCTCGAGAAATTAAACAAAGAGCGCGAGCTTATCGGCATTTACTTATCGGCGCATCCGTTGGATGATTATGAATTTATCCTGAACTATATCTGTACCGCCGACACGTTGAAGTTGAATGACTTGGAATCGTTAAACGGAAAGGATATCACCTTCGGCGGAATCATTACGGCCGTGCGGGAAGGTCAAACGAAGCGGGGATCGCCTTACACGATTTTTAAAATTGAAGATTATCAGGGAAGTTTCGAAATGCCGCTTTTCGGCGAGGAGAGTGTGAATTTCGGCCGCTATGCCAGAGTTGGCTTGTCGGTTTACCTCACCGCAAGAGTGCAACCGAAGCGTTATCGTCCGGAGGAACTGGAAGTGAAGATCGCGTCCATTCAACTTCTGTCTGACGTAAAGGACAAACTGGTTTCGAAAATCACCTTACAAATTCCCCTTAGCGAAATAAACGATGCGACGGTGAACGAATTATCGGCGCTTATAAAAAACAATTCGGGAAATTCATTGTTATATTTCCAGATTATAGGCGAAGATTCAAAAATGAGCGTCCAACTTTTTTCACGGGTTACCCGCATTCAAGTAGACAAACGGCTTATTGATTATCTGAAGAATAATTTATTTATAGACTTTAGGATTAACTAATTAAAACAATAAAATATATTGATTATGGCTCTTCAAATTACAGACGCAACAGTGGATGAAATTTTAAAAACGGATAAATTGGTGGTGATTGACTTTTGGGCGGAATGGTGCGGCCCTTGTAAAATGATCGGACCGATTATCGAAGAAATAAGTTCGGAATACGGTGACAAAATCGTGGTAGGCAAAGTGGATGTCGACAACAATGACGACCTCACTTCCCAATACGGCATACGGAACATTCCCACCGTTCTTTTCATTAAAGGAGGAAACGTGGTGGATAAGTTGGTAGGCGCGGCCCCCAAATCGACCTTTACGGATAAAATCAATAAATTGATATAAGGGATTCCTCTTGTAAAGAACAGCTTTTAGGAAAAAACCATCCGGACTCGTCCGGATGGTTTTTTGTTTTATTCGCTTAATCCCCCTGATTATTTAATATTCATCCTCATTAAAGAAAAAATCTTCTTTACTTGGATAGTCGGGCCAAATATCTTCAATCGACTCGAATATCTCCGCATCTTCTTCTATTTCCTGTAGATTTTCAATCACTTCAAGGGGAGCCCCCGAACGTTGTGCATAATCTATCAACTCATCTTTTGTCGCGGGCCAAGGAGCATCCTCTAATTTAGAAGCTAATTCAAGTGTCCAATACATAGTTCGTCCTTTATGATGTTATTATTTGATTTTTTCGCAAATGTATAAAAACTTTTTATATGTTATCCTGCTCCCAATATATTTCTTTTGCCGAAGATTGACTTTCTTTTCTTGCCAACACGAAAAAATAGTCGGAAAGCCGGTTTAAAAAGATTAATACCAAATCCGAAATCGGGTAATCTTCCGCCACACGATACACATTGCGTTCCGCCCTGCGGGTTATCGTCCTGCAAATATGGGCTCTGGAAGCCGATTCGCTTCCTCCCGGCAACACAAAACGGGTCAACCGCGGAAGCTCGCTGTCCAGCTTATCGATTTGCTCTTCGATACGTGCCACATTCTCCCGGGTAATGATGCTGGCCGCTTTGGGTTCTATCTGCTCGGTTTCGGTAGCCAGATAAGAGCCTACCGTAAAAAGCTTATGCTGGATAAATAAAAGGAAGTTCCGCGTCTCTTCGTCCTGAATGCTGCCATTGAGC
Source organism: Limibacterium fermenti (assembly GCF_041902845.1). GTDB lineage: Bacteria > Bacteroidota > Bacteroidia > Bacteroidales > Dysgonomonadaceae > Limibacterium > Limibacterium fermenti. Next base: position 3,791,216 of record NZ_CP159486.1, read on the forward strand.
CAGCCGATGAAGCTGTTCAACTCATCCACCGTACCGTAAGCCTCCAACCGGATATGCGTTTTGGAAACCCGTGTACCGCCGACTAAAGAGGTTTTGCCCTTATCGCCTGTTTTTGTATATACTAAACTCTTTTTCATCGTTTTAAATGAGATTTTATTTTAAGAATCCGTTTAAATATGTTTCGCGATTCAAAAAGAAACTTTTTGAAGGCGAAGAATAGGAAGAAATTTAAACAGTTTCTAAATGAAATAGTTCGATTTATGATAGGAAGGGTCTAACACGGCAATGCCGGTTTGTTTCCTATCGAACGTAACCGTTACTTTTTCATGATTAACGATATTCTTCCAAAAAAGTTTAGCCGTTTTACCGGTTATCCCATGAATCACCCATACCGTCTTCCCGTGGCTAAAGCGGAACAGGGTATCGAGCGGAGGCAAAGCGCCGCGACCGGCATCCAGAAAAATCAGATCGTAAGGTTCCTCTTTCAACGAGGAAAGAGCGGTTTCTGTAGTAATGCTTCTGCCCCACTCTTTTTGCAGTTGGTTTGCAACAGCTCTTTTTTCCGGCGACTCTTCTACCGACACACAATGAATGCGGCTATCGGGCGCCGTAATAAATAAGCTGTTGACTCCGTAACCGGAATGGATCTCCAACACAGAGCGGGGTTTAAAAAAACGGACGACCCGAAAGGAAAGGCGGTTGTTCTCATTTACAGTTAAGGCCTCTTCAAGGGCATTCCGCTCCAAAACAGACGGAATATCGGAGAAAGCATAGTACGTGTCATCAGCGTAAATGACACCGGTGATGAATGCAAAAGCGAAAGGAGAATGTATTCCATATCCTTTCGCATGCAATTTTCGCTCAACCCCTCTGAATAACCGGGTACCGTAAAACATCTTACCTTTTTTCGATTAATGCCACCGCATAGGCCGTGATGCCTTCTTCCCGTCCCACAAAACCCATTTTCTCGGAGGTGGTCGCCTTGATGGATATGGCATCGACGGGTATTTGCATCACCTCACTCAGCACGGCCTGCATTGACGGTATGTGCGGGTTGATTTTGGGTTTCTCGGCGCAAAGGGTCGCATCGATATTCCCGATGGCATACTGTTGCTCCCGGAGGAGCGATACGGTTTTACGCAAGAGTACTTTACTGTCGATACGCTCGAACTCCGGGGCGGTATCGGGAAAATGATACCCGATGTCCCGTAAATTCGCCGCGCCCAGCAAAGCATCGCAAATGGCATGGATGAGCACATCCGCATCCGAATGGCCTTGCAGACCCATTGGATAGTCGAGCTGAATGCCGCCTATCCATAACTCGCGCCCTTCTTCCAGGCGGTGCATATCATAACCGAAACCGACTCGTATATTCATGCGGATTATCTGAACAAGTTTCGAATACCATCCATATCAAAGCCCAACGACAACCGCAAGGTCTGATCCAATGGATTGGATTGCGCCGTCGATATCAGATAAGCGGCATCCAGTTGAAATGCCTGAATACGGAATCCGGTTCCCACGGCAAAATAGCGGCGGTTGCTTTTATATTGGTTCTCGTTGTAATAGCCGGCCCGAAGCGAAAACTGATTATTATAGGTGTATTCCGCTCCCAACGACCACATCACCTCCTGCATCTCTTCTTTAAACCCTCCGGGGGCATCGCCGAACGATTTGAATATGCCGGCGATGGAAGAGATATTATAATAGTCGTCTATGCGCTTTTGGGCTTCTTCCGAGGTCTCCTCTTCTTTCGGAAGCTGAGGGGTGGGAACAAGCAGTTTATTGACATCGAAACTAATGGAAAGCGTGTTTTTATCGCTCAGAGGATACGCCAAGGAAGCGCCTAACCGTAGATTTGTCGGGAGAAACATCGACGTGTTATTGCCGTCGTACGATATTTTCGTTCCGATATTGGAAATCGAAAAGCCGAGCCCCAAAAGGGCTTCCGACCGCCCCATATACAGATAGGTTTCATTGTAACCGGCAATATCGGCGGCAAAGGCGTTGCCGGGCGTTATATCGTCGCTTCCGGCGGAATAGTCGGCACGGATATACCGCAGGGTAATCGCACCGGAGAACGTTTCGGTGAGTCTCCTCGAATAGGCTATATCGAAAGCGAACTCATTCGGAAAGACGCCCATGATATAATCGGTATTCTCATTGAAAAGGCTTACTTGCCCTAACGAGAAATACCGGAGGGACGCGCTGAGGGCATTCAAGTCCTCATTCCCGAATTTCCTATATCCCGAGGCATACAATAAATGAATGTCGTCCACCAACTTGTTCAGCCAAGGGGTATACGAAAACGCAAATCCTTTCGGACTTTTTACGAATGCATATTTAGCCGCATTCCAATGTTGGGAATAGACATCGGGCATGGTCGCCGCGCCGATATCGCCCATTCCGCCGCCACGCGCATCGGGAGCAATCTGTAGCGAGGGTACGGCAACCGGTATCGGATTATAATCCTGCCCGGCACAAGGATCCGCTTTCCATAAAAAAGCCGCACAGATGAGTAAAAAACTTATTCTTCTATACATATTATTACTTGATTTTCGTATTTGAGTTATTATAGAACACGTATATCATTGCTTTATTGTGCGATGAACCGTTTTTGTTGTGCTCTTTCGGAGGCTATATCCAAAGCCGGTCATTCCGCGTTTAACGCTGAATCCCCATAATTAGCACAGCCTTCTTTTATTAGGGGATTGCGGATCGGATTCGCAATGACGATCACTTTTTATTATTTTATTCTAAAGGCAAGGACTTTTGTCTCCTGCAGATACCCTTCTAAATAGTCGTTTATCGAGACGCCCCCTACCCCGGCCGGGGTGCCGGTAAAAACCAAATCCCCGATCTTCAACGTGAAGAAACGGCTGATGTGCGCGACGATTTGATCGACGGAATAGATCATATCTCCGGTTTCCCCTTGCTGAACGGTTTGATGATTGATATCCAGATGAAACGACAACTGTTGTACATCCGGGACTTGCTCTTTTGAAATAAAATCGCCGACAACGGCCGACCCGTCGAAGCCTTTCGATATTTCCCAAGGCAATCCGTTTTGCTTAAGTCGTTTTTGAAGATCACGGGCGGTAAAATCGATGCCCACGGTCAATTCATCGTAATAGCGGTGGGCGAAACGTTCGGAAATACTCTTTCCCAGCCGGCAAATTTTGACCACTAATTCGGTCTCATACTGTATGTCTTGCGAGAAATCGGGAAGAAAGAAAGGCTTCCCGTCTTTTAGAAGAGCGGTCTCCGGTTTCATAAAAATGACCGGCTCGGTACTCCGGAAAACGTGCTTCATTTCCTGATTATGCGACGGATAATTGAGCCCTACGGCAAATATCTTCATAAAGTCCGTTTTTATTTAGTGGGATATTTTGTATTCAACCGGTTGAACATTACAGCCAAATGGGCGTACAGGGAGGTGTTTTGCAAAACCATCCCCTCGGGAACCCGAATGCGGAAAGGAGTGAAATTCCAGACCCCCCTAAGACCTCCTATACCCATATAATCGGCTACTTCCTGCGCAAAATCGGGCGGCACGGTGAGAATGCCGATACTGGCCTGTATCTGTTTGTTTATTTCCACAAATTCATCCGAATGATACACCGGAATGCCATGAACGGTCGTATTGACAATCGTTTCATTGACATCGAAACCGGCAAGGATTTTCAATCCGTATTGCTCCAAACCGGAGTCCGACAGCAGAGCCGCACCTAAACTTCCCACACCGAACAACACGGCTTTATGCGTCTTCTTAAAGCCCAGAAAATCTTCCAACACTTCGATGAGTTGATCGATATCATAGCCCACTCGTGTTTTGCCACTCACATCGACATACGAAAGGTCTTTTGCAATTTGGGTAGCGGACACATTAATTTTTTTTGCGATCTGCGTAGAAGAGACATTGGTTTGTCCATGCTTTTTCAGCAGTTTAATGTACGACAGGTACCAGGGAAGCCGCCTAAGTGCTGGCTCCGGTATTTTTGCATATAAAGAAAATCGATCCGACATGCTTCTATTATTGTTTTTATAGGGCAAAGGTAGGAGTTTTCGAGTAATTTTTTGGTTTTTTAATCTATGATTAAAGATTATTTTCTTTAATTATTGTCTTTTTAATCCGTATCTTTGTGGCGATTAATTGGTTACCCGGTCTATCCGCTCCGCGCGGTTTGACGGGATATACACATAAAGCATCCCTTTGTGTCGAATATTATTTGTTTATAACGTATGATGAAGGAATTAGAAATAGAAACGCATCCGTTAAAGCCTTTTGTGCCGGAAAATGCCACCTTATTGTTATTAGGCAGTTTTCCGCCTCCCAGGCAAAAGTGGAAAATGGATTTTTATTATCCGAATTTCCAAAATGACATGTGGCGTATTTTCGGATTGATTTTTTTCAACGATAAAGATTCTTTTCTAAACGAAGAAAAGACCTCCTTCGACAAAGAACGGATTGTTTCTTTTTTAACGGAAAAGGGAATCGCCGTTACCGACACTGCCCGGCAAGTCATTCGCAAAAAACAGAATGCCTCCGATAATTTTCTGGAAGTGGTGAAGCCGTTCGATTTAGAAAAGATAGTAGCCGAAATTCCTTTGTGCCGGACGCTGGTAACAACCGGGGCAAAAGCGACCGAAACCCTTCAATGGCTGTTGCCGGAATTATACAAAGGGCCCGCCGTAGGCCGTTCTATCGAAATAACGTACCACGGCAGGCCTTTTCATTTTTACCGGATGCCTTCTTCTTCGAGGGCATATCCCAAACCGCTCATTGAAAAAGCAACGGTGTATGCCCGCCTTTTCGAAGAGGCCGGAATCCTTTAGACTTCTTCGTCCAAGAGTGCTGAATCGGAAACCACCGGGGTGACTTTCGTTATCTTAGACCCTTTTAATAACGGGTTTATTTGCTTTTCGACAATCGTTTTAAAATAAGAGCTGCCGGAATGTATTTTATACGCAGCATCGCTTTCATAACTTTCATAGAGAAAAATCTTGGTGGGATCTTCTTCACTCAAAAGAATATCGTACACCAAACAGCCTTCTTCATTATCCAGCGTTTGCTGTTGAACTTCCGAAAGGAGTTCGACAACCTGACTCTTATTTTTTTCATCGACGGTGAATTCTACAAGAATGACATAAGGATCATTGCCCGTTTGCGCTTTCATTAAAGGAACGGACAATAACATGGAAAGAAAAAAGACCAAGCTAATACGCAGCATTTGTTTATTCATATCAAAATAATTAATAAATAAAAGTTTATAAGTTTTTTGTACCCGACACGTCTTTAAGCACAGCACGTATCGTCCCTATTTTCAAGGCCGTATCGATGACCACGGGAATACGGTTGCTGTCGTTGGTCAATAGAGCCTTTATCGGTTCTTTTTGATCCGTAAACGCTTTATTGTTATTGAAAACCGAAAGCGTAATGCGAATCACCTCGTATTCTTTTCCATTATTGGCTTTAAAAGTCGTTATCCCCAGATAATTTACCGCCATATTCACAATATCTTTTCCGGAAAGAAACTGAATTTGATGATGATCGCCCGGTTGCATTTTGCTGAAATCGAGATTTCTCATAAAAGATAATACGGAAAGATAATCATACGTACAGTCGCCGGTAGTCACCGTTTCATCGAATTTTTGTTTTCCGTTCCAATAACGGATCGCCCTGATTTTGATTTGATCTCCGTCGTAAGCAAACGATTGATGCTCGAGGGAGTGATCCTTTCCTTCGAAGGCGCCTTTTGTAAAAAACAACGGCCTTAAGTCCTTGTCAATAAAAGACGTTAGCGTATCGTTGACGGTATAAAAATTACCGGCGAGCCCCGACGTATTCAGCAACATGGTGGTTTTATAGGCGCTTACTCCTTTATAATTTGCATCGGAAATAACAAGCGATCCTTCGCCGGCTTTTGCCTTTATCAGCCCATAATTAAAATAAAGATCATACCGAATATGCTCCCCGCTCTTAAACGCCTTATTCACCACTTTGCATTGAGCAGGCAGTAACGCGGGAGAAAGACATAAAATAAAAAGGATTATACTTATTGCTTTATTATTCATTTTCAATTTATTCAAGAATTGTTTTAGACACTTTCTTATCGATCATCGATTTAGTGATTGTTGCCGCATAGAAGAAGTACTTGAATTTGTTCCGGAAGAGGCTCCCCGTTGTTGTTGCTGCTGTTGTTGCTGTTGTTGTCTTTCGACATTCTGATTCCGCTTTTTTTCTTTGGGTTTATTTTTCGTAATCTCCAAAGGCTTTTGTTCGGCAACCTCCTTCTCCAGTAAATTCCACGATTCTTCGTGATCGGTGTAAGCTCTTATTTCGTACATCTTCGGATTATAATATACGGGTTCAGGATGACGCTTTTTTTCGAAACTTCCGGTAGTCCATATGCCATCTTCGTTATCATCAATGAAGAGACGGGCATATACTTGTCCGGGGTTCAGGTCCCAAAAATGCGCTTCGTTGTTTTTGACGCGTACCTTACGAAAAGGTTTATCCGATTTGTCTAGGAGCTCTACATAAGCGGTTTTTCCTTCGGGCAAGCCGGAGATCAGGAAAAAGAGATTTCCATATTGTTCCAGCGTTTTGATGGAGAATGTCTCATCGAGGGTATTGTTCCAAAGACCATAATGGCTAAAAACAGTCGCGGAATCGACCGTCAACTTGTATTTACCTCCCGGCGCCCATTTATGCCTTAATATATACTTCCGAGGATTTAACGAATCGGAATTCAGTTGAAAAGAGATGGGGCTAAAGACCGAATCCACTTCCTGCGAAAGATGAACCCGCGAAGAATCGAACTGGATAACCGGTTGTTCGAATTCAAAACGAATGGGATTATAGATTTCAAACGTAGACTGAATATTATGTTGAATGTTCAAGAAACGGATCGGCTCTTCTTCATCCTCCTTTTTCTTCCTTTTTTCGGATTTGGGGCGGGCTCTCCGGATGTTAAACTTCAACGTATCGGTATCGATAAAATTTTTATTCAAAGAATCGGTACGGGTATAATCCACACGCATCAAGAGCGAATCCCGCTTATAGAGTAAAGAGTCCGTTATCCAAAGAGTCAAGGTATCGTTTTTGGCGCTTTTCTCCGCTACATACCAATGATCGTCCTCCACAACGGGTTGCAACAATTCAAAAGAAGGAGGAGCGGTGGGGGCGGCAAAATACAATACCATCTTGTTCTCTTCGGGACGTTCATGCTTCTGTAAATACTGCCGTTGAAAATCCGATAAAAACGACCGAAGCAATAGTTTATCCGGCAAAAAACGCGTATAAGCCACCGTCTTGATCGTATCGATCGTCACACTATCTTTAAAAATCGTGTCTTGCCGGGTGGCAGGCATGGTAGAAGGAATAATGATCGAATCGAGGAAAGCGACGGCCTCCTGCGGATTATCATACTTATAATCTCTGTTTAAGTCATTCAAGGCATATATTTTATACGATCCCGGCGCCATTCCCCGAACCGTAAAATTGCCCCGTGAATCGGTACGCGAAATACGTTCAAAAGGCACGTGTGTGAAGGCCGTGTCATTCAAATTGGAATGAATGCCCACATACGTTCCGCTAACCGGCTCGAGATTATCGGCCGTCAACACTTTTCCGGAAACGGCAAGGGTATCGAGCCGATCGCCCGTAGAAAAAGAATAGACAAAGTTTTCCAGCGGATTCGCTTCATTATTATCGACGATGGCATCGGTAAAATCGATGGTATAGGTCGTGTTCGGCAGCAATTCATCATTGAGCTCAACGACGGCTTTCCGCCCTACCGATTTGATAACCGGCATATTCTGTTGCGGGGGCGTGATAATGACTTTTTCGGAAGGGCTTTCGATTTTTATATTTTCATCGAATTCGATTTCGACGACCGTTTTTGAACTATTCAACGCGTTGAAATCGGGATTCGCCCTCTTGATTTTAGGAGGAGCTACATCGTATTCCCCACCCGAAGGCGAAGCCATGTTCGCACACGAATAGACGAACGCGAAAAAGGTAATGGCCCAAAAGCCATATCGTATATACTGAAAGACTTGTTGCATTGTTGTCGAAACCTATTGTCAGAAATCATCGTCGCCACAAAAATACAATGTTTTACCTACTTTTAGGGAATTGGGCTAAGAAAAATAATAAAAATATGTTTTTCATTCTTATTACTCCGTTAACCGCCTGATACGGGTTAACGGACGAAAGGCCTCTATATGAGCGCTCAAACGGGCGGGAATCCGTTAGACGGGGACGAAACTTTCCGGGAAGAAAGGGCTGCGTGCCCGATGCGGCAATAAAGGCATTTACGCGGCTCACAATAGGCTTTCCGCAATTGGATCAACGCCTGTGTGTCGGCGGCATGTTCGGGAATTACCCCCGCTTCCCGGAATTGATCGATAATGCTGTTTTTTTCCGGTTTCACCGATTCGAGCATGTCGACGGCCCGCCCACAATAGGCTTCGTCGGCGGTTTTCTTACCGTAAGCAAAAAGTATCGGCACGACGGTATTGATTAAGATAATATGAAAAGAGGCGGCGCCAAGATATTTGGCAGATTTCACGGAGCTTTTACCAAAAGAATAATGGGTTTGCCAATAATCTGAAGGATTTACTTGGAAATGGGACTGCATTTGAGGATAGTCCTGCTGTTCGAGCACGACCGAAAAAAGTCGTCCGGATTTCTGCAAGAGTGCGGCCAATTGCGCGAGGCGTATCTGGGGAAAGGCCCTCGGACGGACGTGCAGTTTTTTGAAAACGAAACCATCCAAATTATTCAGGAGATATTTTTTCTTCAAAAAAGCATATTCATTCTTGAGTTTCAGAAAATAATCCTCTTCGACAGGCCCTTCTTCGAGCAATCCGGCCTGCCCGAAAAGCAACGCTTCTATTTGGAATAAGCTGTCGCCATGTTTTTGAATATAATTATACGGCAGGCTTAGCGCCAGACGTTCGAACTGATCGGAATTCAATCCGAAGCCAAAATTCCTTACCAATAACACATAAAATGTTTCATCCCACGAATTATTAAATCGTTTCAGATGGGCAAAGATATCCTGCGTTTTACGCTCCAACCGTTCGATGGTAAGCGCACTGAGCCATGCGTGAAGAAGCCGTTTATCCAACAGGGAAAGAGAGTCTTTACACGGTATTTTTTCGTCGGCATACAACAGATACTCCGCATTTTCGCGCACCTCCTCCGGAACTTTAATCACACATTGCGGAATGACTTCCCCTTTTTGGTTACGCACGTCCGAGTTCACTTCTTCCACGACATGCAGAATCACCGAATTATACGCCTTATCAGTGTGGTGACCATGTTTTTTCCATTCATCGGAAGCGTGGTGGATTTCAATATTCCCAGCCCACAAGGTGTTCCCGATTTTAATTTTCGCATTAAAAAAATCAGGGCCTGCATCAGTGTTCAGTAGCCCTGCGTCGATAATTTCAATTTTTTCTCCCTCGGTGGTCTCGATCAAAGAACGGTCGAAAAGGCCGAATTTCCAAACATATTGCAGCAATTCTTCCCTACGTGACATTTCTCAACGGTTTTAAAAACCCAAAATTAGAAGTATTTATTTGGATTTCAAAGTAAAAAGATGAAAAAATTGACTCACGAAACTTATCCGGCTTTCATTTTCCCATTTTTCCATATCAACATCTCCCCCCAAAATGGCAGGATCGTATTTTTGCATTTCACTGTAGGAAGATGCTCAAGTGTTTTGGTAATGGACGCTTGACCATGAGGATAGGGTTTATGCCTTAATTCTATCAGGTGGGATAAAACAGCGTAGTCAGGTTTTACTTGCCCCTCACCCGTACCCAGGATATTGTTTTCCCGGGATTCTCCCCACCTAAGGACGACCATGTTTACGGACCCCTGCACATTCATAAAATGTTTCGGATTGAAGCCTGAATCTCCACAGTGGAGCATAGAGAAATTTCCGGCATCTTCGCTACACTCAATACGGAATACCGTCACGAAATTCGGTAATTTTGGGTTGGTCAGATGGTCTGAAATATCGGTACGAATTGTGAAATTTCCAATTTTATAACTTGTGGGTATTGTTGAAATGTATTCTTCACTTTCTTTGTAAAAATTCGACAACACTGGTTTACCATGATTGGTCATAGCTTCCATTAGTTTGGTATTATAGTGATCTCCGTGTTTGTGAGTTATGCAGAGGAAATCCAAATAAGGTTCCAATTGTTCTGCCAATCGATGGTCAATGTCGATTCCGAAACAGCCGGAAGGTGTTTTAACCACAAACCCCATATTATACAGCATCCAAACCAAAGTACTTCCGTATTGGACTTTGGCGTTTTTTACCTCATAAAGTACTTTGTCGAAAGCCTCTCGATAAAAATATAACATGGGTATTGTATTTTCCATGTTGGCCGATTCCTTTTCAGGAGTATTTAGATATTCTTTAAATGTGGTGTTAACTAAACTATCGGAATAAGCCTGGAACTTATTCAAAAGTATTAATCTATTATTGTCTAATAAGAACGGGGATGTTTTTCTGAACTGCAACATTGTTTTAGCAGCTTCTTGAACAACTTCATTGTCGATGTTCTTATAATCGTTTTTTTTATAAAAACGTTGCTGGCAAGAAATAGTAATGGCCATTATGATCAGTAGAGCAGATAAAATTATCCTATTCATATAAATATTGTTCTCCTTATTTTAGGTTATTATTTTTAATATACGGACCTTTGCAAAACACAAAAAAGCCATAGGTAACAGCTCCCGGTCTTAATCGTTTCATATCCGTTGCAATTGATAAAATTAAGCGAAGTCTATGGAACTTGGGGAATCTTTGTTTCCAAATATCTTGTCACATTGAGGGTGTCAATATCACTTTCATTGATAAGGTACCTGGTTTTGGTCCGTACTATCCCGCCGGCTTTGGCGTTGATTAACGTATGACTGTCTTCGGTTACAAAAACTTCTTCAGTAAAATGCCCGTTATTTTGTTCGTAACTTAACAGGTTCCCTACCGCACCGATTCTTGGTTCAAAAATGACCTCATCCGCTGCAGCAGAAATACGAATTTGTGCGTTTATTAAAGACGACACGTAACTTTCCCCGTAAATATATGCGCTTCCTGTCTCTATTAGAGATCTATTACCAAATATATCCACATTTTGGGCATGAATTTCCAGATTTCCCTGAATGCCGGCAGAGGGTGGAATATCAATAAAAGCATAATAACATCCCTGTTTGTCGTCAAAATAATTCGGATTATAATCGATCTTTACAGAGTCTTTGCTTCCTTCTGTCATATTCCAATTCAAGACACAATACGATCGGTTTACGTCTTCGGCTGGGTAAATATTCACTCTAAACCGGTAATAGCCCGACTGTGTATTCAGTTCATTTACTCTTGCAGCATAAACGATGGGCCCGTCCTTAATATACTGATTCAACAGATCGTTGGCATTGTCACAACCTATTATAAGGAAGAGGAATAACAGAGTCCCTACTCTGAATATATATTTAGTCATAATTTATTTATTATTGGTTCTATTTAATAATACTCTAACACTTCTCCATACATTTGGAATTCATTAATCGTGTAGAAAGCTTCATTTTTGTTGTACGTCTCCATCAACTGAAGCCGCATATAACGAAAACTTTCCGTTGGATGCGCATCCGGATTCACATTCCCTTCGCTGATCGAATATTCTTGATTATTATTGAAATATTCAATTTCTTCAGGCGTGAGATTATCTGTATCCACGGGATCTTTTCCTACGTATTCGCCTATTAACGTCCAGGTTTCCGGAAATTTCTTCCATCTTTCATTATTGGCATCATTCGTGCCCCATATTCGAAAGCGTTTCGGGCTGGATCTTTTATAGGTATAAACGAGACCGGTCCGAGGATATATCAAAACCCGGCTCAACCGTACATTCATGTTCATATCAAAAGTCAGGTAATAATTGTGGACAATGATTCGATTTGCAGGATCAGAATCGGAGAGGTTTTTCACAAATTTATATCCATAGAATTGATTCCCGGTTCTTATGTTATTAAAAATTGTTTGAGGAACATGGGCCGTACCATGGGCGTTTCCATCATTTTGAATACCAGTTGTAGGGTTGACGCCATATATGCCGTAATCGCGGCTTCCTGCATAAATTGTTGGATTATAAAAAGTAACGGCTTTTATGTGACTGTAATCAATTTCTTCTTCCTTGTAAGGAGTTAAAAAACTAATCAACGTGTCTGTCCTGTTTCCCCATTTATCCGATACCGAAAAACCGAATTTTTTTTCAACCGACGGATATTGACGGATATAGGCAAAGGTGTTGACGGAGTCTGTGGTATAAATTGTTTTATAGGGATCTTCCATAAACGAAACCACACCTTTTTGCAAAGAGTCTTCCACCAGCACGTGAATGATAAACGGATTAGCCCTTTCGTTTTTCCATTCCACTTTAATTCCGCCGAAGGCAGGTTGTACTTTCATTGTATTTAGCGCGAGTTCTATCGGCGAAGTCAATGGCGCGGCTTTCACCACAGTAACATCCGATTTATTCCCGCTTGAGTCGATACAGACCAGCTCTACGGTCACCTGCTCAGTCCCGGTCAAGCCTTCCACCAAAATAAAGGCGCTATACCTTGAAACGGTAAACTCCACTTTTTCCCCCTGTTTATTGACGTAGGAAGCTACTACTTGGGTAATATTCGGATTCCCTTTTGGAAGCGTAAAATAGATCTCTAACGCACCAGATTTCGGAATAATTTCCTTGATCGTGATTTTTTCCGGTTTGACCGAATTAGTCTTTACTTGCTCTACCCCCATATAAGAGTCCACACAAGCAACCATCAGCAATGAACTTATCATTGCAATTAAAAAAGAATGTATATATTTATTCATTTATCTTGCGTTTTTTAACTAATATCCTCACCAACTACCATCCCGGATTTTGAACAAGATTGGGATTCTGCAATAATGAATTTGTCCGGATGGGCATCAGATAATCTTTCATTGAAAACCGTGGCTGCAATAACACCCGTATATTATAAAAATCTTTCTTGTTTTCTCCATCTTTATTCCAACCTAATATGGGCTTATTAAACATTTCCTCAGCCAATAGCCATCTTCTAACATCATAATAAAAATGTCCCTCAAACGCCAGTTCATTCAAACGCTCCCGGCGGATAATATCTCTTAAACCATTGATGTCTTTAGGTTTGGTTTTATACCTGCTTAAAGCATATTTGCTCCAGCTCTCAACCACACCTTCCATCCCGCTCCTCGCCCGGATCTGGTCTAAATAGAAAAAAGCGTTATGCCCTTTTGAATCGGTCTTTTCGGGGCCTCCTACTTCATTCAAGCACTCTGCCAATAACAAATACATATCGGCCAACCGAATAATCGGGAAAGAATAGTCTTCCCGTATTAAAGTGACCCGGCTCTCGGTATAAGTTGTTTTCAAGTGGCTTAATTTTTTTGCCAAATAACCGGAGTAAGGGTAACCGCCATACGTTTCGGCATGTTTGTATCCGCTACCCATGTGTCTCATCATATTAGGGAATGATGCTTCAGTCAAGCTTTTTTCTCTTCCTTCCCAAATTCCGCCATCGAATCCCACGGATGCATAAAAACGTAATGAGCGGTGAAAATGAAGAATGGCTGTTTCCTGCCCTTTTTTGATGAAATATTTGCTGTGCTCCTCATCTGGGAGTTGAGTGTTGTATCTATTTTGATACCATCCATTGTTTTCCCACTCACTATCTTCCTCAATTGGAATTCCGTTTGAAGAGTAAAATAATTCGACGACATTCAAGGTAGGCGCGTGGCGTTGCCCGATATCTGACCCTCCAGATCCGGCCAAATTAAACCATTCGTCGTTACTCAACATGGTGCTCCATTTCTGCAGTATCGTGGTGCTCTCATTGATAGCCCATATTACTTCAGGGTTCCATGATTCTGTCACGGCCTGCCGAAGGCTTACCATTGCTTTAGTGGTGTCATTGATATTGGTAATATTAATTCCCCTGATGGCATTGTTTCCTCCATCAATTGTGACAAAAATCTTTGCGCCTTCTTCCTCGGCAGAACGGCAGGCAATGTCACAGGCTTCCAACGCTCTTTCCCATCTCTTTTCGCTATCGCCTGTCGGAAAAAGTTCAACGCCTCTTTTGTCTTTATAACCTTTGTAATAATTGTTGTTGTTGAAGATCGGACTGGCGGCTAAGATCAATGTTTTCGCTTTAATGGACAATGCAATGGTTTTGGTAAATCGACCGAATTCACTGACAACATCCAACTCGTTCATCGTCGGAAGATCTTCTATCGCATCGTCTAACGTGTTCACTATATATTCCACTACTTCATCAACCGGAGCCCTGTAAACATTCACCTTATCTCCTTTTTCGGAAATAGGTACCGCTTGGTCCATAATTGGAATTGGCCCGTAAAGCTGTAGAAGATAAAAGTGTAAATACGCTTTGATTGTCTTCACCTCTGCAATCCATCGGGCTCTAACTATTTCGTCAACATCCCGTGGACCTCCGTTTTCTACTAATATCTCCTCTAAAAAAACATTGCAAAGTCTGATTCCCTCCCATAAGTTTTTAGGTGCTCCATTGAGTCCGTCCCAAAAATTCATGAAAGGATCAGTTGCATTATTGCCTTTTAGAAAGGCCATCATGGGTGCAGGAGGCCCTGAGGACAATCCCCCTCCGATATTTCTTTCGGAATAGATGATATCCCCTCCTCCGGAAATGCCCAATGTATTCATGGGAGAAACGAAATTGGGAAGACTGTTGTAACACGTAAACAGATATTTCTCAGCATTATGTTTATCTTTAAAAGCATCTTTCAATTCGGGCTTGTCATCCGGTAAAATATCAAGAAAGTCATTACATCCCCAAAAAGAAAATAGGAAGATGATCATCAAATAACAATATACTTTTCTCATTTTATATTTATTTTTAATGTTAAAAATTAAGTTGAAGACCCAAGTTGAAGACTCGTTGTAAAGGGTACGCCAACCCATTTCCGCCCATTTCTGGATCCCATAATTTAAAATTGGAAAATGTTATCAAGTTCGTTCCGCTTGCATAGAACCTCGTACTCACACCTTTTATTTCCGGTATTGTGTATCCGATTTCTACTGATTTTAAACGCATATAGCCAATGGACCGCATCCAATAGTTACTTCTTACAAAATTATTGTTGTTTCCGATGGCAGCGGAACCTACATCAGGCGACAAGCGGGGCCATTTGGCATAAATATCCCTGTCGGTTTCTGTCCACACACTTTCAGCAATAAAATTCAGCATCGCCCTGTTCCCCTTTTTCTCTCCTGAAGAGACTTCCACAAAAGGAGACATTTTATTGGCGTCCAGGAAGAAAGAATATCGGGCAGAGCCTTGAAAGAAGAGAGACACATCGAAACTTTTATACCCAAATGAACCACCGAATCCATATTGGATTTCAGGCGTAGATGAGTACCCCATCGGTACAATATCATACGAATTGATAATCCCGTCGCCATTGATGTCCCGGTATTTTATATCCCCCGCCTGATATTCTCCCATGCCACTGGTAACCTGTTGTAATGGCGAATTTTTCACTTCTTCATCATCAATGAATAATCGTTCGGCGACATATCCGCGTTGTTGTCCAACTTTCTGTCCCACAACAGACAACCATGGAGCAATTCCAGAATAATCCAATTCATCATATTGCGTGATTTCTGCGGTACCGTATGTGAAATTGCCTCTAATTATATACCACATTGAATTAGCATATGCTTTATTAAAATCCAATGTTAAATCGACTCCTTTACCAACAGCTTCCCCATAATTGGTTCTGATATTGCCGGCCAAACCCATAGTGGATGGAATGTCAGGCCTAAATTGTACTATATTGGTACGTTTTTCGTGGTAAAGCTCACCGATAAAAGTTAAATTATTATTGAATAATCCCAATTCAATTGCCAAGTTGGTTTTATAAGATACTTCCCATGTGATGTTGGGATTAGCATATCGCAAAATATTCACCGTCGGACGGCTAAAGGTTTCATTCGGGTTATTTCCGAACCGACCTGCCGAAGGTCCGTTCAAGTCAATATTCGATGTGAAAAAGAAACGATCCTGAGCAGAAACGATCACGTCATTACCCACCAAACCATAAGTAGCCCTGAGTTTGAGAGAAGGAATACTATTTTTTAACCCTGACCAGAAATTTTCGTTCGATATTTGCCATCCTGCACCTACCGACGGGAAAAATCCCCATCGATGCGCCGGATCAAAACGTTCCGAACCATTGATACCAAAATTAAATTCCGCGAAATACTTCTGAGCAAACCCATAAGTAAAACGTCCCGCAAAGGATACATTCCGTGATGGCAAAGAAGTGTCTAGATTTTGGGGACTACCATCCATACTCTCTTTGATGGAGCCGACCAGAAGTCCCCCAACATCATGCTTATTGTTGAAGTTCCGGTTATATAAAATGGCACCTTCTCCATAATAACTTGATCTGACGTATTTGTTTCCGGAACTATAATCAATAAAATCGGAACCACCTTCAGGATTTAGAACCGCTAATTCATAAGGGAAAGAAGAATTATCAGGATCATATGTTCCCTTAATATATTGATAAAAAAAGGGTTTATAACTACGTCGAATATTGAACCCTGAATAGCGTGTGACACTTCCGATGAAGCGGGCCGTTAACCCTTTCGTAATCATATTCAGATTTTGATGCAATTCCAATTGCGTTAAAAGGGTGTTATTTCTTACATCTTCATATCCTCTCATAATGTCGGCATAAGGATTGATATAAAGATCAGAGCCAACCCCGTACTCATTATCAGAGTAATTGCCGAAAAGGATGCGGTCGACATATTGCGTTTCTTCATCCGGAGCATACACATGCGGAAATAAAACAGGATTAGCGATCAGTGTTTTTCCGTATGTATTGGCGCCTCCACTCCCGAATTCACCGATAGGACCCGTATAGTCCTCAAAATTAGCATTTACTCTCACCTTCGCTTCTAATGTTCGTGTTAAATTAAGGTTCACATTGGAACGAATGACGTATGTCTTTAAATTGATATTGGAATTAAAAGGATTGGTACGGTCAACTTCCAATATGCCATTGTCTTGCGAAAAAGATCCGGCGACATAATACGTAGCAGCGTCTCCGCCACCGGTAAGATTGATATTTGCCCGATGATTCATCGAGTAGTCTCTTGTCAAAATATCTTTCCAATCGACTGCAGGGTATACATATTTATTTCTGTTCGGATCACGTGTGCGGTCAATTTTACTTTGTGAATAGGTTAGCTCGCCGTGGCGTGTCAAACTCGCTATATTTGAATATTCCATAAAAGATACAGGATCAACCACTTCAACCTTTGTAGTGGGCGTTGAGAGCGAACTTTCAACACGAAACTGCACATTAACTGCTCCTTTTTTCCCCTCTTTAGTAGTCACTAAGACGACTCCGTTTGCACCTCTTGCTCCATACAGCGCAGTTGCCGAGGCATCCTTTAAGATAGAAAAACTGGCAATATCATCAGGGTTCAGACGAGACAAGTCTCGCGATGTCATTTCAATATTATCTATTAAAATAAGGGGTGACGTCAATCCGCTGCCAAAAGAAGTCACACTCCTCACGAAGAACTGAGCATCCTCATCACCAGGAGCGCCTGTAGTTTGATATGCTATCAAGCCTGCCATTTTTCCCGATAGTGCCGTGGTTAAATTACTCGACGGAACTTTCAGGTCTTTCGTATTAACCGTAGTAATAGATGAGACCACACTCTCTTTTCTTTGTTTTCCGAATGCAACAACTACAGCTTCTTCCAACATTTCAGAATGCTCTGAAAGTCTTATATTGATAATCCGGACTTTGCCGACTGCAACTTTTTGCATTTCAAAACCAATGAATGAAAATGTCAATGTATCGCCCTCATTCGCCAACAACTCGTAAACTCCATCAATATCGGTTATAGTTCCATCGGCAGTGCCCGCTATTACAATATTGACACCCGGAAGAGGGGCATCGTTAAATGCATCGGTAACCTTTCCTGTAATATTAATACGTTTCGATTGTTGAATAGCCTTTACCGAAGAAATATTATTGTCGGCATAGGCATGGTAAGTCAGCACACAAAAGAAAAATAAAGGTAATATTATTCTCCTGATTTTTAATCTATAAATAAAATTATTTAAGGGTTTTCCCCTTCCTACAGAATATTTACTCATATTTTATATGATTTTAATTATCAAGTAATGAACGAAGTAATGAAATAACAACCTATCTCCTAAACGAACTTTCTATTCAGTGCCTTTATTATTTAACAGCTTGCCTCCGTAAAGACAATAAATTAGTCAAGAAATTTTGATAAGATGCATCTTTTTTCACACTTTATGTTTGTTTGCGGGGACAAATATCTCTCTTAAATGTTACAAATCGATTTACATTCTGTTACATTTTTATTAACTTTCAACAAATTCCCCACAAGTCATTTTAAGTACTCAACTTACCAAATAGAGAGGAGATGAATTATTCAATGTGCCAATACCACGCACCATTACATGAGGGCTTCCGCCGAGAGTACCGCCTTGTGATACAATATCGACACCGTCAATCTTACCCTGCAATACTTGCCCGATACCAACATTACTTTGCGTATTGAGTTTCTCTATATTAATGTTGGCAACAGAACCCATCAAATCTGCTTTTTTCTGTGTTCCATAGCCGATAACCACGTCTTCTTCTAATGCTTCCGTATCCTCTTGCAACACTACAGTCAGGGTTGTTTTGCCGTCAAGCGTAACTGTTTGCGAAAGCATTCCTACATACAAGACCTCTAATACGGCATCGGAAGGGGCGTCCGATAAAATAAAATTGTCTTCGGAATCGGTGATTGTGCCGATCCCTGTTCCCTGTATCTTTACCGATACGCCTATCAAAGGCTCTCCTTTTGCATCCGTAACCGTCCCTTTCACGGTAACGGCCTGTGCAAACAAAAATATGGAAAGGGTCCACACTAAGAGAAACATCATTCCTTTCACTAAATTTAAAATCTCTTCTTTCATTCTTAGATTTTGTTTTTAATTGATTAATTAGTTATTTATAAGCAAACTTCACGAGTTTGTTTTATTGGTACAATGTAGGCTGATAAGTTCTCACATCGAACAATAACCGGCATGTATTCATGCCGGCAAAATTAAATGTTCCGAATTTTGAGTCAAAATAAATAAGGTTGGTTTTTACTTTGAATTGGTTGGTTTTTACTACCTTTGCTGAAACGTATTCCTATTAATAAATTTAATAAAATGATTGCTGAGTCAAGAGAAAAAGTAAGCAGAAGGCATATCGGGCGTAATGTACAAAGAGTTCGGACATATTTAGGGATGAAGCAGGAAGCTTTAGCAGCCGATCTTGGCATTAGCCAACAGGAAGTATCGAAGATCGAAAATCAAGATGAAATAGAAGAAGGATTACTATCCCGAATTGCCGAGATATTAGGTGTATCTCCGGAAGTAATTAAGGACTTCGATGCTGAGAAGATTATTTATAATATTGATAATAGTTATAAAGATGCTACTATATCCGAAGGAGGAACCGCAATTGTATTACAAATCAATCCCATTGAAAAAATTGTAGAGTTGTACGAACGTTTATTGCAAAGCGAACATGAGAAAATCGAGTTGTTGAAAAATAAATGATTCTTATTACCTTTGCTTTCAATATAAACCATATATAAATTAAAGTGAAAAATGGAAACAAAAAATTTTGACAATGCTGTTCACATTGGGAGAAAAATTGAACGGGTACGCCACCTTCGCGGAATGTCTCAGGCCGAATTAGGCGATCGATTAGGAATAACAAGCCAATCTGTCTCAAAAATGGAACAGACGGAGAAAATTGATGACGACCGTTTGGAAAAAATTGCTTCGGCATTAGGGGTGAACGCAGATGGACTAAAGAAATACAACGAAGAAACGGTACTATATAATAATACGAACAACTTTTATGAGAATTGTGGCGTAACAAATCCCGTAAATAATAATAACAATCATACTTTTAATAATTTCCCCTTAGAGGAGATTGTTGAGTTCTATGAGAAACAACTGGTGAAGGAAAGAGAGAAGTTTGAGTCTTTAAAAAAAGCGAAAGACTAGAAGTTATAGAAGTCTTTAAAACTATATGCGACAACTATTTTTCCCAAAAAGTTGTCAATGAACTTTTCGCTACCAAAAATGAAGAAACTATTTGGTTGAAAGAAGAAATCAGATACCTCAGGCAGGAGATTGAAAAGTTACTGGAAATTATTGCTAAATAGAGTTATTTTTCGGGCGGAATGATATTGCATTTGAACAAAACAGCTAAAATTACTCCTCATTTTATTGATAACGGTGTTCATCCATTATTTTTCAATTTCTTCGCAGAATTTATCGGCGATGTAATAAATTTCCACTATTTCTGCATTCATGAATAACGGATTTTTATTATTTAGCTGTAATTTATTCAGCATTTTAAGCATGAACATAACCCCTTTATTTTAATAATTTTATTCCTTCTTTAGGTCGAACTCGCGTACTCCTTACAGAACACGGACACCCCCGAAAAGCCAAAATTCCGTGCCTATCACATTAAGAGTAACAATCGATATTCAACAGGGAGCAGATAAAAAAGAGAGAATATCAAAAAGCTAAAAAATGATTTCAAAAAATTCGGAACTTACGATGATTTTCATTAGTTTTGTCCTGCAATCGCATAAAATGATTTCAAATTAATAATAGACAAGTAAATATGAAAAAAGTTGTTTTGATTCGCCACGGCGAAAGTACCTGGAACAAGGAAAACCGTTTTACCGGATGGACCGATGTGGATCTTTCGGAAAAAGGAGTGGAAGAAGCGCACAAAGCAGGCCAACTGCTCAAAAAAGAAGGTTTCCATTTTGAAAAAGCTTATACTTCTTATCTGAAAAGGGCTATAAAAACATTGAATATCGTGCTGGATGAAATGAATCTCGATTGGATACCGGTAGAGAAATCATGGCGTCTGAACGAAAAGCATTACGGTGCTTTGCAGGGACTGAACAAAGCGGAAACAGCTAAGAAATACGGTGACGAGCAGGTGCACATCTGGCGCAGAAGCTATGATGTCCCCCCTACGGCATTGGCCAAAGACGACGAACGCTCTCCGTTTGTAGACCCGCGTTACAAGGGCGTGAATGAAAACGACCTTCCCTTGACCGAGTCTCTGAAAGATACGGTTGCCCGCATTCTTCCCTACTGGAACGAGACCATCCTTCCCAGCTTGAAAGAATATGACGAAATTATTGTTGCCGCACATGGCAATAGCCTTCGCGGTATTGTAAAACACCTGAAAAATATTTCGGATGAAGATATACCGGGCTTGAACCTCCCTACCGGCATTCCGTATGTGTTCGAGTTCGACGATAACCTGAAGGCGGTAAAAGATTATTTTCTGGGCGATCCGGAAGTGATTAAAAAATTGATGGATGCCGTAGCCAACCAAGGCAAAAGTAAATAATCCCTTATCGGGTTGATGAAAACAAAAAACGGACGCAGGATTTATTCCCCGTCCGTTTTTCTATTTCAGCTTTTCGAAAGAACCTCTTGCAACTCCTGCGGCGAGACGTTCATCGCGATAATCTTTCCTTGTTCATCTACCAAGTAGTTTTTGAACCCTTTCTTCAACCTAAAATCCCGGAAAATATCAGAGCGCATCCCGAGGGTATCGCAAAACTGCGAATGACGATCCAATTGATCCAAGAGTACGGTTTTCTCAAACACCTTATCATTGCTGTCGAAAGAGATAGAAAGCAGTTCGACATCCGGATAGTTTTGCTTCAAATAATTATGCAACAAAACGTTGTTTGCTCTTGAGCGGGCATCGTAAGCGGCCCAAAAGTTCACCACTACTTTTTTGTCTTTATACTCAGCGCGGTCGAGGAGATTCCCTTGATCATCCTTCAGAACGAGAGAAGGGATTAATTCACCCGGATAATATCCCGTTGAAAGGGTGTCGGTGTTAACCGAACCGGCCGATAGCGCAAGCGAAGCGATTGCTAAAAGACAAAAGTTCACATACTTCATAAAAAAATATTTTGGTTAGTAACTCAGCTTGGCCGCTACTTCGCGCAGCTTGCCAAAGCCCTTAATTCTAATGACTTTTCGCTAAAAGTCTTCTTTTTAAGCTTGCAAAAGTACGTTTCTTTTCGTTACGGCGAAATTTTTTCCACACAATAAATCCTACAGGATGTTAAAAAAGACAGTAACCGCCTGTAACCGAGGGTGTCGCTTCGAGCTTCCATGCTGGGTTCTGACAGGACGGAAACCCGGTATTATGCTAACGAGGCTTTGAAAAAAAACGGCCGATTTCTTCCACCGACGCATCTTTCAATAACACCCGTTTATCGGCATCCAGCAAATAGATCGCCGGCATGGCTTTCAAGTCATACAGTCGTTGCTGTTGCACGCGCATATCCTTATCGTACGCATGCAGCCAACCCGAAGGCATACCGGACAGATGGTCGCGCCAAAGTTGTTTGTCAGTACCGGGATAGACCGTGAGAATGGTAAGCAGGGTACGCGACGGGGTATTCATCGAGAAAGCATCGTTAACAGGCTGAGAAGCGGCGATACGAGACGATGTTTCGACACACGTTTCACAAGCGGGATCGGAAAATATCAACAACAGATACTCGCTTTTCAAGGAATGCAAATTCTCCGATTTTCCCGAAGGAAGCGTGTAGGGGAAGTCGGCGGCTTTATCGCCCACCCGGTTTTTAAGTGCCATATCGAGTTGAAAGGCATAGCGGGCTTTTTCTTCCGGCCTCAACAAAGGAGAAGGCGCCAGCAAGCGAAGCGCCGGAAGATACAATTCCTCATTGTGAAAGGGCGAATTGGATTCATAGAGGTATTTTTCGAAGAGCGACGCAAAATGAACGTAAACGGTTGTATCGGCCGCCGCTTTTTGCAAGGTGTAGGCAAGCGATTCACCGGTTTTTTCCGGAGAAACGTAACCGAGGATATTGATATAGTTGACGAAAGCCTGTTCGGTTATTTCGGGACGCTGCACCAGTTCACGGTCTGCAAAGTCGAACCGATCCCAATAATGCATGACTAAATAGGCGGCACGAACATCGGGATGGGTGAGGGTCGCCGGTATGTCGGGCAAGACAAACGTATCGGTAACAATCACCGCTTGCGCGCTATCGATATCCTGTTGCGGCGACAACGCATCGGCTGACGTCTTCTTGCTGGAAGTGCATGAAAAGATTGTTCCGACGGCGATAATACCGGCAATAAGCCGAATGTATTGGATTTGTTGCTTCATTTTCAATCGTTTTTTATTTTCTTTCCGCAAAGATAATCTTCACCATCCGATTTTACCGCATCGCCATTGAATAAATTTCCTCTTCACCCGGAGTCCCGTTTTCCATCTCTTCTCCATCTTTCTTCCATCTTTTACATGATTATCAATTTTTTTTGCATATGTTTGCATGAAAATTCATTCGAATGCGACATTACCCCCTTTTTCCTTTGCGCTTTGGAGTAGCTGCCGTCCTGCTCTCGCTGAGTTGCTTCTTTTTATCATCCTGCGACGGAAATAAAAAACGCCCGTATACGCTGTTAACATCTGATTCTATCGTCTCGGAAGCACCGGAAGCACCGGAAGCGCCGGTATCCGATACCGTGGAAGAAGATACGATTCGCCAGAACGTGGACGAGGCTGCATACGCACAAGCGCTCACGTACAATGCCAACGGCGACACGACGGGCCTATGGCCGGTAAGCCAACAACCGCTGCCTCTTGAAGGAGCTATCCTGCCTTTTAAAAGGGTCGTGGCCTATTACGGCAATTTATATTCGAAAAACATGGGTATCTTAGGGGAATATCCTCCCGAAGAAGTGTGGACGCGCCTGAACAGAGAAGTGAAGGCTTGGGAAGAGGCCGACCCGGAGACGCCGGTCGTCCCCGCGGTGCATTATATCGCCGTGGTGGCGCAAGGTTCCCCGTGGAACGATGGGAAGTACCGTTATCGCATGCCCGCGCAGCAAATCGATTCCGTGATGGCCATTGCTGCGATGGGGAACGCCCTCGTCTTCCTCGATATACAGGTGGCGTTGAGCACGGTGCGGGACGAAGTGGCCTTACTGGAAGAATATCTCAAACTGCCGCATGTGCACTTGGGCATCGATCCCGAGTTTTCGATGAAGGACGGCACTCCGCCGGGGAAAAAGATCGGAAGTTATGACGCCGAAGATATTAATTTCTGTTCGGAATATTTGGCGGAATTAGTCGAGAAACACAACCTGCCGCCGAAGATACTGGTCGTGCACCGTTTTACCCGCGGCATGGTGACCAACTACCGCAATATCCTTTTGCGCCCGGAAGTTCAGATCGTGATGGATATGGACGGATGGGGAGGACCTCAACTCAAGTACGATACCTATCGCGAATATGTGCGAAAAGAACCCGTGCAATTCACCGGCTTCAAGTTGTTTTACAAAAACGACGTCAAACGTCCGCCGAACCGCATGCTCACCCCGCAGGAATTGCTGAAACTGAGCCCTCAACCTATTTACATACAATATCAATAGGCAAACGCGACGGAGAAGGAACCGGACGGCCTGTTTTTTTACTCCGGTGTATGAATAAATCGATTTTCATTCGGGGCGATACATCCTTTTAGCGTTCCTTTTTTTGTTTCTTCGGCAAGACGAACGACAGCCACACTAATCCGGCCGCAGCCGCCAATAAAGACGAAAGCATAATCGTCCATTTGGCCCCGTTTACATAATGATTATTCCCCGAGAACGCCAACAACGTGATAAAAATCGACATCGTGAAACCGATTCCGCCCAACAATCCCGCGCCGAACAATTGCTTCCACTTCACTCCCGACGGAAGACGGCATAGCCCCACACCTACTGATAACCACGAAAAGAATGTAATGCCTATCGGCTTACCCACGACCAATCCCAATAGAATGCCTTCGGCAAACGGTTCATGGAATGTGCCGAACAAATCGCCATCAAGCGATATCGCCGTATTGGACAAAGCAAAAAGCGGTAAAACAAAGAAATACACCGGATAATGCAATGCGTGCCGCAACCGCACCGCGGGACTTTGTGTAAGATCCCTGTTGTTCGGAATAGTGATGGCCAACAGCACTCCGGCAATGGTAGCATGCACTCCCGAATAATGCATGCAATACCACATCGCAATCCCTCCTATCAGGTAAACGGCCAATGTCTTCACATGAAAAACTTTATCCAACAGCAACAACAGCGCAAACAAGCCTAAGGCCAGCGCGAGAAACATCCCGTCGATGGACGACGAATAAAAGACGGCGATCACGATAATCGCTCCCAGATCGTCGATAACGGCCAACGCCATCAAAAAGACTTTCAATCCCGGAGGAACGCGGTTGCCCATGAGCGAAAGAAAAGCCAAAGCAAAAGCAATATCGGTCGCCATCGGAATGCCGAAGCCCGATGCGGTGGGCGTACCGGCGTTCCACATCAAATAAATCGCGGCCGGAAGCAACATACCTCCCAACGCCCCCGACAAAGGAAGCATGGCGGTTTGGAAAGAGGAAAGCCTCCCCCGGTATAATTCATCGACCAGCTCCAACCCGACCAACAGAAAGAAGACAGCCATCAATCCGTCGTTAATCCAATGTTCCGCCGAATGCGCTCCCAGGGGAAAAGTCCAGATGGACTGATAACTTTCCCCGAAGCCCGAATTAGCCATGAACAACGACAACAGTGTGCACGCAATC
This sequence comes from Limibacterium fermenti, assembly GCF_041902845.1. Lineage (GTDB taxonomy): Bacteria > Bacteroidota > Bacteroidia > Bacteroidales > Dysgonomonadaceae > Limibacterium > Limibacterium fermenti. Next base: position 3,817,031 of record NZ_CP159486.1, read on the forward strand.
AGTACAAACCCGCTCGTCTTTTCATTATTCAATAAAGTCTGAAACTTTCCCATATCCGTTTAATATGCCGGCGCAAAAATACAAATTAATATCCGACTTCCGCAAGTCGGCCGTCACCTCAAAAAACACAAACAGCGACGGATAAATACAGAACCCTTTTTGGGGAAGTCAGAAGGAGGCGTACAGTCGCAAAAAAAAGTTTCATATCGCCCATTTATTGTTAATATACATTTCAATGGCTTTTAGAAACAATGTTTTGACTATATTTGCTTGTTACTAATAAAAAAAACAGTGAGGAAACTATATTTCATATCATCCCTACTCGTCTTGTCGGCTCTTTCGACAGGATGTATCTCTACGGTAAAAATATCATCCGTGGTTGAAAAAAATACCGACGGCGATTATTTATTGAAGTGGGAAGTGAGCCCCGACCAGGAGGGGGAAATAGCGATTTACTCCTCGCCTTCCGACAGCTCACTCAATGACTTCGCTTCGCTCCAATCGTATAAAATCACCGATCAGGTGGCCCTGATAAACCCTTCCGAATCGGGATTCCGCGAATATTTTCTTCTCAAAACAAAAGGGGCCAATTCCGGAATCGTCGCCAACCGCATCATCGAAATGGATGAAATTAAGAACTTTCGCGATGTGGGCGGTTATTTCACTTCCGATAACAAACAAATGCGATGGGGCAGAATCTACCGTTCCGGGAATCTCTCAACCGCCACCCTCGCCGATCAAGACAAAATCCGAAAGTTAGGCATTAAAACCATTATCGACTTTCGCTCGGAGAAAACGGCGAAGAAGTATCCCATTCTCCTGCATCCCGGCATACGCCGGATAGCGGTACCCATCAGCCTGATGGACGCCGAAAAACTCGATGAGCAGCTTCGCGACGAAGACTTTAACCGCAGCGATGCCATCCGCTTTGTACAGGAATCGTACGTGGGAATCGTAGAAAACTACAAACCCGCATTCTCCGAAATGTTTAACATCCTTATCGATGAGGGTAATTATCCCATACTCCTAACTGGCTCACTCGGCAAAGACCGGGTAGGCCTTGCTTCGTATTTTATCCTCTATGCCATCGGCGTTCCCGAAAATGTGATACAAGACGATTATCTCCTTTCCAACCGTGTGATCGACATATCCGCAACGGTCGAAAACGCACAAAGTCTTCCCGAATATATGCAGGAAGCCATTACGGCCATGCTTTCGGTGAACAGGGCTTACATCAATTATGTCATCGACCACATTAAACAACAGTATGGCTCGGTCGATAACTATTTGGAAAAAGAACTGAATGTGGGTTCCGGCAAAAAGATTTTATTAAAAAAATACTTGCTCTATCCTTATTAACTTTGGTGATATAAATATATTTAACTACTTTTGCACCTGATTTCAATCAGGGTTATCTAGATCCTTCCATCCGGACGGATGAGCAGCCTATGTGCCGCATTTCTCTTTTTTTAATCAAAACGTACGTATTATCGAGCGCTCCTCTCATCTTTTCTTTCGTCGTTATGTGGGGGTAGAGAGATCGTTTGGGATACTTTCACCAATTAATATAACAAAAAACAGATGAGTACATTTGAACAACTAGGAGTTGCTCCCGAGATATTGCGGGCAATTCAGGAAATGGGTTTCGAACAACCGATGCCCGTGCAGGAGCAAGTCATCCCGCAACTATTAAGCAATACCCGCGATATTATCGCTTTAGCGCAAACGGGTACCGGTAAAACCGCCGCTTTCGGCATCCCCGTCATCCAGAAAACCGACATCGGACTATTATCTCCCCAAACGCTGATTCTTTGCCCTACCCGTGAGCTGTGCCTGCAAATTGCCGGCGACCTCACCGAGATTTCGCAATATGTCAAAGGCCTCAAAATCCTTCCCGTTTACGGCGGATCGAGTATCGAAAGCCAGATAAAAACGCTGAAGCGCGGCGTCCAAATCGTTGTCGCCACTCCCGGACGCCTTATCGACTTGATTAAGCGTAAAACGGTGTCCCTCGCCAACGTACACACCGTCATCCTCGATGAAGCGGACGAAATGCTCAACATGGGATTTACCGAAAGTATCGATGAAATCCTTTCCAGCGTGCCGCAAGACCGCAGCATGTTGCTCTTTTCGGCTACCATGCCCCAGGAGATTGCCAAAATCACCAAAAAATACATGTCCGATCCCGTCGAAATTATTATCGGCCGTAAAAACGAAGGGGCGCAAAACGTGAAGCATATCTATTTTATGGTGCATGCAAAAGATAAATATCTCGCCCTGAAACGGATTGTGGATTATTACCCCAATATTTACGGCATCGTGTTTTGCCGCACCCGCAAAGATACGCAGGAAATCGCCGACAAACTTATTCAGGACGGTTACGACGCCGACTCGCTTCACGGCGACCTGTCGCAGGCGCAGCGCGATTATGTAATGAACAAATTCCGCCAGCGAAACCTCCAGATCTTAGTCGCTACCGACGTTGCCGCCCGCGGTTTGGATGTCGACGATATTACCCACGTCATCAATTTCGGCCTGCCGGACGACTTGGAAGTATACACCCACCGCAGCGGACGCACGGGACGAGCCGGAAAAGCGGGTACATCCATTTCCATCATCCACACCAAGGAAAAAGGGAAAATCAAACAGATAGAAAAGACTATCAATAAGAAGTTCGAAAAGGAAAATATTCCTGCAGGCGACATCATCTGCGAAAAACAATTGTTCAACTTCGTCGATAAGATTGAAAAAGTAAAAGTCAACGAAGAAGAAATAGAACGTTTGCTTCCTTCCATCTTCCGTAAACTCGACTGGCTCGATAAGGAAGATGTCATAAAGCGTGTCGTTTCGCTCGAATTCAACCGCTTGATCGACTATTATCAAAAGGCCGAGGAAATAGAAGAACCTTCCGAACAATCCTATTCGAAAAACGAACGTACCCGCAACCGGAAAAACGAACGGGGGGATAAATACGACAGAGGGGATAAAAATAACCGTCAGCCCGAAAAAGGATATACCCGTCTCTTTATCAATATAGGAAAAATCGATGGCGCCAATCCGGCCAACCTAATGGGTTTTCTCAACGACTATGTTCCAGGCAAAGTACGCGTGGGACGGATCGACCTGATGAAGAACTTTTCCTTTTTCGAAGTTCCCGAGCAAAATGCGCGGCAGGTAGTAAAAGCCTTAAAAGGTATTTATGTCGAAGACCGTAAGCTTGTTGTGGAGTTTGCTTCTCAAATGAACTCTAAAAAGCATTAAATTCTATTTTAAAAGTTTTTTTTAAAACTAAGTTGATGCGAATTTGTTATGTATTTTACATTAATAATATTTTAAGAAAGACAAGTTTGATATGAATCAGAAACTTTTAATCAGAGATCTCACATTGAGAGATGGTCAGCAATCGGCTTTTGCTACGCGCATGAACCAGTCGCAAGTCGACAGGGTATTGCCGTATTATAAGGATGCCAACTTCTATGCAATGGAGGTTTGGGGAGGTGCTGTTCCCGATTCGGTAATGCGTTACCTGAATGAAAACCCTTGGGACCGGCTTGAAAAAATACATGCCGCAGTAGGGAATGTTTCTAAACTGACGGCCCTTTCCCGAGGACGGAACTTATACGGATATGCTCCCTATCCCGATGAAATTATCGACGGTTTTTTTAAAAATGCCGTCGCTTCAGGACTCAACATCATGCGTATTTTCGACGCCCTGAATGACGTAGACAACATCAAATCGAGTGTAAAGTCGATTAAGAAATATGGAGGAATGGCCGATTGCGCCGTTTGCTATACGGTCGATCCGAAATATGATGACGACCCGCAGGAAGAAACGAAAAAGGGTGGATTCCTCGGTCTGTTCTCCAAAAAAGAAGAAACTCCGAAACCCAAGCACAACCCGGTGTTTACCGACGAGTATTTCCTCAATAAAGCGAAAGAAATGTTTGCCCTCGGAGCCGATATGATCACCATCAAGGATATGAGCGGGCTTATTCCTCCTTCGCGCGTAGCAGCCTTGATACCACTGTTCAAAAAGCATATCAACGTTCCGGTCGATTTCCATACGCATTGCACCCCCGGTTACGGCCTTGCAGCGGTACTTACCGCCATTGTTTACGGTGCCGATATCGTTGATACGGTTATCTGGAACTTCGCCGGAGGACCCGCAGCGCCTGCGCTTGAGTTAATTTACATTTTCTGTAAAAAACTAGGTGTCGAATTGGATGTAAACATGGAAGCGGTAGCCAAGATCAACAAGGAGTTGTTCGATATACGCAAGGAATTGGATCCTTACGATGCCGTAAAACAATTCCCGAAACCATTCAATCCGCTTACGGATACCCTGCCCGCTGAAATCGACAGAGAGTTCGATAAAGCTATCGAAGCGGCTAAACGTAATGACGAAGCAGCTCTATTGGACGCCTGCCACGCTATTGAAACTTACTTCAATTTCCCGAAAGCCGATGAGCGTGTTAAGAACGCCGAAATTCCGGGAGGTATGTACACGAATATGGTTGCTCAATTAAAGCAATTCAATTCGTTGGACATTTTGGATGACGCCATGAAGCTCATCCCCAGTGTCCGGTTGGATGCAGGGTTACCTCCATTGGTAACTCCTACCAGTCAAATTGTAGGAGCTCAAGCGGTAAGTTCGGCTTTAAACCTGAAAAACGGACGGCCGAAATATGCCAATGCTTCCAACCAATTTGTGGCTCTTGTAAAAGGGGAATATGGTAAAACCCCCGTCCCGGTGAATCCCGAATTCCGCTTGCAAATTGCCGGCACTCGAGAAGAAACGCCTTACGATACTTCGACTTATAAAAGTCAGGACAATCCTGTTTTGGAAGAATACGGAAGCGTTCACTTGGCAAAAGATGAAAAAGATCAACTTTTGCTCGAATTGTTCCCTGCGGTGGCGACCAATTTCTTAAGAAATCTGCGCAAAAAAGAATTTGAAGCAAATGGCGGTAGCCATACGCAACAAAGCGAACAGTCGCAGGCTTCGCAACAGCAACACGTTCAGGATGCCGAACCTTCAGGACCGAAAGGACAATATATTCAGAGCCCGATGCCGGGTAATATTATCGAAGTCCTCGTAAAAGAAGGCGAGACAGTAAAGAAAGGTGACAATTTACTGATTCTTGAAGCGATGAAGATGGAAAATGACATCACATCCGAACTTTCCGGAACCGTGCGCCGTATATTCGTTCAGGCAGGGGATGTAGTGAAAGAAGGAGTACCGCTGGTAGAAATTGTTTAATAACAAATTCTCTCTTACTCTTATGTGAAATATTTAAAGCGGGGGCATCGTTCGAAACGGTACCCTCGCTTATCTTTTACCGGAAATCCTGCATAAAAATTCCGGCTTTAAGGTATCGGTTATAGAGTACATCATATACTTTCCGATGTTTATCTTGCGGATAATATACGGTCAGATGTTTTTGTACCAAAACCTTTTGAGCGTTCTGCACCGAGTCGAAACAACCGGCCGCTACCGAAGCGCCTATAGCCGCACCCAACGCTCCGGCTTGTTGTGTAGCGGCTATCTTGATAGGAACGCCCATCACATCGCTCAACGTTTGCATTACATAGGGCGATTTCAGGGAAATACCCCCTACTCCGATAACCTCTGCAATCTCGATTCCTTCTTTTTCAATATGTTCCATTATAGCCCGCGAACCGAAAGCCGTCGCTTCTACCAGACTTTTATAAATCTGCGCCGGCGTCGTGCCCAATGTCAATCCGAAAAGGCCGCCCTGTAATTTTTGATCGGCATAAGGCGTGCGACGGCCGTTGAACCAATCACAAGCCACCGGATCGTTTTCCATCACCGTAAGTTTCGACGCTTCTTCATTAAGAGCCGGCAAGATACGCGAAATAAGCGCTTCGCCGGCTTCAACACCCTGCAACGTCCATGAGAGAAGGTGCTTAAACCAGGCATAGATATCGCCGAAAGCCGATTGCCCCGCCTCCAAACCGATATATCCCGGAATAACCGAGCCATCGACTTGCCCGCTGATGCCGGGGACAAACTTCTCTTTCATATCTTCCTTCGGAGTAACCACAATATCGCAGGTCGACGTGCCGACAATCTTAACCATCGTATGCGCTTTTATTCCGGCTCCGACGGCTCCGGCATGCGCATCGATGATGCCCACGGCCACTTTTATCTCTTTGCGCAATCCCAGGCGTTCCGCCCACTCTTGGGTGAGTTCTCCGGCCGGGATGTCGCCGGTGTAGGTTTCGTTGCTCAAATGCCCGGCAAAACCGTCGAACAAAGGATCGAGCCGTGAAAGAAACTCCTGCGACGGATAACCGCCCCACTCTTCCGCCCACATCCCTTTATGCCCCGCGGCGCATCGGCTGCGTTTGACTTCTTCGGGCCTTAACCGACCGGTAAGCAATGCCGGCATCCAATCGCAATGCTCGATAATGGCATACGCGTCCTTCCGGATGCTTTCATTTTCCCGCAACGCGTGAAGCGCTTTAGCCCAAAACCATTCGGAGGAATAAATACCTCCGGAAAGGGCCGTGAAATCGGGGTTCCAGCGATGCGCCAACTCATTTATTTCCGCGGCTTCGCGGATAGAGGTATGGTCTTTCCAAAGGATAAACATGGCATCTGGATCTTCCGCATACTCCGGCAATAAAGCCAACGGCGTACCGCTCCTGTCCGTCAGGCAGGGCGTACTGCCGGTCGTATCGATTCCCAAAGCGGCAATATCTTCCGCCGCTCCGGCAGGAAGTTGAGACACCGCTCCGCGAAGGGCTTCTTCCAGCGAATCGATATAATCCTGCGGATGTTGACGGTAGCGGTTCTTCGACGGATCGCAATACCATCCGTTCCTCCACCGCCGATAATACGATTCCGATACCGCGATCTCTTCTCCCGACTCCGCATTGACAATCAATGCCCTGCACGAATCGGTACCATAGTCGATTCCTATTACTAATTTTCCCATATCATTATTCTCTTTTTAAATCAATTTTCCAAAGAAGCCTCTAACTTCTTATCGCGGGCAATGGTAAAGCTGTATACGGTTATGATTAAAAACGCAACGGCAGGCACCCAATAGGCTAACTGAATGCTTCCCGAATGGTCGGATAGGATGCCTTGTATCTGCGTCAAAAAAGCCGCTCCGGCAATTGCCATAACCATTCCCGAACTGCCGATTTTGGTGTCCTCTCCCAATCCGCGCATGCCGATGCCGTAAATCGTCGGGAACATGAGCGACATGCAACCCGAAATACCCATCAGCGCATAGACGCCCAAGAAACCCGGTGCGTACACCGTTGTCACACTGCAAATGACCGCCAAAATCGCCAGCACCGACAGCAAGTTCACCGGTTTGATCCACTTCATCAGCCAGGTACACAAAAAGCGAGCGCAGACGAACAACACCATCGACAAAATATAGTACGTCGCCGCAGCTTGTTCGGCCGTACGCGGCAGCAAGGCGTCCAGCCCTATCCATTCGCAGAAATGATAAAACCGTGCGGCCACCGGTTCCACATTCCGCAGTGTACTCATAATCGTTTCGGAAGACGCCCCCGAGCCTAATGAAGCGATCACGCCGTTCAAGTCGAGATGTTGAATGACGTAACGGATCAGGAACGACCATACCGCCACCTGTGCTCCCACATAAAAGAATTGGGTCGCTACGCCCCAAACGTAATTCTTATTGCGCTTGAGACGCCCGAATGTCGCTTTCAGATTCAAGGTCTTATCATCGTCCTGCGCCTTGGGCATGCGGGTAAAAAAGATGGCTGCCAACAAGACAAGCATCACCAGGCCCAGCACCACATACGCCGTAGTAACGGCATTTAACTCCCCATTCTGTATCTGCAACAAATCGGCTTGCGAAAGGCCGCTCCTATCCTCGGCGCTCATCGTATTTAATTGCGAAAGAACGAAGATTTGGCTCGCCAAAGCACCGGTCAACGCTCCGAACGGATTAAACGATTGAGAGAAATTCAATCTTCTCGTAGCCGTTACCGGATCGCCCAACGCGTACACGTACGAATTGGTGGAAGTCTCCAAAATAGACAGTCCGGCGAATAAAATGAAAAATGCCAGGAGGTATACCGCGAAGCAGAAAAACGGATTGATATCAATGGCCAGCATGGCCGGATAGAATAAGAAGCAACCGGTAATGCATAAGCTTAATCCCAGCAATACCCCCGATTTGTATGTATGTTTCTTGATGAAAATAGCGCCGGGCAACGCGAAACAGCCATATCCCAACAGGTATGCCACGACTTGTATCCAAGCGGTCTGGGTGTCGGAGAAACTCATGATGCGTTTAAAGGCGGCCAGCATGGCATCGGTCATATTGTTAGGCACCGCCCAGATGAAGAACAAGGCTGTCAGAAGAATAAAAGGAAACAGGATCCCTTTGGGAACCAAATGATGCTTTTCCATCGGTTTGTGATGTGGATTCATTGAAATGTGTTATTTAAAAATAGTCTTTACTTGCTTGAGGGAGACGCCCAGCAGCTTTTCACAAATCGGGGAAAGCGCGGCTTCATCGCCCGTAAAATGATATACATGATGCGTATGCGACAGTGATTCGCCGGATTTCAGGAACGCAACGGGCGAGCAACTTTCCAGTTCGAGGAAAGGGCCCATGATGCTGCCGTCGTCCAACGGGCCGTCGTTATAAGCATTCAATGCGTCGCCCTTTAAAGGATCTTTCGCCGGATTCCATTCCTGATTGAGGTAAGTCGACTCGGGATCCGCATCGAAGGTGATAACGGTCAGCCGTCGGGATATCGGATCGTAGTTCCCTGCAACCGCTTTGGTGCGCTTAGCGTTCATTCCCAATTTACTGCGGTATTTTCCGTCCGTTTTCAGATAGAGCGTGCCGTTTTCGTAACGGATCCGGTCGGAAGGTATCTCACCGAAATAGTCGGTGGTCGCAACCGCCCCTAATTCTTTATCATTGCCCTCGTTGTACGGCACTACGGTAACGGCCGAATCGGAAGGATTGAACATGTCGAGCATCCATATGCATACGGTTCCCGTTTCGGGCGTCCATTCGAAATCATTTCCATTGGTGATTTTATTGTCGGTAGCATACGCAACCGCCGCTGCGCCGTCCGGCAACGTCATACCGAGCGTACGGGATAAATCAGCTGCTTGCAAAAGCGCTATCTTTCGTTCGACGGAAATTTTCAACGTGCTTCCCTTATAGTTTTTCAGTTCCATTTTCTTAGTTAGCACCGCTTCTTGATCCGATGCGCTTTGTACTTCCCACGCTTCGGTATCGATGGCCGGGGGCGTATGCCAATTGTCATATACCTGTTCGGCGTCCGGCTGGAAATAAATGGAATATTGCCCGCCTTCGGGTCCCAGCCAGAAACGGTTTTCGCCACCGTACCCGTTCATGTGTTCATCGACGACGCCCGAGTCAAAGACTTTGTAATTGACAAAGCCGAGGCTTTTGCCCTCTGCACCGCCAGTGGTGGAAGTGAATACTTTGGCTTGATAAGCCGGCGAAACGATCACCTGCGCTCTTTCATCGGCCGATTTGAGCACAATCAGACTGTCTTTTTCCGATAAATAATTGAGATCGTATCCGAACGTTCCCTTTTCAAAATGGTTGTTCATACTGTTTTCTGTTTTTTTACTGTTGCTTGTGCAGGAAAGCAGTAGCGCGCTTCCCACTGTTGCAAGCATCAACATGTTATTTATTTTCATCTTATTATTGTTTTTAAATTCACCGTTATCCCTTCAATCTTTCATCAATCTATATCAATCTATTTTCCACCTATCTCTTATGCGGTTATAGGCTTCCGCCGCCGCGCCGTTTCCCCAATCGTAAATGGTAAATTCGCCCATTCCTTCGCCTTCGGGAGAGGTTCGGCCTCCATGTCCGTAATTTTCCATGGTAAAACCGTAGTCCTCCGGCCCGAAGAAAGGCCAGACTTTCTCCCATTGCCGTTTTGTTTGAGGATTTTCCGGACAATACATCATCACAAAAGCGGATTTCAATGCCGCGATGCCACGTTCTTCGTATTCCTTTTCATTCAATTGTTTTCCGTATTGTAAGATCAACTCGGCGAACAAACTTCCACGCGAATCGTTCCATTCGCCATCTGCGTTCAACACGCCGAATCCGCCCAATACATTCACATGCATATACGGCGGTTGCCACGACGCTTGGGTCATCAACATTTTGTCCAACGTCCGCTGTCCATATTGCAGATAACCTTCCTCGCCTGTGATACGGTAACATTCGTATAAAGCCTCGGCTGTCCAGAACATGGAAAAATTATTTTGCTTAAACATATTGTTGCGGGCGACTTTCTTGCCTACCCAATCGTCCGCACCTACACGGGAACAGGACCAATAGGTTTCGAAATCTTCCCACTGCCCCACGGGAATAATCTCGCGCATCACGGCATCCATGGCTTTCAACGCAGCGGTTTTATAGTCTTTCCGGCGGGTCAATTCGTATAACTTCAACAAGAACGTCACCGACATCGATGATTCGGGCGACCGGTTAAGGTGTTGCATCGGCTGTAAGGTTTTCGTGTCCAACCATCCGGGGAAGAATCCGTCCGGCGTTTGTACCCGTAGCAGCGCGTCGGCGTAATCGCGGGCATAGGCAAGAAGCCTTGCATCCTTTTCCAACTCCTCATGCCACCGAAGCATCAACAATGCCGTCCAACTCATATCGAGCACATGAAACGGGGATTCTTCGGCACTCCATGTGTAAGGATTCCGGTTGGAATTGCCCCAATAAGAATGATCCCATCCTTTGCTTCGATGATACTTTTTACCGTCGATCTCCACGGTTTCCATTTCGGTAGCGATCAATCCGTAAAAAAATCCTTCTTTTTTAGGCGCCGCCAACGCTAATTCTTTCGACATCCGCGCCTTTCGCATTAACTCTTTGTTTTTCGTTCGCCGGCCATAACGAAACAAGCCGCCGGCCGAACGCAACGAACTGAACCATGCCTGATTCCATACGGAGCGGAATTCCCGTTCATTGATTTCGCCGAGATAATTGGGACTTTGGGTAACATTGACGATGAACACGGGCGCTCCTACCCTCTTGCCGTTAAGGGTAAACTCCTGCCATACGCTTTTCGACCAACTGTCAAAAGCCCAATGATAAGTATGCTCCACGTATGGTTGGAGAGCGCCTTTTACGGGATTACCGGAACGATACAGATCGCGCCCCCATCGCGTCCACATAAAATCCAACGGCCTGCGAAACGGATTGCGCAAATCTTCAGGCTTATCCGATGCCATCATATAAAATCCGAATCGGACTTCCCCTTTCGGGAAAACCGTGCCGGGCGTACGCTCGAAAAGAATATGCCCCGAAACGTCATTCTCTGCCATTCCCAACGTCAACCGGTTGTTCGGCGCATCCATATCCATATACCAACGCACCGGCGCGCTTTCTTTCAAGATTTCGAGATCCGGGATGATTGTCAATTGTTGTTTTCCGTCGGAAACGATCAGCGCCGGCGAACGGAACACGTGTTGGTCGATCACATGATTATCCGTAGGAGTCAAATGCGGCGCCCAATGGAACGACGGGATGAATGACGGAAGAATCTGTACTTGCCAATCGTCTTGCTGAACGGCTTCCTTCAACGAAAACGTCACGATAACATGTACCGTATTTTCATCGATCTTCGTCGCCTCCGCCTTACCGGAATGCGCTCCCAAACCATCGTATTGAAGTCGAGCGATCGCTTTCCGGAGCAAAGGAGGAAACGTTTCTGTACGGATCCCGCTCTTCTTTGACAAACCATCCGTATTCGCATATATCCTATTGTTGAACATAAACAGGATCGCTATCGCAAAAGGGAAAATAAAGAAACGTTTCATACTATAAATACGGTTTGGTTAATCTATTCTCTCTAAAATAATACGATCCAATTCGAATTGCCTTCCCTCTCCGTTCTTACGTACATGGAAAGTAACGGAATTGGTTTGTCGGGTGAGTTCGATATCGCCGATGTGAATTTTTTCCTTTAGCGCTTCGTTGCTGTTTTTCGTCGATTTCCAGTCGGACAATTGATTTTGGCGTTGCCACACTTGGAAATCGGCTCCTTCGGGTTTTTCGTAATAGGAGATAAGTACTTTGTACTTCCCTTCGGGCACATCGTTCAACATGACACGCATCATTCCCTCGCGATCGGTATGGACGCGTATTCCCCTTTGGTGGGTGACTTGGATTCCTTCGCCCAGTGTCAAATCCATCAACTGCGGAAAATAGACATGCTCAGTCGGCAAATAAACGGTTCGCAGTTCTTCTGTCGGCTCCATCTTGCCCGTGAGCGGTTGCGCTCCGTAATAAAAAGCCACGGAAGTATAATCCACCGGAAACTCATTCCCTACCGGACCATGCTCCATGCCGTGATAAATTTCTTTTTCAAAAGGCATTTTATCGGCCAAAAAGAAACGGTAGCCGCCGGTACGGTTCATCGGTAACGAGTAATCGAGCGCGCCATGAAGCGGCAGACTGATTCCGCGGTCCCATCGATCCAACAGCGCATACCAACCACCGTTATAATAGTCCTCCGATCCGGTCCCGTGTAGGCGCATCCTGCCGTCCACGCGGGTGCTGTCGTCTCCCTCGAAAAACAAAGTCATTCCCGGACGCAATCCCTGCGCGATATGGATCGTTCCCACATAATGGCCTTTCCCTTTTAATTGAAGAAACTCATAGAATTGCCCGGTTTCGGGTTTTTCACGTCTCCAAACGGAATAAAACTTTCCTTCGTTTTTCGCATCCCTTGCGGTAGCATTATAATATACTTTGATATTCAGCGAGACGGGATTTTGTTGTATGCCTTCCCTCTTTTTATAAATCAGCCGCATCCTTGCCCCACGGTCATACGGCATCGGCAAATAACAATAATTGGAAGTCCCCTGCCTTCCCATGACAATGCTTCTCATGGCCGGTTTTCCATACGCATATCCGAAGAAATCGGCCACCGGCGAATAAATGGCATCCACTTGCTCTCCGTCCCAATTGGCCGCAAGTATCACATCTTTATACAATCCTTCGAATGAATTGCCACCATCGATTTCAAAGCCTACGATCCGGCCGGGACCGTTTTGCTCGAAGAAAGAAATTTCCTCTCCCGGTACCAGCGTAACCGACTTCTGATCCGTCTGTACCCCCGAGGATTTTCCGACAGCATAACGGGTAACTTCAGGGGAGATATCCGCCCAGACCGCGTTTACTTCCGTGAGCACATCTTTATCCGACTGCGACAATACACCGGTCCAGGTTTCCACTTCTTTTCCCGGTAAACTCCGGTACTGCACCTGATGAAACATCAATTTCTCCCCCTGAAAAACAATCTTCAGGGCCTTTTTATAAGGAAACGGGATATAACAGTAATATCCTCCGATTTCGTTTCCGCAAACGGGGTTGACAAAAGGATAAACATCTCCCGAAAACAAATCCATAAAACGGATTTTCAGGCGCGGCTTTTTTTCTCCATCGAAATAGAATAGAAGCGTATCGTTGGTAGGAGTAGGTGTCCAAATACGGTTGACGACACCCGGGCCTTTCAAATCGGCAATCACCAGTCCTTCCTTCTCTTTCCGGAGATACGAATAGGTACCGTCGAAACCGTCGTCATTTCCCCCGGTTGTATCGTAACTCGAAATCTGTTCTACATACGAGTTCGTCCGGTATTCGGGAAGTTTGTCTACGCGCTTTAATAATTCCAATTCATTTTTGAAAGTATATTTTTGAGCATAACTTTCAAAGCAAATACACACTATGGCTACTATACCGAATAAAATTTTTAGAGATACTTTTTTCATTTAAACTTAATATGTAGGTTTTTAATTTACTTCCAATTGCGACCATCCGGGAAGTGCGGGAAACTTGGCGTGTGGTTCGGTCTGATACCAGAAACAAGTGGAAGAAATATCGGATTGCTGTGGCAGATAACGCCCACCATGGCGCCAACCCAAATCCTGAATCGTGATCTTTAAATCCTTTTTAAAACGGATAGGATCCATCACATGCCAACGGTACATTCCGAAACGTTGTCCCGAACGATAGGTAATATCGGGCGGCAATACCTGCACCAATCCGGCGTATGGAGTGGTATAGGTTACATATTTTCCGTGGCGGTCGAAGTTATACGATCCGCAGAAATAATCCTCCGTGCCGGTCCCGATAATGGTAGGAAAGCGGGTGTCGCCGTCCATAAAGAACTTGATTTCACCTTCGCCCCACCAGCCGTTATTGTTTACCTGCCATGCCAAATAAACGCCGACATACTGCCCTTCTCCTTTAATTCCGTCGATGATGATATAATCCGATGTTTTATTGACTTTCGTACGACGGAATTGCGCATGGAAATAAGCCGCATCCGCAGGCACATCGGTGAGGGTATAATCGATTTGATAATACAGATTCATGCCCTCCGCATCGTTGATGTTAGTCATCGTGATGCGGCATTTTTTGCGGAAAGGCATCACCCAGTAGCAATTAAAGGCGCTTCCGGGATTTACGGTTACGGGCATCGAATTCAGGTGTGCGTATTCGTTCCATCCCAGCCCGAAGAAATCCCCTACGGGACATTCCACCGAAGGTTCCGTTTCATCATCCCAATAAATACGGAGAATGGAAAACCGCCAATTGCCGGTGGGCGTCATCCAGATATGCTGAATGGCGCCGGGGCCGTCGATTTCGGCCATGGTAAATGTTTCGCCCGGTTCGATGCGGACATAGGGATTGACTTTCCATCCCTGTCCCAAATCACGCGAAGCATAGGTGGCATTAGCCGTATTTTTGGGAGCATTCGGATCAGGTTTGGCCATCCCCCCCTTTCCCTTTTCTCCGGTAAAATTTTCCGGGCTGATCGATCGGCTTTCCGCATTGGAAAGCCGGTAGAGGTTACCCATGTTCATATCCAATCCGTTAAACGGTCGGTTTTGTGAAAAAATGGTTATAGAGACTGTAAAAAATAAGATACACGTCAACGATATTATTCGCATAATTAAAAATTTTTGTAATTTGATTGATTTACTATCGGACGATTTAGTTTGTCATCGCCCGATAGTAAAAGTTTTATTTCATATTATTCCTGATCAATCCTTAGGAAACGGCAATTCATATCCTTCCGGAAAAATTATCATTGCATTGATACCGAAAAACTTGGCCCATTGCATATTGTTAGGACCCGCTTGCAAGGTGATATCGATTGTAGAATCATCCTTCGGTAAAATATTTTCAACGATCGCGACATTCGATGTATTATAAGACGTGTTGAGAAGTACAGAGCCGTCGGTTTTTCCGATAACCCGATATTCGGTCTCGGTGTTGTTATCGTTAATCGCACCGTAGAATATGAACGTATACTTTTGCCGTTTGTTCAGGTTTGAAATCTTAAAGCTACTAACCGGTATTTTGATTCCGTCCGAAAACAAAACATCGTTCGACACTTCACGAGGAAAACCTAATACATTAGGAAGATCACGTACCAACGTTCCGGAAAACGGACTGCTTATTTCGATTGAAAATTCAGTGATATTGGATTTCTCATCTACCAAATTGGAGAGTATCTTCATATCGTTTCCAGTATAATTATTAAAGGGTTCTCCCGACAACCTCGGTCCGAAATCGATATATATCGGATATTCCAATTCAAACGGTTTAAAAACGACCACATCCACAAAATACCGCATCGTCTGATCTTCTGAAACAATCTCTACGACGGTTGTTCCCTCGGATTTTCCGGTAACGATTCCTGCATGGTCATTACCTGCATTTGCCTCCGCAATGGAAGGATCCAACACATTCCAGATAAATTTTTTGTTTGCGGTTTCGTCGCTATCGAAATAGGGAACGAACGTATAGCTATCTCCTATGGCTATGGAAACCGATTTTTCAGTTACTCTGACGAATGTGTTATCCGAATAATCATAAGGATTCGCATCATCCTTACAGGAACTCACGCTTAACACAATACCCAGTATCCATAAAAAAAGTATATTTATCTTTTTCATATCATTTTTATTTGTTGTGTTTAATTATATCCCGGCGCCTGTATTAAGTTTGGATTAATATCCATCTGCGTTTGCGGAACCGGCCATAAATACATCCGTTTATTGAAATAACGGTTCTTATAAAAAGTTCTTTTATAAAATGCCCTCTGATTGTTTTCATCATCGCTTTTTTCAGACCCGTTGAAGTTCATACCGTATAGTTTAGTATTGAAGTATTTTTCTCCCAATTTCCAACGTCGGACATCATTGAAACGAATACCTTCACAATTGAACTCGACCCTTCTTTCGTGCTGAATCGCTTCGCGCATTTCTTCTTTGCTAAGTCCGGATTTTAAATTGGGAAGACCGGCTCGTTCCCGTACCAAATTGACGTATTGATATACTTCGGTAGTTGCTCCCTGCGATTCATTCAATGCTTCCGCATAGCCCAGATACGCTTCAGCCAAACGATAGAGAATGCCCGGCTGATAGGTATATTTATTCTCGCGGGGAAAAATATCCAAACTGATTCTTTTACGAACATTGTATCCGTTTTGCGGAGCATCGAAAGTCGGCCCCGTATCTTGACCTCCGTTTTGTAAGAAGTTAACTCTTCGGTTATCCACTCCTAACCAGGCTTCATTGTAAATAACAGAAACATAAAAACGGGGCTCGCGGTTACAATACATATTGTAAGTCCCATCTAATGTTACTCGTCCGGGAACTTTTTGAGGGCCTTCGGCTCCACGCCATTGGGTATTTCTTTGTTCCAGCGTTTGAGAAAATCCTTTCTCTACATATCCCGAGGTCGAATTGATAATGGGAGAGCCGTCGGCGTTGTAGCCCATGATAGGCGCCTCGCCATTTTTCATAAAAAATGCGTCCACTAACTCTTGTGTCACGCCCATTCCGGCATTGCCTCCGATACCTTTCGGCAAATGGTGCGCTTGAAAAGTAGAATAAGTACCTGCATCCGCCCGTCCGAAAATTATTTCTTTATTTCCGTCAGAAAACCGTTTTAAGGACATATTGTAATAAGACATAAACGGATCAATAGAACCATCATTATTATATTCATAGTAAAGCTTATATCCTCCACTTTGTGCGGCATCAATCAATTCTTTATGAGCTTGTGCAGCTCTCCCCCATTTCGATGAATCGTATTCGGTTTTAAATAAATTCTCTCCATCGGCATTTTTCCAATCTTTGAAATCAGCATTTCCATTGAATAAAGGACTTGCCGCGAATAACAGCGTGCGTGCCCTAATGGCTAAAGCCATGACGGAGGTCACCCTTCCCCAATCGTTATTATTAGGATATACAGCGGGAAGTTGAGTGGAGACATCTTTCAATTCCTGATCAATCCAATTCACAATTTCGTCGTAAGGAGATTGTGTGGTCATTAATTCGGACGCCGGAGCATCCACCGGATAGATTACTCCCGGAGTAAAAGGAATAGGTCCATACATCTCAATCATTAAAGAATAATAATAGGCAATGAGGAATCGCACTTCATTTTTCATCTGATTGACGTATTCTTCGGTTAAACCTACATCCGGAATCACCCTTACATTTTCTAAAAATACAAGGCCGGTACGGATTCTTTTAGGCAATTCCACCCAATAGTTCGGATCCCAACCTGAAGTAGGACTCCAATTAGCCATGGTATAGGCATATACACTTGCCCATCCGTAAGGTTGCCAATCTTGTGGAATAGTCATATCATCCCCCATAATATTGAATCCTTGTGATTTAAAATACCCCCATAAAGGATCGGGGACCGACGAATACACACTCGCCAACCAATCTTCGGTTCTTATCTTATCTGAAAATACCATCTCCATGGTGAGTTGATCATCCGGCATTTTATCCAAAAAATCCGAACAACTTATCGCACTCAACAGGAGAGATAATATACTTGTTAGTATGATAAATTTATACTTTTGCATAATACATTAATTATTAAAGTTAATACTTAAACCAGCCGAGACAGATTTCATGGGAGGATACTTTAATCCGTTCTGTGTTTCCAATTCGGGATCCCACAGGTTGAATTTGGAGAAAGTTACCAAATTAGAACCTCTTACAAATATCCTACAATCACGGATACCAATTTTTTTAGTAAGTGTTCTTGAGAAATTATATCCGACTTCGATATTTTTCAATCGTAAAAAACTCATATCGCGTAACCACCATGTAGAGGCTTGCTTATTATTGTCAACCGATTTATCACTCATTCGGGGCCAAAACACATTCTGACTCGGATTTTCTTGGGTCCATCGATCGTCAATATTCGAATAGATATTTCCTGCGCCTAATTCTGCTCCCGGAATCCAATTTCCTCCTCCTAATATCTGATAGGTTTTACCGGTTCCTTGGAAGAAAAATCCGAAATCAAACGCTTTATACCGGATATTCGCCCCATAGCCATATACAATTTCAGGAATACGGGTGCCTCCTATCGCTGTTCTATCTACGGCGGTAACGGCACCGTCTCCATTGAGATCCTTGTATTTGATGTCACCCGGGCGAAGATTCTCTACATCACTGAAATTTTGTACAGGAATGCCTTGCTTCAATTTTCCATTTTCATCAAAATCATCTTCCGTAAAAAGTCCTTCTGCTACTAAACCGAATAATTGTCCTACTGGCTTACCTGTCTGCGCACGATAAGTACCCACAATAGAAAGAGGCTCATCAATTTCAATTATTTTATTACGTGCATAAGTGTAATTGAAAATACCCGATACCAACCAATCTTTATTGAGTTGTTTATTTATACTCAAAGACATATCCACTCCTTGATTATTCACTTTGCCGAAATTTGCCCAGATATTTCTGTTAAACCCGGCTGACCCCGGAACATTGGTTCTTTCCATAAAGATATCTTTCCGTTGTTCTTTGAAGATATCTACGGTATAATTGATTGCGTTGTTCCACAAACCTAACTCTAGTCCCACATTGGCTTTTGTGACCGTTTCCCAAGTCAGATCATTTACTCCTATCTCTCCTTCCGCTCTTCCTACCCGATAGATGTTGTTTTCGGTACCCCATCGATAAGAGCCTGTTTCCACAATGGTAGAAATGTAAGCAAATCGCTTATCCCATATGTTCCCCCTTAAAATGCTATTTCCCGCTTGACCTACAGAACCTCTTATTTTTAAATTAGAAACGGTTTCCGAAAGGGGCTGCATAAATTTTTCCTGTGAAACAATCCATCCCAATGCTACTGCCGGAAAAAATCCGAATCTTTTCCCCGGAGCAAAATTTTCCGATCCATTATATCCGAAATTAAACTCACCCACATAACGCCGATAGTAGGTATAAGAAAATCGTCCGGCTATCCCTTGATTACGATAAGGCAACGCATCTCCTCGATCATAATTTTTTTGGTTATATAAAAGCATCGTATTAACATCATGAACTTTATTAAAAGTCCGGTTATACGACAACATTCCTTCCAAATAAATACTTTGATCGCCCCATTGTGCGCCCGTGCTATATCCTAAAAACTCTTCTCCGTAGCTTAATATGCTAGTCATAATATTTCCTTTGGCATCACGTCCGGTTGCGGGGTTATAGTAATCCGGATTTTTTGAACGCGTCACACTATTAGATGAAAATTTATCGAACGAAAACGATAACTTGGCGCTTAATCCGGGGGTAATGAATTTTAAATCTTGTTCAACGGCTGTGAGCGATTCTATTTTGCTTTGATTGACTTTCTCGTACCCCCGTTGAGTGGATAATGCCCATGGATTTTCTTTAGCCGATATCCGGGGAATGTAACCGTTCGAATAGATAAGCGGGTGAACAAACGGAGGAATCCGCATGGCTTGCTGGAAAATATTTTCATCATCATTATCTCCCGGAGGAGCGTTTTTGGTCTGAAGAAATCCACCTACATTTACGCGAACAAGCGTTGTTGGGGTTACATTGATATCCACATTGGAACGCACGGTATATCTGCTCACTTTCAAAGAAGAATCCCATTCCTGTTTAGGATCTCTCCGCAGAATTCCGTTTTCGTCATATACCCCTAATACCAAAGAATAACGCAAAATATCCGATCCTCCATTTACGCTAAGATTCGCCCTTGTATTATCGGCATTGTCTTTCGCGACTGCTTTCCACCAGTTTACATCGGGATATAACTCGGGATCGGTTTGATATCTATAGTTTAACAACGTTGCATCACTGTAGGGTCTGGCTCTTCCCTGATCCTCATACATTTCGTTTATCAGTCCCAGGTATTTTTCACTTCCTATGAAATCGGGAAGCCTCGTAGGCGAAGTATAGGCTTTTTCGAAACGAACTTCAATTTGAGGTTTTCCGATTTTTCCGCGTTTGGTATTAATCATGATTACCCCGTTGGCGCCTCTTACCCCATATACGGCACTTGCTGCGGCATCTTTTAATACGGAGAAGGATTCTATTTCTTCCGTTTCCAAATCATTCAACGACCGCTCAATGCCATCTACCAAAACAAGAGGATTGGTATTCCCCGTAAAGGTACTAATCCCTCGAATCCAAAAGTCGGAATTATTAGACCATGGATTACCGCTACGCTGTACGGCAATTACACCGGATACCATCCCCGCCAGATTATTGCTCAATGAACGGGTGGGCGTCAATGATAATTTAGTGGGTTCTACATTCGTTATGGAGCCCACAACCGAAGCTTTCTTTTGTGTTCCGAAACCTACCACTACCACTTCATCCAGCGCTTCTACATCTTCTTCCATTACCACATCAATAATCCCTTTGTTTTCAACGCGGACAATAGTTTCTTTAAATCCGATATAGGTAAAACGTAGAACGGGATCTTGCGTCGTCAGAGTAAGCGTATAAGTACCGTTTATATCGGTAATGGTTCCGTTTGAAGTTCCTTCTTCTATTACATTTACACCAATAAGAAGCTCGCCACCCGCATCCATAATTCGTCCTGTAACTGTACGCTGCGATTGTAGCACTTCTTTATTATCTGCCGAAACAGAATAGATAATATTTCCGGCGCTAAAAAAGAAGATAATAAGAAACAATTTTAAAAATATACGATCTTTCATGAATCAATTTTTTTGATGATTTATTTATACAACGGTCCGTAAGCTGCGCAAGCTCGGTAATCCGATCCTTCGTTATCGGAACCGAAAGATGCCCATGCCGAAGGACGGAATATTTTCGATTCCTCCACATTATGCATATTCACCGGGATGGACAAGGCCGATGCCAGTGTAATCAAGTCCGCACCGATATGCCCGTAACTGATCGCTCCATGATTAGCTCCCCAATAATTCATCACGGAATATACATCGGCAAAACGGCCTTTTCCGGTAAGCCGAGGCACAAAAAATGTCGACGGCCAAGTCTTATCCGTTCGTTTGTCGATGATAGCGAATACTTCATCAGGAAAGGTAGCCGTCCAGCCTTCGGCGATCTGCAAAACAGGCCCTACCCCTTTTACAAGGTTCAGCCGGCACATGGTGACGGGCATTCCTCCCTTCGATAACAGCTTAGAAGAATATCCGCCGCCACGAAAATACTCAAGAGACGAAGGCCCCCATTTGGTTGCTTTCAACATCGCCTCCACCTCTTGTTCATTTATTTCCCAATGAGGTTTCATGGCCGGTTTGCCATCCTTTGTCTGTTCTCCGGTAGCATCCAAGGTACAAGCACCCGAATTAATTAAATGAATGGCTCCGTCTTTTAAAACACCTTCAGGCTTCCATCCGGATACCCTTTCAATAGATTCAGGACTCCAATAGGTGCGTACATCAGCAAAGATTTGTGCCGTATGGGTGAGTAAATTACCGAAAAGCATGGATATTGCATTCAAATGATCATTTTCGGTAGCAAAAGGAAAAGGAGCGCGGATGCCGTTCCAATCGAAAGATGTATTCAATAAAGCTTCTGAAAAATCGCCGTTCGGCAAGAAATCCGTCCATTGGCGTTGCCCTTGAAAACCTCCGGCAATGGCATTATGTCCCATGGCTTCTTCTCCAAATCCCATCTCATCCAATTTTTGGTTGCCGGTCATCAAGTCACGCATAATGATCGTCATTTTCACCACATATTCCCAGTCGGCGTCTTTTTGTCCGCGGCTGCGACGAATGTTCTCAGGATTGTGATCGGGCAACTCATTGGGTTTGCAATTTTTTTCCACCCATTCAATCGCTTTACGATACTCTTCCTTATCGTAAATTTCCTGTTGTATACGACGGATGATTTCCGAACAATCTACATATTCGGTACGCATTCCAAGGTATTCCTGTAAAAAATCGGGATTCACCATTGATCCTCCGATACCCATACACACAGAACCTATGGCCAAATACGACTTTCCACGCATAAGAGCGACCGCCAGTCCGGCCCGGGCGAAACGCAAGAGTTTTTCTTCCACATCCTCCGGTATATGCGTATCTCCAATGTCTTGTATATCGTGTCCGTATATACCAAAAGCAGGAAGCCCCTTTTGATTATGGGCCGCCAATACCGCCGCCAAATATACCGCACCGGGACGTTCCGTGCCGTTAAATCCCCATACGGCTTTCGGAATTAACGGATTCATATCCATTGTTTCCGAACCATAACACCAACAGGGAGTAACGGATAAGGAGAGCCCTACATTTTCTCTT
This sequence comes from Limibacterium fermenti, assembly GCF_041902845.1. Taxonomy (GTDB): domain Bacteria; phylum Bacteroidota; class Bacteroidia; order Bacteroidales; family Dysgonomonadaceae; genus Limibacterium; species Limibacterium fermenti. Next base: position 3,839,645 of record NZ_CP159486.1, read on the forward strand.
TCAAACTTTACAGCACAATTGGCAGCTTCTTTTACTCCTCCTATACAAGTATCAGAAATCACACATTGCACAGGGGAACCGTCTGGATAACGCAAATGATCGCTGTAAAATGCAGCAACATTTTTTGCCATGGTCATGGTCGTTTCTTCCAACGATTCCCTGATTCCTCTTCTACGGCCGTCGATAATAGGCCGGATTCCGATTTTTGGATAATTTTTATTCATAGTCTTTAATTAATTAGTAATTCACATTATTACTGTATTATATTTATTTCATTTGTACATGATCTGCAAATTCTCTATAAAATATAGTTAATCGTTTAACTTACTCTGTAAAACAAAACTTTATTTCCCCTTAAATTTAGTTACTCTATTATCTATATGATTAATCGTTTAACCATAAAGTAAACAAAAAAATTATTTGATTATCAATTCAGCATCAACAATATACTTTTCAGTCGTTGAATTTTGTTTTTCAATTTGATCAATTAATAATTGTATTGCTCTCTGACCCATTTTTTCGATGGGTTGTTTGATAAAAGGAACTGAAAACGGCAACAAATAAAAAGCATCATTCTCATCAAAACAGACCATTTTCATACTATTCCGAATATCTACATTTTGTTTAACCAGATTTTTTACGCCTAAAATTGAAATAGAATTCGTTGTGAAAAAAATACCATCAATTTTATTCTTTACCAATTCTTTAATTCCATTTTCAACATCCTTTTTCAGATTTTCATACCGAACTTCTTTCACATTCTCCGGATGATAGATATTCGCTTGCTGAAGTGCTTCGATGCATCCTCGTTTCCGTTCGTTAGTATGATACATATTTTGATGATAATTCAACAATCCAATATTCCTACATCCTCGCTCAATCAGTTTTTGAGTTGCCTGATACGATATTTCATAATTATTGATCATCACAAAATTGGTATTAATAGTTGGAAAACTTCTGTCGACTAATACGAAAGGCATTTTGTCAACTATCAACCTCTCAATTAATTTTTCACTTTTTTCTGTCGGAGTAACAATCAAACCATCTACCTGCCTACTAGTCAATAATTTAATCATTTTTTCCATTTTCTCCTCTTGTTCATTCGTGTTGGCTATTATAACCGCATATCCTTCTTTTTCAGCATATTCTTGGATATGTAAGGCCAATGTTCCGAAGAAAACGTTTGATACATCCGCAACGATTAAACCCAGAGTTTTAGAACGTCCCATTTTCAGACCTTTTGCAAAAGAATTCGGCATATAATTTAATTCCACTGCCTTATTCAAAATTTTTTTTTCTACCTCTTGGCTAACCCTTCCTCTTTCATTCTTTCCGCTCAATACAAGAGATACTGTAGCAACCGAAACACTCAATTCTTCAGCAATTACTTTTAATGAAACTCTTTTCAACTCTTAAAATCTTATAATTCGTTATAGAAATTAATGCAAAGGTAATAGGTTAAACGATTAATCAAAAATTATTTTATATGTTTTACAACATACTTTTAGAACATAAAAATCAACTATATGATAATTTCGTATCTTTTGTCCGATTAGACATTAAACCGGAAGTGCATGATATCGCCATCCTGTACGATATATTCCTTACCTTCGACATTCATTTTGCCGGCTTCTTTGCAAGCCGCTTCCGAACCCAAGGCTATAAAATCATCATATTTGATGACTTCCGCCCGAATAAATCCTTTTTCGAAATCCGTATGAATAACACCCGCACATTGAGGAGCCTTCCATCCTTTGTGAAAAGTCCATGCGCGAACTTCCTGCTCGCCGGCAGTCAGGAAAGTCTGCAAATTCAATAACCGGTACGCCGCTTTAATCAAGCGATTCACCCCCGATTCTTCCAAACCTATTTCAGAAAGAAATAGTTGACGTTCTTCGTAAGTATCGAATTCGGCTATCTCCGATTCTATTTTAGCCGCCACAACCAATATTTCGGCATTTTCGTTCTTAACCGAATCCCGTAGGGCCTCTACATATCGATTCCCGGTGACCGCACTTTCTTCATCCACGTTACATACATATAACACCGGCTTCGAGGTAAGAAGGAAAAGTTCATTGGATATCTTTATGTCTTCTTTGCGGTCAAAAACAACTGTACGCGCCGACTCTCCTCTCAACAAAGCTTCCCTGATAACCGTATATACCTCGAAAGCCCGCTTGGCATCTTTATCGCCTCCGGTTTTGGCCTGTTTTTCCACTTTATTGATGCGGGCCTCGATGGTTTCCAAGTCCTTCAATTGTAATTCGGCATCGATGATTTCCTTATCACGCACCGGATCTACGGATCCGTCGACATGAGTAACGTTCTCATCGTCGAAACAACGGAATACATGCAGGATAGCATCCGTTTCGCGGATATTCGCAAGGAATTTATTTCCAAGCCCCTCGCCTTTACTGGCCCCCTTGACCAATCCGGCAATATCCACAATTTCCACCGTCGTAGGGACTATTTTTTGCGGATGCACGAGTTCGGCTAATTTATTCAATCGTTCATCAGGAACGGTAATTACCCCCACATTCGGCTCTATGGTGCAAAAAGGAAAATTAGCCGCTTGCGCTTTCGCGTTCGATAAACAATTAAAAAGGGTCGATTTACCCACGTTTGGAAGACCCACTATTCCGCATTGAAGTGCCATAATTCTTTTGATTTTTTACAGGAATACAAAGGTACGAAAAAAGCATGTGAAATTCTCTTCAGAATATATATTCCTTAAAAAAACACTGATTTTAAAGCCCGTATTTGGCTGATATTTCCAACATGCGTTCTATCGGCTTCACTGCTTTTAATCGAATATTCTCATCGACAAAAATTTCAGGTGTTTCGTTTTTCAAGCACAAATACAATTTCTCGAGAGTATTCATTTTCATATAAAAGCAATCATTGCAAGCACATGTAGGATCTTCCGGGGGAGCCGGTATAAATTGTTTCTCCGGGCTTTCCTTTTTCATCTGATGCAATATCCCCGATTCGGTAGCTACGATAAATTGTTTGCTATCGGACTGTTTCGTGAACTTAAGCAGGGAGGAAGTAGAACCTACATGGTCAGCAACTTCCAATATATATTTTTTACATTCAGGATGTGCTAAAAGAAGCGCATCAGGATACTCTTTTTTCAAATCTAAAATTTTCTCCAATGAGAATTGCTCATGTACATGACAAGCCCCATCCCATAATAACATATCCCTTCCGGTTATTTTATTGATATAATCTCCTAAATTTTTATCCGGCCCGAAAATCATCTTTTCGTCCTGTGGAAACGAATCGACAATTTGCTTCGCATTAGTGGAAGTCACCACCACATCGGTCAATGCTTTTACAGCAGCTGTGGTATTTACATACGAAACCACCGTATGCCCGGGATTATTTTCGATAAAATCCGCAAATTCATCGGCGGGACAACTATCCGCCAAAGAACATCCGGCATCCAGATCGGGGACGAACACCCGTTTCTGCGGAGAAAGTATCTTAGCGGTTTCTCCCATAAAATGCACACCACATAAAACAATAATGTCGGCATCGGTTTTCGTCGCCCACTGAGCCAAGGCCAAACTATCGCCCACGAAATCGGCAATGTCTTGTATTTCCGGCTCTTGGTAGTAATGAGCTAGGATAATCGCATTTTTTGATTTCCGTAATTGATCGATCGATTTCAGTAAAGATGTTTTATCCACAATTATTATTATTCTTTTTATTAAATCTTATCTCTTATATAATAATGATATATGCCTGTTGATACTGTGGATTAATTTTTCTGCTTTTAATTGCTTTTTTCGTTATTAAAATTAATAACCCAGTTATATCTATTTATCAACAATACTATTTTTTATAATGAATTGATATATATAGAACTATGAACGTTATCATATATTGTTTATAAGTTGCAAAGTTAATAATTTATTTCATTATTGTTACAGGATACCTGTTGAAAAGAAGTGATAACACGATTCCAAATTTAATGTAACTTTTTTGTCATAATCCATGTTTTCTTTTATATGATGTATCTTTTATTTTTCAAAATCAATTTATGAAATATTATTTACATTTGCTCCACAATTTATCAACAAGTAATTTTCCGTGTTCTTTTATACCGGTTTATTTTGAAACCAGAAATTGATAATCGTGAGTTTCACTCAAATCGATGCTCCCCATAATAAAAAAGGATGACCCGAAGATCATCCTTTCCATTATAGAAATAAATTTACTGAATTACAATTTTGGACCGGCTTTTACTAATGCTTTTCCAAGATCGTTACCTGTAAATTTGCTGAAGTTTTTGGTGAAACGTTCTGCAAGATCTTTTGCTTTTACATCCCATTGTGAAGCGTCGGCATATGTATCGCGAGGATCAAGAATTTCAGAATGTACTCCCGGCAATTCGGTAGGTACTTCAAAACTGAAATAAGGGATCTTCTTGGTAGGAGCTTTGTCGATAGAACCATCTAAGATTGCATCGATAATACCTCTGGTATCTTTAATAGAGATACGTTTTCCGCTTCCATTCCAACCGGTGTTAACCAAATATGCTTTCGCACCTGATTTTTTCATTTTCTTTACTAATTCCGCAGCATATTTTGTAGGATGCAATGAAAGGAATGCAGCTCCAAAACAGGCAGAAAAAGTAGGAGTAGGCTCGGTGATACCTCTTTCGGTACCGGCTAATTTAGCGGTAAATCCAGACAAGAAGTAATACTGAGTTTGTTCGGGATTAAGAATAGAAACCGGAGGCAAAACGCCGAAAGCGTCTGCCGACAAGAAAATAACTTTTTTGGCAGCCGGACCTTTTGATTTCGGTTTAACGATGTTTTTAATATGATAAATCGGGTATGAAACACGCGTATTTTCCGTTACCGATTTGTCGCTGAAATCGATTTTACCGTTTTCGTCTACCGTTACGTTTTCCAATAACGCATCGCGTTTGATGGCGTTGTAAATATCGGGTTCGTTTTCTTTGCTCAAGTTGATTACTTTTGCATAGCAACCACCTTCGTAGTTGAATACACCGTCATCATCCCATCCGTGTTCGTCGTCACCAATCAATAATCTTTTTGGGTCGGTAGACAATGTGGTTTTACCTGTTCCGGAAAGACCGAAGAAAATAGCCGTATTTTCACCGTTCAAATCGGTATTGGCAGAACAGTGCATAGAAGCCATTCCTTGCAAGGGAAGCAGGTAGTTCATATAAGAGAACATCCCTTTCTTCATTTCACCACCATACCAAGTACCGCCGATAAGTTGCATTTTTTCGGTTAAATTGAATACGGTGAATGTTTTTGAGTTTAATCCGAGTTCTTTCCAATTTTCACCGGCATCGGTTTTCGAAGCATTGATTACCACAAAATCCGGTTCGCCGTAGTTGGCCAATTCTTCTTCCGTAGGACGGATGAACATGTTTTTAACGAAATGAGCCTGCCAGGCTACTTCCATAATGAAACGGATTTTCAAACGGGTGTTTTCATTTGCACCGCAGAAAGTATCTACTACGAACAATCTTTTGCCCGACAATTCCTTTGTAGCGATTTTCTTCAACTCTACCCAAGTCGATTGAGGAAGAGGCTTGTTGTCGTTTTTATATTCATCAGAAGTCCACCAAATAGTATCTTTCGATACGTCGTCTTTAATGAAGAATTTGTCTTTGGGTGAACGGCCGGTATAGATGCCGGTCATTACATTTACGGCACCTAATTCGGAAACCTGACCTTTTTCATACCCTTTCAATTCGGGTTTGGTTTCTTCTTTGAACAACAGTTCATAAGATGGGTTGTGAATGATTTCCTTTGCATCCACAATTCCATACTTGCTTAAATCTAATTTTGCCATTTTTTTTACTATTAAAATAAGTGTGATATATAGTGTTATAAAACTCTTTACAAGACCTAAAACGCGATACAAAAATATATATAATTTCGGAGATACGAAAAGAATTAAAGAAAAATTTCTTTAATCAATGAATTTTCTGTTGTTCTTGCATTTTATAACAAAAAACAGTTGGAAATGTTTATCTAACAAAATCAAAACTATTATCTTTGTTTTCCGGAAAATAATAAGTAATATTTTATATATAAAAAATAAATGGAAATAATTGATTTTTCGGAAAATAACTCCCTCCTTAATTCTTATGTACGTGAGATTCGTGATGTCACCATTCAAAATGACCGGCTCCGTTTTCGTAGAAATATCGAAAGAATAGGCGAAATATTGGCATACGAAATAAGTAAAGTTCTTTCTTATGCATCGGTTGATGTGCAAACTCCTTTAAGCAAAACGACAGTGTCGGTTCCCAATGAACAGATTGTTATCGGTACTATTTTGCGGGCAGGATTACCTTTTCATCATGGAATGTTGAATTATTTTGATGGTGCTGAAAGCGCCTTTGTATCGGCTTATCGAAAATATAAAGAAAATCATCAGTCATTCAATATCCACATCGAATATATCGCCTCCCCTATTATTACGGATAAGACACTTATCATTACCGATCCGATGTTAGCTACCGGAGGAAGTATGGAATTGACTTATAAAGCATTACTTACAAAAGGAACTCCTAAAACCATCCATATAGCCACCATTATTGCCAGCAAACAAGCGATTGAATATTGTAAAAATCATTTTCCGGAAGATAAAACGACGATTTGGGCGGCGGCCATCGATCCGGAATTGAATGAAGAGGCCTACATCGTTCCCGGTTTAGGAGATGCCGGAGATTTGGCTTACGGATCGAAGGAATAAAAGTTCTATTATTTCTTTTTATAATACTTGTCCAAATCTTTTTCTTGCGTATTCCTTTGTTTATAAATCACTTTACGGAAGAATGCTTTTATAAAGCCCCATCCGTAGCTATACAGTTGTATTGCGGAAGTAATAATCGACAAGAAAGCGATAGGCAGTTTTTTATACTGTCCCAAGGAAAAGAGAAAAATCAAGAGAAAATAAATAATCAGGGGAGCTAACGCCCAAGCATTCCAAAAAGAGAGAATAAGAAGCAATATACTGCCGGCGGTAAAAAGCGCCGGCAGGGTATGAACGAGTTTCAGGGAATCGGGATGGAGCAGGAAAAGTTCGATTCTTGCCATTCCGAAAACAAATACTTGCCGGCGAAACGAACGAAGATTCACCCGTCTTTTATGGTAGACAAAAGCTTCCGGAATAAGGCGTGTGGTAAAACCGGCATCGCGTATTCTTAAACTCAAGTCGATGTCTTCGCCGAACATATCTTTAAACCCCCCTACCCGATGATACACTTCCGCCGAAAAACCCATATTGAATGTTCGCGGTGTAAATTTTTCCAATCCTTTTTTTCCTCCGCGTATTCCGCCGGTCGTTAAAAAAGAAGTCATGGAAAAGCTGATGGCTTTTTGAAGGTCGGAAAACGACGTATCGGCTTTGTCGGGGCCTCCGTAGCAGTCCGTATAGTTTTTGTCCAGTTCTTGTTTGACGATCTGAAAATAGTCGGGAGGAATGACACAGTCGGAATCAAAAAACACAAAGTATTTTCCGGAAGCCCTTTCCATTCCATAGTTGCGGGTGTCGCTTCGTCCCGAATTTTCTTTGAAATAATAGGAAATATCGACTTTCCCGGCAAATTTCTCCGCAATGTCACGGCAGGGAGTCGATGAACCGTCTTCAACCAATACCAATTCGAAGTCTTTGCAGGTCTGAAGCGATAAACTTTCCAACAGTTCTTCCACTTCCAACGGGCGGTTATACACCGGAACGATAATTGAAAAATAAGGCATAAGGCGGATTAAAGATTGAGCAGGTTTTTGAAATAAGCAATAGTTTCCTTCAGTCCGTCTTCCAAAGACACTTTCGGCTCCCAATCGAGTTCCTTTTTAGCTAAGTCCACACACGGTTTCCGTTGGGTAGGGTCGTCGGAAGGTAACGGTTTGAAGCGGATACGAGACTTCGAGGAAGTCAGCGACAATACTTTTTCGGCCAATTCCAATATGGTGAATTCGACCGGATTGCCCAAATTCACCGGTCCGATAAAAGAAGAACGTGACGCCATCATTTTAACGATCCCTTCCACTAAATCGTCTACATATTGAAAACTACGCGTTTGTTCGCCCGATCCATAAACGGTAATATCTTCTCCCCGGAGAGCCTGCACGATAAAGTTCGACACGACTCTTCCGTCGTTGGGATGCATATTCGGCCCGTAGGTATTGAAAATACGGATGATTTTGATTGCGACATCGCTTTGACGGTGATAATCCATAAAAAGCGTTTCCGCACACCGTTTGCCTTCATCGTAACACGAACGCAGGCCGATGGGATTGACATTTCCCCAATAACTTTCGGGTTGCGGATGCACATGCGGGTCGCCGTATACCTCGCTGGTCGAAGCTTGTAACACTTTCGCCCCCGTCAGTTTGGCCGATTCCAGTACATTGATAGCCCCCATAACCGATACTTTTACGGTTTGAATGGGATTATATTGATAATGGACCGGCGATGCGGGGCAGGCAAAATTATAGATTTCATCGACTTCGGCATTGTAAGGATAGATGATATCGTGCCTTACCGCTTCGAACAACGGATTATTCATCAACGGCAGTATATTCGTTTTGTTTCCCGTAAAATAATTGTCGAGACACACTACCTCACACCCTTCATTCAGAAGGCGTTTACAAAGATGGGAACCGATGAAACCCGCCCCACCCGTTACCAATACGCGTTTATGGAACATATCTTATGTAGATGTTGTTTGTGAATACGTTGCAAAAGTAGTAAAAAGATCAATAGTGTCCTATTTGTTTGCGTACACTTTCTAAACACTCCCTATCCGTTAAAAAATATCAAAGAACGAATAAATGTAAAAATAGTTGAAGAATTAAAAAATATTTATACCTTTGCTTACTTTCATGTGATTCGCCTTTCTAAAAGGAAAGAAACATGATCTATTTATCATCGCAGAGAAATTCGTTCTCTACACCTAAGTTGATTTTTATATGAAAAAAATATATATAGCTTTCATTATCTGCTTGCTATCCATTGTCATTATTTCTTGTAAAAAAGATAACGCGATGGTGATAAAGGGCGAGATATCGAATTTGGAATATCCTTATATTCTTGCTTCCTATGTCTCGTCCGATACGCTCGTTTTGGACACGATTGAAGTGAAAGAAAAGGGTAAATTCAAATACCGCAAAGAAATCGACACCTTGACGGTTTTCACTCTTTATTTCAACGAATTCAATAATGCAACGGTGGTATTTGGCAATAAAGCCGACAAATTATCGATAAAAGGAGACGCCCGGTTCCCGGATTTGATACGTGTTTCCGGAAGCGAAATTAACGATGACCTTACCCTTTTTAAAACCCAAAATGAAGATGTCCTTACGCAGCGGGGACAATTGCTGATCAATTTTCAGGAAGAACGGAAAAATCATTCCGATTCGAACAAAGGCGTCCTCACCGAAATCGAAAAAATGGGTCAAATCAATTCGTTGAATCATGAATTAAGGCAACGGGCCGAAGATTTTGTCAAGGAGCATCCTTCCAAATTATCGAGCTTGATCCTGATCAATGATTTTTTTACCAACAGCGAAAATTCGAAAGCCCTCGAGCGGGTGCTGAGCTATGTAGATGGAGACATTTCGTCTTCGCTCATGGCGATGAATCTGAAATCGTATTCCGAAAAACTGAAACAATCGGCAGAAGGCAGTTCCCTGCCCTATTTCCAATTGACGGATAAAGAGGATAAAAAGGTTTATTCGCATCAATTTTCGGGAAAATATCTGCTTCTTTCGTTTGTTTCGGCCTCAGGGTTGGAGTCGCGTGAAACGTCCAGCATTCTTAAAAACGCCTATCAAGAGTTGAATAAAGACAGTGTGGCCTTTGTTTCCATCTATATCGATTCGGATAGGTATCCTGTTTCGTATCTGGAAAATGATTCCATTCCGTGGACGATTGTGCCGGAGAAAAACAGTTGGGCATCCGAGATCGTCAATTCATACAATATACAGTCTGTTCCGTATAATATTTTGATTTCGCCTTCGGGTAAGATTTTGGATCGAGGTATTGCGGCGCAACGTGTAGAAAATACAATCAACAACCCCACCGTAACTGAGGCTGTAGAATAGATTAATTTATAATGTGTTATGCTGGTCAAAGTATTTGGTGCAGCGGTACAGGGAATACATGCAAAACTCATAACCATAGAAGTAAATTGTTCGAGAGGTATCCGGTTTTCGTTGGTTGGATTGCCCGATGCTTCTGTAAAAGAAGGCCATGAGCGTATTATTTCGGCATTACAAGTGAGCGGGTTTACCGTTCCGCACCAACAAATAGTCATTAATATGTCGCCGGCCGATATTCGGAAAGAAGGGTCGGCTTACGATCTTCCGCTTGCGATAGGAATACTGGCGGCTTCGGGGTCGTCGTTGCCTTTCGCCAATCTATCTCATTATATATTGATGGGGGAACTATCCCTTGACGGGAGCATTCTTCCGGTGAAAGGAGCCCTCTCGATGGCCGTGATGGCGAAAGAAAACGGATTCAAAGGGCTCATTCTTCCCGTTGAAAATGCGCGTGAAGCCGCGGTTATCGACGGGGTGGATATCTACGGAATCGGAAAGATAGGGGATGTGGTGCGCTTCTTTACGGATAAGTATCGCCCTGAGCCGACCAAGGTCGATATCTATGGGGAGTTTTTCAAAGACCAAACGAATTTCGAGTTCGATTTCTCCGATGTAAAAGGACAGGAGACCGTCAAGCGCGCCCTGGAGGTTGCTGCCGCCGGAGGACATAATATCCTGATGGTCGGGCCTCCCGGATCGGGAAAATCCATGATGGCCAAGCGGCTGCCGTCTATTTTGCCGCCGTTAAATCTCGAAGAAGCATTGGAAACAACCAAAATACATAGCGTTGCCGGGAAGATCGAAGGCGAGACTTCGTTGATTACCCACCGCCCTTTCCGGTCGCCTCACCATACCATCAGCGATGTGGCAATGGTAGGAGGCGGCGCTTATCCGCAGCCCGGAGAAATAAGCCTGGCGCATAACGGCGTGCTCTTTCTCGACGAACTTCCCGAGTTCAGCAGGAATGTACTGGAAGTCTTGCGGCAACCGTTGGAGGATCGTAAAATAACCATTTCGAGAACAAAATTCACCGTCGATTATCCTGCCAGCTTCATGTTGGTGGCGGCGATGAATCCGTGTCCCTGCGGATACTACAATCATCCCGATAAAGAATGTATTTGCGCGCCCGGAGCGATACAAAAATATTGGAACAAGATCTCCGGTCCGTTGCTCGACCGCATCGATATTCAGGTTGAAAGTGTCCCCGTTTCCTTCGAAAAATTGTCCGACCCCGCACCCGGCGAGAAGAGTTGCGACATCCGCAAGCGCGTGGTGAAAGCCCGCGACATACAGGCGCTGCGTTTTAAAGATGTGGAAGGCATTTATTGCAATGCGCAAATGACGTCCAAAATGTTGCGCAAATATGCCGCGCCCGACAAGGCCGGCCTTATGCTGCTTAAGACCGCCATGGAAAAACTAAGCCTTTCGGCGCGGGCCTATGACCGTATCCTGAAAGTCGCGCGCACGATTGCCGATCTCGAAAGCAGCAATCGTATTTTGCCTCATCATTTGGCCGAGGCCATCAACTATCGCAATCTCGACCGAGGGAGATGGGGCGGGGGAATTTGAGACGGGGGGACATTAGACAATTACAAATTACAAATTACGAATTACAAATTACGAATTACGAATGACGAATGAAGTCTAAAGACTGTAGACCGGTGACCGCAGACCGGCGCCCCGGCGCTATCGTTTTTCGAAATGGTGGTCGTCGTAATATTTCGAAAAGGTATGTCCCCAGCGGAACCCTCTCTTCCGGAATGCTTCTACCACCCGATGTCCCTCATACAGCGTGCCGTTGACGGTCGTATCGTGCACAGCCCCTTTCGGCCGGTTGGGAAGATCCTTTAGCTTCCACCGCAACGGATTAAAGCGCGGATTGATGTCGATAGCCATCCCCGTGGCATGTTTCGAATAGGATACATTCCGGTAACAGAAACTGTAAGTGTTGTTATCATCCATCGATAAACTATCGTTCCAGCCATATCGGACAACCGGCACAGCTTTCTCGATTACGAAGCCTTCTTTCAGCATGAAATCGAACAGATAAGCGATATCGTCCCGCAATTTTCCATTCGTCAGGATCTGCCCCTTATGAAGTTTCCCGTCGGTCGAAAGGTATAGGACATCCAACAGGATAAGCTGATGGATAATCGATTCCGGAGCTTTGGTACCGGCGACCGCCTCGTCAAACGTATACCGGCTGTCGATAATCGTATCGGTCTTGAACGCGCCGGATACGGCTACCGAATCCGTCCCCATCAGCGTATGGGGCGGCTCCTGCGTTTGTGTGGGGCGCTTACACGAATAGAAAAGCGAAACGGCGCATGCAATCATCCAAAATACCTTCATTCTTCCTCTTTCAATTCTTTTATTTTCTGTGTAAGCGCTTTCAGTTCGTCATACGGCATCTTCAGCAGCGTGTTATGGAGGTTCATTGTTTCATCTTCCGCCGGCTGCAAGTTATAGAGCGGCAGATTTTCAGGGTAAACACCCTCCGGATTGGGTTTCCATGCGAGCAAGTCATTCGGTTCGCACATCAGCGCGAGGCAAAGGCGTTCCACATGGCTCATCCGGAGGCTGCGCATCGTCCCGCCGGAAATCTTCTGGGCTATTTTCGGGCTGAAACCTGCATTTACCAGGAAAGAATATGGGTGGCTGATTCCCCGCAGCTTCATGATGGGTTTTAAATTATAATAAAGCATATTGCAAAACATTTTACAGGTTGTTCGATGCACAAATATACCGTTTATTTTTGATTTACGCCGGCATATAAGGGCATTACGGATGATAAAACAGCTAAAACGGTGAATATACCGGCTTCTACGGCTATAAAAATGGCTATACCGGTTGCTAAGATATACCCTCCGGCTCCTTCCCTGCCTTGAGCGGCTACAACTATTCTCTAAACAGATACTCCAATAGCCAAAACGAATAATATTGTGGTTTGAACGGATACTATGATGAGCGCACCGGCTACTATGCGTGTTCCAACCCGTCATCCGCCGTCCGGGAAGGCATCCATTTAAGCCGATTCACTTGGTTTTTTTCGTTTATTTCGTACTTTTGTGCAAACTATTTTCCACCGCTATTACACGACGGTATCAGAAACGATTATGAATAAAAAGAAAATTCTATTGGTCAGTGATTTGCCGGGATATGGCAAAGTCGCTTTGTCGGCCATGTTTCCCATTTTCTCTCATTTGGGATTTACGACGTACAACCTGCCCACGGCATTGGTTTCGAATACGTTCAATTATGGCGATTATGCCATGTTGGACACGTTTTCCTATATGGAAAACACGTTGAAGGTGTGGCGGAAATTGAATTTCAGACATGATTGTATCTGTACGGGGTTTGTGGTTTCGAGCAAGCAGGTGAAAATCATTTGTGAATATATCCGGGAGCAACGCGCGCTCAATCCCAAGTTGTATGTTGTGGCCGATCCGATTATGGCCGACGACGGTAAGCTCTATAATGGAATCGCGGTGGATACGGTCGATTATATGCGGTCGATGATTGAAGCGGCCGACCTCATCGTCCCGAATTTCACCGAGGCTACTTTTCTTACCGGCCGTTTCGTGGGCGCGCGAACCATCGATGCCGGAGGATTACGCGAAATCATCGACCGGTTGAGAGGCCGTAAAGAGCGTTCGGTGGTGATTACGAGCGTTGTGGATGACGTTACGGGCGCTCATAGCGTAAGCGGATATGACCGCGAAAGCGACGCGTACTTTACGGTTCCGTTCGACTACCTCCCTTGCAGCGTTCCGGGTACGGGCGATATTTTCCTTTCGTTTCTGGTCAGTTATAAACTACAGGGATTTGCCTTGCAAGATGCGGTAAAAAAAGCCGCCGAAACGGTTTTCCGCTTGATTTGGCTCAATAAAGATAATCCCGATACATTCAGCGGCATTCCTCTCGAGGAATACTTGCATCAGATAGGGGAGGATTAAGTGGGAGGAAAGTGGCGCTCATAACTTTTCACAGAGCATGTATCCTTTTTTCACGACCGAAATAATTCTCAGAGTTTTATCGAGTTGCAGCGCGCGTCGCAAATAGGTTATTTGCACATTCAATGCGAGCGAATTGGTATAATTGTCGGCGCCCCAAACCGTGTTTAGCAGCAAGTCTCGGCTTACCGTTTCGTTGATACTTTCTATCAGAAGGCGCAAGATATCGGCCTGACGGGAGGTAATGATGGTCTTGGTATTTCCGGTGATGAGTTCGTTGGTGGTGTAATGGAACGACGTATTGCCCACTTTGTAAATCCGTTGTACCGTTTCGGAAGCATGTCCCAACCGCTCTTCTATCCGCGCCAGTAACTCCTCCGGATAAAAGGGTTTGGCGAGGTAATCATTCCCTTTTAGTTGGAAGCCTTTTAACCGGTCGGTTTTGTCGCTACGGTCGGTTAGGAAAAAAATAAGAACTTTGGCGTTTTTCTTGCGAATCGCTTCAGCCACTTCAAAGCCGTTCGCTTCCGGCATATTTACATCCAGCAGAACGACATTGGGATTTACTTTATCGAAAAGATCTAATGCGATGCGTCCGTTGCCTGCATACGTCACATCGTAACCGTTTCGCACGAGGAACTCTTTTAGTAAGCGCGAATATTTGAAGTCATCGTCGGCAAAAAGAATTTTTACGGAAGGTTTCATTGCTGCGGTATTTTTACGGTGACGGTTGTGCCGTTATTGGGCTTCGATTGTATTTCGATAGTTCCCCCGTGAGCTTCTACGGCCATTTTTACATAGCTCAATCCCAATCCCATTCCGGGAAGGGATGTTACGTATGCATTCTTCGAGCGGAAAAACGGGTCGAAAACATGGCTTTGCTCCGAGGGTGCAATTCCGATTCCATTGTCCGATATACTGAAAAATAAATGATTGTCCCGATTTTCGGCACGGAAGCGAATCGTCGCTTCGTCGCCCGAATACTTTACGGCATTTTCCAACAGATTGATAATGATATTACTCATTACCGTTTTATCAGCGGTTATGAAAAGGGGCGCATGGGAAATAGGCCTTTCGATGCGGAGAGGTTTTTCCGTGTTTCTTCGTATATTTTCTACGCAATCATTCAAGAGCGCCGGGAAGTCGAAAAACGAAAAGAGTAAACTCTCCTTCATCGTTTCCGCCTGGTTTACGTCGCGGAGTTTTTGCAGATAAGAGGTCAGGTTATCGGTTTCGATACGGGCATTATTCAGCATTTCCGATTCTCCCGACACAGAATGTTGAAGATAGGAAACAATGGTTTTCAAAGTCTGTATCGGACGTTTCAATTCATGAATCGTCGTATTGACAAAATTCTGCCGTAATTTGCCGATGCGCTGTTGCCGCGAAATAGTTTGTATCTGAAGCGATAAGCAGACGATCAGTACGATAAGGAAAATCATGCTTACAATGATTTGAATCGCCATGGTTTTGATTATCCGGGCGGGAACCAGCGGAACGTTTACGTTTGCAATCTTTCTTTTCAGGATATTGTAAGGAATCACCACGGTAACCGAAGGGCTTATCACCGACAGATTTTTAATCGTTTTCGGTAGCC
Organism: Limibacterium fermenti; assembly: GCF_041902845.1. Lineage (GTDB taxonomy): Bacteria > Bacteroidota > Bacteroidia > Bacteroidales > Dysgonomonadaceae > Limibacterium > Limibacterium fermenti. The sequence continues at coordinate 3,855,295 of NZ_CP159486.1, forward strand.
ATAAGACCGAATCGCCGGACAGCGATAACGTGTCAATGCGGGTTCCCGTATTGCCTGTTTTTTGTTGTATTAAGCTATCCATATCGCTTATTTTAAACGGTGAATTCATATCGGCAAGAAATACATCCACGGCATCGTAAACCAGATTCTGATTTTCCGCGGTTTTGAAACGGAAAACGGTCGAGAGCGTGGAGTCTGTTTCGAATAGTTTTTCCTTCCATTTCGTTGTGGAATCTTTTTGTAGTGTCGTTATTGTATCCGTCAGAAGTAGATTTTTATTGATTTCCTTCAGGAGGTATTCGGTCTTTTTTTGCGGGTCATCAATGCTGTCCCGCGAATGTTGTATCGCGGGTTTCTCCGGATTCTTGACGGTATTGATGGAAATAGTCCAATCGGTGGTCGATTTCTTTAAATCGGAAAGATAGAGGGTATATGTCTCTTGATTCAAATTCGTATTATAGGCCTTCAAATTTTCGCGTTGAGTTTTTAGTTTTGCTTTTCGCCATGCCTTATAGTCGTCCCAAGCCGATAACGTTTGAGCGCTTACTTCATCTGCCGATTTTTCGAGCGCAAACCGGTATTGATTGTATAACCAATATCCTTGTAAAAGTATCACGAACAATGCTGCCGTGATACTTAACGACCAAATTAATTTTATTTTCCCCGATTTCATACCGATTCTATTGATTTCGGAACAAAGATACGCGTTCACACAAAGACCGGAGGGGTTTTTCCGGACAAATTTTGCCGGAGTAATATTTCAGTAATATGAAATTCGTTGCCGGCCATCGGTGAGAGCGTATATTTGTCCGAAAAAAGATGCTTTATGAAAAGAATTTTGTTTTTTACCGCCTTGTTTTCGATTGGCCTGACCGTGTTCGGGCAGCGTATCACGATTGCCGATTTCAGTTCGTACGGAGCTAAATTGCAACCGCTTGATTCGCTTGTTTTTTCGATACAGTACGCTGTTTCCTTCGTGGAAGATACGAAGAATCCTGATAACCTCACTCAAGAGACGATGATGCTACGGATAGGGAGGAATGTATCGGAATATTACAGTTATACGTCCTTTATAGCCGATTCCGTACTCCGTGCGGATATTCGGGCGAAGGCGTCGCAACAAACCATTAACGACCATCTGCGGCAATATGGTTTCGGTGCGATTTCACACCGTATTTATAAAAATTATCCCCGTGGGCGATTGACATTGCTCGACCGTGTTGCTACGGATAATTTCGTGGTCGAAGAACCGATGCCGAAAATAGAATGGACAATTCATTCCGATACGATGACTGTCTGCGGTTATTCGTGCCGCAAAGCGACGGGCGGCCTTTACGGGCGCGACTACGAAGTGTGGTTTACGCTTGACATTCCACGTAGCGACGGGCCATGGAAACTGCACGGATTGCCGGGATTAATTCTGAAAGCGGAAGATACGCACAAGCATTACCGCTTCGAGTGTACCGGCATCGAGCAAAACCGCGCTTCTTCCCTGATTGAAATTTCGGAAACCTCCCGTAGAAAGGTTTCCCGTAAGGAATTGAACAAGCAGCATGAGCGTTTTAACGCCGATCCGCAGGGATATATAAAAGTAAATGCACCGAACGTAGCGGTTACCGTAAAGGATGAAATGGGGAATGATATCAAAAAATTGAGCAATCCCTATAATCCGATAGAATTGAATTAATGGTTAAACAAATACTCTGCTTTTTATGCGTGGGGGCATTTTCCTGTTGTTTTCGGGGGAATGCCCAGCACACGCTTTCCGGCACCGTAAGGGATGCCGAAACCGGTGAACCGCTCGACGCTGCTGCTGCTGCGCTTGTATTGAAAGGGGGGCAAACGATCGCTTTTTCTTTCAGTAATGAAAAAGGAGAGTTCTCCGTCCCGTTGAACATTTCACCGGATACGCTTACCCTTTCGGTTTCGTTAATGGGTTATGCGCCTTTCTCGGAGAGGATCGGTAACCGGAGGGTGTTTTCTGTTCAGATGGTATCTTCACCTATCCGGCTGAAGGAAGTCACCATTCGTCCCGGCCGAATATGGGGGCGGAGCGACACGATACGGTATGATGCCTCCCGGTTCCTGCGTGAAAACGATAAAACGGTCGAAGATTTAATGAAGCGCCTGCCCGGCATTCAGGTCTCCGACAACGGAGACATTCAATACAAGGGCAAAGCCATCGGGACGATGTATGTGGAAGGATTGGATTTGATGGACGGCCGTTACAAAAGCGTGAGCCGCAATCTTTCCTCACAGTCGGTCAAAGAAGTGGAAGTATTGGATAATCATCAACGCATTAAATCGTTGGAAGGAAAGGTCCCGAGCGATGTAGCCGATATCAATATCAAACTCAAAGACAGCTTCAAAGATAAATGGAATTTCAATCCCAACGTTGCGGCCGGCTTTTCAGCGGATGATTTTTTATATGAAGCCGAAGCCAATGCCTTGCAGATTGCCCGCAAAAGCCAATCCCTTTATGCATTAAAGTTGTCCGATACCGGAAACGGCATTACCCGGGAGGCCGACAAAGGGATAGACGATATGCTTGCACTGCCGGATTATCGTTTGTTGCCGTCGAGGACCATTACCGCACCGTTGAAGGAAAGACGGTGGCTTTTTAATGATGCCGCCGTCGCTACGGGCAACCGTTTGTATCGATTGGGCGGAGATTCGCGGTTAAAGGTGAATGTCTTTTACACGCAAGATGACATTATGCAGCAAACCAATTCCGTTACGACTTATTTTAATCCGGAGGATACGCTGACAATTGAAGAAAATAAAAATAGCCGTTTGAAAAGCGGGCAATTACATTTATCGGCCGATTATGAAGACAATGCTTCGACGCATTATTTGCGGAATAAACTGGATTTTCATTTCGAAAACAATCTTGTGAATACCGGCATTTCGGGTAGCTATAAGGTTGCGCAGCGACAGAGCGATAAAGCGATTGCCTTACTGGATAATTTCAGTATTACCCGCACGTCGGCCGGCGGAAACGTGTTTCAGTTGAAATCCCTTGTCGGGTACTGGCGGCGGCGCGAACGTTTGGATTTCAACCGGCGCGAACAACCTTTGCCGTTGCAAGGCTTTTATGCGCATGCCGAATCGGGTTGGATCATCCGGCAAACAAAAATAGCCCAGCATTATACGGCAGGAGTTTCCATCGATTTTAATAACTTGAAGACCCATCATCGTTTGTGGGCGACTCCCGCGTACGAGTATTTGCTTCGCTCTCTTAAATTCAATCTGTCGATTCCTTTACAGACTGTTTTGTTTCCGGACAATCGGGAACCGTTGTTCCTTCGGGCAATTCATTTCAAGACGGATTATAAAATAAATTATGCGTGGAACGCCCGTCTATCGGCACAGTATAGGAAAGAATTAAACGATATAACGGCATTTTACCGGCACTCGTATTTTACCGATTACCGTACCGTCGTCAAAAATGAAACCGGCATACCCACTACTGTCAAACAGCTTTATACGTTGCGCACGGAGTATAAAAATACGTTGCAGGAGTTTTTTGTGACGATCGATTGGCTTGCGTCGCATAGCAGGGTAAACCACACCTTCGAACAAAGCGTCGAGGACAATGTCTTCCGGTGGACGCGCCGTTATACGCCGCATGTCGAGTCGGCTTACGCGATAAATACGATTGTCTCGAAAGGCTTCTTCGATATAAACACCAAGGTATCGCTCGAGGCATCGTACGGATACAATCGGTCTGCGCAAATTCGCGAGAGCGAGTTATTGCCCTATTCTTTTCATACACTCCTGTTGAAGCCGGCTTTCAGCCTATCGCCCTCCCATCATACCGAAATCGACAACAACGGCGAATTGCAGCGAAATTTATCGTCGTTTAATCATCGAGCATTAAACGGTTTGTGGAATATGAACCACAAGGTTTCATTCTACTATATGCAACGCCGGTTCGATGCGTCTGTTGCGGGTGAATATGTTCGCAATGAAATCACTCGTGACAATGCGGTCAATCTTCTTTTTATGGATATTTCGGCTTCTTATAAGATGGACAGGATAACGATACAATTACAATGGAAGAATGTGTTGAATCATCGTAATTATACCTATACCTCCTATAATCCCTTGTCGGTGTATTCGACGCAAAGAAGCATTCGCCCTCGGGAAATAGTCTTGACGGTGAAAGCAGCGCTCTAACTCAGTTCCAGTCCGAATTCGTCCGATAGTTTTTGCAACGAAGGGTTTTTTTGCACCATCTCATCGAAGATTTCATGGGAGGTCATCGGCTTTTTGATCACATTTTGGTCCGAAATCTTAATGGTCATGGTGATGTCGTCGTTATGCAGTTTTTCACGCAAAAACGTCAGGATATCCAAGCTGTTGTCTTCCAAGTATTGCTTATTGATTTCGGTATTTACTTCGACTTGAAATAACGTGTCGCTTAGCATTTTGGGAATGTATAGCGACATCGTATTTTGCAATAGCTTTTCTTCGTGCAAGTTATCGGCAAACTCTTTCCAGTTGCGAATTAATTCTTTTTCCGAAAATAAATCGGACCCGTTCTGTTTCGTATTGGAGAACGCTTGCCGTTTTTCCGGCTCTTTTTTTTCGCCCATCGACGAAATGGATATGCCCATGCCCGAGAGCGAGACTGTTCTCTTTTTGAGAGGCGTTGCGGCTTCGGGCGGAACGCTCTTGTCTTCCGCCGCCTTTACCGGCTCTTCTTTGGGTTGGGGCGATGCTTGTGCAACCGGTTTCGAAGCAGAAACGGCTGGCTGCCGGCTCATTTCCGGAATGGGTGGCGTGTAAGACGCGGAAGATTCTTTCTTATCCGGTAGGGAGATCGGTTTCAGCTCTTTTTTTTTGTCTTCAGGATGTAACGGGGTTTGGGTTCCCTTCCTTTCCGATAATTGGCACAAGCGGATAAGCGTCAGTTCCACCAGCAAGCGTTTGTTTTTGCTGAAGCGATAACTCAGGTCGCAGTCGTTGGCAATTTCGATGGCCTTGTAAAGGAACCCGACGCTGCATTTTTTGGCCGTATCGATGTAGCGTTGCCGTATGGAAGCCCCGACTTGAAACAGTTGCGCCGTGATGGAGTCTTTGCAGACCAAAACATCTCGGAAATGCGAAGCGATGCCGCTGATGATATACTGTCCTTCGAATCCGCTGTTGAGGATATCGTTCAATATAAGCAGGCAATCGACCACGCTGCCGGCGAGAATGGCGTCTGTAAGCCGAAAATAATATTCGTAATCCAGCACATTCAGGTTTTCGATGACGGCTTTGTAGGTGATGTGCCCTTGCGTGAAGCTAACCGTTTGGTCGAAGATAGACAATGCATCGCGCATACCGCCGTCGGCCTTTTGGGCGATGATATTCAGCGCTTCGGGCTCTGCTTCTACCCCCTCTTGTTTGGCGACATATTGCAAATGCTCGACAATGTCCGTGATGCTGATGCGGTTGAAATCGTACACCTGGCAGCGTGACAGAATCGTCGGAATGATCTTATGCTTCTCGGTGGTGGCGAGGATGAAGATGGCATGGGCAGGAGGTTCTTCGAGCGTTTTTAAAAACGAGTTGAAGGCGGCCGTGGAGAGCATGTGCACCTCATCGACGATATACACTTTATATTTACCGATTTGGGGAGGAATCCGGACCTGATCGATGAGTGTGCGGATATCATCGACCGAATTGTTCGAAGCGGCGTCGAGCTCGTGGATATTGTACGAGCGTTGTTCGTTAAACGCCACGCACGATTCGCATTGATTGCATGCTTCGTGTTCGGGTGTCGGGTTCAGGCAGTTGATGGTTTTGGCGAAGATGCGTGCGCAGGTGGTTTTACCCACACCGCGCGGCCCGCTGAACAAATAAGCATGTGCCAGTTTGTTGTTTGCGATCGCATTCTTTAATGTTGTGGTAAGCGCCTCTTGGCCTATCACCGAACGAAAGGTGGAGGGCCGGTATTTTCGTGCCGAAACGATGTAATTGTCCATTCTCTATCCGCGAAATTGTTAACTGCAAATATACGGTATAAATTTCAATTTATATAATTTAAAATGATTAGCCGCAAAGCGACAGCTCCCGTTTTTTAACCCTTCCCCGCTTCGCGGTACTCCGCAACTGTCCCCTTAGCATAAGGGGACGAGCGAGGAACGAGCGGAGGGGTTACACGTTCAGGTTGCTTTCGGCATGCGGATGGTTTGTTCATGACGCGGGGAAATTACTTCATATCGTAGACCTTGAGGATTTTGTTGATTTTTTCCTGACGCTTTGCGGCTTTATGGCGTTGGATGGCTCGTACCGGATCGACATCGAAGCCGCTATATCCGGGTGTCGTTATATTCCGGATTTTACGCAGCCATTCGGGAGCGCTCTCTTCATCGATATAGAGTCCTATCCCGTAGTCGTTGCGGGTGTTTAGCCCTTGTTGGATTTTGCTGTTGGTATCCGGGATGGGAATGACTTTTCCGGTCGAATAGTCATACGCGCTACGGGAAAGCTGATCCGTTTTTGGGTTGGTATATTCCAGATTAAGATGAATTTTTTCTTCCGGGGACTCCGGCTCCAAAAGTTCTACTCGATCGTATTGGGTCGGCAGTTTGGTGGTTGGGGAAACTTTTAGGACTTCTTTTCTGTCCTGACGTATCTTAAAAGGATCCTTTTTCAGTTCAGGCTTCCCCATCGGCCCGTCGGTAATGAGCGATTGCTTCAGTTGCCGCTTAAACTCGTCATCGATACTCTGTGCATGGATATTATCCGCAGCGACGAGAAAAACCGTTGTAACGAAAAACAAATAGGGAATAGCGGGATTTTCCATAACGGTCACCTGTTACTCTTCCATCGTAAAGCTGCGCGACCCGATGTGGTAGCCATCGGCAAAAATATCGGCCTTATACGTACCGGGCATCAAAAACTCCTCGATATCCCAATACATCGTGACGGGCGTTTCTTCGCCGCCGTATTCGATAACCCGTTGTATGGAGAATTGGATATCCCGGTTTTCGTAAGGGAATGTATTCCCGGCGCTTTTGGTCAATACCGATCCGTCGGGAGCCAGGATGCGTGCGTAGATAGTCCTTTCGCCCGGCTCGGCGGTAATATTGCGGGAAATGGTAAACGACAGGACGAATTGCGTACTCTTTTTCAGCCGTTTTTGTTCGCGTCCGCGGGCGTTTACGGCTTTTACGGAAATGTTCGTAGCAACTAACTGCGCCGCTAACGACACTTTTTCCGATAACTGTTTCCGCTCTTGCGACACTTGGTTCAACGTGCGGCTTGTTTGTTGATATTGTTGCGTGATTTGCTTGTTCTCTTCGCGTAACTCCTGGTTGAGGCGGTTTAACGAATCGATTTGATGAATGTACGAACGCAATATCTTGCGCAACGATTCCAATTCGTTTTTCAGCCTTTTTATCTCCGCATGATTCGTCGATTTGGTTTGGCGTAATTCTTCCTGCAAGCGCAGGACTTTGGCTTGTTCGTTTTCGAGTTTATAGAGCAGCGAATCGTTTTGTACGCTGAATTTAAATCCTTCGTATTGAAGAGAGATCGCTTCGTACTCGTCTTCGAGTTGCTCTTTGGAGATCGCGAATTCTTCCTGCATATTGCTAATCTTGGAGTTCCTGTTGACCAGAAACCCGATGACGATCGCTAAGATGACGGCCAATACGGCGATGATTGCGATAAGTTGCGGCGTGCGCTCTTTAAAGTCTATTTTCATGAAACCCTTTTTTCATAATGCAATGGATTACAAAATTAATCCATTTCGGGCAATAACCCAATCGGTAAAACTTGTTTTTGATTAATTTAATATTTTTACGAATGTCGGCGATTGTCTACCGGATGGAAAAAGGCGGTTAAGGAAGTCTTTTTAGTTCTACTTTCCGGAAGTCGATAGGGTGCCCCTCGCTTTGCAGGGAAATGGTTCCCCCACGGAGCATTTTGCCGCCGTTTAAACGTTCAAGAACGGCGAAATTCGCCTCTCTGTCATCCAATTGCGGCTGATGATAGGTCAATACCGTATCGCCGTTCACTATATGGCGAATCACCTCGTTGCCCTTTACTTCGATTTCGGCGGTCACCCATTCGTCATCGAAGAAGAAGCCCGATGCCGAATTCGTGCAATGATCGGGGACCAGTCGGTTATCTATTACGATATTGGTTCCCGGCGTGCAGACATTCAGGGTTGTCCGTTGTACCGACGAATCGCTTCCCAAAAATTGCGCTTCGATGGAAGCCGGAAAGTCCTGATCGATTGCCATGCTCTCGGGCGTTTGCCCATGAATCATCACTCCCGAATTTTTATATGCCCATTCGGGAGCGCCCGGGCATTGATGTCCGACGAAGCGGTATTCCACACGCAACAAGTAATTCGAAAACGGTTCGTTGAAGAATAAATGCCCGAAGCGGTTGTCGAATGTATCATACGCGTCGTAGCGGACTTTTATCATACCGTCTTCCACCCGGAATGTGTTTCCGAAGTTGTCGCCGGCTTCGTATCCTCTGATTTTCGGAGTCCAATCCGATAAATCTTGGCCGTTGAAAAGCGTTATCCATTCTTCCTTGTCGGTTTCCGGCCTCGTTTTTCCGGAACGGCACGACACAGAGACAAGCAATAGGGTGGCAAGAGCGATGAGTACTGTTTCTTTTTTCATGACGGGTTTCTTTACGATAAGTAGCACGGCCGGGAATCGAACCCGGATCTAAAGTTTAGGAAACTTCTATTCTATCCATTGAACTACCGCGCCGAATAAGAGTTGCAAAAATACTATTTTTCGGTATATCTTCCAAAGAAACAAGTGTTCCTTTGGATTTTATTGTCGTATCGACAAACAATTTGCCCCATAAACTGTTTACTACATGCATTTATTAATTCAAAAACAAATACACAATGAGTAAAATAGCCATTCTTTACGGATCCTCCGGTGGAAACACCGAACAGGTAGCGGAAAAGATTAAAAATCTTTTTGATGGAAATGCCGATCTGTTTAATGTGGATAGTGTGAAATTGGATGAGATTAAAGCGTATCCTTATCTTATTCTTGGGACTTCTACTACGGGGGTTGGGGATTTGCAAGATGATTGGGACAGCTTCCTGCCGACTTTTTCTAAAGCCGATTTGTCGGATAAGACCGTTGCCATTTTCGGGTTGGGCGACAGCGCTTCGTTTTCGGACACGTTTGCCCAATCGATGAAAGTGATTTATGATGCGATTCACGATAAAACCCGCCTTATCGGTCAAGTTCCGGATGAAGGGTATACGTATGATGCTTCCGAAGCGGTTATCGATGATACATGGGTCGGATTGCCTATTGATGAGGATAACGAATACGACCAGACCGACAGCCGTGTGGAGGCTTGGGTCGCCGAATTGAAGAAAACATTCGTGTAGGGAATCGTTTTTATCTTTCGTCGTAAAATGGATGTTCGTCTCCTCATTGAGAGGGGACGAATTTTTTTAGTTGACAGCAAACAATAAATCTATGGATAATCATCACAAGAAAAACTCAATTTTATTATCTTCTATATAACAAACCATCTCATCCGCATTCTTTGATTTGATTTTGAAGTTTTTCGAGGGTTCTTTGGGTCTTAATCAATTTTCTTCTAAGTATCTCGGTTTCGCTGGTTTGGGTAAAAGAGTCATCAAACTCGACCTTGTATTTAACCATTGTATAGAGTATTCTTCCCAATTTGTTCGCAGTAGCGATAATAGCCGGCAAGTAACCGCTTTTTGCCTGTATACGCCGGAAGTAATATCCTAAGGGCGTTTTACTTGTTTTCAGGGAGTTTGCCGAAGAACGCAGGATTTGTCCAACAGGATTCTTGCGCTTTGGAATTTTGCTGGACTGGAGTTTTCCTCCCGATATTTTGTTGTTGGGTGTGAGGTTACACCAACAACAAAACTGTTTGTATGAGTCAAACTTATCGGTAAAATCGTGTCCCAGCTCACCGGCCAACCGCAACAGGGCCGCTTCACTGACACCCGGTATGCGCATCGCGTTGACACCCCATAATCGGATCGCGTGCTTTTCGATATCTATCGTGACGGCATTCTTTTGAGCTTTTGCTTTTTTCGCCCTTTGCTCCGGCTTGGAAGTTTCTTCGGGCTTAACGTCTTTGAGATACTCCTGCAGGATGCCCTCTATCTGCTTGTCACAATCCTTCATCAGGTTTTGGTAATATACATACAGTTCATAGCTTTGTTTGAGCATGAACAGCAGGTCTTCGTCCCAATTGGCCTGCAGGGATTTGGCGATGGTTTCTTTGGGAGATTTGCATCGGGGATCGGCCAAAGCCGATAGTTTTCGGGCATCGCGTTCCCCGGCCAGAATGGCGCGAATAATCTCCTGTCCCGATTTTCCCAAAATATCGCTGATGACATTGCCCAATTTGATGTTCATCAATTCCATGGCCTTTTGCATGTGGAGCACTTCCCGCGAAGAAGCTTTCAACAACCCGTCACGGTGGCGCGATACATTGCGGATGCGCCGGGCATGGTTCTGGGGTTGGAAACTGGCTCTCAGAAGCCCGTAACTATGCAAGACCATGATGGTTTCGGCATCTACCCGGTCGGTCTTCTTTTCACTGATATTTTTGATGGCCTTGGCGTTGACCAGCAACACGTCAAATCCCTCCGATTCCAGTATCATGTAGAGTTGGACCCAATACACCCCCGTGGATTCCATGGCGACGGTTTCAATGCCACAGGCTTTAAGCCAATCCGATATAAGGTGTAAATCTTGCGTAAACGTGCCGAAGCGGCGGTTGTTTTCCCCATCCCGGTCTTCCGGGACACATACTTGCATTTCGGTGGAAGAAACATCGATACCCGCCGAATTGGGATTCACGATTTCCAATTTCAATCCCTTGTTTGTCTTGATTTTTTTCGCTTTCTTTGCCATAGTTTTAACTTGTGAATAAATAAAAGCCTCATCAAGCCCGGATGCTTTAAACAATGATAATCTTCTATAAGGTCTCATAGGAACCAAGTATTTCATTACGAGCAAACCGGAACCGTACTTTGCATTGGAGTCGTATCCAAGATAACTTGTGGTTTACTTGCTTGATGGGGCTTCGCAAGTTATTAATTATTTCTCATTTTCAGAGAAAATCCTAACTTTGCAGGCATGAAGCATGTCTCGTTTATATTCGCGGTGTATATATTGCTGATGACGGCAGTACCGCTTTTTATTAAGGATGATTGCATGCTTCATGCGCAAGATACCACCGCCTGCGAGTCGGCCGGGCATTTCGAAGAAAGCGGTTGTACGTGTTGTTCCCCTTTTATGAAATGTGCCACCTGCCATGGTTTTATCGTACCGGCGATGACCGACTGTCCCGGATTTACCGAAGTGTGCCGGGGCGAATTGGTGGTCGTCTATTCTCATGAAGCCCTTCCCGGTTTCTATTCGCCAATATGGGAACCGCCCCAAGTCTGTTGATGTGTTCGCGCGGACACATGCCCCGCGAAAAAATGAGTGCGGCATCTTGTCCGCAAATTTTCTTTATTTTAAACATTAACAGACATTCAGACAATGAAAATAAAATTTTTTCTGCTGCTGATAGCAGTTTCGTGCGCGTATTCCCTTCTCGCGCAAAATACGTATACCGCCTTTATCCAAGACGGCAAAACCCGTGAACCGCTCACCGGGGCGACGGTTCTTTTATCGGGTACTTCCCTCGGGGCAATGGCCGATGACAGCGGCCGCGTCACATTAGCTGAGATTCCCGACGGCACACAGACCCTCATTTTCCGCATGATTGGCTTTAAAGAGCAACGGCAAGTCGTGGTATTTCCGCGGCAGGATTCCACGGTTTCTGAAATCTTGCTCGAAGAAGATTCCGAAGAACTCGAAGAGGTCATGGTTTCATCGACAAGAAGTACCCGTACGATAGAAAATGTTCCCACCCGCATCGAATTTATCGGAAGCGAGGAGTTGGACGAAAAGGGGAATATGAAGCCCGGGGATATCCGTATGCTGCTCAATGAAAGTACGGGTATCCATGTGCAGACCACGTCCGCCACAAGCGGCAATGCCGGCATCCGCATTCAAGGACTCGACGGGCGTTATACGCAGATACTGAAAGACGGTTTTCCCGTTTATTCGGGAGCCGCCGCCGGATTAGGATTGTTGCAGATCCCGCCGCTCGACCTCAAGCAAGTAGAAGTCATTAAAGGTTCTACGTCGACGCTCTACGGCGGAGGAGCCATTGCGGGATTGGTGAATCTCGTATCGAAAACGCCTGCCGATGAGCGTGACCTGCGCTTCCATGTGAACGCCACCTCCGGCCGCGGATTGGACGTGAACGGCTTTTATGGCCAACGTTTCGAGAAATGGGGTGCGACCGTATTCGCTTCGCACAACCGCAACGAAGCCTATGACCCTTCCGACGCGGGCTTTTCGGCCATCCCCCGATTTAAGCGCTTCGTTTTCAATCCGAAACTTTATCTTTATTTCAATTCGAAAGCCTCCCTTAGCGCCGGGGTGAATGCCACCGTCGAAGACCGTAAAGGGGGCGATATGCTTTACCTGAAAGGGCGGGGAGACGATACGCACCGTTATTTCGAAGAAAATCGCACACGGCGTTATTCCACGCAGTTCACGTTCGATTATGCGATAGACGCCGGCAGCGCCTTTCAGGTGAAAAACAGCCTCAGCTATTTCAACCGCTCGACGGCCGTTCCCGGTTACCGCTTCGAAGGCACGCAGCGTTCATCGTTCACCGAAGCCTCCTATACCCGTCGCTTTGAAAAGACGGAATGGATAGCGGGGCTGAATGGGTGGACGGATGATTTCAAGGAAAAACGCCTGTCCGATTTTCCGCTCCGTTCGTATCGGCAGATTACGTTCGGCGTCTTTTTGCAGAACGATTGGGATGTCTCCGAACGCGTTCAGCTCGAAACGGGCTTGAGAAGCGATTATACGGACGGGTACGGGATGGTTGTCCTGCCTCGCGTATCGGCTTTATTCCGGATTGCGAAAGGATGGACTTCCCGCATCGGCGGCGGATTCGGATATAAAACGCCCTCCCTCTTCACCGAAGAAAGCGAACAAATCCAATACCGCAACGTACGGCCTATCGACAAGGCCTCGGCGAAACTCGAAAAAAGTTACGGCGGGAATGCCGATGTCAATTACCGTACCGCGCTCGGAGAGGATGCTACATTCAGCATCAATCAGTTGTTTTTCTATACGCGGTTAGACCATCCGCTCCTTCTTCAAAGCCTGCCGGACGGAAAAGAGTACGAATTGCTTCCTTCTGCAGGTGCCATTCACACGAAAGGAACCGAAACAAATGTGAAAATCGTGTATCACGACGTTCATTTATTCCTCGGCTATACGTTTACCGATACCCGCCTGCACGAAAACGGCGCGAAGGCCGAAAGGGCGCTGATTCCGAAGCACCGGCTCAACTCGGTGTTGATGTATGAAGTGGGAGATGCGTGGAAACTCGGGTTGGAAGCGTTTTATTACAGCCGGCAGAAGTTGAGCGACGGTGTCAGGGGCAAAGACTATGTATTGTGCGGGTTTATGGCGGAGAAAATGTGGCGGAATTTCGCGATTTATATTAATTTTGAGAATATGTTCGATGCGCGTCAAACCCGCTTCGACACGATTTATACCGGTACGGTGTCGAATCCCGTTTTCAGGGATATCTATGCGCCGCTGGACGGTTTTTTAATTAACGGGGGAATCAAAATCAATTTATAACAAGACGATGCAAAAGAGTATTTATCATATTGAGAAGATGGATTGTCCGTCGGAGGAACAATTAATCCGCATGAAGTTGGAGCCGATGGAGGGCATACAGTCGTTGGTGTTCGACCTTCCCGGACGCACGCTGGAAGTGTACCACACCGCCGATGCGGACGCTATTTTATCGGCCCTCGAAACCCTGCAACTGCAAAGTACTCGGGTCGGTGGTTTTCATCATCGTCGCGAGCGGGGCGTACCGCATATTGCAGTTGGCTAAGTAGCGGGCAGGAGCCTTTAACGGGCGGCTTATTGTGTGAGCGGGATCATGATTTATTCTTGCCGGCTATGGCAATTTGCCGTATCTTTGCCCGGTTTTGCAAAAAAAAGAGGATTATGAATGACAAATTGAAAGGTGGGTTGGTGGTTTTTCTCGGGGCATGCAGCTTCGGAGTGTTGTCGACGATTGTCAAGAATGCCTACGGGGCGGGATATGACTTGGGCGAAGTCACCGGCTCGCAAGCCTTCTTCGGAATGGTTATATTATGGGCCGGCTATTGGATGCAACGTCTGGTAACGCGCGGCCGGAACAAGGCGTCCGGAGCCTCTGCCGTTTCCGGGGCGAAACCGACCGTTTGGTGGAAAGTGTGCCTTCCCGGCATCTTTACCGGACTTGTCAGTGTGTTTTATTACAAATGCGTGCAACTTATTCCCGCCTCCATCGCCATCATTTTATTGATGCAGAACCTGTGGATAAGCATTATCCTCGACTATCTTTTCTTTCGGAAGCGGCCGGCACGGTTGCAAATCATCGCCGCGGTCATTGTGCTGGGCGGCACCTTATTCGCCGGCGGATTGTTCAACAATGAGGCGGCTGACGTCAGCGTCGAAGGCATTGCCTACGGACTATTGTCGGGGTTCTGCTATGCTCTGTTCATCCTTACCAGCGGGCGGGTGGGGAATGATTTGCCCGTTTTCAAGAAAAGCGCCCTGATGATTACCGGGGCTTGTGTGATGATCTTCCTTATTTTCCGCCCCACCTTCTTTTTCGATGGGACGATGATCGGCGGATTATATAAATGGGGGTTGCCCTTAGCCTTGTTGGGGACGGTCATCCCCCCGCTGTTCTTTTCTTACGGGATGCCCAAGACCGGCGTATCGTTAGGCGCGATACTGAGTGCGGCGGAGCTGCCGGTGGCCGTGTTGTCGTCGTTTTTTATCCTGCAGGAGCATGTGGAATGGTTGCAATGGGTGGGCGTCGCCCTTATCTTGGGAGCGATTTCGATGACCAACATCCGTTTTAGAAAGAGACGCAAAAATCATTCTCCGGCAAGTAGTGGCGGCTACCGAGACTTTGTCTTTTCATCGTTAAAACCCGATTGGGTCACATTGAATAAAATAATGTTGTTTGCTTAACACTTTTGATATGAGAAAATTATCGTTAATACTATTGTTGTCCGTAGGAATGGCTACTTTCAACGGTTGTGATGAGAAAGAGCGGCTTCCGGAGTTCACTTTTTTCGATTTGCCGGCTGCTTCGCAAACGTTTTTAACCGAATACTTCCCGGACAATGAAATCGTCTCCATCGGCATTGATAAACGACAAGGCACACGAGGCACCCGGTCGGAAAACAAGGACGTAAATGCCAATGGACATCCTTTCTTTTATGTCCTCTTGCAAGGGGATATCCACGTCGTTTTCGCCGCTCAGGGTGGCGATTGGATCTCGGTGGAAGCCGCAGACGGAATGCCGTTGTCCGCCACGAATATACTCAATGGCTATGTGTATGGGAAATTGAAAGAAAAAGAACCGCAGGCTGCTATCACGGCGTTTTATTCTTTGAACGGGCCCGGTATCGGAATCACGCTCGACAACGGCCGCAACTATGCTCAAACGCACTTGTTGGCTTATGGCGGCGTCACATTGGGCGAAGCTGATATAAAGGATGAAGATTTCAAGAGCAAATACAATGAGTTTCTGAAACGAAATAAGCTTGAGGCGGCGGCTGCTAACGGGCATTTGTTCAAAATAACGGAAGACGAAGGTACGGCCTACCGCTTGTTTATAGGTAACGCGCTTGTTGTCAGCTTTGATGAAAAAGGAGAGTGGATACATGGCGAAGCATTTGACTGGAGCGATAATACGGCCGGCGGGGAAAGGTTCCTGACCGGCATCGGGGAAAACGAACTCCCCGAAAGTATCGGCGAGGCCATTAGGGGAGTAGGGAATTTAGGCAAGATACGGATTATTGCCTCGTATGGAAACGGAAATTACGGCTTCCGCTTCGAAAAAAGAGACTTATTGGTAAACAAAGACAAAGGAATCCTGCCCCCACCCTCTGAAATCGTTGATAAGCTCATCGCCGATTATTACGATACTTCCTATAAATCGTATTATCCGCAGGGAATAACGTTGGTAGGAGCGTATGAGTACCGGTATTCCTTTCTCTATGAAAATAAAAATACCCGGATCCTTATCGATACGGATCCAAACGGTGCTTGGAGCTCTATCAAGGCTGTGTATATTGAAAAAGATTACTCGGTTGATCTGAGTCTTCCTTCAAAAATGGTTGAAGGGTTACTGCCGGAGAAAATTCTCGATTACTTGGATACGTATTATAAGGGATCGAAAGTATATAGTTTGATTCGTCACGCTCAGGTGAGGGGATATTCTCTGAATATTGACGAGCGGCACATGCTTTATTTCGATGAAGACGGCGCGTTCTTAAGAATGGTACAATTCGGCAAGGTGCCTTCGGATGGGCAAGGATGACTTTCCATACTCCGGCTGGAACAAGTCTACGGGTGGCAATTGATACGGTCAAAGCGCCTCGAGCCGCATGAAATGCGTCACGCAGCGGGGTATTTCTTCCCGTATATGCGTCACATAAATCAACGCTTTGTCCTTTTGGTGGGCAAACGACTCGATGATCGCCGTGCATTGCCGTTTGTTGTGCTCGTCCAGCCCGTGGAACGGTTCGTCCAATATCAACAATAACGGATTTTTGACGATCGCCCTCGCGAAAAGTACCAGGCGTTGCTCCCCCGAGGAAATTTTCAGGAACGGGCGGTTTTTCAGGTGCCCGATCCGCAACAAATCCAATATCTTATCGGCCAATTGAGATTGTTCCCCGGTACATTGGCGGAACAATCCGATGCTATCGAAGAATCCTGAAGAAACCACGGCGTGGCAGGGGATATTTTTACGGTAATAAAAATGCATCTCCCAGGAAGTGAAGCCCACCTGCCTTTTGATATCCCAGATGCTTTCGCCCGTCCCGCGCTTCCGCCCGAAAAGACGAATGTCTTTGGCATAAGCCTGCGGATTATCGGCGAAGATATAACTCAGCAGTGTCGACTTGCCCGAACCGTTCGGCCCTAATAGCGCCCATTTCTCCCCTTTTTTGATCTGCCAGTGGAGATTCTTTTGGATGATCCGCTTGTCGTAAACGATATCCACCTTCGACAGCGATACGAGTTCGGCGCCTTTTGGTGGGATGGTTCTCTGATCGAAATGGTTCCAATGGATATCCGGAAGCATGTTTTTATCCGCCGCATTTTCCGGGGCTAAACCGTCTAATGTACCGGCATATCGTATCCGGCACCGGTTCATTTCCACGATATGTGTTATACAGCGGGGCAGATCGGCCGGCGAGGGCGCCAGAAACAGTAGCCGGGTAGGGTAGTGTCTGAGAAGGAATGCGAACAGATTGTTCAACTCCTCCCGGCTGGCCTCGTCCAGTCCGATAAAAGGATTGTCGAAGATCAGCATCGCGGGCTGTCCGGCAAAGGAACGGGCGACCAGGAATTTGCGCAATTCTCCGCTCGACAAATGCGAGAGCTTGCGATCGAACAGCTCCGGAATATCGAATATATCGAATATAAGACGCATTTCTTCGTTCAACCCTTCCGGCGGCAACAGGTCGCGGACCTCCGGCATCTCTTCGTTTTCGGATTGATGGAAGCGCTGCTGGTAAAACGCATGGCGGAAGTCGCCTAATGTGTAAGCCGCCTTAAAATCGACCTTACGGACATGCTTTCCCTGCCAAACGGCATAGGATGATTGATGCGCTTTGTTCAAAAAATGATAGCGAACGATTCCCGACTTAACGGCAATCTTTCCGCAGAGCAGGTCGCCCAATAATGATTTTCCGCTACCGTTTCCGCCCGTTACGCCCCAAACCTCGTCGTTCCCGATTGTCCATGTTATCGGCGATTGAAAGGGCGATTCGGGCATCAGCGGCACCGCTTCATGTAATGTCATAAACGCCGATCTCTCCATATCCTGATTCAACAGTTTAATAATTCCATCGCCACACATTTCCACATTTCCACATTTGCTAATCTGCTAATTTGCTAATTTGCTAATTTGTCAATTTGCCAATTATCGTCATCCCGCGACCACCGTTTTAATCCCCATCGCTTCGACAAGGGAGGCAATTTCGCGTAACACCTCCAACGGCGCTTTTTCGAGCTGTTTGGCGGGCGTTTCCCGGTCGATGGTGTAGATCATCACTTCGCGAGGCTTCATCTCTCTGACGAGCCCTAACCATGCCGAGACTTCCTCACGGGTGGTGTTATCGATCTTGCGTCCTTCGAATTCGCCCCTGAGGAACATCGTTTGAAGGATAAACGCGCCGTTGAAGCGCTTGTACAGTTCTACTTGCCGGGCTACCGAATACTGCCGGGAGACAGGTCGGTTGATGAGGCGCACCGTTTCGTCGAAAGCCGAATCGAGTTTCAATATGGGGTTGTCGACTTTTTTCAACGCTTCGAAGACGGCGGGTTTGCTCACGTGAAAGCCGTCCGTCAGTACGCTGATACGGGTTTGCGGGAAATACAAGTTTCGCAGAGTAATGGTGTCGTCGATGATGCCGGCAAAATGCGGGTGCATGGTCGGTTCCCCGTTTCCGGCGAACGTAATGACATCGAGATTCACTCCTTCCCGATGCAACGACTGCAACTTATCTTCCATCGCCGCCCGGACGTTTTCCCGGTCAGGCAGTTTCTCTTGAGTGCGGAAATCTTTATTGAATCCGCATTCGCAATAAATGCAATCGAATGAACAGAATTTGCCGTTGTAAGGCAATAGGTTTACACCTAAAGAGCTACCCATCCGCCGGCTGTGGATGGGGCCATATACGATTTCGTGAAATAATATTGTCGACATACCTTTTTTATAGAATCTAAAACCACATCTTTATAACTTGTTCTACTCCTAAACCGAGTACTACATACCGTAAAAATTTCCCTGCCAGCATCGAAGAAACAACTACCCACGGGTTCGCGCGCATGAATCCCAATGCAATGATGATGGCTTCCCCTACGATAGGGAGGAAGCCGAAAAACCCCATCAGGGCGCCCTTGCCTTTTAATCGATGTTGCATCTTTTCGATTTGTTCTTCGCGCACTCCGAAGTATTTTCGCATCCACTCCGTCTTGCCGAGCGACCCGATCCAGTAACTTGTCGCGCCTCCCAACGTGTTACCGATTGTGGCAAAGGCAATACACATCCACGTATCCAATCCCGCGGAAAGGAGGCCGGTGAACACCACTTCCGAACTGAGCGGCACGACGGTCGCTGCCAGAAACGACGCCAAAAACAATCCCCAATATCCGTATTCCGCTAAAAAGTCAAGCATTCTTTAAGTTTTTGGACAGAGAGACAAGGCGACAGAGAGACCGGGGGACAGGGAGACGGGGAGACGGGGAGACAGGGAAAACATCATCATTTGTGCCATGTAAATCATTTGTTGCTGTCCATTGTCCATTTATCGGAGTTTGTGATCATGTTCACGATCATTCCGATTATGTTGTCATACCGGCCGGTTAATTGCAAGAATGCATCTTCATTGATGTAATGACAAGCTTTTGCATATTCCAGCCATACTTGAGTTTCTGCCGCCTCGCCTTCCGAATCCGACAATTTTGCTATGAATGACTTTTGATATCGCCTTTTTCGCCATGCTTCGGCGATATTTCCCGATACCGATCGTGAGGAACGCCTGATTTGGTCCGTTAATGAATACATCTCTTCTTTAGGAAAGGATTGGGTAATGAAAAAGATTTTCATCCCCGCTTCAAAAGAAGATTGATAAACCCTCAATTCCGTATGTCTATGTATTTTTTCCATCTCTCCTTGTCTCTCCGTCCCTTTTTCTCAACAGTCTCCTTGTCAACTAATGCGCTTCCAGCCAGTTCTTCCCGGCGCCGCAATCGGTTTTCAGGGGAACGATGAGCTTATAGGCATTCTCCATTTCTTCGACAATCAGCTTCATGACACTTTCCACCTCGTCGTTCGGGACGTTAAAGTTCAATTCGTCATGCACCTGTAAGATCATCTTGGTTTTCCGGTTCTCTTTCGATAACCGGTCGAAAATACGGATCATCGCCATTTTGATGATGTCGGCTGCGCTGCCCTGTATGGGAGCATTGATGGCATTGCGTTCGGCATACCCGCGGACGGTACCGTTCTTGGAATTGATATCGGGTAAGAAACGCTTACGTCCGAAGATTGTTTCCACATACCCTTGCTCCCGAGCTTTTTCGATGCTCGTCTCCATGTAGCGCTTCACATCGTGGAACGTCGTGAAGTATTCATCGATAATCGTTTTCGCTTCCCCTCTGGAGATGCCCAACCGTTCCGATAAGCCGAAGGGCGTAATACCGTAAATAATGCCGAAATTGGCCGTTTTAGCCGTGCGGCGCATATCTCCGGTAACCTCTTCAATCGGGATTTTGTATATTTTCGCCGCCGTGGCCGCATGAATATCCTGTCCGTGATTGAACGCTTCCACCATGTTTTTATCTTCACTCAGGTGCGCCATGATGCGCAGTTCGATTTGCGAATAATCGGCCGAAACGAATGTGCACCCTTCGTCGGGGACGAAAACCTTGCGCATTTTCCGGCCGCGGTCGTCTCGGATGGGGATGTTCTGGAGATTCGGATTGGTACTGCTCAGCCGCCCGGTAGCGGTAACCGTTTGGTTGAACGACGTGTGTATTTTGCCTGTTTGCGGATTGATCAGCGTGGGAAAAGAATCGACATAGGTGCTGAGGAGCTTTTTCAATCCCCGCTGTTCCAGAATCCTTTCGATGATCGGATGTTTATTGCGCAGTTTTTCGAGTTCGTCTTCACTGGTTTTGTACTGCCCCGTCTTTGTCTTTTTGGGGCGATCGATAATTTTCATCTTATCAAACAGAATTTCGCCTATCTGCTTCGGCGAGTTTACATTGAATGCCTCGCCCGCCAGTTCGATGATCTGCTTTTCCACCTCGTGCAACTCTTTCGTCATGTCTTCCGATAGTTCCGCCAACGCGTTCAGGTCGAGCCGCACGCCGGTCCATTCCATGTCGGCCAGCACGTAAACCAGCGGCGCTTCGATGTCGTAGAGGAGTTGTTCGAGACCGTTGTTGTGAATTTCTTTTGCAAGAATGTTTTTCAATTTCAGCGTAACATCCGCATCTTCGGCGGCGTAGTCCAGAACGGTCGCCGGATCGACCTCGCGCATGCTTTTTTGATTCTTTCCTCTTGGTCCGATCAATTCTTCAATATGAATGGTGCGGTAACGTAAATAGGTTTCCGCCATATAATCCATCCCGTGCCGTATTTCGGGATTGATCAGGTAGTGCGCGATCATCGTGTCGAACAGCTTCCCTTTTACCACCACATCATACTTGCGCAGCGCAAGGATGTCGTACTTGAGATTCTGCCCTATTTTTTCAATCTTTTCATGCTCGAAAAACGGTTTGAATAGCTGTACTTGCCGTTTAGCCGTCTCTCTGTCGGGTGATACCGGTACATAAAAAGCCTCGCCCTCTTTGACGGCGAAAGACATTCCTACCAGTTCGCTCGTTAAGGCATCCATGCCCGTGGTTTCCGTATCGAAACAGACGTATGACTCCGTGCAAAGGCGGTTATTGAGTTCCGTCATTTCTTTTTCGTCGGCGATCAACGTATAGGTATGGGGCGTGGTAAGAATCGTGGCTAAATCGTCCGGTGAATAAAGAATGTGAGGAGCGGTTGCTTGCGGCGTTTCGGCTTGCGGCGTTTCTTCCATCTCGGCAAAAAGATTGCCCTGTATCGGTTGCGAAGAAGCAGGCGCGGGAGGTGTCTGTTTCAATACCCGGGCGATGAGCGTGCGAAATTCCAGTTCGTCGAAGATCTCTTTGATCGCGTTTTCATTGATGTCTTTGCGAGCCAACTCATCGTCATTGATTTCTATCGGCACGTCCGTTTTGATCGTTGCCAGGAATTTGGAAAACAGAATCTGTTCCCGGTTTTCCCGAACCTTTGTTTGCAAAGCGCCCTTCAATTGATCGCTATTGTCCAATAAATTCTCGACCGAATCGAATTCCGCCAACAGTTTTTGAGCGGTTTTCGGCCCCACGCCCGGACAGCCGGGGATGTTATCCGAAGCATCGCCCATAAGAGCCAGCAAGTCGATCATCTGGCAGGGATGGGCAAGCTGGTATTTTTCCATCACCTTCTTATCGTCCAGAATATCGAAGTCATTGCTGCCGTAGCGGGGCTTGTAAATGAAGATATGTTCTTCCGTCAATTGTCCGTAATCCTTATCGGGCGTCATCATATAGACGTCGAACTTATCTTTATCGACGCGTTTGGCTAAGGTACCGATCACATCGTCGGCCTCATAACCGTCCACTTCGATAATGGGAATATTATACGCGTGAATGATCTGTTTGATAAAAGGGATGGACAATTTAATGTCTTCGGGCGTCGCTTCACGCTGGGCTTTATACGTTTCGGCTTGCAAATGGCGGAACGTCGGCCCCGGAGGGTCGAAGGCCACACCGATGTGTGAGGGGTTTTCTTTACGAAGCACCTCTTCGAGGGTGTTTACGAAGCCGAATATCGCCGATGTATTTTGTCCTTTCGAGTTCACCCGGGGATTCCGGATAAAAGCATAATACGATCGGTATATCAGGGCGTAAGCATCGAGAAGGAACAGTTTGTTTCTTTCCATAGATTCTAAAATAGTATTTATAAAGCGTAAAGTTACAAATAAATATTGCTATGAATGAAATTGTTCCTAAATTTGTATGCGTAATCAAGGAGCAATGGATCAAAATCAGTTTATAAAAGATTCCCTTCGCGAAGAACTCATTCAGTTTGAAAATTATTTACGTAAATCCGTCCAAAACGATAATCCCCGTATCACCGATATTGTTGGATATATCTTTGACACGAATGGAAAACGGATTCGTCCCATACTGGTTTTTCTTTCGGCAAAAGCGTGCGGACAAATTACCTCTGAAACGTATCACGGTGCGGTTACGGTGGAACTTCTGCACACGGCATCATTGGTGCACGACGATGTCGTCGATGAGTCGGAGATCAGAAGAAACCGGCCTTCTACCAATGCGGTATATGGCAATTCCCGGGCGGTGTTGGTAGGTGATTATCTTTTATCGCTGGCTTTAAAGGAAAGTGTCAAGACCAACGATATGGATATTGTCACTATTATTGCCGATCTCGGACTGAATCTGGCGGAAGGCGAACTCAATCAATATTCGCTGGCGAATGAAGTCGTTATCGATGAAGAAGAGTACTTTAAAGTCATCGAAAAGAAAACGGCGTCGTTAATGGAAGCCTGTACGGTGATCGGGGCGAAAACCGCGGGTGCCGAGGGCGATGCTGTAAAGGAGTTTGCCGAACTCGGCCGTATCCTTGGTGTGGCATTTCAAATTAGGGACGATACCTTTGATTACTATCATGCCGATGTGGGAAAACCGACCGGTAATGATATCCGTGAGGGAAAAGTCACCCTGCCGCTTATTTATTCGCTGAGGAACGCCCCTGAAAATCTGGCGCAAGAGATGCTCCAGATTATTAAATCGAAAGATTATACCGAGGAAAATATCGAAACGCTGCTCGAGTTTTCCAAGCGTAACGGCGGCATCAAATATGCGTATGAAAAAATGAATGAATTGCTGTTACAGGCTGAAAACATCGTGGATAATCTTTCTTGTGACGATGAAATAAAGAGGTTGCTCGAGTATTTCTTATCCTACTTAAAGGATAGGGTGTTTTAAGAAGACAAAAAAGACATAAAAAAGAGCCGGATGCTTTGTAGCGCCCGGCTCTTAAATTTTGAATCTTAAATCTTAAATGCTTATTGGATGGCTATTTGTTTTACTTTCGAAGCCTTTTCCTCTTCTTTCGATTTCGGAATTTCGATTTTCAGGACGCCGTCTTCCACTTTCGCCGCGATATGATCTTTCTCGATGTTGTCCGGCAAAAGCATCCGTCTTTGGAATTGCGAATAAGAGAATTCACGCCTCAAATAAACACCGTCTTTGTCCTTCTCTTCGTTTTCCGTTTTCTTTTCTACCGAGATTAACAGATTGTTATCTTCATCGATGGTGACATTGCAATCTTGTTTGGTCATCCCGGGAACCGCGACTTCAACCGAGAAGCCTTTGTCGCTTTCCTGTATATTGATAGCAGGAGACGAGAGACTTCTGCTTTCCATCCACTCGTTACCGAAGAAGTCGTTGAAAATACTCGGTAACCAACTGTTTGTTCTTCTAATCAGTGCCATAATTTGTTCTCCTTTTTTTAGTTGTTGTTTTCTTTCGGCCTTTTGACCGATACATCTTTAAAAAAGCAAATTATATGCCAGTACAGTTACCGGGATGTATACGCTTGAAAAATGACAAAAAGGCGCAATATTATCCTATGAAAGACTTTTATCAGGATTTAAACTGACAAAATGTCTCCTTTTATTCTTTTTCTGCGACTATTTCATACTTCCTTTGCCCTCGATGCGTTTTGCCGAAGCGATCGGTTGCGCGCACTTCGATGGTATGTTCGCCCGGAGACAGTTTCAAATCGAGTCTTCCCGTCCATAAATGCGTACTGTTTACAGCGTTCGAAGGGCGGCGTCCGGGAAGTAATGTATCGGTGAGGTCCCATTCGAACAGTTTCACTTGATAAGACGGGTCGACTTTTTCCACATAGTGCATTTTCTGCCAGGCTCCTTCATCAATCCGGTATTCAACCGCATCCTCTTTGGCTCCCATGAAGAAGTTCACCACAATTTGCGAGGTCGTCCGTCCTTTATACGGCACGACTTTAGGCGCAAACACGTGCATCTGGTAATCGCTGCTTTTTCCGGCTACTTTATAATCGATATCATATCGGTTGCCTTTGATGTTCAGGAAAGCATATCCCGGAGGCGTTCCGTCGCGCATGCTGGCATCCGGCAGCCCGTTGGCATCGATCTTGCCCGAATACCAGTCGCCTGAGGTTGTTCCGGCATTGTATTCATATAAAGGCTTGCTGCCGTTCCATCCGTCTTCGACCGTGTAATAAATATGGTCTTGCAGATGCGTGTGAGCCGACATAATAAGAATTTGTTCGTAGTCTTTGAGTAAATCGAAGATCCGTTGCCTGTCTTCCGGGCGATAAGCATTTCCCGAAGCGTCTTTCAACGGAATGTGCTGAGATAAGACGATAAGCCGGTCATGAGGAACATGTTTCAGGTCATTCGCCAGAAACTGAAGTTGATCTTCGCGATAACCGCCCCAATATCCTTTGGTGTCGCGCGGATCGGGATAGAGGATATTATCGAGGATGATAAAATGGGCATTCCCGTAATTAAAAGCATAATTGGCGCTCCCGAAGTTCTTCTCGAAGGATTCGTCGGAAAGCTTATCGGACGGCGCATCGTAATTCATATCGTGGTTGCCCATTACGTTGTACCACGGAAGTTGGAGGGCGCGCATCCGTTCTTTATATACCGGATGAAGATCCAGGTTATCGCCGGCAATATCTCCTAAGCTGATACCGAACATGGTGTTGTCGGTCTTTTGCACATCCTTTACAATCTTTTCCGTAAAATAATCCATATCCTGGAGCGTATAAGGTTGCGGATCGCCGAAGATAAGCGCCGTATAGTCGGCCGGCTCTTCGTATTTGTAAAGGGCGAAGTCGATGGATTTAGGCAACTTTCCCGTCGGAGCTACGCCGCTATATTGGAAGTTGTCGGGCGCTCCGACGGGCTTGTAGTGATAATAAAACTGCGGAATAAAATCTTCATTTACGTTAAGTTTATATCCGCTTGGCTTGATGACGAACAAGGTATTGTCATTGTCTACCGGCAAGGAATAGAATCCGTTATTGTCCGTGACGACCACGTCTAGACCATTGGAAACGGGCACGCCGGCAATTCCTCTTTCTCTTCGTTCTTTTTTGCCGTTTCGGTTGGCATCGTCAAACACATATCCTTTGGCGAGTTGTTGAGAATATGCCTCGACATACAGCAGCGCTGTCAATAGAAGTATGGAAATTTTTTTCATCTTTATATAAATTAATAATGGAATAAACGATTGTTTCAGTTACAAAAATACACGTTTATTCGGTAAAAACGGTTACAAAAAAATGAAGTTTCGGCCGCTTGTTTTTAGTAATGTATAATGGATTTCCGCTCGATATCCCCCGCTTTCGATACCGGAACGAGCGTGAATCCCCACTCATAGTTCCGGTTCGCCGGAAGCGTGTGCTGCGGCAACGGACGGTCGCCCCAGCTATTGTAGCCCGCGATACCCTGCTGCTTCATATCGATGCAAACTTCCACAAAATCGCTCGGAACGATGTCGTTGATATGCGTTTGGCGGGGCATCCGGTTCTCGGGACTGTCCCAGCCTTTCCGCCGCAATTCGTTGCTCTTGTCGGCTGCTTCTTCGCGATAGAAGTTGTTCCACTGATAAGGCTTGTCTTTGTTTTCCTCCGAGTCGAAGTCTTCCACCGAATTCCGCAAGGCATTGAACCCGATTGTCGAGTCGGCCACGACCAGCAGCCCGTTCCGGCCGTTGGAAAGCGCCACCCAGCGGGTGTCGGTGCGGTGTCCGTTTTCCTGAGGCCTTGCGTACGGCACATACATCTCTTCCGCGGTCGTTTTATACCGGCCGATTTTGGAGCCTGACGCCCGGTCGCAATAGTTTTCGCCCGGACCGCGCCCGAAATATTCCACTTGATGCATCGTTACCGGAAGCCGGAATCGCACGCCGATTCGCGGCACCGTGAGAGTGGAAGAGGTTTTGCGCACAGCAGCCGTTTCGGGCGAGAAGGTAGCCAGTTGGGTGGCTTCCGAAGTACCGGCTTCGAGTTCTTCCATATCGGTGGAAAAGAACTTCCCGTCGACCTTTAGTACGCCTGACGGATCGATGGTGTAAGTCAGCCTGTAGAGGTTGCCGGCCGCCAGCAGGTAAGTGGTTTGCACCACCGCTTTGGCGCCGTCCATATGGGCTTTGGCGTCGGTTACGTGGAAGTTGTGGCTCGATTGCTTCCATATCTGTAAACGGTAAGGCATTCCGTTACCGTAATCGTTGTCGTTGGGGGCGCGCCAGAAATTGGGTTGGATACCAAAACCGTCGGCAAAGTATTCCGTACCGTTCACCTTATAAGACGTTACGACTCCGGCGGCTTTATCGAAAACAAAGGTGACATCCGACGAGGTGACGGAAACGATGCCTTGCTGCTGGGCGATGGACAATTCCGGGCCGGCGGACGCCCGGTAAGCCGGTTTGTTTTGCTCCATCGGCAACTTGAATTGCTCGATGGCCACGACATATCCGAGGGGTAGGAGAGGAGTGCCGGTTTTCAAGGCCACTTCGAAGTTGAGGAAGTATTCATAGCCCGGCTTAGGCTTCAGTCCCGTCAGGGGAAGGGTGACGACTTCCGATGCCTGCGGCTGCAACCGCACATCGATTGTATGGGTGCGGATGACCTTCCCGTTTTCGGTAATATTGTACCGGAACTGATAGTTGTCGGTATCGGTGAAGAAGAAGCGGTTTTTGATACGGATTTTCCCGCTTGCCAAATTGACCGCTTCGAAAGCGAAATCCTGATGGACGTATTTTACTTCCGTCATGGCCGGGTGCGGGTTTCTGTCGGGATCGATCACGCCGTCGCACACAAAGTTCCCGTCGCTGGGCAGGTCTTTTCCGTAATCGCCGCCATACGCCCAGTATTTATGGCCGTTTTCATCTTTTTCGAGCAAGGCATGTTCTACCCATTCCCAGATGTAGCCGCCTTGCAAATTGGGGTACTTGTAGATGGCCTGCCATTGCAGGTCGAGGTTTCCGTTGGAATTGCCCATGGCATGCGAATATTCCGACGGCACGATGGGGCGGTCGCTTCCGTTTTTACCGATCTCCTCCAGCCAGGCAGCGCTTGGGTATTGAGGCACATACAGGTCGGTGTTCCACTCCCACAAAGCGCGCTCGTAGTTGACGGGGCGTTGCATCACGTTTTTGTCTTTTTCTTTCAGCAACAGATAGGCCCGATAAAAGTTGTATCCGTTTCCCGCCTCGTTGCCCAGCGACCAAAAGGTGACGCAAGGCTGGTTTTTGTTTCGCTCGAACATGTTATTGATGCGATACAGGTGGGCATCGAGCCATTCCGGGTTATTCCCCAGCGTTCCGCCTTTGCGCAGGTCGTAATACATGCCGTGCGACTCGATATTGGCTTCGTCGTATATATAGAATCCGTATTCGTTACAGAGTTCGTAAAAGCGGCGGCTCTGCGGATAATGGCTCAGGCGAATGCTGTTGATGTTATGCTGCTTCATCAGTTCGAAGTCGCGTATCATAAGGTCTTCCGTGACGTAATGTCCTGTTTTTTGATTGACTTCGTGGATGTTCACGCCTTTCAGAATGATGGGTTGCCCGTTTACCAGCAGCAAGTTGTCGGTGCGTTCGCCGGTGGTAACGGGCTTTATTTCGATGCGGCGGAAGCCGACGGAATAAGGGATTACTTCCGTTATTTCACCGTTTTCCCGAAGGGTGAGTATCAAATGATAGAGGGAGGGCGTTTCGGCCGTCCATTTGAGCACGCCGGAAAGTTCTTTTTCGAAGAGTGTATTTTTCTCTTCTCCCGCTGCGAGCGACAAAGAACGGCTATCCGAGGCGACGGTGTTCTTCGCTGCATCCAGTAATTCGTAGGCAACTTCCACGTTGGCCGCTTGATTGGCGCGGTTTTTGACCATCGGCGTCAGTTTGAAGATACCGTTGCGGTAAGCGTCGTCCAAGTTCGAAACCACTGAAAAGTCGCGGATGGCGGTGCGCGGTTCCGACCATAGATACACATCGCGTTCAATGCCGCTGATGCGCCAGAAGTCCTGACATTCCAGATACGATCCCGTCGACCACCGGAATATTTTTATCGCCAAGGTATTTTTGCCGGGTTGCAGGTAATCGTTCAAAAGAAATTCGGCGGGATTTTTCGAATCTTCGCTATATCCGACCTCGCGGCCGTTGAGGTATACATATACGCCCGATTTGGCGCCGGCGATATGCAGATAAATGTTCCGCCCGTCCCAGTTGTCGGGCACGCTAATGTCGCGCCGGTAAACGCCTCCGGGCGTATTGTCGGGAAGGGTAGGGGGCTGCGGATCTTTCGGTTGGAACTCATAGCCGTGATTGGTGTAGATGGGCGTTCCGAAGCCTTGCACTTCCCAATTGCCCGGGACTTGAATGTCGGCCCATCCGGCCGTAGAAGTTCGGGAGTCGGTACTATTTTCCGGCAGGTTTTTATAAGATTCCGTGAAATAGAATTTCCACGTTCCATTGAGCGACTGGTAGTATTCGCTTTCTTCAAATCGTTTCGACAGGGCGTCGTTTTTATTCGCAAAGGTCATGAAAGACGTTCGAGGGTACTCTTTGTTCACCTCTAATACTTTCAGGTTCCGCCAATAAGGAATGTCCGATGGTGGTTGGGCAGCGGTTCTTTCCGCCGCGAATACGGCAAGGGCGCACAGGAGCGCAAGGATTTTTGTTTTCATTGCTGTTTGTAATTCTGGATATAATAAGAGAGTTTATCGTTATATTTTTCTTTTTTGTTGATGAACTGTCTATGCTCTATATTGTTTTTTCTGTTTTTTATATTTTGACATAAATATGTTATCTTATGCGGGATATATTTTATATTCTATAGGATATAGCGTATACCATATGTGATATTTCTTATATTAATATTTATATGTTTTTTATCGTTTTTGTAATGCTCTATAATATTCTTTATGCGCTCTATATTATTCTTTATGTGCTCTATATTATATAAACCGTACTCTATATTCTTTTTTCTTTCCTCGTTCGTAAAAACGTCTTGCGGTTGATGTTTTTCGAAAAATATGACTTACATTTGCCTATTCGATTCGTGTAAAATAAGAGTATTATGCTTGTATTCAATTTGCATCCCTTTCTTCAAATACGCGGAGTGACGAACCCCCGGCGTTTTTTAATCGATTTAGGCATTAACCATATTACGGCCGCCAAGTTGCTGAAGGGCGAAATGTCGTCGCTTCGGTTGGAGCATGTTGCTAAAATTTGTCAAGCGCTGCGCTGCACGCCCAATGATCTGTTGGAGTGGGTGCCGGACAAAAACGCGTTGCTCGATGCGGAGCATCCCTTAAACAAGCTTGCTTCGCGCAAGAATATCGGGCTATTGCTCGAAAAACTCGGCTCCATGTCGTACGAAGATCTGGTGAAGCTGTTGCAAGGGATGTAACCGCAGCGACAGTTCGCGTTTGTCTATCCAATGACGGCATTACCCGATGGCTTTGAGCAGTGTATCGGCCAACCGGCTGGCTCCGATGCGGAACAGGTCTTTGTGGCACCATTCATTGCCCAATACCTCGCGCACCAACGTGTAATACGTAACGGCATCTTCGACGGAAGCCACCCCGCCCGCAATTTTTATGCCTGCTTTGAAGCCGGTCTTTTTGAAATACGACTTGATGGCGAGGCACATCACGTATGCCGCTTCGGGAGTTGCGCCGCTATAGACTTTGCCCGTGGATGTCTTTAGAAAATCGGCTCCGGAATACAACGAAAGAATGGATGCTTTATGAATCTTTTCAGCCGATTGAAGGGCTCCGGTTTCGAGGATGATTTTGAGTTTTGCTTCGTGACAAGCCTCTTTTATTTCTATCAATTCTTCGCAGAGTTCTTCGTAGTCATCACTCAGGAATAATCCGAGGTTGATGACTATATCTATTTCGTCCGCGCCATCGGCCACAGCCAGTGCCGTTTCAACCGTTTTTATCTCGCTAAACGTTTGAGAGGAAGGGAATCCGGCACACACCGAAGCGATCTTCACATCGGCAGTCAATGCTTCTTTAACCGTTTTGACAAAGTTGGGATAGACACAAATAGCGGCGACATTTTCCACTTCGACATTCGAGCCTTCGAAGTCATTTACTTTTTGGGTGAATTTCCATACATGATCGCGCGTATCGGTCGAGTTGAGTGTGGTCATGTCGATGCAGGAATATAGTTCTCTGTAAACCTTTTGATTGTCGTTCTCGGCGCGTTTCTCGGAGAGAATGGCTCGTACCCTTTTCGAAACCTCTTCATCGCTTAACGTGAAAGGATGGTTGTTTAACGCTGTTTGATATTTACTTATTTCGTGCATAAGGCTTATATTGTTTGTTGATTGAATATATGTTTGTTGTTTTATTGATTCGTTCCGTTCGTATCGGTTAATTTGGGATTTTGCTTATGTCGTGTAGCGTCGCGCCGGGTTTTCTTTTCGAGGTTTTTCCGAAAAGCATCCTCCAAATCTATTCCTGTCTGGTTTGCCAAGCAGATAAGCACCCAAAGGACATCGGCCATTTCGTCGGGAAGATCTTTTT
The DNA here is from genome assembly GCF_041902845.1 of Limibacterium fermenti. Lineage (GTDB taxonomy): Bacteria > Bacteroidota > Bacteroidia > Bacteroidales > Dysgonomonadaceae > Limibacterium > Limibacterium fermenti. Next base: position 3,886,634 of record NZ_CP159486.1, read on the forward strand.
CCCGGTCCGATTTCTTAAACGATTGGTCGCCGTAGGTACGTGCCATAATTCGCGCCACTTCCCCCACTTCCTCGGTGAGGATGGCCATGTTGGTGAGTTCGTCGAAATAGCGTACTCCGTACGTTTTTATCCATTCATCTACTTGTTGTTGAGCTTCCTTTATCGTCATCGCTATTCTTTGTTTTTAGAGTCTATCCAGATGGTTACGGGGCCGTCGTTCACGAGTGCCACTTTCATGTCGGCGCCGAAGCGGCCGGTTTTTACTTCCCTGTGAAGAAGCCGTTCGAGCGTTTCGCAAAACCGGTTGTACATCGGTTGCGATATCTCCGGCTTCGCGGCGTGGATGTACGACGGGCGGTTACCCTTTTTCGTGGCGGCATGTAACGTGAATTGCGACACTACGAGCGCCTCTCCCCCGATGTCGAGGATCGAACGGTTCATGATTCCTTTTTCGTCGTCAAATATACGCAAATTAACCGTTTTATGAGTCAAATAGAGCAGATCTTCTTCGGTGTCGCCGTTTTCTATGCCGACAAACAGCAGAAGCCCCTGTTTGATTTCGCTGATTTTCTCTCCGGCGATGGTGACGGAAGCCTCCGATACCCGTTGAATGATTATACGCATGCTTTATGCTTTCTCTTTAAAATGATCCGATATTAATTTTGCTTTCGCCTTTCCGATCACCTCTTCGACTTCCTGTTGCTCGGCTTCTTTTATGCGCTTGATGCTTTTGAAGTGGGAGAGGAGTTTCTTTTTCGTTTCCGTACCGATTCCTTTAATGGTATCGAGTTCGGAAGTCAATTGCGATTTACTTCTTTTTTGTCGATGGAAGGTGATGCCGAAACGATGCGCTTCGTCTCGGAGATGTTGGATTAGTTTTAACGTCTCCGAATTTTTGTCGATGTACAACGGAACGGAATCTTCGGGGAAATAAATTTCCTCCAGCCGCTTCGCGATGCCGATAATGCCTACTTTTCCATAAAGGCCGATTTTCTGAAGCGATTCCACAGCAGCGTGTAATTGCCCTTTACCTCCATCAATAACAATGAGTTGTGGTATGTTTTCGCCTTCGTTAAGCAAGCGAGAATAGCGTCTTTCTACAATTTCGCGCATTGATGCGAAATCATCGGGACCCTCGACGGTTTTAATGTTAAAATGTTTATAATCTTTTTTCGACGGTTTAGCTTTTTTAAACACTACGCAGGCAGCCACCGGATTTGTCCCTTGAATGTTTGAATTGTCGAAACATTCGATATGCCAGGGAATATCTTTCAGATGCAAATCCTTTTGCACCGTTTTTAAGATGCGGGTCGTTCGTTGTTCCGGGTTGAGCATCTCCGCTTTTTTGAGCTTATCGATCTTGTATTGCTTTACATTCTTCTCCGAAAGCTCCAACAGTTTCTTTTTGTCGCCTCGTTGAGGAATGGTAAATTCGGTATCCTTTAAAAGCAGGTCGGGAAGAAATGGAACGACGATCTCCTTCGATTCGCTTTCAAACCGTTGTCGCATTTCCATAATTCCTATTCCGAGTAATTCCTCTGGCGTTTCGTCCAACTTCTTTTTTAGTTCGAACGTATAGGCTTGATTGATGGATCCGTTTACGACGTGAAGGTAATTGATGTATGCGGCATTCAGGTCTTCCTCAAACGCAAATACGTCGATGTTATAGTTGATATTGGTTGTTACAAGCGATTTTTCTTTGAAGTTGCGAATCAACAGCAACTTCTCTTTCAGTATATGGGCTTCTTCAAAACGAAGATCTTTGACACACCCGTCTATTTCATCCAAAATTTGCTTTTCGATAATCCCAATGTTGCCCTTTAGAATCTGTATGATTTCAGCGATGTTTTTATTGTAATCACTTAAAGACTGAAGTCCTTCGCACGGGCCTTCACATCTTTTTATATGGTATTCCAGGCAGACTTTGAATTTGCCGGCGGCGATATTCTCGGGTGTCAGGTTTAACCGGCAGGTACGCACCTTGTAGGTCTTGCGGAATAGTTCGAGCAAAGCCCGCACCGCCATTACAGAGGTGTAAGGACCGAAATATTTCGAGCCGTCTTTGACAATATTCCGTGTTTGAAACACCCGTGGAAAAAATTCATTTTTAACGACGATGGAAGGATATGTTTTGTCGTCTTTCAACATCACGTTGTACCTCGGTTGAAGGTCCTTGATGAGATTATTTTCCAGCAAGAAGGTATCTTCTTCGGTATCCACAACGATATATTTTATGTTGCGGATGTTTTTTACGAGTACGCGTGTTTTGGGGTTCTCTTGATATTTGTTGAAATACGACGATACTCTTCTTTTCAGATTCTTCGCTTTTCCCACATAAATCACCTTCCCGGATGCATCTAAGAATTGATAGCATCCGGGTTGCTGGGGAATCACTTTGAGTATGTTTTGTATCTCTTCCGTCATTTACGTTAAACCGAGAATTTAAGAATCGTATCCAATTCGACTTCTTTTGGGAACAGTTCGCGGGCTTTCAGGTCTTCCAGTTCGATCAGGAAGTTGATGTATATTTTTGAAACATGCAGCTTTTTTACCAGATTATATGCCGCCAGCATGGTGCCTCCGGTTGCCAGAAGATCGTCATGAATCAGCACCACGTCGTTTTCCGTAAGGGCATCTTCATGTATTTGTATGCAATCTTCGCCATATTCTTTCGTATATTTTTCCTCGATAATTTTATAGGGAAGTTTCCCCGGCTTTCTTATCGGGACAAATCCTGCTCCGAGCTTTATGGCTGTTGCCGGGCCCATGAAAAAGCCTCGCGATTCGATCCCTACTACTTTCGTAATCCCTTTATCCTTGTACCGCTCGTATAAGATATCGGAGAGCTCTTTCAAATGCTCCGCCGATTGAAAGAGGGTGGTGATATCTTTAAATTGTATTCCCTCTATAGGAAAATCAGGGATGTTTCTTACTGCTGCTGTTAATGTTTCAATACTCATTATTTCGTTGTTTTGTTCTTCTTTTTTTTGAATTGTTCCACGTGGAACAAAGAGGCGTTATCGCCCGAGTAATATTAAGAGGACGGATATATCGTTTGGCGAAACGCCGGGAATGCGGCTTGCTTGTGCGATAGTTTCCGGATTAATCCTTGTGAGCTTTTGCCGGGCTTCGGTGGATAAGGATTGTATCCCGTTGTAATCAAATTTATCCTTAATATAGATATCTTCGAGGCGGGTTATTTTGTCCGCCATGATCCGTTCCCGTTTAATATATCCGTTATATTTTATATGAATGTCGGCCGACTCGATGATTTCTTCTCGGCGATCGCCGATGGACTCTAACAACTCCTTCAGCGGGGCTACCTGCTCTTGCATGACCCGTATGTCGATATGCGGACGGCCAAGAAGGTCGATAAGTTTTACGCCTTGCTTTAAAGGGGAGCTCCCGATCGATTCGAGGAAGGAATTCATGCGATCCGCTTTAATGGGGAAATCGGAGACGAAATCGACGATCCGTTTAACTTGTTCTTCTTTCTTTTGCAGCAACGAACGCCGTTCTTCGGATGCTAATCCTATTGCGTAACCTTTTTCGGTCAGGCGTTCGTCGGCGTTATCTTGCCTTAAAAGGATTCGGTATTCCGCGCGGGACGTAAACATCCTGTACGGTTCGTCGACTCCTTTCGTAATTAAATCGTCTATCAATACGCCGATATACGCTTCGTCGCGGTGGAGCACGAAAGGAGCGCCTCCATGACAGTTGATGTGCGCGTTTATCCCTGCAATCAAACCTTGTCCTCCCGCTTCTTCATAACCGGTCGTGCCGTTAATTTGTCCCGCAAAGAACAGATTTTTTACCGGCTTGGTTTCAAGCGTCGCCCGCAACTGTGTCGGATCGAAGAAATCATATTCGATGGCGTATCCCGGCCGGAAGATGTGTACATCTCGGAAAGCCGGGATCTGTTGCAACGCATTTATTTGGGTCTGTAAGGGTAGGGAAGAGGAGAATCCGTTGAGATAATATTCTTGCGTGGTTTCTCCTTCCGGCTCAAGAAAGAGCAGGTGGCTTGTTTTTTCGGAGAATGTCACGATCTTTGTTTCGATGCTTGGACAATAGCGGGGCCCGATGCTTTTGATCTGCCCATTGTAAAGAGGCGAGTCGTGCAGGTCGGCGCGGAGCACAGCGTGTACCGCTTCGGAGGTGTACGTCATCCAACAACTGCGTTGCGTAAGCGAACGGTGGATATCCGGAAGGTAGGAGAACTTGTGAAAATCGTCTTCTCCTTTTTGTTCTTCCATTTGCGAGAAATCGACACTCCGTCCGTCAATGCGTACGGGAGTCCCCGTTTTCATACGGTCGGTACGGAATCCCAACGCCTTCAACTGTTCGGTAATACCCGAAGAAGCCGGCTCGGAAATACGCCCGCCGTTAATGCGGACTTTCCCGATATGGATCAGCCCGTTTAGAAATGTGCCGGTAGTCAGAACGACGGCCTTCGCCGAAAACTCCATCCCCATGCGTGTTTTCACTCCTGTTACGGCGCCGTTTTCAATGCGTAATTCCGTTACGGTATCCTGCCACATATATAAATTGGGGGTGTTTTCAATGAGATCGCGCCACGTTTCGATAAACTTTGCGCGATCGCTTTGCACCCTCGGGCTCCACATCGCGGGGCCTTTTGAGCGGTTTAACATGCGGAACTGAACTGCGGTTTTGTCGCTCACGATTCCCATATTCCCGCCCAAAGCATCGATTTCGCGGACGATCTGTCCTTTGGCGATACCGCCGACCGCCGGGTTGCAGCTCATCTGCGCAATTTTGTTCATATCCATTGTGATGAGCAACGTGCGCGAGCCCAACTTGGCCGTGGCCGTAGCTGCCTCGCAGCCGGCGTGTCCGGCGCCGACAACAATTATATCATAAGAAGAATTCATCTGTTATTTATAAGCATACAAAGATACGAAAAAAAGATTGATAAGAGATTGGCCGAGTTGCTTCTCTCCATCCGCCAAACGTCCGGGAACCGTTAGACGGATTCATCTCGTTCGGAGCATTTGCAAGGCTTTCTCTTCGGCTTCGCGCATCCTCTTTGCGTCGTCCTCGGTTTTGTCGTTGATGCCGCAAAGATGCAGAACGCCGTGGATGATTACCCTGTTCAACTCCTCGGCAAAGAGCGTCCCGAATTTTTCCGCATTCGAATGCACGGTGTCGACGCTAATGATAATATCGCCTGCGAGGATGTCTTCTTCCGTATAGTCGAAAGTGATAATATCCGTATAAAAATCATGTTGTAAATAGTGCCTGTTTACTTCGAGTATTTTCTCGTCCGAACAGAACAAATAGGAAAGCGAGCCTGCTTGCTTGCCGTATTCCTTGGCGACGGACTGAATCCATTCCGCCGTTTTTCTTTTTCCTGACTTCGTCACTTTTTATCTTTTGTTTTTCAATTCTTTGATTTTTAGCTTACTAAATTTTCGTTTAGCCTGTTTTGGGTGAATCGGCTATTTTTATTACTTTCGATTCATGTTTATACGAAAACGAAAGAATAAATCGGGAACCACTTCTGTCGTTGTTGTCGATAAAAGCGGGGGTAAGTTCAAAGAATTAGTCACTATCGGTGTTAGTGAAAATCCCTTTGAAATAGCGCGATTATGCCAAAAAGGAAAAGCATGGATAAAATCTCACACTTGTTCACCGGAGCTCGACTTGTTCGAAGAACGTGAGCAAACGGAACGCCTTCTGAACAATATCGAACAACTCCTGATTAACGGGACGGAACTCTTGTTGGGCAATATATTTGACCGTATCGGTTTTAATTCGATAGATGACCCTGTATTCAGGCATTTGGTTCTTTCACGCTTGAGTTTTCCCTCCAGCAAGCGGGCAACGGTGGAATATCTGAAGGACTATTATGATGAAGATATTGATTTGTCCAACATATACCGTTATATGGACAAATTATATAATACCCATAAAGGAGAGGTTCAACGGATAAGCACCGATCATACAAAGCACATTTTAGGAGGCGTTATCGGGATTGTCTTTTATGATGTCACTACCATATATTTTGAAACAGATCATGGAGATGACTTGCGCAAGACGGGGTTTTCTAAAGAAGGAAAACATCAAAACCCGCAGATTGTATTAGGCCTGTTAGTGAGTTTAGGCGGCTATCCGTTAACGTATGAAATATTTGAAGGGAATAAGTTCGAAGGGCATACCATGCTTAAAGTGGTGAAAGATTTTACCGGGAAACATGATATATCGGATGCTATTGTAGTTGCGGACTCCGGGTTAATGACCCATGCAAATATAGAAGCCTTGCAAGAGGGCGGCTATCAATATATTATCGGGGGGAAAATAAAAAATGAATCCAACAGGGTCAAGGACTGGGTTCTTTCCCTTAACCTGGAAGACAGGGAATTTTCTGAATACTCCAAAGCGGAAGGCGTACGCCTGATTGTCGGCTACAGTCAAAAAAGAGCGGACAAGGACAAATACAATAGGGAAAAAGGCATCCGCAGGTTGGAAAAATTACACCGTTCTAAAAAGCTGACCAAGTCAAGCATCAACAAACGGGGTTATAATAAATACTTGAAAATGGAGGGGGAAGTCCGGGTTTCCATAGACTACGAATTGTTTGAACAAGACTCCCGTTGGGATGGACTAAAAGGATACATCACCAATACAAGGCTTCCGGCAAAAGAAGTATATGCCAATTATTCGCATTTATGGATGATTGAAAATGCTTTTCGTATTGCCAAGTCAAAACTGGAAATACGTCCCATCTTCCATTTTACAAGCAGAAGGATAGAGGCACATATCTGCATTTGTTTTGCAGCCTATAAAGTTTACAAAGAACTGGAAAGGCTTCTTTATGAAATGGGGAGCGATGTTACTCCAGATAAAGCTATTTACATTGCCGGAACTATTACTACAATAGTTATCAAACTCCCCAACACGAACGAGACGATAAAAAGGGTACTCCTTTTAACAGACAAGCAGAAAAAGTTGGCTAAACTTTTTGAAGATGCTTTTTAGGGTGAATCGTTGACGAAGTCAGGAGCTCATCTGCGCAATTTTGTTCATATCCATTGTGATGAGCAACGTGCGCGAGCCCAACTTGGCCGTGGCCGTAGCTGCCTCGCAGCCGGCGTGTCCGGCGCCGACAACAATTATATCATAAGAAGAATTCATCTGTTATTTATAAGCATACAAAGATACGAAAAAAAGATTGATAAGAGATTGGCCGAGTTGCTTCTCTCCATCCGCCAAACGTCCGGGAACCGTTAGACGGATTCATCTCGTTCGGAGCATTTGCAAGGCTTTCTCTTCGGCTTCGCGCATCCTCTTTGCGTCGTCCTCGGTTTTGTCGTTGATGCCGCAAAGATGCAGAACGCCGTGGATGATTACCCTGTTCAACTCCTCGGCAAAGAGCGTCCCGAATTTTTCCGCATTCGAATGCACGGTGTCGACGCTAATGATAATATCGCCTGCGAGGATGTCTTCTTCCGTATAGTCGAAAGTGATAATATCCGTATAAAAATCATGTTGTAAATAGTGCCTGTTTACTTCGAGTATTTTCTCGTCCGAACAGAACAAATAGGAAAGCGAGCCTGCTTGCTTGCCGTATTCCTTGGCGACGGACTGAATCCATTCCGCCGTTTTTCTTTTTTTAATGGGAGGAAGCTTTACGCCTTCCGCTTGAAAAGTGATTGCCATAATTAACGTTTATTTGCATTTAGAATCCTCTATTTCTTAGCCGAAGAACAGGTAGCCGACAAATATCGCCGCCACAATGCCTGCCAAATCCGCCAAAAGGGCATAAGGAACGGTATAGCGCGAGTTTTTGATGTTCACCGCGCCGTAGTAAACAGCAACGATATAGAATGTCGTGTCGGTAGCGCCCTGAAAAAGCGCTGATAAACGTCCCGCGAACGAATCGGCGCCGAATGTCGCCATCGTATCGATCATCATGCCCCGTGCGCCGCTTCCGCTCAGCGGTTTCATCAAGGCGGTGGGCATGGCATCGACCCATCGGGTATCCATGCCCGTCATCGCTACCAGATCGCGCAGTCCGTCCATCAAAAAATCCATCGCCCCCGAAGCTCGGAATACGCCGATACCGACCAGTATGGCTATAAGATAGGGGATAATGGTGACGGCGGTTTTAAAACCGTCCTTCGCCCCGTCGATAAATGCGTCGAACACATTTACCCGCTTCATCATCGCTTTAACAATAAAAGACACGATAATCGTCAGCAACAAAATATTCGCGACCAATCCGGATGCCATGTTGATTTGTTCCTGAGGCATGGAACGGAAGATCATTACCGTGGCGACAATGATTGCCGTCATCCCGAGAAGGAATCCCATGATGGCTTTGCTGAATATATTGATGCGCTGTTTGAGGCAAACAGCCAACATTCCCGCCAATGTCGAGATGAAGGTGGCGATCATGATGGGGATAAATACGTCCGCCGGATTGGCAGAACCCATCTGCGCCCGATAGACCATAATGGTGACGGGAATGAGTGTCAGTCCCGAAGCATTTAACACCAAAAACATGATCATGGGGTCGGAGGCCTGTTCTTTATCGGGATTGATCTCTTGCAGTTCTTTCATCGCTTTCAGCCCGAAAGGCGTGGCGGCATTATCCAGCCCCAGCATATTGGCCGATACGTTCATCAGGATGGAAGCCGATGCAGGATGCCCTGTGGGAATCTGCGGGAAGAGCTTCGAAAACAAAGGCGCCGCCGCCCGTGAAAACAGCCGCACCATGCCGCCGCGTTCACCGATTTTCATTACGCCCAGCCAAAGCGACAACACACCCGTAAGCCCGAGAGAAATCTCGAATCCGGTCTTCGCCGTGTCATAGGTCGAGTTCATAATGTCGGTAAATACAGCGAGGTTGCCGAAGAACACCAGTTTAATGAACGCCACTGCAAAGGCAATGACAAAAAAAGCAATCCAAATATAATTTAAAACCATATGTAATCCCTGTGGATAGGTCGTGACTCTTTGTTATTGAAGCTCAAAGGTACAATTTCTTGCAGACGGAGAAAAGAGAAACGCGAATTTGATGAAATATTTTTGACGATTTCCATTAATTTAATAGCTTTACACCGTGAAAAAGGATAGAAAGATATGCGGTGGAATGATTTTCTGTATTTTCGGAAGGAAGAGAGACGTGGCATCCTTCTTTTGCTTCTGCTGATTGTGTGTACGCTTATAATCAATATATTATTGTCAAATAAGAAATCATCATCGGTCATTATCGCCCGAACGGATTCCTTGCAGCGGGAGTTCGAAGACTTCCGGCGGTCCTTACAGACAACCGGTGGCGAAGAGTATCCATATAATAACCATCAATACAAAAAGAGTCGGGATGTTCGTCATCCGGGTCTTCTTTCGGATAGTGGAAAATTGTATGCAAATGCTGGAAAGCGCACTTATTTTACGCCGGCATATCATTCAACGGTAAAACTTGCTGCCGGGGAAACGATTTCGTTAAATGAAACCGATACGGCAATATGGAAAAAAGTGCCCGGCATCGGTTCCGCATATGCGGCCCGGATTGTGAAATACCGCCGTTTGTTGGGCGGATTCTACTCGAAGAAGCAACTACAGGAAGTGTATGGTATCGATGAGGAGCTATATGCAAAGATTTTGCCTTTTGTGGTGCAAGATGACAATTTTTCCCGGCTGAACGTGAACGAGCTTCCGTTTGATTCATTGTTGCGACATCCGTATATCGATTATAAGCAGGCGAAAGTGATTATTGACTTGCGCCGCCGCAAAGGACGTGTGGAGTCGATAGAGGAATTGGGGCTGTTGGATGAATTTACGGCAGAGGATCTCGCCCGGCTGAAGCCTTATTTGGTTTTTTGAAGGCGCCGCTTCCCGTTTGACGGCTTATGCCGTTTGGAGGGGGTAGGCGAGGGGCATTCCGTCGCCATCTATATAGAATAAAAATAGGACAATGAAATATCGTTTGGAAGATAAGCCCGAACCGAAAGCGTTTGTGCTGTTCGGGCTACAATGGGTCAGTGTAATTTTACCTTCGTTGGTGATTCTATCCGCTTTAACGTCGAAACTTACTTCGGAAGACAGCGGCATACAAATGGCTTATCTCTGTAAAGTGTTTGTTTTAACGGGTGCGGGACTTATCGCGCAAATTCTGTGGGGGCACCGCCTGCCGGTGCTTATCGGCCCGGCTACCGTGTTGTTGATCGGAATTGTCAGTAGTTCGGGCGCTTCACAAGAAGCCGTGTACACGTCGATAGTATTAGGTGGCGCGCTGTTGGTATTATTGTCATACCTGAAACTGTTCGATAGGGTGCAAAAGCTGTTTACGCGGCGCGTTATCGTGGTTATTCTGCTATTGGTGTCCTTCACCATCATGCCGCTGGTCGTGTCTCTGTCGTTAGGAAGCGATGGAAGACCGTTCGGCAATTTTCTGTACACCCTGTCCCTCTGTGCGGCGATCGTCGTTCTCAATCAAATTCTGAGAGGAATCTGGAGGTCGGGCGCGGTGCTTATTGCGTTTATCGGAGGAAGTTTGATTTATCCCCTTTTCTTCGGGGGGCAGGCGGCGAACGAAGCGGGCGAGGGGGCATTCGATTTAAGCGTGCTTATGAATCATCTGTTTATCACGCCTGAGTTTGATTTTTCTGTTTTCCTTGCATTTCTCTTCTGCTTTATGGCTTTGTTGGTAAACGAAGCCGGTTCCATCCGTTCCGTCGGTACCCTGATCGATGCCCCTGATTTGGAACACCGCACGCGCCGGGGTGTGCGGATGACCGGGTTCTTCAACATGCTGGCGGGCGTGTCGGGAGTGATCGGCGCGGTCGATTATTCGTTCAGTCCCGGTGTGATTGCTTCCTCGCGATGTGCCTCGCGTTATCCGCTGATTCTAACCGGAGCTTTGTTAATGGTATGCCCGTTTGTTCCGGGGGTGATCGGTTGGCTGACGGCCATTCCGTCGGCGGTTATGGGGGCGGTGCTCTTGTACGTGATGAGCAGCCAGGTGTCCGCCGGATTGCAGATGCTGTTCAAAGGAGAAACGCAACTATCGTTCAACGACGGGCTTGTGATAGGTCTTCCGTTGATGTTGGCCGTATTGATCGCCTTCGCTCCGGAATCCTTTAGCGAATCGATTCCTTCGCTTATCCGGCCTATTGTGGGGAACGGCTTTGTGATGGGATGCTTGGCGGTAATCGCATTGGAACATCTATTACCCCGGGGAGACTGAAATAGCTTTCGATTATTTGTTAACCGATATATCCTGATTCTTTCATATCGTAGAGCGTGGAAACAAGATGGTTTTTGCCGTTTTTAAGAATATAAATCGTATCCGATAAATCCGCCACATGTTTATAGAGATGGTCGGTAATAAGAAATCCTTTACGGGAACGTTCCTCGCCAATGATTGCTTTTATTTTTAAAATCTGTACCGGACTGATATGGGTAAACGGTTCGTCGAGAAACACAAATCGGCATGCCGAGCGGATGAGCGTATATAATTCGATGAGCCGGACGGTTCCTCCGGAGAGGTCCTTCAATCGTACGGTGTCACCATCGAGTTGTACCTCTGGAAAATCCTTTCCAAAAGCAGCGAAATCGATATCCCTTTCCCTGAAAATGCGCCTTAAAGTCATCGATTTAGGAATGAAATTATGTTGCGGAACATAGCCGAGAAGATGAGGCTGTTTATAAGCTTCGAATATTGTTTTGCCATCGCATCGGACGGATTTTTCAGCCGGCAAGGTGCCGAAAGCCACGCGCATCAGGCTCGATTTTCCTTCACCGTTGCGCCCCAATAATCCGACGACTTGTCCGGTTTCGATTTTCAGGTAAATATCCGACAAGATAAGTCGATCTCCGAATAGTAAACGGACGCTGTCGATCTCCAAGATGTGTCTCATAGAAATTGTACTGTTATGAATATCAAGATAAAAAATAAGAACATATCAAAAGACAAGGTACTTATCCACAGAGCCTTTTTCGATAATCCGAAGTTGAAAAAATAGTAATATTCGTGTCTTTTGTATTCGTTGATAAAATAGGCGCTGGCCGCCAGTGTGCCTACTTTAAACCAGAAAAGCACCGAATATGCCCCCATGCCGTTTCTATATAGCAGATACATGCAAGCACCGTCGATGATTAGCGATGTCGGCAGGAAATAGCGGTGGAAAGCGAAGAGGAGACGTATCTTTTTCCATAAATCCATGACGGACTGTTTTATCTTGTCAAAAATAGCGTTTTAAAATAGCCGCGACGGACGAGTAATATCCGCTGCCGAACAGGTTGAGATGTACCAGAAGGTAATAGAGTTGATAGAGATCGATTTGCTCGAGGTAATTACCGCCCCACAGGTCGCCGTGCAGCAGGGAAGGCTTAACATCCTCTCCCAAGATATCGGTGAACACGCGGAGGGCTTTACCTTCGGCCGGAATTTCGTCGGGGCGCAACCGGTGCGCCTTGAGCGCGAGGCGGCATTGCGGGGCGATGCGTTCGTACCAATAAAACGCCGGCCAATCGTCGTGCGGGGAATTGCTTTGCGGCAGCCGTCCGATAAAATTATCTTCTTCAAATCCGAAGCGCTCTTGCGGATAACAATGCAGGTGCGCCAGATGCGTGCCCAGCCGCTCGAAATCGGTGTGGTCGGGATGCTTACTTTCGATAAAGTCCATCAAAAGAAAGGATTCTCCGTCGACTGTCTCGGTCAGGTAAACATGCGGAACGGCGATTGTTCCGGTGCTTTCGAGCACCTGCAAGCCCGATTGTTCCGCGTGGAACATTGCTCCGGCTTCGGGGCGGTCGTTTACTTTCAGCAGATACTTTTTGTCTTTTGTTTCCAGCAGATACGCCGATGAAATGCTGCCTCCCGAAACAGGACGGGAGGAGAGGATTTCCTCCTCGATTCGATCGGAAATATAAGATAAGCTACGTTTCATATTTTGTCCCCTCCCCGTCAAACGGCTATCTGCCGTGGTTTTTTATTTCATTCGTCTTTTATCCGTTACACCGCTTAGAGCAGCCAAACGGGCTCAATCGCGGGTCAAACCGGTGATGCTTTCTTTCAGCAACGCGATTTTCTCTTCCGCATCGACCTGTTTCCGGCGTTCGTTTTCGACAATCTCCGGCTTGGCATTCTGCACGAACCGTTCGTTGCCGAGCTTCTTTAATACCGATTGCAGAAACCCTTCCTGATACGCCAGTTCGGATGTCAGCTTTTTCAGTTCCGCTTCTTTGTCGATCTTATCGCGCAACGGCATGCTGTATTCGGTGGTACCGACAAAGAACGCCGGTGCACCCGGCTCTTTTTGCGTTACCGGAGCGATGGACGACAAGTGGCACATCTTCGTGAGCAAGCTATTGTATTTGTCATTATGCCCGCTTCCCGTGTGGAGTACGAGCGCTTCTTTGTTGGGAATATTCTTCTCGAGGCGGATCGTTCGTACCCCGGCGACAATCTGTTTGACGGTTTCGAAAGCGTCGAGCAGCGACTCATCCACCATGCCGGCAGCCGGTTGCCGTGTCACCATAATGCTTTCCCCTTCGCGTCGGTCGTACGCACGTTGCCAGAGTTCTTCGGTGATGAAGGGCATGAAAGGATGCAAGAGGCGCAACAAGGCGTCGAAGAAGCCCAGAGTGGCTTCGTAAGTCGCTTTATCGATGGGTTGTTGATAGGCAGGCTTAATCATCTCCAAGTACCAGGAAGAAAACTCGTCCCAGAAAAGGCGGTATACCTGCATGAGCGCTTCGGAGAGGCGGTATTTCGAAAACAGATCATCTATCTCGCGGATATTTTTCGAGAGCAGATTCCCGAACCATTCGATAGCGATAGCCGCCGTATCGGGTTGCGGCGTCTCTTCCTTCACCTCCCATCCCTTTATCAGACGGAAAGCGTTCCATATCTTGTTATTGAAATTGCGTCCCTGTTCGCAGAGCGATTCGTCGAAGAGCAAGTCGTTGCCGGCCGCCGAAGAAAGGAGCATTCCCATGCGCACGCCGTCGGCCCCGTATTGGTCGATCAGTGTCAGCGCGTCGGGCGAGTTGCCGAGTTGTTTCGACATCTTGCGTCCCTGCTTGTCGCGCACGATCCCCGTGAAATACACGTTTTTAAAGCAAGGTTCGCGGCGGTATTCGTACCCGCACATAATCATGCGCGCCACCCAGAAAAAGATGATGTCGGGGCCTGTCACCAGGTCACTGGTCGGATAATAGTACACAATGTCTTTATTATCGGGGTCGTTGAATCCGTCGAAGACCGATATCGGCCATAGCCACGACGAAAACCAGGTGTCAAGGACGTCTTCATCCTGACGCAGGTCGTCGATAGACAGCGGATAATCGACCTTTTGCAATGCTTTTTGATAGGCTTCTTCGCGCGTCATCGCCACCACGTAGCCCCCTTTGGGAAGGAAGTACGCCGGAATGCGATGTCCCCACCACAATTGGCGGCTGATGCACCAATCTTTGATGTTCTCCATCCAATGGCGGTAGGTGTTTTTGTATTTCTCGGGATAGAAGCGGATGGTATCGTTCTCTACCGCTTCGAGGGCGGGCTGCGCGAGATCGTCCATCTTCAGGAACCATTGCATGGAGAGCTTCGGTTCGATAGCGGCATTCGTTCTTTCCGAAAAACCCACTTTATTCGTGTATGGTTCTACTTTTTCGAGCAAACCGGCTTCCTCGAGGTCTTTTTCTATTTGTTCGCGGACGGCGAAACGATCCATACCGGCGTAACGGCCGCCATGTTCGTTGAGGGTTCCGTCGGGATGGAAGATATCGATGGAAGGCAAGTTATATTTTTCACCCAGCATATAGTCGTTCACATCGTGGGCGGGCGTTACTTTCAGGCAGCCCGTTCCGAATTCGATATCGACATATTCGTCTTCGATGACCGGCACCGTGCGGCCGGCCAGCGGGACGATCAGTTTCTTCCCTTTCAGATGGGCGTTTTTCGGATCATTCGGATTAATGCACACCGCCGTATCGCCGAAAATCGTTTCCGGGCGCGTAGTGGCGATCACCGCGTAATTATCAGATCCCTCTTCTTTATACCGCAAGTAATACAATTTTCCGTGTACCTCTTTATGGATCACCTCCTCGTCCGAGAGGGCGGTGAGCGCCTGCGGATCCCAGTTGACCATCCGTACGCCCCGATAGATAAGTCCTTTGTCGTAAAGGTCGCAGAATACACGCAATACGCTTTGGGTTCGTTTCTCGTCCATGGTGAACACCGTCCTGTCCCAATCGCACGAGGCTCCGAGGCGCTTCAATTGTTCGAGGATGATGCCCCCGTGTTCGTGAGTCCAATCCCACGCATGCTCCAAGAATTCATCACGCGAGAGATCGTTTTTGCGGATCCCTTGCGAAGCCAGCTTATTGACCACTTTGGCTTCGGTAGCGATGGAAGCGTGGTCGGTGCCGGGAACCCAACACGCATTTTTCCCTTGCATGCGGGCGCGGCGCACCAGTACATCCTGTATCGTATTGTTCAACATGTGTCCCATGTGAAGGATTCCGGTCACGTTGGGAGGTGGAATAAGCAGGGTAAACGGTTCTCGCTCATCCGGTTCGGAATGAAACAGCCGGTTGTCCATCCAGTATTTATACCATTTCGCCTCTACCTCCTCAGGATTATATTTACTTGCAATCTCCATATATGTTTCAATTTAAGGAGCAAAAGTACAAAAAAAAACGCAAAGTATGGTTTTAGAAGATGAGAGCATTCTTTTAGATCCTTTGCTGCTATGGACTTAGTTGATAGGTTTCCTTATCAAGCTCGAAATCCAATAAGTTCTGAAGTTCTTATATGATACGAGGTTGTTCCATAATTAGTCATTATCGTATTTGAGGTTGAATAAATTTTTGTTCTTTGAAGAAAACGCTTACATTTGCAGGTGAAAGGAGGCTGATTTTATGAAAATTATTGCACATATCAACGCAGATACGACCGAGGGGCGGGAAATTATTGCGTATCTGAAAAAATTCCCCGATGTGGTAACTTTTCCATCGAATGCGGTAAATGAACCGACAGAGGAATATACTCGTTTAGAGATCCCTACTGAAGATGTTTTGTCGGAAGACATGGAGAAGGCTCCAACGCATCGGCAAGTCTTTTCGAAACTATTGGATGATTTGAGTGAAGATTACGGCATCGATATGCACGCTCATTTCAAGTTATGAAATATCGTATTCGTTATTCCGATTCTGCATTGGAAGATATCCGTAATCTTCGTTTTATAATACGCGATACTTATAAGGCTCCGCTTACGGCGATTCATTATTTACAAGGGCTTTACGATGAAATAAAACGGTTGGCTGTTATGGCGGAGTCGTTGCCTGTTCAACAGAGTGAATCTTTATTGCGCTTCGGAAAGAATGTCAGACGCATTAATTATTCAAGTTTCGCAAGTGCGTTTGTAATCGTTGCGACTCAAACGGAGCCCTTTAGATGTTTTGTGGGGACCCGGCGTTCGCAATGAGCGTAAAAAGAGGAGCTGTTTGAGCGAAGCGAGTTCTACTCTTTTAGCGAACGAGAACGATACCGGGTCACAAAACATCGGGAGGCGAAGGTGAGTTGCAACGATATGGCTTGCGAAACTTGAATTAATTATTCTTCATACAACAGATACGGTTTGCGCTGTTGTTTGAACCGTTCCACGTCGTTTTGCCATTTCTTTTTGATTTCGTCGGCCGATTTGCCGGCGATGATATCTTGGCGGATATACTCCACGCCGACCAGTTTTTCAAAGAAAGCGGTGAAGAACTTCTCACCCATCTGCAGGTTGGCGTACGCATCGATGACATACGATAAATCGAACCTTTTTTCCCAAATCACTTCATCGGAAACCGGACGAAGATCGACACCATAGCACGTTTCATTCAACAACGGCGGATTCTTCGCACCGGGCACGCTGCGGGGAGTGAAAGAAAAATCGGAACCTTTATACTTCGGATGCCCGTATATCTCAAACGGATAAGGTGTGCCGCGCCCGAGGCTCACGACGGTGCCTTCGAACAAGCAGGTCGACGGATATAAGTAAATGGAATGGTTATTCGGCAGGTTGGGAGAGGGGGCCACCGGCAAATCGTAGCGCGTTTGGTGCGTATAATTTTCGCACGGGACGACCGTTACATCGCAGGTGCGGCCTTCGGGCAACCACTTCTCTCCGTTGATCATCAACGCCAGTTCGCCGAGGGTCATGCCGTGAACAACCGGTATCGGCAACCATCCCACGCCGGATTTATATTTCATGTCGAGGATCGGGCCGTCTACGTAGAATCCGTTGGGATTCGGCCGGTCCAATACGATCATTTTCTTGCCGTGTTCGGCGCAAGCGTCCATCAGGCGCGCCATGCTGGCGTAATACGTATAAAAGCGAAGTCCCACATCTTGCAGATCGAACACCAGTACATCGAATTGTTTCATCTTATCGGCCGACGGTTTGCCGCTGCCGCTGCCGTACAGCGACCAAATAGGGATGCCTGTTTTTTCGTCTATGGAACTCGATACGTGTTCCCCGGCGTCGGCCGTCCCGCGGAAGCCGTGTTCGGGTGAGAAGATGCCCGCAATACGGATGTCGTTCTTCAGCAACATATCCACCAGGTGCTCATTACCGACCATCCCGGTTTGGTTGGACATGACGGCCACCCGTTTTCCCTGTAAAAGGGGAAAATAGAGGGAGGTGTTTTCGGCACCCATTTTTACCGGTTCGCCGTTTTGCGCAAAAAGTATCGTAGAGAAAAGCAACGTGGTTAAAAAGATCATTTTTTTCATCGGATCATTCTTTTTTGTGTAATAAGCGTCGGTTTTAGTTATTCGATCTGGGCTATTCTTTTTCAATATGAGGACTGATATATTTTTGATGTTCATGCAACCGGTCGAATTCCTCTTCCATCGAAAGCAATTCCTTTTTGATATCCTGAAGCTTGTCCAGAACCTGCACGCGTTTCAGATGGTCGTCTTTTTTTTCTTTCAAGGTCTGGCGGGCGCCGTCGAGGGTCAGGCCTTTTTCTTTCACCAAATGATAAATCACTTCGATTTGTTGCACATCTTCCCGGGTATACTGACGGGTGCCTCCCGGCGTTTTTTTCGGGCGGATCGTATCGAACTCTTTTTCCCAAAAACGGAGCAGCGAGATGTTCACCGCAAAATGATCGGCTACTTCCTGAATCGAAAAGAAGAGACGTTTACTGTTGAAGTCGATAGGTTTCTTTCGTTTGCCCATTGGTGTTTGAAAAATACGGATAAAATCGTTTGTCGGTTTATCTGCGCCTATCTTTAGGATAATGGCGTAGAGATGTGGCAAAAATAAAGATTTTAGTGTAACTTTGCAAACCATTTATCAGAAATAACTCGTTTTTTATAAGATATGATGACTTCAAAACAAATCAGGCAATCGTTTAAAGATTTTTTTGCCTCTAAAGGACATCAGGTGGTCCCCTCGGCTCCTTTAGTCATTAAGGACGATCCGACGTTGATGTTTACCAACGCCGGGATGAATCAGTTTAAAGACATTATCCTGGGGAATGTCCCTGCGAAATATCCCCGCATAACGGATTCGCAGAAATGTCTGCGGGTAAGCGGAAAGCACAACGACTTGGAAGAAGTGGGGCACGATACCTATCACCACACGATGTTCGAGATGCTTGGAAACTGGTCGTTCGGCGATTATTTTAAAAGGGAAGCCATCCAATGGGCGTGGGAATACCTGACCGAAGTCATCAAGATCGATAAAGACCGTTTGTACGCCACCGTTTTCGAAGGAAGCGAAGAAGAAGGCCTTGCGCGCGATACGGAGGCGGCCGGATACTGGGCGCAATACTTGCCTGCCGACCGCATCATCGATGGAAACAAAAAAGACAACTTCTGGGAGATGGGCGATACAGGACCTTGCGGACCGTGTTCGGAAATTCATGTCGATATCCGTTCCGATGAGGAACGAGCAAAGGTCGACGGGCTGTCGCTGGTGAATAAAAGCCATCCGCAGGTCATCGAAATATGGAACCTGGTCTTTATGCAATATAACCGCAAGGCGGACGGATCGCTGGATCCCCTTCCGGCAAAAGTCATCGATACGGGAATGGGCTTCGAGCGGTTGTGCATGGCCGTGCAGGGCAAGAAATCGAATTACGACACCGATATCTTTCAACCGCTGATCAAGAAGATCGCCGAAGTATCGGCAACCGATTACGGCGATGATCCTAAAAAAGACATTGCCATGCGCGTCGTAGCCGATCATGTGCGCACCATCGCTTTTTCGGTTACCGACGGGCAGTTGCCGTCGAATGCGAAAGCGGGGTACGTGATTCGCCGTATCTTGCGCCGCGCCGTTCGTTACGGATATACTTTCCTCGACCTGCATGAAGCGTTTATGTATAAGCTCATACCGGCGTTGGTCGATGTGATGGGCGAGGCGTATCCCGAATTGGTTGCGCAGCGCTCTTTAGTGGAAAAGGTGATCAGGGAAGAGGAAGAGTCGTTTTTGCGGACGTTGGAGACGGGCATCCGTTTGCTGGAAAAACAAATGGAAGAGCATACCGCAAAAGGTGAAACGAAACTCGAAGGCGCGGTGGCTTTTAAATTATATGACACTTACGGATTTCCGTTGGATTTAACGGAACTCATCTTGCGGGAACACGGCATGACCGTCGACCACGACGGATTCGATGCCGAAATGCGTAAGCAGAAAGAACGGGCGCGTCATGCGGCGGCCGTAGAAACCGGCGATTGGGTGCTGGTGCGCGACGGCGAACCGCAATTTGTCGGCTACGATAAGACGGAGGTCGAAACGCACATCCTGCGTTACCGGAAGGTGAAACAAAAAAACAAGTCTTTCTTTCAGATCGTTTTGTCGGTGTCTCCTTTTTATGCCGAAATGGGAGGCCAGGTAGGCGATAGCGGTTGGCTTCTGACGGAAAACGGATCCATTGAGATTTTCGATACCAAGCGGGAAAATAACCTCGCTTTGCATCTTTCGAATAAGCTTCCCGAAGAAACGGAAGGAACGTTTCTCGCCCGGATCGATACGCAAAAACGGACGGCCACCGAGTGCAACCATACGGCTACGCACTTAATGCACGAAGCCCTGCGGGAGGTGTTGGGGAAACATGTCGAACAGAAGGGATCGTATGTATCGCCCGAATCGTTGCGCTTCGACTTCTCTCATTTTCAGAAGATGACCCGTGAGGAAATCCGTCAAGTGGAAGAGTTGGTGACCGCTGCCATACGCGGCGATTTTCCGTTGGAAGAGCATCGGCAGGTGCCGATCGAAGAAGCGAAGGCTGCCGGGGCGATGGCGTTATTCGGGGAGAAATACGGCGATACGGTTCGCACGGTACGCTTCGGCTCGTCGATCGAATTATGCGGAGGAACCCACATCTCGTCTACCGGCCGTATCGGAACATTCCGCATTGTGAGCGAAAGCGCCATCGCCGCCGGAGTACGCCGTATAGAAGCCGTAACCGCTAAAGCGTGTGAAGATTATCTGTATGAGAAAGAAGAGATCCTTCAAGGCATAAGGGAATTGATCGTGGGCAGTTCTCCGGAAATCCTTACCGGACTGAGGAAGCTCATCGATGAAAACGAAGAGATGAAGAAAAAGATCGTCGAGTTTACGAAAGAGAAGGCGCAACGACTGAAGAAAGCCATTCTTTCGCGTAAGGAGATTGTTAACGGAGTCTCTGTTTTCAAAGCCGTTTCGGAAACGGTGCCGCCGGAGGTTGTAAAAGATATAGCATTCTGGCTGCGAAACGAAGTGCCGGAGAATATGCTTTTCGTGGCAGGTACCTTGTCGGACGGTCGTCCGGGAATTACCTTGATGTTGAGCGATGATTTGGTCGCCAAAGGCTTGAATGCCGCCAAAATCATTCGTGAAGCCGCCAAACATATTCAGGGCGGCGGAGGCGGACAACCGCACTTCGCGACGGCAGGAGGTAAAAATCCTGACGGGCTGGCCGATGCGGTGGAAGCGATTATGCAGCAGTTGAAATAAAAAATAAGCAGCCGGAACGGCAACCGGCTCATTATTCGTCAAACGGGAGGGAGTCGTTAGACGGATGCCCGATTCACCGCCCGGTATCGCGCGCATTCATCGGCCGAACGGTGGATGCAATCTTCCAACGACAACCCGTAATAATAATTTCCCAGGAAAAACGTATGCTTCTGCCGGCGTAACGCTTCCACTTGCTCGATGATATCGGTATGTTCGAGGCGGGGAGAGGGTAATACGTGCAATTTAGCGGCGGTTTCGAGAATATCTTTTTCATCGATATTCAAAACCGTCCTTATCAGGCGAAG
This sequence comes from Limibacterium fermenti, assembly GCF_041902845.1. Classification (GTDB taxonomy): domain Bacteria; phylum Bacteroidota; class Bacteroidia; order Bacteroidales; family Dysgonomonadaceae; genus Limibacterium; species Limibacterium fermenti. The sequence goes on from NZ_CP159486.1 coordinate 3,907,908, forward strand.
TTTTTCCGTTTCAGTCTTTTGCCCCTTATAAAAATGAAACGTGAAGCCCCGCAAACGGGGATGTTCCGCCGCATCCCGCGGAACCGCCGAGAGGAATTCATCCGATACGGGAATGATGCCCGCCACTTTTTGCAGGGTGAGTCTGTCCTTGTCCACAATCACCGTCATCGCTTCGGATTCGAACAAGCCGATGGTCTTTAGCCGCGCGCTGACCTCCGGCTCGATGTCCGCCGTCAATTGCGAAGCTATCTGGGGATTCGTGGCGAGCGCGATATTCCGGCTCCGGAAAGTTTCGCCCGCCGATGTTTCAACCGAATAGATTCCATCCGCCAACGTGACTTTCGCCGCTCCGCTGCTCGTCCTGACGGAGAAGCCTCCTTCCTCTGTCATCGCTTGTAGGAGCGATGACAATCCTTTGCTGAAAGAATATTTGCGCGGCATTTCCTTGTTCCGTTCCTTTCTCTTTTTCAAAAAGAATACCGCCGGATACTCATCGGCATCCTGGCAAATCACCGCCCGGAACAACCGCCGGAAGAGCTTGTCGTAGTTCGACGCGCCCACCACCGGGCGAAAGGCTTGTTTCACCGTTTTCCCTTCCCTCGAGAAAGAAAACATCCGCCATCCGTGTGCGATTAAGGGCAGATACGATAGCTGCGACGCGACGCTTTTTAGGTGCCGGCCGTTGTGCAAGACATAGGAACATTTATCCAATGGCAGCAAATCCCGCTGTAATGCCGAATCCGTAACGATTGATAATAACCGAGTGTAGGAATTGTAACAGGTATGGGCGCCGAGTTCCGTCCAAAAGTCGGGATAGCGTTTCGGCGCGAAGGTGTCGATTTGTCCTCCCACGGACTTCTCCGCTTCCAATACGAGAACGCTGTCGCCGCTGTTCGCTGCCTGATACGCAAATGAGATGCCGCTGATGCCGCCTCCGATAACGATGCAGTCGAAAACGGATGTGCCGGGGCTGTTATTGCTTGTGTTGTGTGTCATGCCGCAAAGATAGAATAAATCTTTCGGATATGCCGCAGGATAACAATCACTATAAGTAGTGATTGTGCGCTGTTTTTTATTTGTGTACTTTTGCAAGATGAAAAGTTGGCTGATGAAAAAAGGATTTTTGCTTCCATTGGGAATCGTGTTCGCCCTTGCGATACAGGCTAAGGAGAAGGACGCACCGCTTGCGGAGGATTCTGTCGCGTTGTCGTATAACATTCACGAAGTGGTGATTGTGGGCGTTAAGGGGGGAAAGGACTTGACGGTGCAGCCGGTGTCGGCCACGCAGTTGTTCGGGCAGATGATTGCGGAAAGCAATATCTATAACCTCAAAGACCTGAACGGCTTCATCCCTAATTTCTTTATGCCCGAATATGGTTCCAAACTGACTTCGCCCGTGTATGTCCGCGGCATCGGCTCGCGCATCAACGCGCCGTCGGTAGGGCTTTATGTAGACGGCATTCCCTATTTCGACCGTTCCTCGTTCGATTTTCATCTGCAAAACATCGAACGCATCGAAGTGCTGCGGGGGCCTCAAGGCACCTTGTACGGGCGCAATACCATGGGCGGAATCATCAACGTATATACCCAATCGCCTTTTCGCAGCAAGGGGTCGACCATGCAGTTCTCTGCCGGCAGTCACGGCAATTACAAGGCGGCCGCATCCCATATCGGAAACATCGGCGGGCGCTTCGGTTATTCCTTGTCGGGCAGTTATAACAAGACGGGCGGCTATATCAAAAACGAATATAACGGTGAAAACGCCGATGCCATGGATGTGGCGACCGGCCGCATCCGTTTGGGATGGAATATCCGCCCGCAGTTGACGGCTTACCTGACGTCGGCGTATGAGTATTCCGACCAGCAGGCCTATCCCTACGGTATCTACGATGCGGAGCGCAACACGGTCGATAAGGTCGATTACAATGCCCCGTCGTATTACCGCAGGCACCTGTCGAACAACGGGCTGACCGTGGAATATGCCGCCCCTTCGTTCCGGTTGGGGTCGCAAACCTCTTTTCAGTACTTCGACGGAAAGCAGGGTATCGACCAGGATTTTACGCCTAACGACGCTCTTTTCGTGACGTTCACGCACCGGCAGCAGATGGTTTCGCACGAAACCAATATACAGTCCGTCGGGAAAAAGAAATACGATTGGCAGTTCGGCGTGTTTGCGTTCCGGCAGAATTATTCCCAAACCAACGATATCGAATACCGCGCTTTTTCGGATAGCCTGAAGGTCACTTCGGTAACAACTCCCACCACCGGCTTCGCGCTGTATCATCAATCGACGTTGAACGACCTGTTCTTCGAAGGCCTGTCGGCGACCGTCGGCGTGCGTTACGATCGGGAGAAAATAACGATGGAGAATCGGACCAAAACCTTTTCGAAAAGCGGTGTCGAAGAAAACCAAAGCCCCGTCACGGGTCGCGATGTGTACCATCAAGTTACCCCTAAATTTTCGCTGCAATACAATTTCACCGCCGACCGTCTGGCCTACCTGTCCGCCACGAAAGGCTACAAAGCGGGAGGCTTCAACACTACGGCGGAGGAAGAAAAAGACCGCGTGTTCAAGCCGGAGCATAGCTGGAGTTACGAGGCGGGCGCCAAAGGCGTGTTCTTCGACGGCCGGCTGCATGCCGATGCCAGCTTGTTTTACATCGACTGGACCGACCAGCAAATCACACAGCGGCGCGCTTCCGAACAAGGTTTTAAACTGCGTAATGCGGGAAAGTCAGCAAGCAAAGGGTTGGAAATATCGGCTTCGGTTTTCCCCTCGAAGGCACTCGGGCTGCATGTGGACTACGGCTATACGCATGCGGTGTTTAAGGATTATGTATATAACGAGAGCGCGGGCATCGATTATAGCGGAAATTTCTTATCTTTGGTGCCTCGCAATACGGTATCGGTAGCGGCGGACTATACCGTTCCCGTTAACAGGGAATGGCTCGACCGCATAAAACTGAATGCCCGTTATTCCGGGCTCGGCAAATTGTATTGGGATGATAAAAACGAGGCGGTGCAAGACTATTATTCGCAGGTAAATGCCACCGTTTCGTTTATCCGCAAGGGCGTATCGGTGGAAGTATGGGCGAAAAACCTCACGAATGAAAAGTATGTCACCTATTATTTCGAGATGGGCAAAAACCGGTTTGGGCAGCCGTCCAAACCTTTTTCGTTCGGAGTCGATATGACGATTTCTATTTAAACCTAACGACGGAGTACATCGCATGAGTTGGAACATCCGAAAGGGAGGAAAGCTGTTTACATTCCTTTGCCTGTATATCGCCCAAACCATCCCGATGAGTTTTTTCTCGACGGTATTGCCCGTCATTATGCGGCAACAACAGTTCCCGCTGGAGATTATCGGGATGCTTCAACTGATGAAGTTGCCGTGGGTGCTCAAGTTCGTTTGGTCGCCGGCGGTAGACCGCACGTGTTTCCGCCTGCACGATTATAAACGGTGGATATTTTCGGCCGAAATCATCTATGCCGGCATTATCCTTGCCGTGTCGTTCCTCGACTTCCACGTGACGCCGTGGTTGATTATCGGGCTGATCATCGCTTCGTTCATCGCCTCTGCGACACAAGATATCGCCACCGACGCCCTTGCCGTGGTTTCTTTCGGTAAAAAAGACAAGAGCATGGTCAACAGCATGCAATCCATCGGCAGTTTCGGCGGGGCGATGGTCGGCGGCGGGTTGTTGTTGCTGTTATACCATCGCATCGGATGGGCCTCGTTGCTTCCGTATCTGGCGCTGTTTGTCGTCCTATCGCTTATCCCGTTGTTTTTCTTCAAGGAAAAGCATTTGGAAAAGCCCATTTCGAAGGAAAAAATGCCGAAGCCCAATCCCGACGACCTGTTCGGATTTTTCAAGCAGAAGAACATCTGGAAGCAGGTTGTCTTTCTCTTTTTGTATAATGCCGGCATTATCGGCATACTGGCCATGCTGAAGCCGATGCTTGTGGACTACGGATATTCGGTCAGGCAAATCGGCATCATGTCGGGCATCGTAGGCACATCGGTCGGTTGCATCGCCTCCTTCGCGGGAGGTTTCATCGTCAGGAAAATCGGTCGGAGGACCGCCCGGGCGTTATTCGCTTTCCTCGTTCTTCTTACGGCAGCCTATTTCTATCTGTTGGTGGCAATGCTGCCGGTAAATACCGCCACGCTGCACTTCGGCATCTCGTTGCTTTGGGGCAGTTACGGGCTGGCGACGATTGTCGTTTATACGACTTCGATGGATTGCGTGCGGAAGGGGTACGAAGGGACCGACTTCACGATACAAACCGTTATCACGCATTTCAGCGGGATGTTGATGGCGATTGTAGCCGGCAAGCTGGCCGGCATGTTCGGTTACGGTACGTTGTTTCTTATCGAGACCGGCATTGCTTTCGTCTCGCTGAGTTATTTATTGATTGCCTTCGGGCGTAAAAAAGTCAGGCATACATCATGAATCAAGAAATCATTCAAAAGTATAGTGTTCCCGTACCGAGATATACCAGTTATCCGCCGGCGAACTATTTCAACGATTCCTTTACCGCCGAATCGTACAGGGAAGCGGTGATCGCTTCGAATGACGCTTCCCCGCAGCACATTTCCATCTATATCCATATCCCCTTTTGCTTCCGGATGTGTTACTATTGCGGCTGTAACGCCATGCTTCTCCGGAGCCCCGCGAGCGTCGAAGCATACCGGGAAGCATTGAAAAAAGAGATGCGCCTCGTGTTGCCGTTATTATCGCACGGCCGGAAGATTTCTCAAATACACTACGGCGGCGGAACGCCCACTTCCCAGCCGGCCTCTTTTCTACAGGAACTGAATGAAATCGTTCTTTCGGAGTTCGATTGTATCGATCAACCTGAAATTGCGATCGAATGTCATCCGGGATATATGGATGAAACGTATTGGAAAACCTTGCCGGATATCGGTTTTAACCGCGTGAGTATCGGCATTCAGGATTTTAAGGAAGAAGTGTTGCGAACCACCCGCCGCAAGGGCAGCCGCCTGCCGCTGGAGGATATTGTGGGCTGGCTCCGCGAAAAGCAAGTGTCGGTGAATTTCGACTTTATCTACGGCCTGCCGTTGCAAACGAGGGAGTCTTTTTCGGAAAGCATCCGTCATGCCGTCGACATACAGCCCGATCGGATCGTTACTTTTTCGTATGCTCATGTACCATGGGTCAATCCGTTGCAAAAGAAGCTGGAAGTCGCCGGTCTGCCCGGGCCTGTCCTGAAGAGCAACCTGTTTGACGATGCCGCCTCTATCCTTACGCATGCCGGTTATAAAGCCATCGGCATGGATCATTTTGTGCTGCCCGACGATGAGCTTTATCATGCGTTGCAGGAAAAAACGCTTGCCCGTAACTTTCAGGGGTATTGCACCCGTCACACCACCGGGCAGGTGTATGCTTTCGGAGTGACCGGCATCAGCCAGTTATCCAACTCGTACAGCCAGAATGTGAAAGATCTCGACACCTATATCTCGATGGTGAATGCCGGCCGCCTGCCCGTACTGAAAGGTTATTCGCTGAACCGCGAAGAGCAACTTGCCCGGGAGGTTATCTCTACCTTGATGTGTAATTATTCGGTGAATTGGGAAGAGGTCGCTTCTTCTGCGGGCGTTCCTGTCGGGCAGGTGAAGCAGGCGATCCATTATGATGAACAGGTCTTGAAGGCTTTCGCCGATGACGGAATCCTTGTTTTTGATGAAACGGCTATTCATGTCCTACCCGAAGCGGCGCCCTTTGTGCGTAATGTCGCGGCGGCATTGGATAAATTGATGCTCCATTCGGACAAGAAATTTTCCAAATCACTCTGAGTCGAGTCCCGCCTTTATATGCAGGAATCCAATTTAAGCGTCCAGAAATGGTGAATTTGCGCGCAGGAATGGCTCAAAAGCATGGATGAATGATGAATTAACGTGCAGAAATCATCGGTAAGCACGCAGAAATGGCCGGTAAGCGTATAGAAATGGATAAGAAGCACGCAGGAATGGCCGGTAAGCATGTAGGAATGGTCGGGAACCGCGTAAGAATGATCGGGACGGCTGTCAGAACCATTCCTCCGCAGAAAACGCCCAAATTAAGGGATGAATTATTTTCGTTTGAATAACGCGAAGTAATTTCGCTCCAGCTCTTCCCTGAAATCGGGATGCGCAATTTCTATCAGTTGCTTTGCCCGTTCGCGGAGGCTTTGTCCGCGAAGATGCGCAATGCCGTATTCGGTGATAATGTAATCGACATCGTTGCGCGAAGTCGTTACCGCAGCTCCTTGTTTAAGGAAAGGGACGATTCTCGATATTGTTCCGCCTACGGCCGTCGACGGGAGCGCCATAATCGATTTGCCCCCTTTCGACAGGCGCGCCCCCTGCACATAATCCACCTGCCCGCCCGTGCCGCTGTAAGTATAAGAGCCGATGGATTCGGCCGCCACCTGTCCGTTGAAATCCACCTCGATGCAGGAGTTGAGCGCAATCATTTTATCATTCTTCGCAATGTTGAACGGACTGTTGGTATAATCCACCGGATAGGCTTCGAGCATGGGGTTATTATCGGCGAAATCATACGTTTCCCGGTCTCCCATGAGGAAGGTGTAAATGATCTTTTCTTGATGGAAAGTCTTTCGTTTTCCGGTAATCACCCCTTTTTTCACCAAATCCACGATTCCCGGAGTGAACAGTTCGGTATGGATACCGAGGTCTTTCCGGTCGTCGAGGAGCATCAGCACCGCGTCGGGGATCGCGCCGATGCCGATTTGCAATGTCGCGCCGTCATCGATCAACGAAGAACAATGATGAGCAATCTTTTTTTCCAGTTCGCCGATAGTCGATTTTTGTACTTCAGGTAGCGGGTGCGATGCTTCCACAATATAATGCAGGTCGGTCACCGCGATTTTATTTTCCGGGCCCAATGTACGGGGCATGCGGTCGTTCATCTCTGCGATGATGGTATGGGCATTGCGGCACGCGGCCTTGATGTAATCGACCGACACGCCGAAGCTGCAATAGCCGTCGTTGTCGGGCGGCGTTACCTGAATAACCGCCACATCCACCGGAAACGATTTGATATCGAACATCGCCGGCAACTGCTGAAAATAACACGGGTAGAAGTCGGCACGCCCTTCCTCTACGGCTTTTCGCGAAACGTCGTTAAGGAAGCTCGATCGCAGGCGAAAGTGTTTTTCTACGCCGGGAGCCAGATGTACCGCATCGCCCACATAAAGCATGTGGAAGATCGACACATCGCGGTAGTCCTCTTTATGGTCGATCAACACTCTGTTGATGGTGGACGGGCATGCGGCGGCATGGCTGTATACCAAGTGGTCGCCCGATCGGATGGCTTTTATCGCTTCTTCGGCCGTGCAGGTATGGATGGCAAGATATTCTCTCCAGTTCATTGCGGTAATCATTAACGGTTCACAGGAACATCTTGCAAAAATAAAGAAAGATTTCTGTTTTGTACGCATTCCGGGAAGATTGTTTCGTCTTATTTTGATGTTTAAAGCATTGATAAATAAGTATCTCTGTGACAGGTTCGCAATAAAAAGGCTTCGATGCTTTTGATTTGGATGATAAGGCGTTTATACGGAAAAAGATTATCGGTCGAAGGGGCTTTTTGACAATAGATTCATTTTTTGTCTTTTGTCTTTCTCCTTTGCTCTTTGAACGAAATTCCCGTATATTTGTGTCATAAATTATAGAGAATATGAATCCACCTTTAGCAGAGCGGTTACGTCCGCAGAATTTGGACGAGTATATCGGCCAGACGCATCTGGTCGGCAAGGGGGCTGTATTGCGTAAAATGATCGATGCCGGACGAGTTCCTTCCATTATTTTCTGGGGCCCGCCGGGTGTCGGAAAAACCACGCTTGCCAACATTATCGCCAACACGGTGAAGGCGCCTTTTTACAGAATGAGTGCGATCAATTCCGGCGTGAAGGATGTGCGCGAGGTGATTGAAAAGGCCAAAAACAACCGCTTTTTCGAAGCGGCTTCCCCCATTCTGTTTATCGACGAAATACACCGCTTCAGCAAGTCGCAACAAGACTCGTTGCTCAGCGCGGTGGAGACGGGTGCCATCACGCTGATAGGAGCGACTACCGAAAATCCTTCTTTCGAAGTGATCCGCCCGTTGTTGTCGCGTTGCCAGGTGTATGTGCTGAAGCCGATGGAGAAGAAAGACCTGCAACGCTTGCTCGACCGGGCGCTGAGTGAAGATATCGTTTTGAAAGAAAAGCATATCGAGGTGAAGGAAACGGGCGCTCTGTTCCGTTTTTCAGGAGGGGACGCCCGTAAATTGCTGAACATCCTCGACCTGATTGTTTCGGCCGAAGTAACCGAACCGATCGTCATCACCGATAAGCGTGTGACGGAGCGGTTGCAGGAAAATCCGGCAGCCTACGATAAAGGTGGTGAGATGCACTACGATATTATTTCGGCTTTTATTAAATCCATTCGGGGGAGCGATCCCGATGCGGCGATTTATTGGTTGGCGCGGATGGTTGCCGGAGGCGAAGATCCGAAGTTCATCGCCCGTAGGCTGGTGATCTCCGCGGCGGAGGATATCGGGCTGGCCAATCCGAACGCGTTACTGTTGGCGAACGCCTGTTTCGACACGCTGCAAAAAATCGGCTGGCCCGAAGGGCGCATCGTTTTGGCCGAAACAACGGTTTATCTGGCCACCTCGCCCAAAAGCAATTCGGCCTATCTATCCATCGATAAAGCCATCGCCCTCGTCGGGGAAACGGGCAATCTGCCGGTGCCGTTGCATTTGCGGAATGCCCCTACGGCATTGATGAAAGAACTCGATTACGGCAAGAGTTACCAATATGCCCACGATTTCGAAAATAACTTTGTTCAACAGGAATACCTGCCGCGGGAAGTAAAAGGCAAACGGTTCTGGGAGCCGCAGCAGAATGCCGCGGAGACAAAACTCGCCGAGTGGATGAAACGGCTTTGGGGTGATAAAAAGGATCGGGAGACAAAGTGACAAGGGGATGGCTTGAAAGGGTTGTTTCTTCTTAATACCAATCCATAGAGCGGTCGTAAGGAGAGTTGCGTTGCTCGTACTTCAAATCTTGCAACAACGAAGCGTTGGCTCGGATGGTGAAATTGTACGATTTATATAATCCGATCGGGATAAAGCTTGCCGACATGCTCCAGCAGTGCAGGTTGCGCGTAACCGTACAATTGACGCTGGTGAATTTATTCAGGTCGAAGTTATAATCGGTGTTGAATGTGAAGTTCCAGTTCTTGGTCGGTTGTATCGATCCGCTCAGGCCGAAATTGTGCGTAAGCCGTCCTTTATATTCGAGCTTCGACTTATCGAAGTCTCCATAACTGTAACGCAGGGAATAGTTGAAAGACAGGTTCCACACTACTTGGTTCTTCAGATAACCGTCTTCGTCCAATTCCCCCAAATCGTTGTCGGCATTATCGAAAACGCTTTTCTTTTCGGGAGTTTCATACGGATTTTCGCCGATCGTGCCATCGTCCGGTAATTGGCTTTCTAACTCGCGTTGGCGTTCCTCTTCGCTTTTTCCATCGTCTTCATCCTCTTTGCCGAACAACTTCTTAAACGTGTCCTGGTTCACCGAATAGGAGAAAGAGGTGCCCGTGCTGTACAACTTTCCGAACCCTTTTCCGTTGAGAATGCGAAGCTTGTCGACTTTCCGGGGATTGTTGTTTTCATCGAGTTCATAGAGATATGGATCCCACGTGGCATTCAAGCTGAGCGTGTACGATTTGGATAGTTTCAGGCGGATGTTCGAGTTGATCATACTCCATTTCATCGAGTCGGCCATCATGTTATAGCTGAAGTTGATGCCCAAGTCGTCGATAAGACTCACCTTCCGCACACCCGTCGAGTCCTTGTCGCTGCGGACTTTCATTTCGAGGTTGTTCTTGAAATCGAAGCCGAGACTTCCGCTTTTTCCCGAAGGCGCCGTACCGAACATCATCGAAGAATACGGGGAGTAGGTGTATACCATGTCTTTGCCATACTCGTCACGATAACTATACGTTTCGTAGAAGCCGTACTCCGGGGTACTGAAATCGGGGCGGTAGCTCAAACTGATGCTGGGCGTAAAGACGTGGCGGATGGCTTGCACTTTATCGCCGAAAACCTTCCATGGAATGTACGTGCCATATAGTTTGGTACTCGCGCTGAGAGAGGTACTGTAGTCATATATCCGTTTGAACCCGCGGACGGTATCGACTACTTCATGCGTTTTCGTAACCGGGTTCCAAGCCTTCTTCTCTCCGCCGGTGTACCATCGTTCGTTATAGGTTATCGACGGCGATATTTGAATGTAATCGAAGAGCGAGAAGGTCGCGCTCACCGGAATGTTGTGCTTGATGCCGTTGGTCCAGTCGTTGATAAGATTCGAGTTGAAGAAACGGTCTTCTTTGGTTTGAATCGAGTTACGGAATTCCCCCGAGTAACTCATCGATATCTTTTCATACCACCGTTCCGATCCTACGGCATTTTTGCGTTTGAACGGATAGATACGGCTCATCGAAGCGGTCAGGTTCGGAAGGGTGGCCGATATCGTCGAATCGCTCGACACCTGGTTGATATTCATCGTGGCGGACATGCTCCACGGTGACTCGGGGAAGCGTTGCGTAATGCTCACGCTCGAACTCTTGGTGTTGTTGGCCGATTGTCTCGAATACAGGTCTTGGATATTGTTGTGGTTGTATCGGCTGGTCGAAAAGTTGACGCTTGCCGACACGGTACGGTACATGTTCGATTTCGGATCTTGTGTGTGGGTCCAGCTTATGCGGAAGTCTGTCGATTCGGAATAGGCGCCCGGAATATCCTTCAGGTCTTTATCGCCTAATACGGTATTTAAGTAATAGAGGTTGAAACTTCCCGAATACTTATAGCGTTTCCGGTAGTTCGACCGTGCGCCGAGGCCCCAAGTCCCTTTCGTATAAATTTCGCCCGTGATGGCCATGTCGATGTAGTCGTTTATGGCCAAATAATAGCCGCCGTTTTGCAGGTAGAATCCCCGTTGCATTTCGTCGCCGTAGCTGGGCATGATAATCCCCGACGAATATTTTTTTGTAAAGGGGAAGAAGGCGAAAGGCAAGACGATCGGAAACAGGGGTACGTCGGCCACCACGAGCCAAGCGGGCCCTGTGACCACATCTTTTTCGGGGCGCACCTTCGCCCGGGACAGATTCAGGTAGAAGTGCGGGTGATCGTGGTGATCGCACGTGGTATATTTGGCGTTGCGCATATAAAACGAATTGTCGGCATTCTTTTTGGCATCATTCGCCACAATATGCCCCTCGCCTTGCTGTGTGACCACATTGGAGATAAAGGCTTTCTTCGTCTTGAAGTTGTAACGCACCTTTTTCATTTCGTATTCGGAGCCGCTTTCGGTGAAAACCGGGTATCCGAATTCCTTTCCTATCGAATCGAGCCCGAACGTGGAATAAATGACGCTGCTGTCGAGGTCGGTGGTGATGTATTCGCCTTTGATGCTTAAATCGCCGTATTTTACATCGGCCTCTCCATAAAGGTAACCCATATTGTCGCCGGTAAAGATCATGGAGTCTTTGGCGGTATAATGCACCGCCTCTTCGAGAGTTTCCTTTTTTGGGGCGAGGCTATCGGTTGCGAGCGTGTCGGGCCGGAGAACCGAGTCGTTGGGTTGAGACAACGAATCACCTCTCTCCGTCCTTATTTGAGAATAAGAATATTGAGGAATCAGCGTAATCGCCAGAAAAATAACTATGCTTGCTACCAGATGCTTCATTCAAACAGACCCGTCGCGTGCGGTTTTCGACCGCAAAACTACTCAATTATGCGGGAATAACGGGTCAAAAATACGAAAATAAACTATAAGAAGTCTCTAAGAGAGCCGGATTAATGTTTTTTTAAATTCTTCGAAGTCCGACGAAAGCGGTTGCGACTGTTTTTTTCGATGCATGAATGCCCTTAAAGCCGGGGGGATGTCGACGCTTTTGTCGAGGCACTCTTCCACGGTTTCCCTAAACTTGGCCGGATGCGCCGTACCTAAAAAAATGCCGGTTTCCCCCGGAGACAGCCCGTCTTTTAAAGATCGATAAGCGCAGGCCGCATGCGGATCGAGCACATAACCCGTTTGTTGATACACCGTACGGATGGTTTTGCGGATGGTGTCGTCGGTATGCCATTGTCCCGACAAGTCGGCGACGATGCGGGCGTGGTCGCGTCCGTATACGTCGAGGATACGGTCGAAGTTGCTTGGATTGCCCACGTCCATGGCGTTGGCAATCGTGGTTACCGATGCATGGGGCGCGTATTGACCGCTGTAAAGGTAGTCGAAGAACACATGATTGCGGTTGTTGGCGGCAATAAATCGTTTCACCGGCAGCCCCATGTGTTTGGCGAAGATCCCCGCGGTGAGGTTGCCCAGGTTGCCACTTGGTACGGAGAATACCATTTCGCCGGCTTTGCCTTTCCTTGCCAGTTGCGCGTAAGCGTGGAAATAGTAAAAGGATTGTGGTAGAAAGCGGGCTACATTAATCGAATTGGCCGATGTCAGGAACATCTGCGAAGTCAGTTCTTTATCCATGAAAGCTGATTTGACCAACGCTTGGCAGTCATCGAACGTGCCCTCGATTTCGAGCGCCGTGATGTTCTGCCCCAGGGTTGTGAACTGTGCTTCCTGTATGGGGCTCACCTTTCCCGAGGGATATAATACGACGACTTCGATGCCTTTTACGCCCAGAAATCCGTTGGCCACCGCACTTCCGGTATCGCCGGAGGTGGCAACGAGTACGACCACGTTCTCTTGGTTACGCTCTTGTACGAAATAAGACAACATCCGGGCCATAAAGCGCGCCCCTACATCTTTAAAGGCAAACGTCGGGCCGTGAAAAAGCTCTAGTGCATAGATCCCGTCTTCGATCTCAACCAAAGGAATCTCGAAGTTCAAGGCATCGGCGACGATCGCGTCGAGATTCTCCTTTGGAATATCGTTCCCGAAAAACGATTGAGCGACCGTTTGAGCGATTTCCGTTAATCCCATCTCGCCGATATGCTCAAAAAACGCTTGCGGCAGTAAAGGGATTTGTTCCGGCATATACAGGCCTTTATCGGGGGCCAATCCCTTTACCACGGCTTCCTGTAGCGATGCCGGAGAAGCCTTGTGATTCGTACTGTAATAGTTCATCGTAAAGAAAAGATTGTTTTCATAAATTCATCTCCTTTAAGAAGACCGAACGCTCCCTTGCGGGCCGAGAATTCATCATACGCCTGCACACTATCGGGTTGCATACCCCGGTGGTAGACGACAAAAGGCACCGCATCGCGTGTGTGGGTGCGCAGGAGGCAAGGGGTCGGGTGGTCGGGCAGTACCGAGATCACCACTGTGTCGTCCATCTTTTCCGTTGCCTCGTAAATCGGCTTCAACACCTTCGCGTCGATATCTTCGATCGTCTGTACCTTCAACGGCGCATTGCCTTCGTGTCCGGCTTCGTCGGGCGCTTCGATGTGAAGATACACGAAGTCTTTTTCCTGCAACTGCTTCAGCGCCGCCTCGGCTTTTCCGGCGTAGTTCGTGTCGTAGAGGCCGGTGGCTCCTTCTACATGCACCGTTTCGAGTCCCGCATACACTCCGATACCCATGATGAGGTCTACTGCCGAGATGACAGCCCCGCTACGGATAGGAAACATCTCGTTCAGCGGCTTCATCGTAGGGTGCATACCCGGCGACCAGGGCCAGATACTGTTCGCCGGATCTTTTCCTTTTTGTATACGTTTACGATTGATGGGATGATCTTTCAATAATTGTTGTGAAGCGAGGATCAGGCTGTTCAATTTCTCCGCCGTGGCTTTTGCTTCATCATTTTCGGGTTGTATCAGCAAGGGACGGAAAGGATGTCCCGGCACATCATGCGGAGGCGTGCAGCGCAGGTGCTTATTGCCATTCTTCATTTTCAACAAGTTCCGGTAAGAAACCCCGGGATAAAAGCGCACCGAATCGTTTCCCAGCCGTTCGTTGAGGAAAGCGATCAGTTCGGTGGCTTCGGCGGTAGAGATATGTCCGGCCGAGTGATTCTTCAGCACTTCGTCTTCGATGCATACCAAGTTACACCGCATGGCCATTTCGTCGGGAAGAATATCTACCCCCATGCTGGCCGCTTCGAGCACGCCGCGCCCCTCGTATACTTTCGGCACATCGTATCCCATGACGGCCATGTTGGCAATCTCGCTGCCCGGCGAAAAACCTTCGGGAATCGTGTCCAAAAGGCCGTTCATACCCTTGCGCGCCAGCAAGTCCATGTAAGGAGTCCGGGCTGCCTGCAAAGGGGTTTTGTTTCCCAATTCCGGAATAGGCTCATCCGCCATGCCGTCGCCTAAAATAATGATATATTTCATAATCTGCTAATTTGCCAATTTGCTAATTTGCTAATCTACTAATCTACTAATCTACTAATTTGCTAATTAATTTATCGTATATTCGCAATCGAGATAATGTCGGAGAACACCCCTGCGGCGGTAACGCTCGCCCCGGCGCCGTATCCTTTAATGATCATCGGGTATTCGTAATAGCGCTCGGTGGTGATCATCACGATGTTATTGCTCCCTTCCAGATGATAGAAAGGATGTCCTTTCTCCACTTGCCGCAAACCCACTTCGCACTCTCCGTTATTGTAGGTGGCAACGAAGCGCAGTTTCTTCCCGGTTTTGGCTAACTCCTGACGGCGTGTTTCAAAGACCGCATCCATCTCGGGAATCTTCTCCCAAAATTCGTCGAGCGACCCTTCAAAATACGCTTCCGGAATGAACAGGTTCTTTTTCACATCGGACTGTTCCACGGGCGTTCCTGCTTCTCGGGAGAGGATGACCAGCTTGCGGATCACATCCAGCCCGCTCAGGTCGATGCGCGGGTCGGGTTCGGCGAACCCCACGTCAACAGCCATCTTGATGGCTTTACTCAACGGGATGTCTTCCCTAAGGGTGTTAAAGATGAAATTCAGCGTTCCCGAAAGCACGGCCTCCAGTTTCACGATTTTGTCGCCCGAGTGAATGAGCGAATTCATCGTGTTGATGATCGGTAGCCCTGCCCCTACATTCGTGCCGAAAAGAAATTTGACCCCTGTTTTCCGGGCGGTTTCCTTCAGGCGATGGTAATTGGCGTAATCCGACGAGGCCGCAATCTTATTGGCGGTGACAATCGACACGTTTTTCGACATCAGTTCCTCGTAAAGGACGGCGATCTGAGGACTGGCGGTGCAATCGACAAACACAGCGTTGAAGATGTTCATCTCGACAATCTTGTCGCGTATGATTTCGGGCGAACTGGCTATCCCGTTCGTCATGAGGTTATCGAAATAATTTTCCAGCGAAATGCCGTCGCGGCAGAAGAGCGCTTTGCGGCGGTTGGAGATGCCGACGATGTTTATTTTGAGTTTGTTTCGTTCCTCCAACGTATGTTTCTGCTGTTGTATCTGCGTCAGTAACTTGCCGCCGACCGTGCCGATACCGGTCACGAAAAGATTGAGCTCTTGATAGGGCGATAGGAAGAAAGAATCGTGAATGACATTGAGCGCCTTTTTCAGATCGCTTTTCGAAATCACGCACGAGATGTTGGTTTCGCCCGCGCCTTGCGCCAGAGATACGATATTGATGCCGCTTCGTCCGAGGGTTCCGAAGAACTTGGCCGCGATGCCCGGCACGTGACGCATGTTTTGTCCCACAATAGCGATGGTGGCCAAATTATACTCGACGAGAATATCGTTGATACTCCCGAGCTCGATTTCTTTGGCGAATTCTTCCCGAAGGACTTTTTGCGCCAGCGGAGCATCCATTGTCCGCACACCGATAGAGGTGCTGCTTTCGGACGACGCCTGTGAAACGATAAAAACGCTGATGCCATTATCCGCCAGTGAGGAGAAAATGCGTTTGTTCACGCCGATGACCCCTACCATTCCCAATCCTTGTATGGTGATAAGCGCGGTGTCGTCGATGGACGAAATACCTTTGATGATTTTGCCGTTGCCTCCCGTTTGAATATCTCGGATCAGCGTTCCCTCCGATGCCGGATTGAATGTATTCTTTACATGAATCGAAATGTTTTTGTGGTAAACGGGGAAGATCGTGGGAGGATAAATAACCTTTGCGCCGAAGTTGCATAACTCGATCGCCTCCGTGAAAGAGAGCTCTTCAATGACGTAAGCCGATTTGATGATTTTCGGGTCGGCCGTCATAAATCCGTCGACATCCGTCCATATTTCCAACACCGAAGCATCCATTGCGGCGGCGATGATAGCTGCCGTATAATCCGATCCGCCGCGTCCCAGATTCGTAATATCGTCGCCGTCTTTACTCATCGAAATAAATCCCGGCACAATTGCGATCCGGTCGAAAGGATCCTCTTCGAAGGTCTTTCGGATGAGTTCGTTTGAATAGGATATGTCGGGGATATGTTTATTGAAGAGTTGGGTGGTTTTGATAAACGACGTGGCATCGTAAAGCTGTGCGCCCTCTATCGCTTTACTGATGATATAAGAAGAAAGCCGTTCTCCGTAACTGATGATCTTGTCGGAGGTCTTTTGCGACAGGTCCCCGATAAGGAAGACCCCGCGCAAAATGTTGCGCAGCTCTTCAAATAATAATTGAGTCTTTTGAACAACGTCCTCTTTTTCGGACGAAGGCGGAATGACCTCTTCGATTAGTGTTTCGTGCCTTACGATGATTTCGTCGAGCAAAGTTTTATACCCCGCATTGGATTTTAAGGCGAAATCTGCCGCCAGCAGTAACCGGTCGGTTATTCCCTGCAAGGCGGATACCACTACTATTACCCGGCCCCTCTCGGCCTGTATGATTTTTTTTACTGATTGTAAACTCTCGGGTGTTCCTACGGACGACCCTCCAAATTTCAAGACTTTCATCGTGTGAAAAAATTAATTCCGTTTATCGACAAACGGTGTAAAAGTTAAAATAAAAAATGGAAAAAGAAGAGACTGCTAAGCGTTTTTGCCCGCGAAAAAAAGTACGAATACTTCTCGGAAGCGTGAAGAATGTATCAGATAACCCCCCAAGGGGTCATCATCGAGAGGAGTGTGAGTGTATATTTTTTGTTTGAAATAATCATTAAAAATGCATTACTTGCACGCAAAGATAGTAAAACAAGTGGAAAAAATAGCAATATGTGTAAAATAAATGGATTTTTTTTCATTTTCATGATCTTGATGATTCCTGTATTTGATTTTTGAAGTCTGGCGAAGTTCCCGGGTTATAAGTTTCCACGCTGTCTACCATCAACGAGATATTTAATGCGTTGACACCCGCCTTTACGGCGGCGCTGAACTGCGCCTGCAACGAGCATACGGTCATTGCAAGCAGCAGTGTGATAAAAATACTCTTCCGTTTCATCTTACTGTCCGGTCAATAGCGATTACCAAGTACGAAAGCTCAGGAAGGCCGTTAGCATCAGGTTGGAAACATTCATAGGCTCGTCGAACTTGGCCGTTTGGCCTTCTACTTTCACTGAGTTGACGCTTCCAACGGTATAGGAGAGTTTTAGCCCCACTCCGGCCTTGGTGCTCAACTTATACTCGCCTGCCAGCCCTGCGTTGAAGCCAACCGTAGTAGCATTGGCGTTTACGATACGGCCGTCAAGGTCCATCTCATCCATATAGAACAAAGGGCCTAAAGCCAGAGAGCTAACCAGCAGGAATTTGGAAGATTCGGTACGGGCGACAAAAGCCGGGCCGACAAAGAGCATATTCTGCGTTTCCTTATAATTCGTAATATTACGGTCTCCGTCTTGAAACTCCACGGTTATATCGTCTCCCGATACTTTTCCGCTACAATAGTTGGCGTTCAGACCTAATCCCCAGCCTTGCTTGAAGAAATATTGTGCGTCGGCATCCAGGTTGAAAGCGTTACGCAACTGTTTGGAAAGATCATCGAGCTTGGCATCACCTGTTTTTTGTACTTTTCCTAGCCGGTAAGCATATCCTCCGCCCACAGCCACGCGCCAGTCGTGGTGTTTAAGGGGTTCTCCATATTGCTTTTCGTACTCCGGATTATCCTGAGACGTTACTTGTGAAAGGGCCGGCAAAGCGAGGCTCCCAGCCAATAGAACTGTCCATACAAATTGTTTCATCTTGAAAATAATTAAATGTTTTAAGAATGTGCTGTTTTAAAATGAACGGTTTATTGATTCTTGTCTTTCTTAGCAATCTCCACGACCCTCAAAGGTTCCGTCCGAACATTGGAAGCCTTGTCGATGATGACGAAGTGCGGCTTAAGGGTTTCTTCATCCGTTTCGGGCATGATCACATACGTTTTCCCCTTTTCAGCGGGGAAGGTGATCTTGTAATGGGTGTGGGGATTGTTGGATTCGGCTATCGAAGCGCCGATCACGCCGAACATGGCGCCGGCCATAGCCGAACCATCGTTCCACTTGCAGAAGTGGCGGATCTCCACCATTGTTTCCCCCGGCTTCACTTCCGTATGCTTGGGATAGCCTTTCATAAAGCTGCCCACCGTCAGCGAATCCACTTTCACCAGCAACGCCTGCTCCGTGGTATTGCGTTTTTTGACTTTCAGTTTATGGGTGCCGCCCTCGATCCGAGCCGTTTCGTCCTCTTGCAGCTTACCGCCCGAATACCCTTTGGAACTGCCGCACCCGGGCAGTATCATCGCCGCCACAAGCAGGGCGGACAAAAGAATAAAAAAATGTCGTTTCATTGTTGTGTAATTTAATTTGTGAATGATGTTGTTATAAAATCTTCCGAAAGTTTATTCTCCCGGAAGATTGTGAATAATTTTTTTAATTTTCTAGATTCTCTATTTTTTTCTTTCAGGACAAACCATTGATCTTAAATGAATAAATACAAAACCGTCGTAATAGGAAATAGGCATTATCCGAAACGTTTCATTTTACTTTATTCCCCTTTATAAATGATACGTCACGGGGAACGGCACCGGTACCGGCAGGTTTAAAATCTAAACGCTTTACTTCCCTTTTAAATTTCCGCCTTTGTGTCAATCCGCCGTATATTTCCAACAAATACGAGTCTTGTTCTTTATATAAAGAGTCCCCAATAGCAAGATGAATATCCCTATTTCCGATTAAGTACCATTCATTATTGATTCTATAGTACTTATCTTCAGAAGTAGTGTAAATATGTTCTATCCGTCCGTCTAATTCTACCTTATAAAATTTACGGTTGGGAATTAGTTCACTAATAACAACAACCATTATAAGGCATAATGCAGAAATTATGAATAATAGGAGCATTACAACTTTAGCTTTAAATGGAAAATATATAACTTCATTTCCTATATTTCTGAGCTTTTCTATCATATTTTAAATGTTTGTTGTATCACCAAAAGAAAGAAAACGGATGACGTATATAAGGGATAGCGCCCCCTTTCGTAGTTCCAACTCCAGCAGAATAACCTGTTCCAATACCAATTCCGAAATCTTTACTTAGTAAATAGTTCTCATTTGCATCTTTACTCAGTGATAATGAGACTCCTATAACTTCCCAATCGAATTCAGCCCCATAAGACTCCCCATAGAAGCTTCGTTCGAAATCAAACTCGTCAACAGGGCCAATGTAAGACGACGTTCCCATATTGAAAGATGCACCGGCATGTACGCCTCCCCGGCCCTTAAAAGTTGAATATAAATAATACTTCCCGGCATCTTGGCCCCTTAAAGGTAAAGCCACCCCTAAATCAAGCCCGGTGCCTGCACCAACTACTCCAACTCCGGAAACATTTATATAAACGACATCCGGTATAAAAACCCTTGCAATATCCGAATTCCACATTTGATGGAATGTTTGAGTTACATTTTCTACTGTTTGATGTAATTGCCTTGCCCTGTTCATTGCCTCTAAAGCTGCTTTTTCAGGTTTATTATTATCATTACGGGGATAATATACATGGTTATTTCCATTTTGATTATATCCCATTCCCCAGCTATGGTTGCTACTATAACCAACCATAGGTTGAGGTTGACCGGATTTTCCGGCTGATATGCCGCCATGCATTCCCGACCCATCGGTATTCGAACCGAAATGAAGCACAACTTCGTCCGGCGTACCCCAATCGAGGGGATTCCATATCCATTTTAACGGGTTCCCTTGATCTTCTTTAGGAGCTTTATCATGAGCTGTCTTAAGATAGAAAAAGCCAACGATAATACCAATGACGACTAAAGGATTTCCGCCGTCTCTGTCAATATATACCAACGGATTATTCATTGCATAAGTATATCGGTTATAATTTTGCGAGGATAACGAATTTTGTATATACGGGTCGGGAACAAAGAACCTTCCCCAAGCATCATAGCTTAACTCCTGTTTCAAAGAACCGTTGGCATTCGCAATGTGCGTAATACTGCCCAGATAATCCCTGCAAATGTAGTAAATTTTCCATACATTCGCTTCTTTTACATATACTGCGGGTGCGGAATAGGCATCTCCTCCTAAATAAGGCCGTTCGGTATTCGTTTCGGCATCCAACTCATATTGTCCACCGATGTAATAGCGGGTCAGTAGGGCATTGTTACTTTGCGTCACCTGCATCTTCACCCGGTCGCCTGCCGCATTGTATAGGAAAGCCACGGTAATCCCGTTTTCCGAAATGCTGTTCGGCCGCTGGAAAGAGGTATAGGTAACGGTTTGCTCCCTCTCCGGTACCGCATCGCCTGTGGGGGTGAGCATCGTGACTTGATACGGCTTTGCCGTATTGCCGTAGTCCATTGTTCCGACACCGCCCATGGAGGTGATATTGCCGTTGTCGGCATAGGTTTTGTCAAACTCTTTTGAAAACGTTTTAGCTAGTTGAATTTTCATAATTATCTAAATATCTCAATTTTCCTTCTCACAAAAGAAGGCATGGATATCTTTATAAAATGCCTCTTTATTAAAATCTTTAATCGTCTTTGGACAAACAATATTTTTGAGAGTGGAAAGAATCGCCGTTCCAATAATTCTAAATCCTTCTTCTTCGTTACTCTTATAAAATTCCTCAAAATTCAATTTTAGTTGAACATCAAATCTTTTATAGATAGTAACCGGAATACCCTCCACAATTACATCCTTATTTATTACATAAGTCGGTCTGTTGACTTTAAAGAATGAATCATATTTTGGATGGACGCAAATTATATGAATGGCATATTTTACTATATCTTCTCCATAAAAATTGGTGCCCAAGGCTGTCATTAACCTTGTTTCTAGTAAAGCAATTTCATTATCTTTTGTTGTCTTCTTAAATTCCCCTGACAATATTATTGGTAATACAATTTCCATAATCCTCTAAATATTTTATTTCCTGCCGGTAATTTCCTGTCCCAATTTAGATCAAATTTTCTTGCTCAAAGAAGCAATTTAAATCATGGAAAAATTGTTCTCTATCAAAATCTTTTATTTTAGCAGGATACTTTAAATCTCTTATGGTTGTAATAATTTCATTGGCAACCATCTTAAGTCCATTTTCTTTGTCACTTTTAAAAAAATCCTCAAAATTTAATTTGATATCCAGAGAAAAAGTCTTATATATATTGACATCAAATCCCTCGAGTTTAATATTTTTATTCTCCACATATGAAGGCCTTTTAGGTTTAAAAAAAGGATCAAAGTTCGGATGTACACAAATAATGCCGATAAGATAATCAACAACAGAGTGTCCATAGTCATTCTTTTCCAAGGATGATTGCAATTTAATCTCCAATTCTTCTATATCAGAATCTTTTGTCGTCTTGTCAAACTCTTTTGAAAACGTTTTAGCTAGTTGAATTTTCATAATTATCTAAATATCTCAATTTTCCTTCTCACAAAAGAAGGCATGGATATCTTTATAAAATGCCTCTTTATTAAAATCTTTAATCGTCTTTGGATAAACAATATTTTTGAGAGTGAAAAGAATCGCCGTTCCAATAATTCTAAATCCTTCTTCTTCGTTACTCTTATAAAATTCCTCAAAATCCAATTTTATTTTGACATCAAACCTTTTATAGATAGTAACCGGAATACCCTCCACTATTACGTCCTTATTTATTACATAAGTCGGTCTGTTGACTTTGAAAAATGAATCATATTTTGGATGGACACAAATTATATGAATGGCATATTCTGCAATGTCTTCTCCATAAAAGCGAGAATTTACAAAACTCATTAACTTTTTCTCTAATCCCGCGATTTCAAGAGTTTTTGTTGTCTTCTTAAATTCCCCTGATAAAACTTTTGGTAATACAATTTCCATAATCATCTAAATATTTTATTTCCTGCCGGTAATTGTCCGTGTTCAAAGTAATAACCGTATATCATAATCTTTTCCTGAATTTTTATTTCTATCTGGTTCCCGTAATAAATAGGAAGCATATCAACTCCGATTTTATTCAAATAATCTTCTGAATATCTATTTTTTCCTCGAGTTGTTTCTCCATATTTCCAAACATCTCCTTGATTCAAATATCTCACTCCTCCATGGACATCGGGATAATACCCCGAGTTCCTGGCTTGCAGTTCATACACAAATCCCTGTTTAAGAGATAATTTTTTTTGAGCCCAATGAGCAATTTCCCGGGTTTGCTTTTCGATTAAATATTGATTGTCATAAGCAAACTTAAAAGTCGCTGCGGTATAAGCTGCTGGTATTGCAACGTCGTTAATTACACCAACACCTGTGAAATCATCGGAGAGCGTAATTAATGATGGAGCAGCATACGAATAAGCACTGAAGTCCCACTTCTTTTTCGCATTATTAATGGACTTCTCCGCGTTTTGTTTTGCACCTTGATGAGAATAATCCCGGTTACTTATTTGTCCTCCACCTCCGGCTTTCGTAGTCCACTGAAAACTCCAATCACTAGCAGCACCGGGACCTCCAACAGAAAGAGCTACCCCTCCCCAGGAATTATTTATTCCAAAAGTATATCCGATAGTTCCGGGATTTAAAAATCCATAAGCTGCCGTATATCCTACGAAAGCTCCAAAACCCACCCCCAGATAAGTCATAGGGTCTTTCCAATTCCAGGCAAGGGGATTTAATTCTCCCTTATTAGATGAAAGTCCTCCTAAATATGCTCCTAAAAGGGCGCCTCCGATTAATAGGAGTAAAGATTCTCCATCCTGATCGATATATACCAACGGATTATTCATCGCATAAGTATATCGATTATAATTTTGCGAGAATAACGGATTTTGTATATACGGGTCGGGAGCAAGGAACCTTCCCAACGCCGCATCATACAGCCGGGCATTCATGTTTATTAATCCGAACCAGGCCAAATGCTCATGTCCCGTATAACCTCTGCCAAGGAATAGTGCTGGCTCGCTGCCCGGTGCATAAGCAACCTGCGTGGCCGGATCCCGTAACCTTCCCCAAGCGTCGTAGCTTAACTCCTGTTTCGCAACTACGTTGCAGAATTCCTCCTCGCTCGGTAAAGCCTAAGCAAGCTTGGCTCTACACTCACTCGTTCGTCATTTCAAAGAACCGTCGGCATTCGCAATGTGCGTGATACTGCCCAGATAATCCCTGCAAATGTAGTAAATTTTCCATACATTCGCTTCTTTTACATATACTGCGGGTGCGGAATAGGCATCTCCTCCTAAATAAAGCCGTTCGGTATTCGTTTCGGCATCCAACTCATATTGTCCTCCGATATAATAGCGTGTCAGTAAGGCATTGTTACTTTGTGTAACCTGCATCTTCGCCCGGTCGCCTGCCGCAGTGTACGTAAATGCCGCTTTATAATTGTTTTCGGTCAGCGTATTCGGACGTTGGAACGAAGTATACGTAACGGTTTGTTCCCTCTCCGGTACGGCGTCGCCCGTGGGCGTGAGCATCGTTACCTGATACGGTTTATCGGTATTACCATATTCCATTGTTCCCACGTCACCCATCGAGGTGATATTGCCGTTGGCGGCATAGGTAATGCCCTTGCCGGCGGCATTGGTCAGCCGGTTCAGGTTGTCGTAACCGAAGGTTTCCGTGATGTTACGCGTAATGTCGGTTCGGCTCTTCAGGTTGCCTTTCGCCACATCGAAATCATACGTAAAGCTTTGGACAGTTCCCGCCGTCCTGCCCGTAGGCATGCCATACGCTGTATAACTATAGGTACGGTTCATCGGGCCGGTTACGGCTTTGGTAGGTTGCCCGAGCGCATTCTCTTCGGTCAACTTCCAAATAGAGGTAGTGCCGAATTTGATTTCGGTATTATGCCCGTTGGCATACGCGAACTGTTCGGTGCCGATCGCCCCGCTTTGCGAAGAGTATTTTACCGCCGCCACATTCCCGCCCGAATACGTGTAATCCTTTTGCAGGTACTTGCTGTCGGGAACAGATTCTCTTTCCGTCAGCGGACGGTCGTAGGTATCATAAGAGAATGTGTTGGACGTGCCGTTCGTAGAAGTCTCTGCTGTTAATAGGCCATCGGTATTATACGCGTAGGTTGTACTGAACTCAGGCCTTGCCACATCCGTTATCCTTCCGTACTTGTCATAGGTGGAAGTAACGGTTTTACCGTTGGCATCCGTCACCTTACGGGTGAGCGTTCCGTCAGCAGCATAGGAATCGCTAAACGACTGCGTCCCGGCGCTGGGATCGGCGATGGAGGTCTGCCGGCCATAGGCGTCATACCCGAAAGAAGTTACCACGTCCCCCGGAGCCGTGACGGATGACGGTTGCCCGTCGGGGCGCAAGGCATAGGCGATGGTTCCTCCCGGGTCGGCAACACTTGTCAAGGCTCCCGAAGCATCGACCGTTTTGGTAGTGGCGATACCGTTCTTGGTTTCGGTCGTGCTCAATTTGTCGTAACTCCACGTGGTAGTCTTACCCGAGGCTTCCGTCAAAGAGGCCGGGCGATTGTAGTTGTCATAGGCATACGTGTTCCAGTACGAAGCGGAACTGCCCTTAAAGGGCAGGGATACTTTTTCAAGCCTCCCCTTACTGTCGTACGTTTTATCCACAAACTGCCATTGTCCGTCGAATCGCTGGCTGCCCGTACGTATCTCACGGCCTAAGGCATCGTAATGCACCACGGTAGCCGGTTGCCCGGTTGCAGTGGTGGTGACGGTGTATAATCCCGAACCGCCCCAGGCGAGCGCCGTGTTTTCCGTGATCCCTTCGGGATGGACTACCGATATCAATTGTCCCCATGCATCGTAATTACGGGTGGTCACGCGCCCTTTATGGTCGGTGACGGTCTTGGGATTTCCGTATTTGTCGTAGCCGGCATAGGTTGTCACCTGCTCCAGGGCATTGGTTACCGAGGCAAGGTACCTGCCGGATGAATCATACGTGTATGTTTTGCCCAGGAAAGCAGTTACATTATATGGCGCCGATTTTTCTGTCGTTACATTCCCGTTGGCATCATACGTCCACCGGGTTTCACCGGTTTTCTGATTACCGCTTGTGCCGGTATAGGTCATACGGGTTGCAGGCAACCGGGTGGTATTATAGGTGATCACTTCCTTATTGATCCACGAAGCGCTGCCCCGGGTGTCGGTAACGGTCTTCGTGAGCGGCTGCCCAATCAAATAGCGGGCGGAAGTAACCAAGTTATCGTACGTTTGCGTTGTTGCGCTTGTGATTCCCGTACCCGAACCAATGTTTTGCGTTATTTTTGTCGGATTGTTATAGCTGTCATACTGGTAACTTACCGAGGTATAAACGCCGGTGAGCTTATCGGTTTCGGAAGCCGATGTCATCCGGGGATTACACTTTTTGTTACTTCCTTCATTGCGGGAATAGGAATAGTTGGCCGTCTTGTAAGGAGAGTCTGTTTTGGTTGTTACCCCGAACAATTCCGGGTTGCGCTCTTCTTCCGTAGCGATATTTTCTACAGATTCGATCGTCCTGACTTTCTCGAACCCGCAAAAGCCCAATCCCGTTTTGTGCGCTACGGCGCCATACCAAGTGTAGTAATATTGCTTTACCGCCGTATAGTCGTCCTTGTAGATGTTCGTTGTACGCAGCAGGTTCAACGGGGCTATCAACGAAATATAAGGATAATAGCGGTTTGTGGAAGTGGTCATGTAATTCTCGTTCTCCGTCATATCGCTATAATCGTTTACATATCTTATCCCGTAGCTGTCGGTAAGCGTGGTAAGCAATTTGTCCTTGGCCTCGTCTTTGGTAAACCGGTAACAATTGACATACGCACTTTCAATAGTAATGAAATGGCTGGCATTGCGGAACTCGACCACATTGGCCGGCAGTATCTTCGCGCTTGCGGAAACGGTTACACTGCTTCCGGTAGCGGCGCCCTGTATCACACCATCTTTATTGAGGAAAGGTTGCACCCGGTTGTTTTTCAACTGCACCAGGTCGCTCTTGCCGTCGCCGTTGACATCCATTAGATAATAAGTTTCACCGGATGCCTTATTAATCATGGTCCGGCTTTCTTTTAGGTGTTTTTTGCCGGTAGAGAAGTACACTGTCCAAGAACTACCGCTTGTCGGAGGGATAAGAATATCCGCTTTTCCGTCACCATTCATATCACCAATGAGTTCATCCTTATCAAAATCAGACCTTGATAATGAACTGCTAAATGGAAGAGATACAAAACTATTGCCATTGAAAGCATAAACCTTGAATCCGGAAGAGGAGGCATAGCAAAGTTCTGTTTTCCCATCACCGTTCACATCGAATGTATGCGTATATTGCCCGTCGGAAAATCCGAAAGAAAACAGATTTGCCTCATAAATCCTTGACCCTGTATTCAAATCGATTAACGAAAAACGGGAAGTACGGTCGTTGTTTTTCATGTCCTTGTTATGGGAAATGGCCAGTAATTGTGTTTTCCCATCTCCTTTAAAGTCCCCGAAGAAATATTCCCGGGACATGGGGCTATAGCTTTTCCGCCCATCGTCGTAATACTCTCCCACGCTTACGTTAAAAGAGCGGGAAGTAATGCTGCCGGTGGAGGCCGAATAGACCGTTATTTTCAATATGGTGGTACCGGCCGACGTATTAACACCGTTGAAATTGATTTTTACGATTTCATCCACCCCATCGCCATTCACATCAACCGCCTGGATGGTTTGGAACCCGTCTTCCGCCTTGATCGTTTGCATATCGCTTATAAAGGAAACTCCCGGAGCGATCAGGATGGATTGGTCGGGGCTGCAGTTACTTCCATATATTTTATGATTATATACAAAAGGCCACTTCTTCACTTTGTGCGTGCCTACCTGCGTATACGGACTGTAATTTCCGGGAAAAGTAACCAACCCGTCGTTGAACCGGTTTTTAATGAATTTTCCGCGTACAAATACCGGTTTAGCCTCCGGTTTAAAATAAGATTCAAGAAATTTACCCGTTTCTTTTACCAAGCTGCCTTGAGATCCCGCATAATAATATTCATAGGCAAACTGCAAGGGATTCAAAGACGAAGAACCTGTTTTGCAATCTATTTGAGTCAATTGCTGCACGTTATTGAGTATATGTGTAAGGGTATAAGTCCTTAATTCCGATGTACCGTTCACGGAATTGTAGGAAACGATGCTCTTTAAAAGCTTGTTTGCTGAAACCGCGACTCCACCGGTATACACAGGGGTGAAATCGGTACGCGCAACATAGTTGAAACGTATTTCCGCCAAATGCGTAGCCTGTGTTTTCCCGCCGTATTTGATTTTGGAAACATAATAGTTGTTTCCCGACTCTATGTATTCAAAGTTGATTAAATATCCTTTAAAGTCTTTTATTTCGGTAAGCGGGTAGACATGCTTTGTGGAAGTATTGTTTTTTAACCCGAATGTCGCTATCCGCCCATCGGGATAGGCAACGGTAAAATAGGCGATGTTTGAGCCGGACAAGTGCTTTTTAACCAGTACAAATCCTTGAGCCGTTTCATACTGATATTCCGTCAGGCTGCCGGTGTTGGATACTAACCGGGTGCCGTCTAAATAAAATGAGCATTCAGTCGGTTTGGCCAAGTCGAGAGGGGCAGCGACACCGTCGTAATAGATGGATTTGCCGGCGACGGTAATAGCAGATAACCCGGAAAGGTTCCACCCGTAACCGGCTACTCCATTACCGGATTGGCTATTATATGCCAATGCTATTTGAGGCGCCGAAGATGCGACAGGGGCTGTTGGTATAGGCACTGTGTAAGTTTTGCCACCGGATGAGGTAACTCCTTCCGAAAAATTGATTGCCCCGACGGTATTTTGTTGATTGATAGACAATACTGTAGCCGATCGCGTAGTCATCAACCGTTGCCCGGAGGTTGATTTGTTCTTCAAAAGCTTGCCGACATCCGTCAGGAATACCGGGCCTTCATTTTTAACATTATCCAAAACAAAACCTTTATAACGGCGATGATAAATAGTATCACCGGGGGCTAAAATTTCTGCTTCGATCGTATATTCTAACGTATCGGTTTCTTCATTTATCAAGGGTTGGCTGCCCGACAATTGTACACCGCCATTTTTGTATAATGCTGCCGTGTCACCGGCTATTTGAGAATAGACCTTGTCTGCCGGAAAAACACCCGCTGTAATCACAAAAAAGCACAAGGCTCGTAAATAAAGTGTGTAAAATGTTTTCATATTTGTACATTTAGTAATTCTACAATTTCATGATTTCATCCGATAGCTGTCGGATTCCAATCAATTTGCTAATTTGCTAATCTGCTAATTGAAGTCATTGTTTAATAATCTTCCACACACTCCGTTCACCTTTCAGCATAATGTGTAGGATGTAGGTACCCGGCAATTGCCGGCTCATATCCACTTGCGTGGTTTCCCCTTGTAGGCGGCGGCGCATAAGCATGGCTCCCGAGATGGAATATACGGCAAACTCGCCGTTCCAACCGTTCTCATACCCGTCTATCCGGATGGTCAGTTCGTTCTGCACCGGATTGGGATAGATCTTGACCGGCGTTTCGGCCAGGCTCTCTTCGAAAAACACGGAATCGGTTTGTTCCGTGGCTACATCGGTACTACGTGTGCCCAACACGATGGTACGGCTCACCCGGTTACCGGCGGCATCGTACGCATACGTCAGTTTTTGTTGCGCCCGGGCGGTCAGTACCGCCAAGCCTAACAGAAAGAATACAACGATTTTTTTCATACTTGCATTGTTTTATATATAAAAATTGGGGAACCAAAATCAAAACGGCCGATTATGCGTTCCGAACTCATTACAGGGAGTTAAAAACTCCTTTCACGGAACTCCGGACTCATTGTTTGGAGTTAAAAGCTCACTATTTGGAGTTTCGAATTCATTGTAATCACTTAAAAACTCAAAGCAATGACTTCCGAACTCATTGTTATTTATAAAAAACTCCTTGTCCGGAGTCCTGAACTCCCAACAATCAATTAAAAGGACAGTATAAACTTGTTTTCGGTAAAGCGACTACCCCTTCGAGTGATGTCATCAAAGCTACAGCTTCAAAATTCAGGTTAATAAGGAATCCCGGAACGCAGACAGCATCGTCCTTATGTGAATGACTGCCATTGAAACGACTTCGTTGCGCGATATAGCGCCGTCCTTGTTCCGGGGTTTTCCTTATTCTTATGAATGTAATGTCGTTGTTGTTTTCTCACTACTTGCCGCTTCTTCTTGAAGGGCGCGGGTATTGTCTCTTCAGATCATTATAAACCGCCTGCGAGCCGGGCACTTCCGAACGGTTTGCCCCCTTGACCGACCCGTAAAAGATGCGGGCTGCATCGTACGCCTCGCTGCCGGCTAATTTGCTCGTATCTTCCAATCCCCGTAGCAACGGTGCCAAGTCATGAATGATGGGAGCCAGGAAATCGACCAAGGCAAGGTCTTTTTTCGCTTCCGCTACATCCAGGTAGGCTGGTACTAAAGACGGATTAAGCTCCGCATAATTCAGCGACCGCCGCACAAAATCGACCGACTTAGCCCCCATGCTCGGAAGGCTTTGCCGTTCTTCGGCTGTAAGGTTTATCACTAAGAATTCACTCAAATCTGTCCGCAAGGCGGCAATTTTTTCCGCGATGGCCGTTTTTTTAGCTTCATCACCGGAAATAGAAACGATGTTTTGCTGTTTCATAATCGAATTACTTTAAAAATTAATCTGTAAATTATTTAAAAAGCAACTGTCTGAGGGATATCTTTACGGATATCGAAGAGGCTAATTGTTTTGTTTTCCATTCATAGGATAATTGCCCGCGCGTTTATCAGTACGTGAAAAAACCGCTGTACAGAGTGTTGCCGATATAAACCGTCAACCGGTATTCTCCCGGAAGAAGGTTCGAAACATCGAGGTTGACGAATCCTTCTCCGGAGATGACGGACGTGCGTTGAAGCGTACCGCCCGTGCCCGATACTTCTACATTCACATCGCCTGTATAACAAGTTACCTGCACTTGCAGTCTCTCGCCGTCTATCAAATAGGCATTGATTTCGGTAGCCGTGGCGGAACGGGTACCTCTGGAAGTACGCTCCAGCCTCACACGTTCGTTCCTTTTGTGTTTATCCATCGTGCTCCATAAAGTAAAGGAAGACGAGGCTGCGAAGATGCATGCGGCCGTAAAAATGAGAATAAGATTTCTTTTCATATTCCATGTTTTTATTCGTGAAGAAATTAAGGTGCAAATCAATAAAAAAAATAAACAGAAGTCAATAGGCTGATAATATTCTCACCGTTTTAGCACTATTAAAGTGTTGATATATTGGTTGATCAACAGGGCAATTCTAACCGGCTTTTTGTCACTTATTTGATTTCACGGGATAGGAAAACAGCGATAGGAGATACTCGGGATTTTCGAAACGAAGACTATTTTGCTGTATTTTTTTCTTCAGATAGGCTTTTTTAGCCTTTAAACTACCGGAGGTGGTATTCAGTAGTGCGGCTTGCTCGGGAATATTTGATTTTAAGGCTAACATAAAAAGCAACAAACGGTCGGTGTCGTTAAATAGTTCCAATCCCCGGCTCGTCTTAAGCATGTCTTCCAAAAATCCATCAGCAAAAAGGGTATGTGTTGTCTTGATGAATCCGGACTGGGCGTTTTTCTTCAACTCTTGAAATTTGTCTATTATGGCCTCTTTTGTCATATCGAGGTTTCTTATTTTATCCGAAAAAGAAAGCAAGTCTTGTTTTTGAGAGGAATGCAAATTAAGGTAGGCAAACATGATTTTTATAATCTTTTCATTTTGCTCTTCTTTTGAATGGACAAGCTCTAATTCGGATGCTCGTTTTTGGCTGACTAATTCGGCTATTTTGCGTTGCCTGTTTACGACATATACAGTAATGCCGGATGTAATCGCCAGAAGTATCGCCAGCCCTATCCACAAACGGCTTCGAGCTTCTGCCTTTAACGCCTTGTTGTCGGCTTCCGCCAAATCATACCGTTTTTCGAGTTCCAAAATCTTTGTGTCGCAATGGGTTTCAATCGTATTTTGATATGCATCCAACGCTTTTTTACGATATTCCCCCGATAACGGATAATTTTGCAGTTTTTCTGTAATATCGGCAGCATGAGCATATAGTAAATAATTTAAGCTATAGGTAGAGTCCTGTATCTGACGAATAGATTCCTCTGCATAGTATAAGGCGCTATCTAACAGATTTAAACGAAAAAATCGATCAGACAAAGAAAAATATATGCTCGATTTGTTTACAGGCGCTTTTAGATAAGGAACGAGTACAAGCCGATCTTTTTCTAACTTGAGCGCCTTGCGACAATCTCCCTCCATCCGGGCCAGGTAGCTAAAGGCATTTAATAAATAGAATCGGTTATCGGCGTAATCGCCCGCGTATAATTCGGCCGAGTCGAGCAAAGAGATCGATTTTACGATATTCCCCATCGCCATTTCATTCCATCCAAGTGCCAAATAGGCATCGAACAAATGGATGGAATCGTTCTCTTGCCGGGCAAAGTTCAACGCCTTATGAAAATCACAATCCGCTTCGTCGTAATTATAATTATTATGTTGCAAATCTCCTAAGTTATAATACACAAGATATCCCAAACTAACTTCCTTATCCGTTGTTTTTTGATACAGTTTCTCCGCTTCTTTCAACGGTATATAAGCGGTACTATCGGTGATATCCCTGCGAATACGTACGGTAGACTGATAGGTAAGGGCGCGGATATGGTTGTCGGAGGCGTAACGGTAGCGGTGGTAATATTTCTCTACGCTATTAATAAGCGAATCGGATGCAAAGGGGGTATAAGTCTTGTCGTCGGCGATGGTCTTGAGCAAGCCGTAATAGGCGCGATTGCCGGAAGATAACTTTTCGGGATGGAATGCGGCCAAACTATCTTTGACGGAATACGGGGCTTGCGGCAACAGAGTATCCCACTTCCGCAACACGGCGAATGCTGCTTCGTTATCCGCCTGCCTGCATGAAATAAAAAGAAACAGGAGGCACGCAATTATTAGATAAAAGACATCTCTTTCCATAGCTGCAAAGGTAGAAAAATTTCTTCTCTTACCTTAAAAAGTTGGCGGCAGATGAAAAGACACGGTTAAAAGCATCATTCAATTGTGACGGATTTGTCTTGCTTGTGGGGAAAGGATTTTCGTGGGAATAATGGAACGGGAAGTCGATAAGTTCCACGCGGTCGGCCGTGAATTCCTTTCCCATGGCTTCCTCTATGCCTTTGTAAGGAATCACAATGTCTTTGGCCAGCGATATTCCGCGAATCCTGTCGCCCAAGTGCCGGAAAACCACTTCCCGTTTTTTGGGTGCGTGGTCAGGGGCAATCATTAAATTAAACGCTTTAAATACTTTGTCGCGCAACCCTTTGATTTTACTGCTTTTGTCGAAAAAATGAATGTAATAGTCCTGAAGTTTTTCAAACGAAGGTTTGTCCATTATGTTGCGCGAAATACCGGCCATCGAACTGAATATACTGCCTCCGCAAAACATGAACAACCGGCTGTTGGAGAATAGTTTATGCGGATTGGCCATCAAAAGGGTCTGCGAAAGGAACGAGCCGATGGAATACGAAAAGATATCGATATGCGTGTTCGGGTTGAAAGCCGGATGATATCCTTTCTTGATGGTTTGGGTCAGTTGTACGATATCGGAGAGCGTTTGTCTGCCCGACAAATAAAATCGGTCGGGGTTTTCGCTCAATCGATAGCTAAGCGCTACATTGGCAAAGCTGATGGTGCTTTCGTCGGCGAATTGCCCGCGGCGGATTTCCATGCTGCTTTGAAGTTTGTGCGGGTCGGACCACCATGTCGGCCCCCGGTTTATATGGAATGCCATGGGGAAAAGAATGACCGGCTTTCCGGTCTGCACACACAGGTATTCTGCCCACGTCAGATACTTTTTCCAGCGTCGTTCGTTGAGGCCGTGAAGAAGAAGGATGGCGTTGTCGGATACGGTGCGGCCGGCAGGGCAGAACACGGGATAGGCGAAAAAAGAGTTTTCTGAAATGCGGCGGTCTTGCTCGGAAAGAAAGAATATGTTCTTTCGGGCGTTGATATTACTGCGGAAGAAGAAAAACCGGATGTCTACTTGGGAGTCTTCTATGTGGTAATCTTTTCCTAACGAGAAAAGGGAATCGAGTTGTATATATCGTTCTGAATAGTTCATTTTTTCTTTTAGTTGCAAAAGAAGACTATTTTTATGCGCTTATCAAATGAAAGGGAAAAATGCCGGAGAAAAAGGGGTTAAAGGGTCGAATCAGGGATGAAAATCGATATATAGGGACGAAAAAACCATTCGAAATAATCGGTTTATTGCAGGGAATGTGCTATTTTTGCGAATAAACTCCAAGGAAATAACGGTAATAATGAATAATACGATTCCTGCTTTTTTATATCAAAAAGACAACACGGTTAAAATGATCGTGTTTACCGCATTATTTGCTTTATTGTTTATCAATATTTTTCAACCGTTCGGATCGAGAAGTTGGTATCCGAATATTTCCGATATCTCCTATTTTGCTTTTTCGAGCCTGATTATCCTTATTGGGATGTTGGTTGTGGTTATAAGCCGGATTATTATGGCTGTTTATTCCAAAAAACATGGCATCACTTATTGGCAGTTTGCGGCTTGGGTGTTAGTCGAAATATTGGCAATGGCTCTTTTTTATGCCTTGTTCGCACGGTTTGTGCCGAAAGACGGCGGAGAAAAAGATTTTATAAATATCTTTCGTGGCAGCGCCATCAATACCGGCTTGATACTCTTATTGCCTTATTCTATTTCGTGGTTGTATTTTTCATGGAAAGATAATAATGCCAAACTGCAAACCTTTAAAAGGGACGAAGCGAATGAATTGCGCGCCAAGTCGCTGATTGCTTTTCCCGATGAAAAAGGAGATATGAAGATATCCATCATGTTGGAAAACCTGCTGTATATCGATTCGGCCGACAACTATGCCACGATTCATTATCTGAACAAATCGACGTTGTCGCAGTTCCTCATCCGTAATTCTCTCAAATGGATGGATGAGAATCTGACCGCCGAAACGCCCTTGGTGCGTTGCCACCGATCGTATATGGTAAATCTGGATCAGGTAAAAGTGGTCAAGAAAACGAAAGAGGGCATTATTCTCGAACTCAATACCGAAGGTACTCCCGATATTCCCGTTTCAAAGACATACTACGAACGGTTTATGGATAAATTTATGGAATACTCCGTATAGCCGTTTGAAGCGGTTTAACGGAGTCCCGCATTGGCGTGAGATTGTTATACTCTTTTCAGATACACGGATACCGACCCGCTCTGCACGTTAAACCACCCGCGGCCATCGTCGCCGATGATCACATCCTCTTCTACATGACCCAATTTGTCGTACCACGATGAGCCGGCATAATCGGTGCCCACAAACATCGGTTTGACCCCCTCTTCGCCATTGCTCATGATCACCACGCAGCCGTCGGGATGCTCTTCATCGCCGCGGCGAACCCAGCCGACCACATTTTCATGATCGAAATAATCCTCCTGATCGCCATAAGCAAAATCGCGCCGCACGTCGAGCAGTTGGTCGATGATCCACTGCATGCCGGGTTGCGGATGTTCGCCGCCGATGCCGTAATAGTCTCCCAGAAAGAGACAGGGATACCCGTCTTTGCGAAGCAGGATGAGCGCATACGCCAATGGTTTGAACCAGCCCTGCACGAACGATTCGAGCGCCTGCATGGGTTGCGAATCGTGGTTGTCGACAAATGTCACGGTTTTTGTGGGATGCTTGGCCACGACACTATTGTTGAACAGGCGGCGCATGTCGTAAGCTTCCCCTTCGTCGGAAGCTTTTTTGAAATTGAAGTGCAACGCCACGTCGAACAAGTCGATGGAATAATCGACATTGCGCAAATATTCTTCAATAACCAATTGGTCGTAATACCAGTATTCGCCTACCACGTAGAAGTCTTCGCCGAATTCGCCCCGCACATGGTCCACGATGTCCTTGACAAACCAGTCGTTGATATGCTTGATGGCGTCGAGGCGGATACCGTCGACACCGGTTTCGCGGATAAACCAACTGAGCCACTTTTTCGTTTCGTTGTAGACGTCGGGGTGTTTGTAGTCGACGTCGGTAAACATCAGGTAGTCGAAGTTGGCAAATTCGTTGCTGACGGAATCGTCGTGTACATCAATGCCCTTATTTTCTCCTTGAATGAGGTAAATCGCATCTTTATCACTGTCGCGATGGTTATAGTCGGTGGCCGAAAAATGCTCCCAGTTCCACTGGAAGTCCGAGTAACGTTTATTCCGTCCGGGAAAAGTAAAGCGGGTGTATCCCTCAATCTCATAAGGTTCGGTGATGCCATTGTTGCGGTCGTGCGGATCCACCTCCACGACCGTGAACGTTTGCAGTTCGTCGCCGCCCGCCTTATGATTCAATACCACATCGGCATATACGCTGATACCGTTGTCGTGCAAGGCGCTAATACAGTCGAGCAATTCCTGCTTCGTACCATATTTGGTGCGGACGGTGCCCTTTTGGTCGAATTCGCCCAAATCGTATAAGTCGTAAGCCCCATAACCGGGATCGTCCGCCCCCGTGCCCTTATAGCAAGGAGGGATCCAAACCGCCGAAACACCAATTTCACGTAGATGTGACGCATCCTCTTTGAGGCGGTTCCAAAGATTACCGTCGTTAGGCAGATACCACTCAAAGTACTGCATCATGATTCCATTCACTCGCATAGTCTGATTTTTTAGTGTCGTTTATAACTTTTCTATAAACGCAGAGGTTGAATTAATAGTTTTTAACCCGATATTTATTTAGGCTTTTATAACACCCCTTCGGAGGACGCAAGCAAAAAATCAACAGGAAAAAATGGTAATTCATTAATTTAGTATTACTTTTGCAGTCTCAGCAGGCCGGTTTGTCGCTTCGCCTCCGATGTTCGTCGGTTGTGCGGAGAGGAAAGTCCGGGCAACGCAGAGCACCATACTTCCTAACGGGAAGCTGTTCGTGAGGGCAGAGTAACGTAACAGAAAACAACCGCTTCGCTTCGGCGGAGTAAGGGTGAAAAGGTGAGGTAAGAGCTCACCGGATGCGACAGCAATGCCGCGTGCCGTACGTCTTATGGGTTGCAAGGCCATGTATACCGGATACGTAGGGTTGCTCGCCCGATGCCGGGGGGTAGGCTGCTAAAGAGCGATGGCGACATCGTCTCGCAGATAAATGACAGACATTCCGTTTGCGGAATACAGAACCCGGCTTACAGGCCTGCTGTTTTTTTTATGTAAATCCGAGAGTTGACAAGTGATGGGTAAGAAGAAACAAGAAGAACATACGGAAGAGGAAATTGGGAGAGTCGAAAAACTTAAAAAGAAGGCGACGGAAGCGGTACAGTTTCTTTCATACGATATTTGGAGGTTAAATCCTGAGAACTTCTCCAATAAGAAAAATATTTTCCATAATATTCTCAAAACCATTATGCTCACGGTGAGGAATGTGCAGGAACAGGATCTCGGCGCCAGTTCGCGTTCGCTCACGTATCGTACCATTTTGTCGTTGGTGCCTTTGCTGGCGGTGTTATTTGCGATAGGACGGGGGTTTGGATTTGAGAACATTATCGAGAGCGAGTTCTTCCGGTTCTTCGGCGGGCAGAACGACACGGCCAAAATGGTGGTCGAGTTCATCAATAATTCGCTCATGCATGCTCAAGGGGGCATATTTGCCGGAGTCGGTATCACGTTGCTTTTATATACGGTTTTTGTGTTGTTTTCGGATATTGAGAATAACTTCAACCGTATCTGGCAGGTGCAAAACGGGCGTAATGTGCAGCGCCGTGTCACCGATTACTTCGCGTTGGTATTGTTGATGCCGGTGTTTATGCTGCTCAACAGCGGATTGAACATCATGATCAGCTCGTCGACTGCTTATTTCGACACATTCAGTTATATTCTCAATCCGCTGGTAACACAATTCCTCAATATACTGCCGTTTATCATCATCATTCTGGTATTGACTCTTACTTACCGTTTCATGCCCAATACGAAAGTGAAATTCGGCAATGCATTTATCGGAGGAGTAGTTGCCGGAACGGCTTTCCAAGTATTCCAGATGCTTTATCTCAGCGGGCAGTTGTGGATTACGAAATATAATGCGATATACGGTACATTCGCCGCCATCCCGCTATTACTTTTATGGTTACAGCTATCGTGGTTTATTGTCCTCATCGGCGCTGAACTTACCTATTCGGCACAAAACGTCCGGAAGTTTTCGTTCGATAAGGAGACAAAAAATATCAGTCGCCGTTACCGGGACTTTTTCACCATTATGATTGCATCGGTTATCGTCAAGCGCTTTGCGGAGAAGAAGTCGCCGCTTACCCCGGATCAGTTGTCCGTGAACTGCAAAATTCCCTTACGGCTTACCAACGACATCATCAATCTATTGCAGGACCTGAAGATCATATCGCCCACACCTTCGCCCGAAGACGAGGGGGTTATGGCTTATCAACCGGCGATCGACATTCATCTTATAACCTCCAACTTTTTATTGAAAAAGATCGACACCAAAGGTTCGGAGGACTTCATGATCGATGTGAACGGTGAATTTGCCTCTCATTGGGAGACCCTTATTCATTCACGGATGTGCATGTACGAGTCGGATGAGGATGTTTTGCTGAAGGATTTGTGAGGATGGGGTGATGTGCTGATGGGATGAATTATGAGCTATGAAGTATGAACGATGAATTATAAGACCGGCGACATTGGACATTAGACTTTAGGCATTCATGCGTCTCTGAAATAGTCATAACTTTCGGAGTGGAAATTTTTGATTGACTTGCTCAATTCTTTGGCGGGGCATCCGCATAAAGCATCGAGAAGGGTCCAGAATTTTTTACCATGGTTCATTTCTACGGTGTGAGCCAATTCGTGCAGCACCACATAATCGATATACTTTTCGGGTAAAAACAGCAGGAACAGGGAGTAATTGATGTTTTTTTTCGTAGAACAACTGCCCCAACGGGTTTTGCTGCGATTGATTTTCACCTGGTGATAATGCAGGCCGAACTTGTCGGCAAAGAAGGCGGTTTTTTGCGTGAGCAAACGCCTGGCTTCTTTTCGCAACACGGCAATAATCGTTTCTTTCATCCAATGTTGTATTCCCGGTTGCGCCATGTCGGTGTCTTGCGGCAGGGAAAATGCCAAGCATTCGTTTTTGAACGAAGCGAAGGCTTTGGCGGGAC
Organism: Limibacterium fermenti; assembly: GCF_041902845.1. Lineage (GTDB taxonomy): Bacteria > Bacteroidota > Bacteroidia > Bacteroidales > Dysgonomonadaceae > Limibacterium > Limibacterium fermenti. The sequence continues at coordinate 3,946,466 of NZ_CP159486.1, forward strand.
GCTCGTGACGATAAATATGTATGGTGAACGTGTGAGTATGTATAACCGATTCGTCGGTAATGATTTTGTGTACAGGGGTATGCAATTGGAGCAGGCGCGGCTTTATGCGCTGAAGCACCCGGGGAAGATCTCCCTCGGAGAACCCTAAGGGTACTGTCATTTGTATATATCCTACTTTTTTTCGGGCAATGATGTTTCTCACCCTCTTGTCGGGGACGATGATAATCTTTCCGAGATCGTTATCTGCGTATTCGTACATACTGCAAAAATAGCAATTTATCGCAAAACCGCGACGGAATTGTCTTTTATCCATCCTGTAAATTAAAAACAATGTATATCTTTGTAGCAAATTACACAGAAGTTCCATAGCATGAGTTTTATAAATTCTATAGAGAGTATTGGTGAATATGCATTGCTGGTAAAAAAGGTGATTGCCGTTCCCGACCGTTTCAGAGAGTTTTTCAAAGAGTTCTTTAAAGAAGTGTACAAATTAGGGGTGAACTCAATTTGGATTGTGATGGTTATTTCTTTCTTTATCGGCGCCGTTATTGTCATGCAGATCGCTTTGAACGTCGCTTCGCCTCTTTTGCCTCGTTTTACGGTAGGAGTCGTGTCGCGCGAAATCATATTGTTAGAGTTCTCATCCACCATCATGTGTCTCATCCTTTCGGGCAAAGTCGGTTCGAACATTGCCTCGGAAATAGGAACGATGCGGGTAACCGAGCAAATCGACGCCTTGGACATTATGGGCGTTAATTCGGCCAATTATCTGATCCTTCCTAAAATTACCGCTTTTGTGGCTTTCATGCCGGTATTGGTGATATTCAGTATGTTTATGGGCCTGTTTGGAGGATATATTATCTGCGCCATGACCGGCACGCCGCCGGTAGCGACCTATGTATACGGAGTGCAGTCTTTCTTCCGGGAATCTTTTGTTTGGTATTCCATGGTCAAGTCTATGATATTCGGTTTTATCATCGCTTCTGTGGCCGCTTACTTCGGTTATACCGCCAAAGGCGGTGCGTTGGAAGTAGGAAAGGCAAGTACCGATTCGGTAGTTATTAACAGTATCTTAATTCTTATGACCGATTTGGTGTTTACACAATTGGTAATGGGATAAACAGCAAAGCAACAGTATGATCAAAGTAAAGAACCTGGTCAAGGAATTTGAAGGGCGCGTAGTGTTGAACGATATTACCGCCACTTTTAAACAGGGCTCCGTAAATATGATTATCGGGAAAAGCGGATCGGGAAAAACCGTGTTCCTGAAATGCCTTATCGGGTTGGTGCATCCTGATGCAGGCGAAATTCGCTATAGCGGCAAAAATATTATCGGGATGAAATCGAAAGATTTAAAACGCCTGAGACGCGATATGGGGATGCTATTTCAGGGCTCTGCGTTGTTTGATTCGAAAACAGTACTCGAGAACGTGATGTTTCCGCTCGATATGTTTTCGCGCAAAAACAAACGCGAACGCCGTAAGCGAGCCGAGTTTTGTCTCGAACGTGTGAATTTGTCGCAAGCGGCCGATTTATATCCTTCCGAAATCAGCGGCGGTATGATGAAGCGTGTGGCTATTGCCCGAGCCATCGCCCTTAATCCGAAGTATTTGTTTTGCGACGAGCCGAACTCGGGTCTCGACCCGAAGACATCCCAATTGATCGATGAACTGATTTTGGATATTACCACCGACTTTTCGATGACGACCGTCGTCGTATCGCACGATATGAATTCGGTAATGAACATCGGAGACAACATCCTTTTTCTAAATGAAGGCGTGAAAGAATGGGAGGGGAACAAAACTGAAATTATGGGTTCCGACAATTCCAAATTAAACGATTTCGTCTTCGCGTCCGACTTATTCAAAAAAATCAAAGAGGCGGAAGAGATTATCAGCGATAACGACGATGAGGAAAAAGCAGACTAAGCCCTCGGTTCCCGATTAATTTTATGGCCGTAACAAACAATTCCGTTCGAATAGTTGTTATTCTGGTGCAAGAAAAACTTGTAAAATATACGTGTAGAGGCTACATGATATCTGAAAATGGGAGGGTGCGGCGATCGATCCGTCCCTCATTTGGTTAATACAAACAAAATAATTGACATGTTAAAAATAAATAATCTGCATGCTGTAGTAGAAGGTAAAGAAATCCTGAAAGGTATCGATTTGGAAGTAAAAGCGGGGGAAATTCATGCTATAATGGGCCCGAACGGTTCGGGAAAAAGTACCCTGGCATCGGTGCTGGCCGGAAATCCCAAATTTGAAGTAACCGGCGGCAGCGTGCAATTTGAGGGGAAAGATTTGTTGGAGATGCAACCCGAAGACAGGGCCCGCGAAGGACTGTTTTTAAGCTTTCAGTATCCGGTGGAGATTCCCGGCGTAAGTATGGTGAATTTTATGCGTGCGGCTATCAACGAGCAGCGAAAATATAAAAACGAGCCGCCTGTTTCGGCGGGCGATTTTCTGAAATTGATGCGCGATAAACGCGAATTGCTCGGGATGGATAGCCAACTGGTAAGCCGTTCGGTCAATGAGGGGTTCTCAGGGGGTGAAAAAAAGAGGAACGAAATCTTTCAAATGGCGATTTTAGATCCGAAATTGTCGATTCTGGATGAAACAGATTCCGGCCTCGATATCGATGCCTTGCGAGTGGTTGCGGCAGGGGTGAACAAACTTCACACCGTCGAGAACGCAACTCTTGTCATTACGCATTACCAACGTTTGCTCGACTATATCAAGCCTGATAAAGTGCATGTGCTGTATGCCGGAAAGATTGTTAAATCAGGCGAAGCCGATTTGGCTCTCGAACTCGAAAAAAGAGGCTACGACTGGCTGGCCAACGCCTGATGATCATTCCCGTTTAACCGTTTCAAGCGGTTTAGAGATTGAAGAGAGGTTGAGAAAAGATTGATAAGAGATTGAAGAGATCGCTCCAGATTGAATATAAAATGATAGAACAACAATATATAGATTTATTCGAGCAGTATCGCCACGACGTGGACGCGCACTCCGTGCCCGGTATGAACAAGGAACGCGATGCTGCTTTCGAAACATTTAAAAAGATAGGATTTCCCACTTCCAAGCAAGAAGATTATAAACACTCTAATGTGGCTCGGGCGTTCGATGCCGACTTGGGGTTGAACCTGCGCAACGTTCCGTTTTCGGTGAATCCTTACGATGCGTTCAAATGTGATGTCCCTAACTTATCGACGAATTTGTATTTTCTGCTCAATGACCGTTATTACGATACTGTCGAGCAGCATCACGCGCTTCCCGAAGGTGTGTTCGTGGGCAGCATGCAGGAGTTTTCGAAGAAATATCCGCAGGTTTTTGAGGCGCATTACGCCCGCATCGCGGATTCTTCCGACAACGGATTGGTCGCTTACAACACTTTGTTTGCGCAAGATGGTTTTGTGGTGTATGTCCCGAAAAATACGTCGGTTGAAAAGCCGTTGCAGTTGATACAGATTCTTCGAGGGCAAGCCGATACGAATGTGAACCGGCGCCTGCTCATCATCGCCGAAGAAAATACGCAGGTGAAACTATTGGTGTGTGATCATGCCGTTGATGCCGCCCGGTTTGTGGTAACGCAAGTAACGGAAATCTTCGCCGAAGCTTCCGCACAGGTTGATCTGTATGAGTTGGAAGACAATTCGGAACAGGTTACGCGGCTCAGTTCGCTGTTTTCCGCACAAAAAGATCAGTCGAATGTCATTGTAACGAACATCGCCTTACATAACGGTTATACTCGGAATAATTACCGTTTCCGGTTATTGGGAGAGCATGCCGAAGCACATGTAGGCGGCTTGGCTCTTTGCGACAAACAACAACATGTCGACAATTTTGCTTTTCTCGATCATGCCGTGCCGAATTGCATGAGTAACGAGTTGTTTAAATATATCCTTCAAGAACAGTCTACCGGAGTGTTTTGTGGAAAGATACTGGTCGAAAAGGACGCGCAAAAGACACAGGCGTATCAAACGAACCGCAATCTGTGCGCATCGCCTGACGCGCGCATGTATTCCAAGCCCGAGCTGGAGATTTATGCCGATGATGTGAAATGCTCTCATGGACTGACTACCGGCCAACTTGACCTGGACGCGCTTTTTTATCTGCGGGCACGGGGTATCGGCGAGGATGAAGCTCGTCTGATGCTGATGGAGGCTTTTACAAGGGATGTGGTGGAAATGATTCGCATCGACAGTCTTCGCGAGCGGTTGGAGTCATTGATCAGTAAGCGTTTCCGGGGGCAATTGGTGCGTTGCGGCAACTGTAATGTATGTAAATAATGTGGAATATAACCGATATACGAAAAGATTTTCCGATTCTCTCGCGGCGCGTATACGATAAGCCGTTGGTTTATTTGGATAACGCCGCCACTACCCAAAAACCGAAGTGCGTGGTGGATAAAATACAGGAAATGTATTACTCCGAGAATGCTAATGTGCATCGGGGCGTTCATTTTTTGAGCCAGGCTGCTACGGACGAACACGAAGCATCGCGCAAAACGGTGCAGGAGTTTATCGGTGCGGCTTCGCCTTCGGAGATCGTATTCACACGGGGGACAACCGAGGCGATTAATTTGGTCGCTTCGTCGTTTTGCCGCGAGTTCTGCCGTCCGGGCGACGAAATTATCATTTCAGGAATGGAACATCATTCCAATATTGTCCCATGGCAATTGCAGGAAGAGATATCGGGCATAAAAATGAAAGTCCTGCCTATAACCGACGACGGAGAGCTCGATCCGGAAGAACTTGAAAAGATGATTTCCGGGAAGACGAAACTTGTTTCGGTAACGCATATTTCCAATGTGCTCGGGACGATTAATCCGATTGAAAAGATGATAGAAATCGCTCATGCCCATAATGTCCCGGTGCTTATCGATGCGGCACAATCGGTGCAACACCGCAAAATAAATGTGCAGCAACTCGATTGCGACTTCCTCGTTTTTTCTTCGCATAAGATTTACGGCCCTACTGGTATCGGAGTGCTGTATGGCAAAGAAAAATGGCTCGAAAAGATACCTCCTTACCAAGGCGGAGGCGAAATGATAGCCAGCGTATCATTCGAAAAAACAACCTTTGCCGAACTTCCTTATAAGTTCGAAGCCGGTACGCCCGATTATATCGGATCGACCGCGTTAGCCGCTGCGCTTACTTATGTGTCCGGTTTAGGGTTGGAGCACATTGCTGCTTATGAAAACGAACTGTTGGCTTATGCTACGGAACGCCTTGAGAACATAAACGGGCTGAAGATTTTCGGTCCGTCGGGACATAAAAGCAGTGTGATTTCATTTCTGGTAGACGGCATTCATCATTACGATATGGGGGTGTTGCTCGACACGATGGGCATCGCCGTGCGAACGGGGCATCATTGTGCCGAACCGCTTATCCGCCGCCTGGGGATAGAAGGTACCGTGCGCGCTTCGTTTGCGTTGTATAATACCAAAGAAGAGATCGATGCCCTGGCGAACGGGATCCTGCGAATTGTTAAGATGTTTTGAAAGGGCCCGTTATTCGTTGTAATTGATTATTTTTGTCGGCATACTATAGAATCCATTCATTGAATGCCAAAGAATGCAGAACCATATGGCCGTAACGAAGACCATGCGTTGTTCCTTTTGATAAAAAAGCGCGACAAACAGGCTTTTACCGTGATATATCAAAAATATCACCGCTATTTGTATGCATTATCCCTAAAGTATTTGAAAGATGGGGAAATGGCGGAGGATGCTGTGCAGCATGTCTTTGTGAAACTATGGGACACAACGAATAAAATCGATATAGAGATCAATCTGAAAAATTATCTCTATACGATGACGAAGAACTATATTCTCAATAAAATCCGCGATGAAAAAGAGGCTGTGTCGTTGAATTATATTCAAGCGCAACCGGTGGATGAGGATGAGGGGATTTTGCAAGCTATTGAGGATAGGGAAATGATTGATCTTTTGTATAAAGGTATCGATGCGCTCCCGCCGCAAAAACGCGAAATATGTATACGTAAATTACAAACTTCGGACAGTAATCAACAAATTGCCGACAAAATGGGTATTTCGCTTCATACGGTTAAGTCCCATTACCAGGAATCATTGAAGATGCTCCGAAGCTATTTTCAAAAGATACGGCTTATGCTCTTTTAAAAAAAAATTATCGCCGACTCATATCTTTTTGAAGTATAAGTGTCGAATAATAAAAGCAACAGTTTAATGCAATCACCCGATAAGGAAATCATACGGAAAGTCATAGCCGAAACAGGAACTCGTAAAGAAGCGGGAAATGTCTTGGAGTGGTTCTCTTCGTCGATGGAGGGGCAGCAATGTTTGTCGGACATGCTCGACCGCGATGCCTACCTGCTTGAGACGGCGACCGCTTCCGATTTGCCCGAATGTCCTTCCGATAAGATCTTCTCAACGATTTCAGGAAAGATGCGTAGGCAGACCTTAAAAGCGCGGGTGCTGAGGGTGGCGGCTGTCGTCATTCCTTTGGCGTTTATCATCGGCTTTGCGGCTTATCTCGATACGGAACTCCAGCTATTCGGCCCGGTTCAATATTCCGATTTATATGTGGCCAAAGGCGAGAGTGCGCGCATATGTTTTCAAGACGGATCGGAAGTCTATTTAAATGCGGACTCGAAGATACGCTATCCAAAAAAATTCGGATGGCGAAAAAGGGAAGTGTTTTTGGAAGGGGAAGCGTATTTTAAAGTGGCTTCCAATAAAAGAAAGCCTTTTGTCGTACATACGGGCGATTCGCATATCAACGTGTTGGGAACATCGTTCAACGTGAATGCATACTCCGATGAAGACGTCATACAAGTTACCCTCGACGAGGGGAAAGTCATCTTTCATACGCCGCAAAACGGGTATTCCATTGTGCCGGGGCAGCAAGTCGTTTATCATAAAAGTGATGGGAAGGCATCGGTGCAACATCTGCCCAACGCAACGACTGAATCTCTTTGGAAAGAGGGCGTGATTTATCTCCACGACACGCCTCTTGTCGATGTGATGCGAATGCTCGAACGAAGATACGATGTCTCATTCGAATTGCGTAACTCCTCCGCTTTGAAATATTCATATTCGCTGATTTCGAGACAACCTTCATTGACTGAAATTCTGGACGAATTACAGAAAATTGCTCCGGTGAAATTCAAGCACGAAAAAGAGAAAGGAATTATAGAAGTATCGCTGGTTAGTAAATTAGCCAATTAGCCAATTAGCCAATTAGCCAATTAGCTGATGAGCAAATCAAGTCAAAGGCCTAAAGAATTATTTATCGGTTAAGAAGCGCAATAATTTTTCAGGGTCTTGCCTATTATCCCATACCGCCTAAAAATAATACCGCATCCCTAACGTTACGTTCATTCGAGAAGCATTCATTTTATTTTCGTCGTTTATTTCCGGTGAGGAAGAATCAGGTATCACGTTATTATAATTAACTGAAGAAAAGTATCCGGATATATTCTTCATGTCGAATCCTATTCCGAAATGATCGGATATTTTGTATTCCAATCCAATGCCGATATGTGTGCCTAACGTATTTGCCGAAATGTCGCCGGCAATCGAAGGGTTTGCGGCATCTTTCAAACAATGTATCATTCCAAAATAACCGATCCCGAAATTGAAATTCCAAAACCATTGTTTTGAAAAAGGATATTTTACGCTAAGTGATAATCCAACATAATCCAAGCGAATAGCATGTTTGATATGATTGTAAATAACCGTATTAAACGGACTCGAATAAAATTGCGAGGCTAAGATCCCGAAACCATACGGAAGACCTTTGTGGTGATAATGATAACTGGCATCCCAACTGATTCCTCCGCTTAATTTATCTTCAAATTTTTCTTCTGCTCCCGTAAGTCCTTTTGTTCGTTGTGTAAGGTCTCCGTATCCGGCGTTAATGGCAAGATTATGAACCGGGATGTTAACGCGGTTTCTGCGATTGCTTTCTTCCATACTGATATAGGTTTCTTGCGAAGGTACGGCCGTTGTATCTTCCGGATTCACTTTGAGCATGGTTCCGCCGATCTGATGGATGCTGCTTCCCCAAAAGGACGGTTTGAGATGATCGGTAATGAGTAATACGTTTCCGCCTGTCTTGCGCGTTTCTTCCACAGCCATATCGACTACACGGGGATAAGATCCTTTGGTGGAAAAGCCGTTATCGACCACCGCGACTTGCCCTAATGTTTCGGCTGTAGCCGGGACACTGTCGTTTGTTTCGAGATGATATACCGCCACGTCTTCGGATTCCGGGAGAGGCGGATACGTCTTAATAACTTGTGTTACGACTTTGGGCGAACACGCAAACAAGGTTGCACCGATGAGAGTTATTCCTAAAGAATAAAGGACTTGTTTCATGAATGTGTTATATAACGATTAAAATTTATTCAAAGATAATAAATTCGGGCTAAACTGTTTTTTTGTGCAACAACAGTTCATTGTACTTGTATTTTTTCGATCTCTGCGGGAGAAAGGCCGGTAATATCGGCGATCATATCAACCGACAAGCCTTTTGCTTTCATGTTGCGGACCACTTCAATTTTGCCTTCTGTTCTACCTTTCTTTTCACCTATTCTTTCCCCTAATCTTTTGGCGGAATTAATCTGTGCGAAGTGGTCGCGGTAGGCTCTGAGATCGGCATCATATCGCCTCCGTTCCTCTCTGCTCAAAGACGCCAGGTCGGCGATCTGTTCCAGTTTCTTAAATATCGGTTTCTCCTCTTTAAAAGGAATTTCTTTTAAATTTTCCATATTCTTCAATACATAAATCCATTTATCCAAGCCTGTTATACATTCTGTTTTCATTTTCGTGAAAAAAGGAAGTTCCACGAAAATAAAACGTAATTTATCACTGATTTGTTCGCCCGTATCTCGGTCGGACAGAATCATATCTGTCCGCAACTTGCCTCCCAATTCGAAATTCAGGAAAAAAATGCCGTAGACCGCTTTCACGTCGAACTCCCATTTCGCTCCCTGCTCGCCTTGATTGGCGATTATTTGCGAAAGATAATACAATGCCCGGCCATAAAAATATTCCTGAAAGGCATTCTGCATCTCCACGATGATGTACTCTTCCTCTTCCGTCAAGCAGGCGATATCGTAAATGCCTTCACGCCCTTTATGATACAACGGCGGCCGTTCCTTATCCAACAACCGGATACTCTCGATTTTCTTTTCTCCCTTCAATAGGTCGTTCAAAAAGTCTAACAACAAATCTTTACTGTTTTCCTGACCGAAAATCCGCTTGAACGCCATGTCGTATGTAGGGTTGATGAATCTAGCCATTCTCCTTTCTTATCAGTTCTTTTTTCCCTCAGTCTCATTATCTTCGAGTTCTTTTCCTTCGCGGATAGACTGTTTAATGGTTTTCGCCACTTCGTTGAGGACGTCGTAAGTTGTTTTTTTACCGCTTCCTGCGTGTTATTGTTCGTTACATTGATAATCAGTTTTGCACCGTAATCTAACGGACGGAGCGATAATCTTTGAAAATTTACTTTCATTTTTTTAGTGATTGAAAATTGTTATACAATGAGATAAAGATTACTTGATATAGGCAGATCTTCGGCTAAGTTTAGCAAAATTGATCTGTATGGTTGTCGAATGAGTAAATGTTTGTAGGAGAATGCCTGAAAAATCAGTTTGACGAGCAAATGTTTACAGTAGGATACCCCTAAAATTAGTTTAGTTGGCAAATGTTTAGAGCATTTTATCCGAAAAAATAGTTTAGCGGGCAAAAGTATGAGAAGAGTTGCTCGTGAAGCGTCGGTAGATTCCTCTTTTATTCGATTTAAGCGGAAGAACGGCGTTTTTTCGATGGTTTTGTTTTTACGTATTACCATGATCAAGCCGAAATACGCAGCAAATATAGCGAATTTTTTCTCACAACACTATTTTATTTTTATTTTTTACTCATACTTTTTGACATCTATGGTGTCAATATCTTAAAAGTGAAAAATATGAAACCGTTTCGGTTTGATAAATCATTTATGAAAACCAATAATAGAGAGTAATTTTTAATTTCATGTTTCATTAATTTAATAACACAAGTAAACCATGGGAAGAATCCATTTTAAACCCAAAGTTGTTATTCTATGCTCTTTTCTGATGTTGAGCTTAACCCTAAGTTCGGCACAAAAAGTAAGTTTGAATTTCAACAATCAGTATTTAAAGACAGTACTCGAAAGTATTTCACAACAAACCGGTTACTCGCTGGCTTACAGCAAAGAAGTCGTAAACGTGGATGCTGTGGTCAGTATTCGGGTGAATCAGCGCGAGCTCGCAAATGTGCTCGAAGAATTATTGTCGCCTCGTAATTTAGGTTATGAGATCAAAGACGGTAAGATTTATATTTTGTATGAAGCGCCCCGGCAAGAGGGGGTTGCAGCCGCAACTGCTGGAGTACGGCAGGATCCGGTCGGGCAGCAGATAAGCGGTGTAGTGACGGATGAAAACGGTGATCCTATTATCGGCGCCAACATTGTTGTTCCCGGAACGACTACCGGCACGGCGACTGATGTCGACGGTCGTTATTCGTTGACCGTTCCGAGAGGTTCGGTACTCCGCTTCTCGTATATCGGATATCTTGAACAGGAATTTACCATCACCGATCAAACGACTTTAGACGTCCGCTTAGAGGAAGATGTGGAGACGCTCGAGGAATTGGTGGTAGTGGGATACGGCGTTCAGAAAAAGAGCGTTGTTACCGCCGCTATCAGCAAGGTAACGGCCGAAGAGTTGAATACCAATCGCCCGTCGCGTGTGGAAGATGCCCTGAAGGGAAAAGTGTCCGGAGTACAGATCACCCAAAGTTCGGGACAGCCCGGATCGGACTCCAAAGTGCGCATCCGCGGTATCGGGACGGTGAACAACAGCGACCCGTTGTATATTGTGGACGGAATGTATGTGGAAGGAGGAATCAATTATTTGAATCCTACCGATATCCAATCGGTTGAGATACTCAAGGATGCGGCCTCCGCAGCTATTTACGGAGCGCGGGGCGCCAACGGAGTGGTATTGGTCACCACCAAAAGCGGGCAATCCGGTAAGCCGGTCGTTAATTACGATATGAGTTACGGATGGCAAAACCCCTGGAAAAAAAAGGAAGTGCTCAATGCACAGGAGTATATGATCATCATGAACGAAACGGATATCAATGATGGAATCGCCCCCCGCTATAATCGCGAGGCTTTTGCTGCTGCCGGTGCGGGTACCGATTGGCAGGACGAAACGTTTTATTACAATGCGCCTGTACAAAACCATCAGGTAAGCATATCCGGCGGCGCCGAAAGAATCCAGTATTTCCTTTCCGCCGGCTATTTCGACCAGGCGGGTATCGTAGGCGGTAATTACGATAAATCGAATTATAACCGTTTTAGTCTACGTTCCAATACAACTTACAAGGTATTTGAAGTAAAGGACCGCTCTTTTTTGAATAATGTAACTCTGGGCGTAAATGTAGGGTATTCCAGAAGTAAATCCACCGGAATTGAAACCAATTCCGAATACGGATCCATTCTCGGCAGCGCCCTTACTTTTTCTCCATTGGTTCCCGTATATGCCGATGACGCTACGGCCGAAGCTATTTTGGCGCGCTATCCGTATGCCGTAAAGGATAAAAACAACCGCGTATTTTCGCTCCCTCCCGATGGATTTCAGGAAATTGCCAATCCCGTGGGAATGTTGAATCAGCCTTTCTCCGGAAAAAATAATGATGATAAGTTTGTCGGAACATTCTGGGGGGAGATCGATTTGCTCCCCGGTTTGAAGTTCCGCAGTAATTACGGGGTCGATCTGGCTTTCTGGGGCTATGATACGTACACTTTTCCTTATTTTCTTGCGACTCAGGGAAAAGATGTGAAATTCAGTACGGTTCAAAGCGAAATGAACCGCGGTATCCGCTGGCAGTTGGAAAACTATTTTTCCTACGCCAAAACGTTCAACGACGTGCATAACTTATCTTTTGTATTGGGACAATCAGCTTCCAAATATACCGTCCGCCAGTTAGGCGCCAACGACCGCGATCTGCTGGAGCTGGATCCGTTGAAAGCAAATATCAATTCCGCTATCGCCGACCGTAAGGAGGAACGCGCTTGGGGCGGAACCGACGGGCACAACGGCATCCGTACCGCTTCGTATTTTGGCCGTGTCGATTATAATTATGCCGAACGGTATATGGTACAGGCTACGGTGCGAAAAGACGGATCGTCGAATTTCGGGCCGACGCATAAATGGGGTACCTTCCCTTCGTTTTCTCTGGGATGGAACCTCACCAACGAGGCATTCATGGAAAACAGGCCCGACTGGCTCGATTACCTGAAACTGCGCTTCAGTTGGGGTAAAAATGGAAATGACCGTATCGGACAATTCTTGTATGCCGCCATGCTCGACGGCGGGCAGAATTATTATTTCGGCGGAGGCTATAAAGTGAATCAGGGCGATCCCTCCAAACTCGGCGAAATCAGCGGCAATATGCAATACGGAAGCTCGCCCGCAGCCATTCCCAATCCCGATGTAAAATGGGAGGAATCGGCTCAGACCGACATCGGTTTCGAAGCGCGGTTTTTCAGAAGTGCGCTTACCTTCGGTTTCGATTATTTCAAAAAGAAAACCATTGACATGCTGATGTTGCAGCCGATACCCGGTTATGTAGGACAAAGCGCTCCGATTGCCAATGTGGGCGATATGGAAAACTGGGGATTGGAATTCGAAGCGAGTTGGAAACACCGTATTGGGAATGTCAATTATTTTGTCAATGCCAACGCTTCTTTGCTGAGAAATAAATTGATCAAACTAGGCAATGCCACCGGTGAAGAGATTTACCAAGACGCAGGAGCCAGCGGTGTGGGTAGTTATGTAAAAGGAAAAAACGGGCTGGTATTCCCTTATTTTTACGGTTTCCAAACCGATGGGATCTTTCAAAACCAGGCCGAAATTGATGCTTATGTAAATGCTAAAGGTGAAAAAATTCAACCGAGTGCGCAACCCGGAGATGTACGCTTTGTGGATCAACTTGTCAATAACGAAAAAGACGGAATTATAAGCGATGCCGACAAGGTGAAAATAGGAAAAGGCGCACCGGACTGGACCTTCGGCCTTACCTTGGGCGCCGACTGGAAAGGTTTCGATACCAATCTGTTTTTCCAGGGGACGGTCGGAAACGATATTTTCGACTTCTCGCAACGCGGTGATATTCCTGCTATGAACCGTCCGGGTTGGATTTTAGATCGCTGGCATGGCGAAGGAACATCCCACAAGATACCCCGCATGACCGCCAAAAACCCCAACAGCAACTGGCGTTCATCCGACCTGTATATCAAGGACGGATCGTTTCTGCGATTGAAAACGGTGCAACTGGGTTACACCCTTCCCGCGCAATTAACGCAAAAAATATCCGTTCAACGGCTGAGGATTTATGTCTCGGCGGAAAACCTGCTCACCTTTACCAAGTACGACGGGTTCGATCCCGAAATCGCTTCGGGTAACTATACCACCATCGGCGTCGATCGCGGTATTTATCCCCAATCGCGTACGATTTCTTTCGGTGCGAATATTTCGTTCTAATCTTAATACATTCAACAAATGAAAAAATATAGTTTAATTTTGATTCTTGCAGTCGTAGTGGGGCTGCAATCATGCGGAGACGATTTTCTTTCTTCTTCTCCCACGGAGAAGCAAAAAGCCGGCGATCCGGCAACGGAAAGCGTGATTCTTTCCAACTTGGGGGCCGCCTACCAAATCCTGCTCTTCGATAGTTATGCCAATAATAATTACAACAGTATCGTACTGATGTCCGACCTCCGTTCGGATGATATCTATAAAGGTGGCGGTGATGCCGGCGACCAGCATCAATTGTACTTGCTGTCGTTATTTACATCGACCCCTCAGGAATTGCCTGCAGGCCTCTGGAACATTTATTATACGGGACTTGCCCGTTGCAATAACGTGCTCATCGCTTGTGAAAATGCAGTGGGTTTCGAGGATGAAGGAAAGCTTAAAAAACTGGAGCAGTACAAAGCCGAAGCGCATTTCCTGCGGGCTTACTACATGCATTTGCTGTGGAAATTTTGGGGGAATATTCCTTATTTCGAAGAACCGTTGATCGAACCGCCTTATATGACCAGACAATATACCGCCGACGAAATCTATAAGGAAATCATGGAAGATATAGATCAGGCGTGTGTAGTAGGGGCTTTGCCGATGAAGGTCGAAACCGCCGATCTGGGACGCGTGTCGAGAGCCGCCGCATTGCTCTTGAAAGCCCGTGTGGTGATGTATCAAAAAGACCAATCGCGTTATGCCGAGGTAACGAAAGATATGGCCGAGCTTATTAACAGCGGTGAATATGACCTGTTCGGCGATTTTGCCGCCATGTGGCTCGATCAAAACGAGTTCAGCAACGAATCGGTGTTCGAAGCGAACCATCTTCCCGAAGGAAAAACCTGGGCCAGCGGTTGGCAAGGTTATGGAACCAACCTCCCAGCATTTATTGCTCCCAACGGACTGAGTGCGGGCGATAAAACCGGCGATTTCAAAGGTGGTTGGGGATTCGGCCCCGTGCGTCAGGCAACCTGGAATATATTTGAGGAAGGCGACACGCGCCGCGAAGGATCCATCAACCGCTGGGACGCCGGTCAATATACCGCTCGTTTTCAGGATACGGGATTATTCATGGCCAAGTATTCCGCTCGTGTAGGATATAATCCCCAGGGCGATGTCGATTTGAATTATTGCAATAACCTGCGCATCTTCCGCTTTGCTGAAGCGTTATTGAACTACGCCGAACTGTTGGTCATCCACGGACAGGCACCTGTCGACGGACTTACCGCACAGACTTGCCTCGACCGCGTTCGTCGTCGCGCTTTCGGTGAAGACAAACCCATCCCGGCGACGGCTGAAAATATAAAACTGGAACGCCGCAGGGAGTTTGTGGGCGAAGGAATGCGTTTTTGGGATATTGTCCGTTGGGGCGATACAAACCTGTTGACGGAATCCACAGAACTCAGCACCCGCACATGGAGGGATGAATACAAATATCTCCCTATTCCTCAAACGGAAATGGATAGAACGGCGAAAACCGATTTCGCCCTCACGCAAAATCCCGGATATAATTAATGCTTAATCGATAAGAAGATGAAAAAAATAATAAAACATACAGTATGGATGTTGGTGGCGCTGTTTGCGATTGTTTCGTGCGCGCCTCAGGAAGCGGACAAGTATTCGCTGGAAGCCTTGAATACAATTACCGACGACCAGCTCTCCTATTCCCAAGCCATATCCGATCAAAGCGATAATGTGATTACATTTAAAAATACTTCGCAGCTTTCTACCACGGAATATGTCATTACATGGGATTTGGGTAACGGTGTGAAGAAAACCGGAAAGGACGAATCTATTGTTGCACAATATCCTTTTAAGGGAGATTATACGGTGACAATGACCGTCGCGAATAACAATACTTCCGCTTCGAAAAGCGCAGTGATTCGTATTGCCGATAACGACTTTCGATTGCTTGATGTGCCCGTCTATAATAACTTGACCGGAGGAAGCAGTGATCCCGACGGGAAAACATGGGTATTCGACCAGTATAATAATTTCACCAAGGAAGTTGTGGACGCTGTAAGTCCGTTTAAGGAAAAAATAGAAGACCCGAATTTGAAGTCTGTCGCCTTTGATATTAAAGGACATATGGGATTGGGACCACAAAATTCCTATGGCCAAAATTGGTGGGGAGCCGCGCCGGAAGACAAAAAGGCTTGGACAATGTACGATTACAAATTCACCTTTAAACAATCTTCTTCGCTTGACTTGAAGATCGAAACCAAAGGCGACGGATACGGCCGGAAAGCATCGGCTTCCAGCGTAGGAAAATTCGACGTTGAGGAGGAAATAGCAGATGATGCTTTCTTCCCCTACAATGGCGGAGACTATTCCTTCTCGATAGCCGAAGGGGGGCAATTCCCGCAAATTACCTTGACGGGCAACGCCTTTATGGGATATTATTGCGGCAATCAAACATACGATATCATCTATCAAACCGATAAGGTGATGGCGCTTCGTGTGGATAATTATACCGAAAAACAGGATTGGGTATTCATTTATTGTCTACAAGAACTGAATGTTCCCAAACCCAAACCGCTCAAAGCTGTTCCGTTGAAAGAAGATTTTGAAAAAGAAACCGCTTCGGTTGTTTTCTCCTTCGATAACATGGGCGAATTTGCCGACTCGTTCTATTCGAATCCTCATCCGACCGTCCCGAATGCATCTAAAAAAGTATTCCTGTACGAAAAAACCAATGCTTTTTATTCCAATGTATTCTTTATGGCGGAAAATTATAAGTTCGATTTGAAAAAACAAAACAAAATCCGGGTGAAAGTATATATTCCTTCCAATAACGATTATACGACTGAAAATAAAACGGCAGGCACTTGGATATCCGAATCGAGGCTGCGTCCCCAACTGGCAGTAAAATTGCATAACTCAAGTCTGGGCGGTGATGCCTATACCACACAAACGGAGATCGTGAAAAAAGATCTTCAGACCGACAAGTGGCTTCAGTTGGAATTCGATTTCAGTAATGCGGCCGACAGGCAGGATTATGACAAGATTGTCCTTCAGTTTGGAGGGGAAGGACATGAAGGCCGAGGATTCTTTTTCTTCGATGATTTTGAATTCGCCGAATAAGGAGATAGTATTACAACATTAAAATTACAATGACTTCTGATATCCCATGAAAGGCTTACAAAATAGTCTTTCATGGGATTCTGAGTTTCGGAAATAATATGAATAAAATGTTTCATCTTTTATTGTTTTCTGCCGTCGCCTTATGGACGGCTTGCGGAGGTAAAAACGAGCCGGAGGTTATTCCTTCGAAACCCGATGTGGAAATAACCTGGGAGATATCGCCCGCTTCGCTTGCTTTTGACGATAAAGGCGGCGCAAAAAGTCTGCTGATTGCCGCCAATGGCGATTGGAAAGTCTCTTCGTCGCAATCTTGGTGCTCCTTGTCGCCGTTAGTCGGTCATAACGGGCAAACCAGCCTCAAAGTAACCGTGGAAGCGAATGGATTGGAAACGGCTCGCACTGCGGAATTAGTGTTCTCTTCCCTCAAGGGCGAATCTTCAAAGGCTTATACTGTAACCCAGGAAGCGGGTAAAATTCCCAACCATGTACCTGACGGATACAGTTTGGTTTGGCGAGATGAGTTTAACGACGACCGTTTGCAAGGCGGCAAACCGGCATTGCCGGGCACGGCGAAATGGTGGTTTGAAAAGGGAAATGGAGAGAACGGTTGGGGAAATAAAGAACTACAAAACTATATCGATCGCTTTAACGGCACAGACACTTGTTCGGTTGTTTTCGACGGCACACTCAAAATCATTGCTAAGGAAAGGGGAGATGAAGTGATTTCCATTCGTATGAATACAACGGAAAATTGGCAATACGGTTATTTCGAAACCCGTTTGAAAGTCCCTACCGGAAAAGGCACATGGCCGGCTTTCTGGATGTTGCCGAAGGATTTTAAAAACTGGCCGCTCGATGGTGAAATCGATATAATGGAATATGTCGGATATGATCCCGACGTGGTGCATGCTTCCATCCATACGCAAGCATATAATCATGTGCAGGGAACGCAGAGGACTGCCACCAGAAAAATTCAAAATGCCGAGACGGAGTTTCATATTTACGCCGTGGAATGGACATCGGAAAAGATAGTGGGATATGTGGATGGCGAAGCTTACTTTTCTTTTTCAAATGATGGAAAAAGCGATGTGAATACCTGGCCGTTCGATAAACCCTTTTATTTAAAACTCAATCTGGCTTGGGGCGGTAATTGGGGCGGAGCGAAAGGCGTAGATGAAAGGAATCTTCCGGCAACCTACGAAATCGATTACGTCCGCGTGTATCAGAAAAAATAATTTATAATCTTATGGAGGAAATTTAAACAGTTTTCAGGTATTGGCGGTCTTGAAACCGGTTGGTGTTTACATAGTTTCTTTTTCTAGCAAACTCATACTTTTTGTTATAGAGAGTGTCAACTCTATAAAAGGTGGAAACATAAAATACCGTTTGGTTTGACAGGTCTTTTTTAATGCGGTATTTATTATTTTAGAGAGTGTTTAGTCATAATACATTATTATTTTGCATCAAAGAATCATGGGAAAAAATCATTTTAAAAGAAGAATTGGCGCTCTATGTACCCTCTTACTACTTAGTTTTAGTCTAAGTTCGGCACAGAGAGTGAGCTTAAATGCCAATCAACAACAGTTGAAAACAGTACTCGAAAGTATTTCGGAGCAAACCGGTTATTCATTAGCCTATAGTAAAGAAGTCGTTAATTTGAACGAATCGGTAACTATTCGTGTAAACCAAGCCGATTTAACCAATGTACTTGACGAATTATTGTCGCCTCGTAATTTAGGATACGAGATTAAAGACAATAAGATTTATATTTTGTATGAAGCACCCAAAAGAGCCTCAACAAGAAGAGCTCTTTCCATAGAGCAAAACCAGCAGCCTGTAGGACAACAAATCAGTGGCGTGGTGAGGGACGAAGCCGGCGAGCCGGTTATCGGAGCAAATATCACGGTACCCGGTACGAGTAATGGTACTGTAACGGATATCGATGGTAAATATGCGCTTACCGTTCCACGAGGTTCCGTTGTGCGGTTTTCTTATATTGGGTATCTCGATCAGGAGTTTACCATCACTAATCAAACAACATTAAATGTAGTGCTTGTCGAGGATGTGAAAACCTTGGACGAGTTGGTGGTAATTGGTTACGGTACGGTAAGACGGGGGGATGTTACCACCGCCGTATCTTCCGTTTCTACGGAAGATTTGGCCGAACGCCCGATTGTTTCCGCTGCCCAGGCCATACAAGGCAAGGCCGCCGGCGTAAACGTGTATCAGCCTAACGGTGCTCCCGGAGGCGAAATGGTTATCCGCGTGCGTGGAACAACTTCTTTTAACGGAAGCAACGATCCGCTTTATGTAGTAGATGGCGTGCCGGTCGATAATCTCAATTTCCTGTCTCCTACGGATATCGCCAATATACAAATTCTAAAAGATGCGTCGTCGGCGGCAATTTACGGTTCGCGCGCCGCCAATGGGGTTGTGTTGATTACGACCAAACAAGCTAGTAGCGGAGCGAAGATTTCGGCCAATATACAGCTCGGCACAAGTCATGTTGCCAATCAGATCAAATCTTTAAATGCAAGACAGTATAAAGAACTGATCGACGAAATACGTCCCGGCACCGTACCGGAAGGAACAACCGATCAAACCGATTGGTTTAAGGAAGTATATGGAACGGGTGTCACCCAGAATTACCAATTGCAGATTTCCGATGGAAACGACAAGATGCGTTATTTTATATCGGGAGGATATTTGGATGAAAAAGGAGTCCTTAGCTCTGCTTTTTTCCGCCGCTTCAACCTTCGTAGCAATATTGAAAGCCAAGTACGCAAATGGTTGCATGTAGGATTGAACTTATCCTATTCCGACAATACGAGCAACGGCATTACAACCGGCCGCGGATCCAATCGCGGAGGAGTCGTGCTCGCCGTTGTGAATCTTCCTACCGCCGCAACCATCATAAATGAGGAGACCGGGTTATACAACCGTCTTTTTTTCGGACAGAATATAGCCAATCCTATTGAAGAGATAGAAAACGGCAAAAACAACAAGAGCTATGAAAACCGGTTGATTGCTTCCGGGAATACGGTCATTACTTTTATGCCCGAACTAAACCTCAAAACTTCCTTTACGTTGGATCGCCGCCACGGCAAGTCAACAGGTTTCACTCCGCCCGTCCACGGCCCGGGCCGAGACGAATGGGGAAATGCATGGGATACCCGCAATATGAATACATTGTTGGTATTCGATAATGTGCTGACGTATAAGAATACTTTTTCGCAGAAACATAATGTGGAAGGAATGGCCGGAACTTCGTGGACGGATTCCCAATGGTCGCAAAGTTACATCAACGGGTCTCATTTTAGAGATTCGTCTATCAAAACGTTGAATGCCGCCAATAAGATCGCGTGGGACAATACCGGTTCTAATGCTGCCGCATGGGGGATCATGTCGTATTTCGGAAGGCTTTCCTATAATTACGACAGTAAATATCTTTTCACGGCCAATGTCCGCGCCGACGGTTCTTCGAAACTGCATCCCGATCATCGCTGGGGGACTTTCCCCTCTTTTTCCGCTGCATGGCGCATGTCTTCCGAAGACTTTATGAAGGATTTGACCTGGATCGATGATTTAAAGATAAGAGGCGGATGGGGACAAACCGGTAACCAGTCGGGCGTGGGCGATTATGCCTATCTGCAACGGTATAATATCACCCGCCAACGTTGGTTCCCCGATCAAACCGGAAAAGGTGATGAAAATGTTCTTCCCCTTATCGCTCAGGCCAATCTCCGTACGCGCGACCTTACCTGGGAGACAACCTCGCAAACCAATATCGGATTGGATGCTACGTTGTTTAAAGACCGGTTGACCATCGCGATGGATTACTATTACAAACATACCACCGATATGTTGATGTATGTTTCCGTACCGGAGGGTGCCGCCCCGGCTTCGAGTATTATCCGGAACGAAGGCGTCATGACAAACCACGGTTTTGAATTTGCCGTTAATTCACGCAATTTTACCGGCGACTTCAAATGGGATACCAACTTCAATATTTCATTTAACAGGAATAAATTGAAGAGCCTTGAGTTGCAGAAAATCTATTATGATGCCGAAACAACCGACGCTTTTCATCAAATCCGTGTCGTACGCAATGAACCGGGACGCCCGGTGGGCGGTTTCTACGGATACATCAGCGACGGTGTGGATTCTGAAACCGGAGAGTTAAGGTATCGTGACTTGAATGAAGATGGAAGAATCAGCGCTTCCGATAAAACCTATATCGGAGACCCCAATCCGTTATTTACGTATGGATTGACCAATTCTTTCTCATGGAAAGGGTTCAGTTTGAATGTGTTCCTTCAAGGTTCCGTCGGAAACGATGTGTTCAACGCCTCGAAGGGTGATACGGAAGGCATGCACGACTTGAAAAATCAATCCACCGAAGTGCTGAGGCGCTGGCGTACCCCGGGACAAATAACCGATGTTCCCAAGGCCGGATTTAACTTGCAGCCGTCAAACTATTTTGTGGAAGACGGAAGTTATCTTCGCATAAAGGACGTGACGTTGTCTTACAATTTTACGGGTGGTTTTCTCGAGAAATGGGGCGTAAGCCGCTTGCAACCGTATTTTACTGCTAACAACCTGCTTACTTTTACAAAATACAGCGGAATGGATCCCGAAGTCAACCAGTGGGGAAACAACGGTGCCGTACAAGGCATCGACTGGGGAACCTATCCGCATAGCCGGTCTTTTGTCTTTGGAGTGAATGTTGAATTTTAAATAACCGAAAAAATGAAAACGAAATATATATTATCCATCTTTACAGCTTGTCTATTCGCAGCTTGTTCCCTCGATTACAATCCGATCGATACTTACTCGGATGTTACCGAAGGAGTAACTAACGACAGCGTACAGGTTGCATTTAAAGATAAAGCCGCTGTTTTGTCGCATAGGCAAACGCTGCTGAGATTGTTCAGGGATGGGCAGGAACATTGGTATCAGGATATTTTACTACTGGGCGATTCGCATTCCGACAATGCCTATGCCGGCTCCCCCAATGCGGAGACTACTCCGTTTGAAGTAAATTCCATCGAGGGGTCCAATCCGAATCTGAAGCGCGATTGGAACGGACACATGGGAAATGTAGCCAAAGCAAACAAATTAATCGTGAATATCGATAAAGTAACCGATCCGTCATTGTCCGATGCCGAAAAAAGGCAATATAAGGCTGAAGCCAAAATCCTCCGGGCCATGATCTATTTCGATATGGTCAGGATATGGGGAAATGTTCCGTTAATAACGACCGAAGCGGGAGATATCACTTCCGAAACCATCGAAGAGGTATATCCCGCCTATTTCCCTCCGCAAACCGATGCGCTTACGATCTATAAACAAATAGAAGAAGACCTGTTGGAGGGTTTGCAGTATGCTCCCGATAATAATCCGCAGGATAAAACGCAATTCTCCAAATCGGTAGCTCGCGCTTTACTGGCAAAGATGTATGCAGAGAAACCGTTGCGCGATTACGACAAGGTGATTCAGTACGCCGACGAACTGGCCAAGGACGGATTTGATCTGATTCCCGATTTCGGAGATATGTTTGAGGTCGTATTGGTCGACCCCAATCTCCCTCCCTCACAAGCGAACAGAGCGATAGACGCCAAAGCCCGCAATACCCGGGAGAGTATTTTCGAGGCTCAGTTCAGCAGTAATGAAGGCAATTGGGTTACCTGGATGTTCGGACGCCCAATGGAAAATTGGGATTATTATTTCACCTGGCCGAAATGGATTACTCCTTCCCGTGATCTGATCAGTGCTTTCAACAGCGAACCGGGAGATAAGCGCTATGCGCAAACCGTCGTTTTTTATGCTTGTGATTGGAACATATATTATCCCGCCGAAAACTATGCATTTATGTACAAAACCCGTAGCGCGTACAACAGCATCATTAAACTTCGTTATGCGGATATCCTTTTATTAAAGGCGGAAGCTTTGATAGCCAAAGACCAATACGGAGAAGCCGCTACGATTATCAATCGAACGCGTAACCGTGCCGGTTTAAGAAATCTACCCGCATCGGCATCTGCCAATAAAGAATCCATCCTGCAAGCATATTTAAAAGAGCGGCGGCTGGAACTGGCTTTGGAAGGCCAACGCTGGTTCGACCTTGTTCGTTTGGATAAAGTGGAGGAGGTGATGAACGCCGTTTTTGCGAAAGACGAAGGCCGTCCGGCGCAAGTGTATCCATATACCGGCTTGTCTTATATCTTGCCTGTTCCCCAGGATGTGATCGATCAGAATCCCAATCTTGTTCAAAATCCGGGTTATTAATCCGGCATGTTAAACAGTTAAAAAACAGATAAAAATGAAATCGATATACAAAATATTTTTCATAACCGGAATAATCGCTTTGTTCGTTGCTTCTTGCAATGACGACGAGTTCGGGCCTCGTAAAGAGTCTACGCCGGTCATTGAGTCAGCCGCTGTTAGTCCCGCCGATTTTACTTTCGGAGACTCGATTGTGTTGACTGCTAAAATTATCGATCCGGCTACCACACTTTCTGCATTGGCTTATGAAGTGGTTGCGGAAGGGCGCGTTGTTACATCGGGTGAAATACCTCTCTCAAACGATACGTTCACAGTGGCGCAATCTATTTTCGTACCACTGTTAAGCAATCAGGCGGATGCAGCCATACAGGTCAACCTCATCGCCCGGAATGTATTGAAAGGATCGGCATCCTTGCAATTAAACGGCCTTAGCGCAGCCCGTCCCGGTTATAATCAACTCTATCTGGTTACGGACGACGGCAAGGTCGCTATTTTGAAACCGTCAACCGATAAAAATAAATTCGAAGTCGACGGCCTCACGTTCAATCCTTCCTTCCGCTTTAAAATAGCCGAAAAACTCCTTGCCGACAATACCATCGATTATACGGGTGACGTATATGGAAATGTGAACGGGAAAATCGAAATGATCGATGACAAAGGCGAATCGGCATTTGCCTATACAGCGGGTTCGGATTATACAAAAGGGTTCGTTTATGATAGTTATGCCTTTAGCGCCGCAACCACGGGAAGTGAGTTGGGAGAGGACGATTTGTCGCTAAGTACTTTCCGGGATGAGGATATTGACGGCGAATCTTTCCGTACGCTCAAGCGTACACTCGAAAACGGCAAAACGTATCAGGCATTCGGCGCCCTCTCCGATGCTCAGAATATCTATAATCCCGACTTTTTCGAGCGGACAGCCGTCGACAAAATCAAGTTCCTCGGAAAAACCGGAGAATATACTCTTTATTATAATCCTGTTCGCAAGAATATCTTCGTAGGGGTCGACAATCCTTCGTACCCGGACTTTTTACTGGCTTGCGGATGGGGATTGGGATATCCCACAAACGTTTCGACGGAACAAATAGCTTCGGTGTATTCCGAGCATCAGCGAACGCATACCGATTGGGGTTTTGACCATGTGTTGAAGTATGTCTTGTTCCGCCAAATCGGCGAAGGGGTATATCAGGGTACTTTCTACACACCCAATAAAGACAACTATGCAGGGTTTAAGCCCTATGAAAATACCGGATGGGGTAACGAAAAGAAAGCCGGGGAGTTTACCTTTACCGGCGAACAGATCATTACCGGCGACAACAACTGGACCATACCCAACGGTCCCGCTGATCCGGTTGTGGAAGCAGCCATCTACAGGTTTACGGTCGATCTGAATAATAAAACAGTACATATAGAAAAGATAACGCTTTAACAAGATGAGAATACTATTCAATTTGAATTTAATTTTGCTGATGCTGGCGCTTTGCAGCTTTTCTTCTTGTCAGGATTCTAAAGATAAAACGGACGAGCAAGAAAAGCCGGAAGTACCCGCAACCGGTGATGTAACCGTTTATGTCACGACCAATAACCGGTCGCAGGATTTCAGGAAACAGGCCGCCGATTTCAGTAAAAAAAGCAATATGTCGCCTACAACCATTAAACTGCAACCGGCTACGCGTTACCAAACGATGGATGGTTTCGGAGCGGCTATCACGGGTTCCACGTGTTTCAATTTAATGAAAATGACGAAGGAAAACCGCGCTAAATTCCTCAAAGAAACTTTTTCGCCTACCGAAGGGATGGGGCAGAGTTATATCAGGATATCCATCGGTTGTTCGGATTTTTCGTTGAGCGAGTACACGTTGTGCGACACTCCCGGACTGGAAAATTTTGCATTGACCTCCGAAGAAACGGAATATGTGATTCCTATCCTGAAAGAAATTCTGGCGATTAATCCGGAGGTGAAAATAATGGGTTCCCCGTGGACTCCTCCCCGGTGGATGAAAGTAAACAATCTTACGGACCTGCAACCGTTTAACTCCTGGACAAGCGGACAGTTGAATCCGGTTCATTACGGCGATTATGCCGATTATTTTGTAAAATGGATTCACGCTTTTGAGGAACAGGGAATTAATATTTATTCCGTAACACCGCAAAACGAACCGTTGAACAGGGGAAATTCGGCTTCTCTTTTTATGGGATGGCGGGAACAACTGGAGTTCGTGAAGAACCATTTGGTGCCTAAGTTTAAAGCAGCGGCTTTCAAGACGAAGATTTACTTGTTCGACCATAATTTCAATTACGATAATATGCCCGATCAAAACGATTATCCGGTGAAAATTTACGATGCCGGTATTGATGCCGACGTGGTTGCCGGGGCAGCTTATCATAACTATGGCGGGGATAAATCGGAACTTCTCGACATCCACCAAAAGTATCCCGACAGGGAGTTGGTTTTCACGGAGACTTCCATCGGAACATGGAACGACGGCCGTAATCTGGAAGTCCGCTTGATAGAAGATATGCGGGAAGTAGCGCTGGGAACAATCAATAACTGGGCGAAAGGAGTTATTGTCTGGAACCTGATGCTCGACAGCGATCGCGGCCCGAACCGTGAAGGCGGATGCCAGACATGTTATGGCGCCGTCGATATCGACCGGTCCAACTATTCGACCATTACGCGCAATTCGCATTACTACATCATCGGGCATCTTTCGTCGGTCGTAAAACCGGGAGCGGTGCGTATCGGCACATCCGGTTTTTCCGATGCGGGTTTTTCCTTTTCCGCTTTCGAAAATACCGATGGAACGTATGCGGTTGTATTATTGAACGGAAATGCCGCGAGTAAAACAATTACGATTGATGACGGAACCCATCACTTCGCTTATGATGTGCCGGCGAAATCAGTCATATCATACAGATGGAAAAAATAATAACGGAAATGAATAATCCTAAGAATATGAAAAATTTAAAATATTGGTTATTTACTATGGTTGTGGGTTTTGTCGCTGTGGTGTCGTGTTCGGACGAGGCCGAAGAAATTCCACAGGCGGGAAATCCCGTGGTAGAAATAGAAAATCAGTTCTCCAACGTGCATTTTGGAGATGTTCTTCCTTTTACCGCTACCGTCAGTGACGATGTTTCCCTTTCCACACTGACAGCCGTATTGTATTTCGGGGAAGAGGAAGTCGCGAAGACCGTCATCCGTACAAAGGAAAACGGAAAATATGAGGGAACTATTGCCGTTCCTTTTGAAAAAGATATTCCCGATGGAACGGCTACTTTGGAGTTTGTTTTACTGAACACCACGATGAAAAGCGCCAGGCAGACGTTTGAAGTACCCGTAAAGCGCGCTTCCTACCCGTATCTGATATTGGTCACGGAGGCTGCGTCCTATCCCATGCTTCCGACAGGCAATCCGAATGAATACGCAGCGACGGAAGCTTTCCCGTCCACCGATTTGCCGGCTTATATAAAAACTCCTATAATGGATGATAAGGGCCGTGAAATTGTTTTCGGTTGGAAAGAAAGCGCTATTAAAGATGGCGTATCGGCTAATATCCCGTTTGTAAGCCCGGTTGGAGGTAAATATTCCGTCACGTTCAACACGCTAACGTATGAAGCGTCGCCATTCTTCAAAATCTTGTTTAACGAACAGGAAATGAATATGGTTGATGAAGATAACTATCAATTGGACATCGATTTGACCCAAGGGCAGGAATTGAAGATAGAAGGCCTGTCGGATATTGCCGATTGGTGGATTGATGCCGACTTCTTTACGAAGAAGCAAGACGGTGTTTACAGTTTCGTTCCCATTTCGGGTAAATACCGGATTGTGGCAAATCTGAAATTTAAATACTTCAAGATTGAAGTGCTGGACGGTAATTCGCCTGCAACATTAAAAGAAGACGGCACGGGCGCTATCTGGATTATCGGCGATAATGTCGGGAAGCCTTCCGTTGCACAAAATGCAGTAGGATGGAATACCGATAAACCTTTATGTTTGTCGCCGATAGGTAACAAAAAATACCAGATAACGCTTGTTGCAGGGACAACTGTAAGTATTGAAGACATTAACTTCAAATTCTTCCACCAGAAAGGCTGGGGAGGAGAATTTTCAGATAAAACCCTCACGACCGGAAGCGATATGGTGTTTATAGGAACGGGAGAGGAACCCGGTCCGGGCAATACCAAACGAGATCCGGGCAACTTGGGCTTGTATAAGGGTAAACCGCTTACAGCCGGAGCGACGTATGTGTTCACCGTAGATGTTTCTGCCGGGAACGACAAAGCGGTGTTGACGGTCGTAAAGAAATAAAAACGAAAACAATAATCAGGTAGGATGTTAAATACTGACATCATTTTTTGGGAATGGACGGCTAGCAATTAATCTGCCGTTCATTCTTTTCTAACGCATATAAAAAAACGATTAAACAAATGTACAAATCAATTTATTTCATCCTTTTATTTCCTTTGTTGCTTGCGTGTAATCAAGGGACTAAAAAAACATCAACGGCGTTGGATAAGACCGTCGAAAACCGTATCGATAGTATCTTGTCTAAAATGACGCTTGAAGAGAAGGTCGGACAAATGGCCCAATATACGGTGGATGTCATCGGCAAAGGCGGTAACTTGTATGCCAGCGACGAACCGTTTGAAATCGACTTGGCGATGCTCGACACGATTATCGGCCGGTATAAAGTCGGCTCTATCCTGAATACCAGTAATAACCGTGCCCGTACACCCGAAGTGTGGGAGTATACGGTTAAGACCATTCAAGAACGTGCCTTGCGTGAAACGGGTATTCCGGTGGTATATGGTATCGATGCCATACACGGCGTGACGTATACCGCAGGAGCGACGTTTTTCCCGCAACAAATCGGCATGGGGGCGACGTTCAATCCGGCTTTAATGGAACAAGGTTCGCGCATATCGGCTTACGAAACACGCGCCAGTAATATTCCCTGGAACTTTGCACCGATCCTCGATTTGGGCCGTGATGCCCGCTGGCCGCGCCAATGGGAAACGTTCGGGGAGGATCCTTTCCTTGTCAAGCAAATGGGACTCGCTTCCATTCGCGGCTTTCAAGGAGATAATCCGAATGCTATCGGAAACGAACATGTGGCTGCTTGCCTGAAGCATTTTATGGGATACGGGGTTCCCGCATCGGGAAAGGATCGCACCCCGGCCGTGATTACCGAGAGCGAGTTACGCGAAAAGCATTTCGAGCCTTTCCGCGCTGCAGTGGAAGCCGGTGTTCTTTCCGTGATGGTGAATTCGGGTATTGTGAATAATGTATCGACTCATGCCGATCATCGGTTGCTTACCGGATGGCTGAAAGAAGAGTTGGGCTTCGACGGTGTGGTGGTGACCGATTGGGCGGATGTGCAGAACTTGCAGTCGCGCGATTATATCGGTAAAGAATATAAAGATGCGGTCCGTCAGGCAATCAACGCCGGTATCGATATGGTGATGGAGCCTTACAACGTGAAGTTTTGTCCGACGCTGATAGCGCTTGTAAAAGAAGGCTCCGTTTCGCAAGCGCGTGTGGATGATGCGGTAAGAAGGGTATTGCGGATGAAGTTCCGCCTCGGATTATTCGAGCGGCCGTATTGGTCGGCGGCGGAATACACCCGTTTCGGCAGTGCAGAATATGAAGCCGCGGCGAAAGCGGCGGCGGATGAGTCGGTGACGTTGCTCAAGAATCAGGATAACGTGCTGCCTTTGCCGAAAACCGCGCGCATTTTAGTATCGGGTCCGAATGCCCATTCCATGCGTACGCTGAATGGCGGATGGAGCTATTCCTGGCAAGGAGAGAAAGTCGAGGAGTTCGCCGAACGATATCATACCGTCTACGAAGCCTTGCAAAACGAATTCGGTGCGGCGAACGTGAAATATGAACCGGGGGTTACCTATAAAATGGATGGCTCGTATTTCGAGGAGAATGCGCCGGAAATCGAAAAGGCGGTAAGAGCCGCTTCGGGAGTCGATTATATCGTGTTGTGCGTGGGTGAAAACTCCTATTGCGAATCGCCGGGGAATCTGGATGAATTAGTCCTTTCGGCTAATCAAACGGCGTTGGCCAAGGCGTTGCAGAAAACCGGGAAGCCGGTAATTCTTGTGCTCAACGAAGGTCGTCCTCGTTTAATCCGGAGCATAGAACCCGATTCGAAAGCGGTTATCCAGCTTTATCTGCCGGGAAATTACGGCGGCGATGCATTGGCCGATGTGTTGTCGGGAGACGTCAACCCCAGTGGAAAGTTACCGTATACCTATCCCCGGTATGAGCAGTCGCTTATTACCTACGATCATAAGCCGAGCCAGAATATCGACGGTAAAATGGAAGGAGCGTATGATTACGGTGCACAGACATCGGTACAATACCCCTTCGGATTCGGATTGAGCTATACGACTTTCGAATATTCGAATCTGTCGGTAGACAAGAAAGAAGTTGTTTCGGGAGATAGCATAACGGTCAGCGTCGATATCAAGAATACCGGTGAGGTGGAAGGAAAAGAGGCGGTACTGCTTTTCAGCAGCGATTTGGTCGCATCTATCAGTCCCGACGTGCGCCGGCTGCGCGCCTTTGAGAAAATTTCGCTTCAAGCGGGCGAAACCAAACGGGTTACATTGACTTTTCCGGCAGATGAACTGGCGTTTGTCAATCCCCAAGGAAAATGGACGCTCGAAGAAGGGGACTTCAAATTGCAGGTTGGAAATCTGATCGACCAGATCACCTGTACGAAAACCCGTTTTTGGGACACCCCGAACAGGTGAGACAATACACTTTTAAGGTTATCCGGATCTTTCTATAAAGAAAAGGTGTGTGTAGAGGCAGGCTGCGGCTTGTCTCTATTTTTTTTGTATGTTGGGCATATTACAACAAATTACTTGACATTAAAAAAGTTACAGAAAATGCTGTGTGCGAAAGTACGCACGGTGGTGTGAGAGGGCGGGGGAGTAACCCTCTTAACTACTTAACTACTCGATTGGATAAATAGGCCTTTAATTGAAAAAAGTCTCTCATAGCTTGTTTACTATCTTTCAGGTGATGATGACGATGAGCCGGATGAAGAAAAGAAAGAGTAATTTTAGAAAAAGTATCTACCAAGGAACAGTTGGCAGATATCGCTCTGGATATAACCTGGGCAAAGATAGCACAGAAATATTTCAGTAAATCCTCTTCCTGGATTTACAATAAAATCAATGAAATAGACGGTAACGGCGGTAAGGGCGGGTTCACCGAAGAAGAAAAGCAACAATTTAAAGGGGCGTTGTATGATCTTGCTGAACGGATCCGGCGTACTGCCGATAAACTTGAGTAATGGAATAAGGCTCGGTCAGTATCTTGTCTGGTTTTTAATTACCTTTTCCACGCTTGAGCCGGCGTGGAATTTTTGTCTGAAGAAAGCCATTCGTGTTTCCTCAAAAAAACAGGAAGAATATCTTGTTCTCAATATTTTTGTGCATCTTTGTAAAAATATCTTATGAGCGGATTAAGGCTAGATCACTTGATTTTTTCGCGAGAAGGTGGTTAGTTAGCATTCCTTAAGACTCTGTTTTTATGAAATAAGAGGGCATAATTTTTAAATTGACTACTAAGAGGAGGTTTTAATTCTGTTAGATGGACAAAACGCTGGAAATAGGATACCTACGGAAGCTTGCGAAAGGAGATGATCGTTCCTTCGAATTGTTATTCCTTGATTATCATCCCAAAATGGTTCGTTTTTTATATGGCTTTATAAAAGATGAGGAAGAAGCCTATGACATGGCTCAGGAGATATTCTACAAAGTGTGGGTCAACCGCGAATCGTTGGCAGAGGTAACCTCGTTTAAATCATATCTCTTCACCATGGCCCGCAATATGATATACAACTATTACGAACATAATCTGGTGAAAGAAAAGTATATCCTTCGCCAGTCGAAGGATCAAGACGAGTACGGGTTGGAAGATGAATTATTTGCCAAAGACCTCTCTCTTTTGATCGATCTTTTGGTGTCGCAAATGCCCGAACAGCGGCAACGTGTTTTTACTTTGAGCCGCAAAAACGGACTCAGTAATGACGAGATTGCGGAGCGCCTTCATCTCAATAAACGGACGGTGGAAAATCACTTGTCCAATGCTCTGCGAGATTTACGCAAAGCGCTTACCCCTCTTTTCTGTTTGTTCTTGCTTTAAATTGAATGGCTTTTCGGTTAGAAGAGGAGAACGCTCGCTAAATAAGGGACGATAAGCTCTTATTTTTCTACAAAAAATACGTATCATCGTTCAATAAACGGTATTTTTCGTTTGAGACGCGCTATTTCTCATCCGGCAAAGCCCATTTTTCGTTTGTCAAAGGCTGTTTTTCGTTGCATCAGTACCTTTTATTGTGTAAAGATTGATCGATATCGTATAAAAATCGATGTTTTTCAATTAATAAGGGCTTTGATTTGTTTCATAAACGGTTTGATTCGTTCAATATTCTATTTTATTCAGTTGAAGAATTCTATTTTTCGTTTGGAACAGACTATTTTTCGACCGGCAAAGCCCATTTTTCGTTTGGAGACCTTCATTTTTCGTTTGGAACATCGGTTAATTCGTTTGTAAATGGCATGGATTCGATCGTTTGACCACAGAATTCATCCTTTCTTCGCTGTATTTCGATCTTTTTTTTATTTCATTCGTCCGAAACACTTCGTTATTCATTGGGAATACGGTGTTTTTCCTTCATCCATCCCCAATTTGACGATGGAAGGGATCAGTTTGGCGAAAAAAAACGTTTTTGTTTGTGCGTGCCGTGTCACTTTCCTGTCTACTCTATTAAAAGGCCGAAATGAACAAAGACCAGATTCGCATACTCATTACCCGTTTTTTTGAACATTCTGTTTCGAAAGAGCTATTTGCTAAGTTCCAGCAATGGTTTCTTCGAGAGGACGATCGTTTGGACAAAGACGAAGTGCTAAGTGAGTTATGGGAAAAACAGACGGCTTCGGCCGACAGTCTTACCCTACAAGGGTTGGACGAAATGAAACGCCGCATCGGCAACCTAAACAAGTCCGGGAAGACTTTCCGGCTTCGCCGGTTAGGACGTATTGCGGCCATATTGCTGTTGCCTGTTATCAGCGCCCTGCTGACGTTCTATTTTGTCCGAAGCAATGAAGCGTCGAGTCATCGCGCGGCTGAAATGGTGGAATATACCGTTCCCGATGGAGAGATGGAGCAGATTGTTTTACCCGACGGTTCTACAGTCTGGTTAAATGCCGGCTCCATGCTTTTATATTCCGAATCCCCCTCCGCATCGGCTCGTCGCGTATTTCTTACGGGAGAGGCCACCTTTCACGTGACCAAAGATCCCGCAAGACCATTTACCGTAAAGACCCAGTATTTGCAAGTCGAGGCGCTCGGAACCACTTTCAATGTGAAATCCTATACCGATGCCGAAGCCGCCGCCGTTACGCTCGAAGAGGGCCTGGTGAGAATTCAGATCGAGGGAAAAGTGACTGCCGACGAAGTGATTTATCCTGACGAGCAATATATATACGATCATCGTCATGGGAAAGTGCTTAAAACGCAGGTGGATGCCCGGATGGTCAATAAATGGAAAGAGGGCTATATGGTGTTTGAGAATGCCTCTTTCGAAGAAATTATCCGCACCGTCGAACGTCGTTTTAACGTAACCATTCAATATGACATTCGAAAATACGGCGGAGGAAGTTTCTCTGTGAAATACCGTCCTTACGAAGACGTGGAACAGGTCTTAACGATTTTGGAGACATTGAATCCCGGACTTAAATGGACAAAAAAAGACGCGAATATTGAAATAAGATAAAGAACCGGAAATAAATCGATGCATATGCTAAAAAGAGCCGGGAAGCCAGTCTCATAAACACAGCTCCCCGGGTTGAAATCGTTAAATACTCAATAATTACTATTCACTCCATAACCATAAAAGAGGAATAATTACTTAGAATACTAACAATTGAATTACAAAATTATGAAAATAAATTATTTAAAACACAGATTAAGAACAAATCATTTCAATCGATTGATTTTTCTGCTGCTTACCTTTTTCTTTTTTCAGACACAAATTTCCTGGGGACAATCTGTGTCCCTGTCCGATACCCGCCTTACGTTGAAGGCTGCTTTTACTGAAATAGAAAAACAAACAGATTTGTCGATCGACTACAATCGTGAAATTATCGATGTCAATAAAGTCGTGGTAATACCGGCGAGAGCGGGCTCATTGTCCGAAATAATGGCCGCTTTACTGCAAGATACGGGATGCACCTATGTGACCCGGGGAAACCATATTGTGATATCGAAAGCGCCTGTAGCGGCACAACAGCCGCAAAAGAAAAATATAGCCGGTACTGTATTGGATGAAAACGGCGATCCTGTCATAGGGGCCAATATTGTGGAAAAAGGAACGACAAACGGTACTGCAACGGATGTCGATGGACGGTTTTCGTTACAGGTAGCGGAAAGTGCCGTTATCCATATTTCTTATCTCGGATATGTGGCAACCGATGTTTCTACATTAGGCAAGAATTCTTTCAATGTCGTGCTCCAAGAAGATACGAGAACCTTAGAGGAGGTCGTTGTCGTCGGATACGGAACAATGAAAAAAAGCGATGTAAATGCAGCTATCGTTTCCGTTAAAGCAGAGGATCTTGTAAAAGTGTCATCTCCTGATTTTTCCGAAATGCTCATGGGGCGTGCAGCCGGTCTTACCGTCACTCAATCGAGCGCCCAACCGGGAGGAGGAGTAGAAGTCTTGATTCGGGGCGGAGCATCTACCGGCGCCGGCAACCAGCCGTTGTACGTAATTGATGGTTTCCCCATTGTAAACGACGGGGTTTCTCCCGGTAGCGGCAATCAATGGAGTGCAGGGAATCATAGTCCTTTGAGCGATATCAATCCAAACGATATTGCTTCCATTGAAATTTTAAAGGATGCTTCGGCTACCGCCATATACGGAGCCCGGGGAGCTAATGGCGTTGTGTTGGTGACCACTAAGCGGGGAACCAATAAAACAAGGGTCGAGTATAATTTAATTACGTCCGTTCAATCGATCATTAAAAAACCCGAACTGCTTAACGGTAGGGAGTTCATGATAGAACAGAATAGATATAACAAGGAAAAATATATGGAGACGAATAAGATTTACCCCTATGGTAATGCAGACCCCTCAAGTGTCAGTCCGTATATTCCCAAATATTCCGAAACCGATATAAGCTCCGCCGGCGTTGGAACAAACTGGTACGATCTGATAACGAGAACCGGAAAAGTCAATCAGCATAATCTTTCTATCACTTATGGAAATGAGGATCTCAAATCGCTCGTTTCCCTTAATATCTTCGATCAGACAGGTGTGGTTAAAACATCCGGGTTCCGGCGGTATAATATCCGGTATAACCTCGATCATAAAATTGCAGGATGGTGGGATTACGGTATATCTGCTTTAGGCTCAATGACCGAAGAACAAAATGCGACTCTTGGCGGTGGTCGTGACGCAACCGCGGGGATCATCGAGGCGGCTCTCAACTACAGTCCTCTGGTAAAAGCGGAAAGAGATCCCTCTTCCGGGTCGTGGATTGAAGATCCGAGCCAGGCGCTGCTCAATCATCCGCTGTCTTATCTCGATATCAACGACAAAACGAAGACGAAACGGTTCCTGTCATCTCTTTATACGAACTTTTATATTATAAAGGATGTCTTATGGGTGAAATTATCGGGGGGAATTGATATCCGTGACGGATTACGCCAAAACTATTATCCCTCCACTACACGTTACGGCAGTCAAGTGGGAGGGGACGCGAATATAAACTCTGCTTACCGCGAAGATTACATGTCGGATATCGTCGTAAATTTTCAGAAAAGTTTTGTCGAAAAACATCGCCTGTTGGCATTGGGCGGATATTCATATCAAATTCAGAACGATAATGGCGCCTACTCTCGTGCCATGGGTTTTACCTCCGACGCCCTTGCTTATTATAAGTTGCAAGCCGGAGAACAGAGACCCATAGTCAGTTCTTACAAAAACAAGCATGTTCTCGCATCGTACTTCGGACGTTTACAATACTCTTACGACGACAAGTACTTGTTTACTTTAACGGCACGTCTGGATGGAAGTGACCGGTTCGGGGAAAATAACCGGTATGCGTTTTTCCCTTCGGGAGCATTTGCCTGGAGACTGATACAAGAGGACTTCGTGAAAGATATTGATTGGCTGTCCGATGCAAAAATCCGTTTAAGCGCCGGACAGGTGGGAAATGAGAATTTACCTAATGATGCCGCATCGGAGTATTATTCTTTCGACGGGCGTAATTATTATTTCGGGGATGCCGAAAAAAGAGGAGTTAATTTAGGGAAATTCGGAAATTCCAACCTGAAGTGGGAAACAACCACGGAAATCAATGCCGGTATCGATTTCGGGTTTTTCCGTAACCGTGTCAACGGTAGTGTCGATGTGTTCTCTAAAGAGATAAAAGACCTTTTAAGCTGGAGAACCTTACCTCACACGTCCATATTGGGAGGAGTCTGGTCGAATATCGGGAAGACGACCAGTCGCGGGGTTGAATTTACGTTGAACACCGTAAATCTCGAAGGGCCGCTTTCGTGGCAATCGACTTTCACCTTTACTTCCTACCGTGACAGATGGAAAGAACGCGATCCGAAAGTGATATTGAATCCATATCAATCTGAAAAAGATCCCATAACGGCTGTGTTTGGGCTTATCTCTAACGGTATTAAACAGCCGGGTGAAGAAACTCCCGAAATGCCGGGACTGATAGTGGGGCAGCAAAAATATAAGGATGTAAACGGATTGGACAGCAATGGACAACTAACAGGGCAACCCGATGGAAAGGTTAATCAGGCGGATGTTGTATTTATCGGTACGCGTGCGCCCAAATTTACGATGGGATTAAACAATGTGTTCAGATATAAAGGGTTTGACCTGAGCGCTTTCCTGTATGCGGCCGTGGGAGGATACAGATGGCCTTCAACTCAGGCGGAACATGGTGTTTACGGCAGTTACGGAACGCAGATGCTCCGGGATAACTACAACTATTTGAAAGAGATACAAAACCGATGGTCTTCCGACAACGTGAATACCGATATGCCGTCAGGGGTTGTGAACAGCTTCGACGCTTATGGAGCTCCGCTGTGGCAAAAGGCGTCTTACTTGCGTTTGAAGAATTTAACGTTGGGATACGATATCACCCGTCTCTTAAAAGTAGATAAAATAAGTGCCCGCATTTATTTTACGGGGCAAAATATCTTTACCGTAACCGATTACAAGGGCTTTGATCCGGAAGTGGAAAATGACAGGGCTTCGTATCCGCAGCAAAAAACATTTTCTTTAGGCGTCGACGTGAAATTTTAATAGAGAAAAATTATGAAAAAGATAATCAAATATATACTAATAGGCATAATCGGTTTTTCGTCCTTTTCATGCGAAGGCGACCTGGAGCCATCCTTATACGGAAATGTAGGCAACGAGGATGCTTTCAGAACCGCTGGCGATGTGGAAGCGGCGACAACAGCACTGTATTACGAACTCAGACAAAAAGGATGGGCGCCGTATCTGTTTAGCGACGGCAGTTCGTTTGTTATGGATGAAGTTGTGACAGACGAATGGACCACAAAATGGGCCTGGACAAGTTTTCTCAACGGATCGTGGAACGGCGTTGATGCTATGTCCGCCGGATTCTATAATTGGATAGCTCCAACCATCACGCGTTGCACGTATAACATTGCCCAAATAGAAAGGTCGGCTGTCGCAAGTGAAGTGAAAGATGAATACATCCCTCAAATACGGGCGTTAAGAGCTTTTTTTATGTTTGACATATACCGGCTTTACGGTCCCATGCCGATGATATTGGAGGGTGAAAGGGCTATAAATCCCGATCCCGACTATAAACCGGAACGTCCTTCCGCCGAATCGGTTGAGGATTTTATCAAAACGGAATTGAGGGAGGCTGCCGATCTGTTGCCCGTAGCTCCGAAAATATATGGACGTATAACGAAAGGCGCGGCATTGCACTATCTCTTAAAATATCAGATGTTTAAAAAGGACTGGCAGAATGCGCTGACAACGGCAAATGAAATAATCGGTCTGAACTATTATAGCCTTGAAGATAATTATGCAACTATTTTCTCGGCGCAAAACGAAGGGAACAAGGAACTGATATTTGTGGTGCGCGCAGAGCCTATTGCCGATTACGGCAACCATACCTATACAAACATATTACCGGGCGATTTTCCATCGCCTCACGGTAATGTAATAGATGGGTGGAACGGGCATCGTATGCCGTGGAAATTCTATGATACGTTCGATCCGGATGATAAACGACGGGAGTTGGCTGTAGCCGAATATAAATCGAAAGGGGGCGTGCAAATCAATCTTCGGGATAACGATATCGGGGCGTTGCCTTTAAAATACGGCATAGATCCCGAAGCGGCAGGTATTTGGGCAGGAAACGATAAAGTGCTTGACCGGTATGCAGAGGTGTTGTTGTTTAAGGCGGAAGCGTTGAATGAACTCAATGGGCCGAACCAGGAAAGCGTTAACCTGATAAACGAAATACGCAAACGCGCATTCGGACTTGGGGTTAGTTTGCCTTCCGAAACAATTTTAGATGAAGGGTTTGACGAGGAACTGGAGGGGAATGCTCTCGGAGCGTTCACGTTAAACAACTATCAAGATCAAATTGCTGCCTGGACGTACGATGTGGACAAAACCGGAGTGTTTGGCAGCGGCAATGCCTTGCATGTAAAGGTCGCTAATTCTGGCTCTGAGTTTTGGGCTTTACAAGTGAGAGCCGACAATCAACCGATTAAAAAAGGGCGGAATTATACGGTTAGCTTTAAAGTGAAAGCCTCGAAGGACGTCACATTCGATTTCAAGGCCGAAGGGCCATTGGCGCATTCTCAGACAGTCACGTTGAAAGCCAACGAAGCAAAAGAATTGACCTTCGATACCGCTGCGGGCACGGCTGACGGCAATTGCGTTATTTTCTTCGCTTTGGGCGCCACGGAAAATAACTACGATATCTGGTTCGATTCGGTGAACCTGATCATGAAAGAGCAGGCTGCCGCGGGAGGCGACAAATATCTCGTTAAATTGAGTGACTTCCCCGACAAAGGTTCCTTACGCGACTGGATCCTAAAAGAAAGAGGATGGGAATTTTGGTATGAAGGCAAGAGGCGCGAAGACCTTATCCGGACGGGTAAGTATATCGAAGTGGGGAGCAGCTTGGGGGATAATTTTACAAGCAAGAACTTGTTATTTCCTATTCCTACTCATGTTTTGATCGAGAATCCCAACATCAAACAAAATACCGGATACTAAACGATATTTCGAAAGGATTGTTATAGGCTTTGGATCTGTAACAATCCTTTCTCTGTAATAATGAAACATATAAAACAAATATTTATGGCTATAAACAATCTGTTCAAATTTCCAGTTCTTCTTTTTATTCTGTTAGGATGTGTCTTTTGCGGATGCAGCGGATGCAGCAGTAGCGATGATACGCCCGACGGAACGCCGCCTCCCGATACCGGGCCGAAAGAAGTATATGATATCAAACTGAGCGATATTCATATACGCGATCCGTTTATACTTGTCGACAAGCAAAACAAAGTCTATTATTTGCATGTAAACGGAGACAAAAAAGTAAAAGTGTATAAGAGCGAAGATCTGACAATGTGGAAGGATATGGGTTTCTCATTCGTTCCGCAGCCGGATTTTTGGGGAAAATCCGATTTTTGGGCACCGGACGTGTATCATTATAACGGAAAATATTATGTTTTTATTACTTTAAGCGCTCCGGGCGTGAAACGGGGTACTTCCATATTGGTCTCGGATGCTCCGCAAGGCCCCTTTGTTCCTTTGGTAAACAATGCCGTAACGCCATCGAACTGGATGTGTCTCGACGGCTCTTTCTATGTGGATGCAACCGGCACTCCATGGATCGTTTATTGTCACGAATGGCTGGAGGCGGGCGATGGGGAGATATTGGCTCAGCAATTGGATAAGGATCTTAAAGCAACCGTAGGCGATCCGAAATTGCTTTTCAAGGCTTCTGCCGCACCATGGGTCGGACCTATCAAATCGGGTTCGGTGACAGGTAACGTTACGGATGCGCCGTTTATCCATAAGATTGGTGACGGTTCTTTGATAATGCTTTGGTCGAGTTTTCGAAAAGACGGTAAATACGCCATCGGCCAGGCTGTTTCCAAGTCGGGAAGTTTATCGGGCCCCTGGGAACAGAGTTCCGAAACACTCAATAGCGATGACGGGGGCCATGCAATGTTGTTTGAAGACTTAAAAGGTAGGCTGATGATCTCTTATCACGCGCCCAACAGTGGACCTACAAGAGCCGTCATGAAAGAAGTTTATATAAACAACGGCAAAATTATCTTAGCAGACTGAGAGGTGGTATGAAGAATATAAAGTGTCTATTTTTATGGGGAATGCTTTTTGCCGGTTCGGTTTTATCGTTCTCTCAAAATAAGTTGTATACCCTCAGCACAAACAATACATCATTGGTTTATTCGGTGGGGAATGAAGGTCGTTTACTGTTCCGTTATTATGGTAAGAAGATAAATGATTTTTCTCCTTTCGTGTCCGTAAACAACTATGGTAAGGCGGATACCGACCGCGATCTGGAATTTGAAGCGTATCCGGCTTTTGGACTCGGTTATACAAATGAACCGGCCTTAAGCCTTATCCATAGTGATGGCAGCTTAATTACGGAATTATCTTTTGTAAAGGATGAAGTTCAACACAAAGGAAATGTAGTTCATTCTGTAATCTATCTCCAAGATAAGGTGTACGATCTTGCCGTCGAACTCCATAGCGAAGCCTATCAGGCCGAAGATGTAATCGCCCAATGGGTCACCATTCGCAATAATGAAAAGGAAACAATTTCTTTGAACAATGTTTACTCTTCATCTCTCAACCTTCGCGCATACAGTTATTATTTGACTCACTTTAACGGTACATGGGCCGGAGAGATGAACAGGGTGGAAGAAAAATTAGAACATGGAATAAAGACGATAGAATCGAAAAAGGGAGTCCGGACAACCCAAACGGAGAATCCATCCTTTATATTGTCACTGAATAATCCGGTAGAAGAAAATAACGGAGACTGTTATGGAGGGGCATTGGCTTGGTCCGGCAATTACAAATTATCCTTCGAACTGGACGAATGGGATCATGTAAATATATTGGCCGGCGTCAATCCATTTTTATCGGAATACAAATTAGCTGCGGGAGAGGATTTCACCACTCCGAAGATGATTTATACGTTCAGTAACCGGGGACAGGGACAAATATCCCGTAATTTCCACGATTGGAGCCGGAAATATGCTTTAAATAACGGAAATGAAGAACGCCCCATTATATTGAACAGTTGGGAAGGGGCCTATTTCGATTTCAACGAACAAACGCTCACGGATATGATGGATGATGCAAGCCGGATGGGTGTAGAGTTGTTCGTTTTGGATGATGGCTGGTTTGGAAATAAGTATCCACGCAACGGCGATAACGCGGGACTGGGAGACTGGCAAGTAAATAAAAAGAAACTGCCCAACGGCCTCCAACATCTTATAGATTATGCCCAATCAAAAGGATTGAAATTCGGTATATGGATTGAACCGGAAATGGTTAATCCGAAGAGTGAATTAGCCGAGAAACATCCCGAATGGATTGTACAAAGTAAGGGTAGGGAAAAAATAACGCTGCGGAATCAACTCCTGCTCGACCTCGCTAACCCGCAAGTACAGGATTTTATTTGGAATATGATAGATGGTTTATTAAGCGAAAATAAAGGGATCGATTATATCAAATGGGATGCGAACAGGCATGTGGAACAAGTCGGATCGACCTATTTGCCGGCTGGCGATCAAACGCATTTCTGGATCGATTATACCGAAGGCTTGTATGGCATCTATGATAAAATAAGGGCTAAATATCCCCATCTTATGTTGCAATTATGTGCTTCGGGAGGGGGCCGTTTGGATTACGGCGCCTTGAAATATCATGATGAGTTTTGGACATCCGACAATACGGATCCTTTGGCTCGATTATATATTCAATACGCTACAAATCTGATCTATCCTCCGGTAGCGACGGCAGCCCATGTATCGGCCAACCCCAATCATCAGACAGGCCGGCTGACACCTCTGAAATTCCGCTTTGATGTGGCAATGACAGGCCGCCTGGGCCTCGAACTACAGCCTAAGGATATTAAAAATGAAGAATGGGCGTTTGCTAAAAAGGCGATAGAGGATTACAAGACAATTGTCAGGCCGCTGATTACAAGTGGAGATTTATATCGTATTATTTCACCTTACGATCCTACAAATAATTATGCCGCTCAACTGTATGTCGGTAAAAACAAACAGCGCGCTGTCCTGTTTGCATTTTGTACGGAGTTTAATAATCGGGGAATTCTACCGTTCATCAAAACACAAGGTCTTGATCCGGAAAAGAGTTATAAAATTAGTGAGATAAATAAAATATCTGCCCGGTCCTGTTTCTGGGGGGATGGGTTGATTTTTAAAGGAGACTTCCTCAACAATGTTGGAATAACGCTCAATATCGCACGGCAATATGAAAGCGCTGTTTTTCTTATCGAAGAGATAGGTGCCGGAGAATAAGATAAATGAAGTTTTGAAATTCAAATCTCCGTTATCCAACTCTCAGGAGCCGATTACCACAATCCATAATTCGATTCAACCTGTCGGAATAAAAGTACTTTGTTCCGGCAGGCTATTGAAACAACTAAATGTTTCAATAGCCCATCAGCATCAGAACTGCCCTCAAAAGTTTTAATGACATGGTATTTGCCACGGCTTTTATCAAAGGCCTGAACACATGCACGACGGACAAGTCTTGTTTTGCCGCTATGGCAGGATTGAGAGCCACCTAAATCTTCTGGCTTCCCAGATTAATCTCCGCTGAGGAGGGATGACAAATCTACAATTTGTAGGAGTCCCAGTCTCTTACATCTTTGATTTGTGGCTTTTTTAATAAACGAATTGCTTCTTCACGCTTGTTTTTCTGTTTCTTTTCCATAACTTTGTCGTTGTTAGTTTATATAGCAAAATGGGGTTAAGTTCTGTGGGCTATAAAAGAAAGTTCTATTTTTCTAATAGGGAATTACAGGCTAAAGAGCCTGCTCTCGTCATGATTTTAGGACGCAATCCGCAGAAATCCGATTATCTTACAGGCGCAAGGGCACTGTTAATATTCGACTATATTGCTTCCTGTTTTGCTTTTTAAAGAAAAAACGCTTAGACAGAACCTCTCTCCGGGATGAATTTTGTTCAATAAAGATTGGGTAAAATCATTTAGTAGAGGTTGTCTTTGCAAATTATCTATAGAATTTATTCCTCGACTTTAGTGTCATTTAAACGCTTGAATATGTCTACGGAAGAAACAGAAATAACAGGGAGTAATGCCATTGCAGAGGACCGGGATTTGGTGATTCGTCTCATCAACAATGATCAGGAAGCATTTTGCGAATTATACGCAAAATACAAAACTCGCTTGCTATACTTTGCTGCGAAATTCATTAAATCGAATGAGTTTGCTGAAGACATTTATCAGGACGCTTTCGCCGTCATCTGGCAAAGCCGCTGTTTCCTCGATCCGGAAAAGTCATTTTCTTCTTATCTGTATACCGTTGTAAAAAATCGCATTTTAAACACATTGAGAGATATAGAGAACAATCAAAAACTCAAATCGCATATCCTCGATTATTCCATAGACCACTCCGATACGACGAATCAGTTTATCGAAGCATCCGAATTGCAGGCGATACTCGATAAGGCCTTGGCGAAACTTACCCCTCGCCAACGACAGGTATTTGAAATGAGCCGCGATGCACAACTGTCGCACAAAGAGATCGCTGAAATACTCGGTATTTCCGTTTTTACCGTACAGGAACATATCTCCATCGCTTTAAAGACCATCAAAAGCTATCTGAAAGAATATCCCGATTATATCTCCGGATTGTTGCTCCTGTTGATATGCGCAGGACTATAAAAAAAGTTAAAGGCTCCCCAGCTTTTTCCATTAAAAGTGTATAACTATTATAAGGGAACGAAAATTCCGACCCTTTTATAAAATCGTACATGAACGGTAAGACAGAAAAAGAAAAACAATTCAGGCGCTTCATTCATAATCTTTACACAAAAGAAGAGGCGGAAACATTTTTTCGCGATATACACGATTCTCGAAATGAAGTCGCCCTCGGCTCTGTCTTTTCCGAACTGAAAGACGAAGCGGAATGTCGCCCCTCTCCCAATGATATTACTTACCATCAATATAAAGAAGAAGCGAGGCGGTTGTTGAGGAGCATGGAAAAAGAAAAACGCCCCCGCATTCGCCGCATAGCCATGTCTGTAGCTGCTGTAGCATCGGCGTTGCTGTTAGGGATATTTATATTTCAATATGTCAAAGATGCCCAAAACGCTTCCGGCTTATACGTCGAAACCGTCACTCCCTCGGGAGAAAGGGAACAGTTTACGCTTTCGGACAGTACACGCGTCGTGCTGAATTCCCGTACGAATATCGCCTATCCCGAACAATTCGGTAAAAACGAACGCCGCGTGCGACTTTCGGGGGAAGCTTATTTCGATGTAAGCAAAGACAAAAAGCCGTTTATCATAGAAACGGCCCGCTTCAACATCCGCGTATTGGGTACCGCTTTCAACGTAAAGGCTTACGAGGAGGACGAAACCGTATCCGTCAGCGTAAACGAAGGCCGGGTAGAGGTCTCCATGTCCGACGCTACATTTACCTTGACGCGCAATGAGAAAGTCACCCTTAACTCGCGGACTGGCGAAATCATGAAAGAGATTTCCCGCAACAACGCCTCCTCTTTTGCATGGATGAAAGGGTGGTTGTATTTTAATCACACGCCCATACGGGATGTGGCACGAGAACTGGAACGAGTATACGGATGCCGTATTGTATTCGACGACGGACAAGAATTTAACAATCTTATTTCAGGGGAACACGACAATAAGAGCTTGGAATCGGTATTGCAATCGATTCAGTACACAACGAAAATCAAGTATAAAAAAGACGGGAATGATATACTCTTTTTTAAATAATCCAAACGAATAGAGTCTCTAACAATAAATTAGGATAACTAGTAAAAATGCGGCGTAATAATAAAACATTAGTAAAATTCTTTAAAAGGAGATGTGTATATTCTCGTTTATTTCAAGTAGATATAAGGAGAGAAATAATTTATGGGAAATCGTTTGGATGAAATGAAATAAAAACTTCATAAATAATTAACCGTTTTGTAATATTCTTATTGTTTCTTTGCGCAAAAAAGAAGGGAATGTATTCAAATTTTTTAAAAACATGATATATATATGAAATTTATGAATCAGCAGGGGAAAACTAATTTTTGGGTTTTTCTTAATTTTTGTGTGGCGATCTTGTTCTTTATTGTTATTGTTGTCCCCCTTAACGGACAGAATATAAAAGATAATAACCTTTCGCTAAATGTACAGAATCAACCCGTTAGTCAAGTGTTTAATAAAATTAGCTCAATGACGGGTTACAAGTTTTTTTATGATCAGCGGATATTAGACAAAACACCGAATGTGACTTTGAATGTGCGCAATACGACTATCCAGAATATTCTGGATAGAA
This sequence comes from Limibacterium fermenti, assembly GCF_041902845.1. Lineage (GTDB taxonomy): Bacteria > Bacteroidota > Bacteroidia > Bacteroidales > Dysgonomonadaceae > Limibacterium > Limibacterium fermenti. Next base: position 3,991,101 of record NZ_CP159486.1, read on the forward strand.
TAACGGCTCAGACATATCTTTATTTTCAACGTATAGATAATACGATTTCTGTCAGTTTAACCCCGACAGTAAGTAACGCAACATCTCCTCCCCGTGAACGTAAAACCATTTCCGGCACAGTTACCGACCAATCGGGCGAGCCTGTTATCGGGGCGAATATTATAGAAAATGGGACTTCTAATGGAACCGTTACCGACTTGAGTGGAAATTTCTCTTTAGACGTCTCGGCTAATGCGACCCTTCGTATTACGTATCTCGGGTATAAGCAAAAGGATGTTGGCACAACCGGTAAAACCTCTTTTGATGTTGTTTTACACGAAGATGTAAAAACCCTTCAGGAGCTGGTTGTGGTCGGTTATGGAACAATGGAAAAACGCCAGGTAACAAGTTCCATATCTTCTATAAGCGGAGATGATCTCTTGCAAGGAATAGGAGGTGCCAGTATTGAAACGGCTCTGAGAGGAAAAATTTCCGGGATGAGTGTTTCAGGAACAAGTAGCCCAAACTCGAGCAATACAATATTATTGCGTGGTGTTGCATCTGTGAATGCGGGTAAAGGGCCATTAGTTGTCATAGATGGTGTCCCGGGAGGAGATTTGCGCTCTTTAAACCAGGAAGACATAAAGTCCATTGACGTTTTGAAAGATGCATCAGCGGGAGCTATTTACGGGACACGTGCTGCCGGGGGAGTTATTTTGGTCACAACGCGAAACGCCGTGGCCGGACAAATTAAAGCTACTTACACGGGAGAGTTATCAATGGAAACGCTCAGAAACAGGCCGGATGTATTAAGTGCGAGTGAATACCGGGACTTAGGATTAGGAGGCGAAAATGATATTTATGATTATGGTGCGGATACAGATTGGTATGATCTTCTGATGAGAAAAAATCCTTTGTCACACCGGCATGTCGTTAATGTCAACGGAGGAAGTGAATACGCAAATATTTATACGACATTTTCCATGCAAGATCAAAAAGGAATTGCGATAGGGGATGGAAGGAAAGACTATTCCGCACGTATAAATGCTTATTTTAAAATGTATGAAGGGCTGGTTGAACTCAGGACGCATGCTGAATATAGAGAAGCGAAAAGAGATTTAAGAAGATCAAACGGCATGTATAATGCGGCGATAAAACTTAATCCTACCCTGAACCCGTATGATCAGGAGAGCGCGTCGGGATACAATCTGGAGGATTTTAAGGGAACCGACTTTAACCCTGTGGCAGACGTAATGCTAAGACAACGTGATGCTTTAGATAAATGGTTACTGTCAGATGCTACATTAAAAATAAATTTGACACCTGAATTGAATGTGCAAGCAACGTTCGGATATGATTCCAGGCAATGGCAAGCTACCCGGTATGTATCGGCAAATCACCGGGAGTCCGATCAAGGCGGATACAGTGGGGAAGCTTATCATGGGTTTGATAAAACGCAGAATAGTTCGTTCGAAACGTATGCCTCCTACAATAAAGCCCTCAATAATCATACCTTTAGCGCAGTTGCAGGTTACAGCTTTTTTGAGCATAATCAAGAAGCATTTAACATGACAAATAAAGACTTTCCCGTAGAAGGAACAGGTGCATGGGATATCGGAACGGGTAATTATCTTAGTGATGGAAAAGCAGCCATGTCTTCTTCAAAAGCCCCGAGAGAGCGTTTGTTGGCTGTTTTTGCGAGAGGAAATTATTCTTTCAAGGATAGATATATGGCGACCGCCAGTATAAGACGCGAGGGTTCCTCCAAATTTGGACCTGATCACAGATGGGGCACGTTCTGGGCTATTTCAGGCGGCTGGCGTATCAGCAACGAAGATTTTATGAAAGATGTTTCCTTTGTGAATGACTTGAAATTAAGAGTAGGATACGGTGTTACCGGAAACAATGACTTTTCTTCTCCTCCGGGACTTACAGCAAGAGTATATGGATCGAATGGAATGTGGTTGACCGATGGTAAAAATTGGAATTCGCTTTATGGCTCTATCCGTAATGTAAACAGGGATCTCCATTGGGAAGAAACGAAAGGGACGAATATTGGTGTGGATTATACTCTGTTCGATAGCCGGTTATATGGTAAATTCGATTATTTCTGGCGCAATGTTAGTAATCTGATCTTTGACCAAGGGGTAAGCCAGCCACCCAATGTTTATCCTACAACGAGAAAGAACATAGGAACCTTAAAAGGGAACGGTTGGGAACTGGAAATAGGAGGTGTACCGATACAGACTAACGATTTTGAATATACTACTGCTGTCCGTCTGTCACAGAATTCGACAAAGATCACATCCATGGGGAATGTTACTTGGACGACAGTGGGGGATGGATTCCCTTCTCCGGGATCTCCCGGAAACCCTTATCGGTTACAAAATGACTTGATAATAGGACAATGGTATATGAAGAAGCATGCCGGAATTACGGAAGACGGACAATGGCAAGTGTATGACAAAGATAATAATGTCATACTTGCAAGTAAATCAAGTGATGACGACAAACGTTTTCTGGGGAATGCCATACCCAAGCTCGAGATTTCGTGGGATCATACTTTACTGTATAAAAACTGGGATCTATCGATTGCTTTACGCAGTTGGCTCGATTTCGATGTCTTTAATATGGCAGACATGTATTACGGGATACCGACGAAAGAAAACGGCGTTAATTTTCTTAAGAGAGCGTTTAAGGATGATAGAAAACACATTGCCCAAGAGAAACAACTCTCTGATTATTGGCTTGAAGATGGAACATTCCTCAAGATAGATGCAATAGTGCTGGGGTATACGATTAATCTCAAAAAGTATAATCGGTTTGTAGAGAAAGCGCGTTTCTATCTGAATATGCGGGATGTAGCCTGTTTTACCGGCTACTCGGGATTAGATCCTGAAGTTTCGTATTCGGATCCTTTGAGGCCCGGGCTAGACGATATAACCGGTGACGCTGTTTTTCCTAAAACACGCAGGTTTACATTGGGATTTCAATTAACATTATAATAAATACACTTATGAATAATCGTAATTACATAAAATTAATTTGTATAGGTTTGTTGTTACTCATTACAAGTTCATGCGATCTCGATCCTGTATGGTACTCACAAGTGACGACCGATCATTATTACACATCAAAAAAAAGCGTATACGGTGTCTTGGGACGCCCGTTCGGACATTGGGCTTGGTTTTGCCAAAGCGACCGTTTCTATCTGCAAGAGTATACGGGAGATATCCTTTGTTTGCCTACCCGGGGTAGCGATTGGTACAATGGAGGTATTAACCAACGGATGCACCACCACGAATGGGTGTATACGGATAGTTATTTCTGGGAAACTTGGAGAGGAATAGGTATGGGGCTGGCGTATGCGATGGAGTCGAGAGAGGATCTTGCAGATGTAGACTATGTAGCCCTCGGACTGACGGAAGACGAAAAACAAAATCATACAACTCAATTGAGGGCATTGGAAGGCTATTATTATATGAAAGGACTCGATTTCTTCGGAGGAATGCCCATTTATACAACCACTAAAGAAGACATCAGTGTTCCACGCAGTACAGCTAAAGAAACCTTTGAATACGCTGAAAAGCTATTGAAAGATGCTATTCCGAATCTTCGTAAGAAAGAAGAATTAGGAGCAGCCGAAGATGGCTATATAAAACAAGCGGTAGCTGCCAGCATTTTGGCTCAATTGTATTTCAATGCCAAAGCGACTATCGGTGTTGATATGTTCAGCGAATGCGCCGAGTTATGCCAGGATATTATTGATGGTGTATATGGGAAATATGAATTGGAAGAAGATTGGTTCGCTCCATTCAGTTTTGATAATAATTTATCAAAAGAGATCATTTGGAGCGTCCCTTCCGAAGCCAATAAAAATGAATTTAATTGGTGGTATAAACATTTTGGACACTATCAGACGTGGATATATTTGGATTTGGAAGTTACCGGGAACAACGGCGGGTGCATGCAGCCCTCGTTAAAACCGAACGGGCAACGCTATACCGATAGCGATTTTGGCGGATCAAGATTAGGCAGGCCTTTCGCTAAGTTTCACGAAAAAGATTTAAGGAAAAGACCTTACCTGTATAAAGGAAATAAAAAATACGAGGGTATGTTCTTGATGGGAGAACAAACAAATCCTATTACCGGGAAGTCATCTAAAGGGGGTAGAGAATATAAAAACGAGGTTATTTCTTTTGTAGACCAAATTACGGTAATGAAACAACTTGGAGGTGAAAAATATCCCACCGTTGATGATCTGCCCTCTACAATTGCCGACGCCGAGGAAGTTTCCGGAATTCGTCCCTGGAAAATTCCTCAACCGAATAAGGCGGATGTCGCTATACGATATAATCCGGACAATCCTATTATTCGATTGGCTGAGATATATTATATGCTTGCGGAATGTACGATGAGAGCGGGCGATAAAAAAACAGCCGCCATGCTGATAAACAAAGTCCGTGCTCGTAATTTTGAAAATAGAATAGATCCGGATCCCGTGACCGAATCTAATTTGGATGAATACAGAATGTTGGATGAATGGATGATCGAGTTTCTGGCGGAAGGACAGGGGAGAAGGCGTACCGATTTAATCCGATGGGATAAATTTGTAACTGAAAATTGGTGGGACCATACGGCTACTAAGGATAAGAATCGTAACATATTTCCTATTCCTGAAAAAGCTATTTCCGCAAACAATCTATTGGAACAAAATCCGGGTTATTAATATCCTGAAGAATAAAAGGGCCTTGTTAATATGTATTAGCAAGGCCCTTTTTCTATGTTTCTTTGCCATAACTTTAACTTGTGGTTTACTTGCTTGATGGGGTTCGCAAGTTCTTAATTATGTGTCATTAGGTGTAAATCCAAAACTTGTGTCACATAAACCATCTAAAATATAGGAGGTCATCCGACTGGTTGTTCTGCTGAAGTTTTCTACCTTAGATAATCATTGTAGGGGATTGCCTACCGCTTCATTACGAATCTAAAAGGGGATAACACCAAGAAGATTAAAGTTGATGAAGAGCAGGTGAATATTCATTTTCCCGGTAGCTATTTACTGCATTTGCAACCGGTAAAATCAACAAAAGGAGAAAATCGTTCATCTAAAAATTAAGCGGTTTACCAACTCTATTTCGTCTTCGGAAATGGTATGTCCCCTGTTTTCGTATACTTTCTCCGTAACGGCAGCATTCATCTCCCGGAAAATATTCGAAGAGGCATATACCCGCTCTACCGGGACATGGAAATCGGGGTCGCTCGTTCCGATGAACACCGGGGTTTGCTTAAAATCTCCCCGGTAATTCGTCCTTTCGATGTTTTGTCCGATCAATCCTCCGGTAAAAGCAATAATGCCGCCGTAACGTTGCGCATGGCGAGCCGTAAACTCCAATGTCAAGCACGCACCTTGGGAGAACCCCAGAAAATATACCTGTTCGGCCTTTATGCCCGCTTCCAATATCTTGTCGAATGTTTGTCCGACGATATCGACGGCGGATGAAAGCCAGGGCTCATTTTCGGTAACCGGAGCCAGAAAGGATCGGGGATACCAGGTGTGATTTGTCGCCTGCGGTGCGAGCAAGGCGTACTCCGCTACGTGAAGATGTTCCGATAAAGACAAGATGCTTTGTGCATCCCCGCCTCTGCCATGCAACAGAATTAACGCCTTTTGCGCTTCGTGTAACGGTTTTCCCGAATAAGTGATCTCCAAAGAATGTTTCATTATAAAGCGAATTTTGACGGATTATATTCGAACGACGGCAATGACTCGTTCATCAATTATTTCTCTTTTTGCAGATAATATCCCGCCGAGAAGGCTTAAAGCGGAGGAAGTGCGCGTTCAATCCGTTCACGCATATTGGCATACTGTTTGGGCAATTTTAATGCCGTCCCTAAATTTTCCAGGCTTTCATCCCTTGTAAAGCCGGGATTATCGGTCGCCAGTTCGAACAGCACGCCGCCCGGTTCCCTGAAATAGAGCGAGAAGAAATAATCGCGGTCGATTTTGGGAGTAATATTCAATCCGGCGGCAAGCACCTTTTCACGATAATCCATCAGAATATCATCATTTTCCACCCTGAAAGCGATATGATGATTCGTTCCGGCCGCATTTGTTCCGTACGAAGCGGCAGGGTCTTCGATTACATCCACGATGTGAGCCGTATCGATGGCATCCGTCGTAAAACGGTAACGGTTTCCATCTTGCCGTGTAAGAGAATATCCCAAAACGTCCGTCAGTATTTTGGCGGTAGCATCCACCGCGCGCAAGGTGAGCGTTACCGAGTGGAAACCTTTGATAGCCTCGTTATTTGTAATCTGTGTTGTTGTCCAGGGTGTTCTGGTGTCCGAATCGGAAGCGATGAATTGCAACTGCAATCCGTCCGGGTCGGAGAAAGAAAGGATATCTTCGCCGAAAATCTTGTCTTCCTTCACGGGGAGGCCTTGTTGTTCAAGGCGTTCTTTCCAGAAAGTGAAGCTGCTTTTCGGGATGGAATAAGCGGTATGCGTAGCCATTCCGGCGCCGTTTTTCCCGCGGCCGATGCCTTCCCAAGGGAAAAACGTGATGATGGTACCGGGTGTGCCTTGCTCGTCGCCGAAATAAAAATGATAGGTGGTCGGATCGTCAAAATTGACGGTTTTCTTTACCAACCGGAGTCCCAACACATGCGTGTAAAAATGAAGATTCCTTTTCGCGTTGTCGGAGATGGCCGTGATATGGTGCAGGCCGAGAATACGATGGTTCATAATGTCTTGATTGGTTGTTATTGATTGATAATAGGGATATAACAGTTGATATTTATATTTGTTTTGTCCGTCCGGAAATATCCCCTACATTTGTAGGGCAAAAGCAGAACTGCTTATTCGTTTTTACAGTTGTTTCACATAAAAATAATTAGTGTATGAACATCAAAAAAATGAGCGTATTATTCGCTCTTATCGTAGCAAGTATGATGATAAAAGCGCAAAGTATTACAGGAGATTGGAAAGGCACCCTTTCGGTGCAAGGAGTAAATCTGGAATTGATATTCCATATTGCCGGAGATGACGGTAATTTGACCGGAACGCTGGATGTACCGCTTCAGGGGGCAACGGGTATCCCCGTGGACGGCGTGGCATTTGCCGACAATCAGTTGAAACTGAAAGTGACGGCTGCTCAGATTGTATATAACGGAACCTTACAGGGCGACAGTGTTGTCGGAAATTACGAGCAGGCCGGCATGTCGCTTCCCCTTACGTTAAAACGTTTTGAAAGCAAGTTACCCGGTAATCCCGCTTTGGTAACGACCGAGGAGGAGCTGAAAGAATTGGCGGCTCTCGACAAAGGAGAATATAAGTATTCCGTAGCCGATTATTTCGCCCGCCCCAATGCGTCGTCTTTTCAGCTTTCACCCAACGGCAAGTATTTATCGTATAAAGAAAAAGACGGCCTTAAGAATCATGTGTATATTAAGGAGATTGCCACGGGAAAAGTCATTCGGGCGATTGAGGAAAAAGAAGAGCCGATTAAAGGCTACGGATGGATCAACGATGAACGTTTGTTTTACGCGATGGATAACGGAGGAAACGAAAATTACCATATCTATGCGGCTGATATCGACGGGAAAAATGCCCTCGACCTGACCCCTTTCGAAGGCGTAAAGGCCGGTATTCTTTCGTTGTTGAAAGAGCAGAAAGATTATATCATTGTTTTGCTGAACAAGGATAATCCGCAAATATTCGAACCGTACAAGTTGAATGTGGTCACCGGCGATTTGGAAAAGCTGTATGAAAATACCGATCCGGCAAACCCCATTCAGGGATATGATTTCGACAAAGACGGCAACTTGCGCGCTTACACCAAGATGGTCAACGGCGTGGAGATGGAGTTATATTATAAAAACGGAGAAACGGGGGTATTCGAATTGAAGAAAAAGACTCCATGGGATGATAGTTTCGGTATTATTGCCTTTAATTACACCACACCCGACCCCGATGACGCGTATGTGGCGACGAATCTGGACGGGGACAAGTCCCGCATCGTTCTCTATGACCTTAAAAACAATCGCGAAATAAAAGAAGTATTCGCGAATGCGCAGTACGATGTTTCCGATATGGGGTTATCCCGCAAACGAAATTACGAAATCGATTACTTCAGTTATGAAGGGGAGAAATCGGAGATTATCCCTGTGAGCGCGTTGTATAAAGCAATTGATGAAGGGGTGAAAAAGAATTTCCCCGGCAAGATTTACGGAATTGCCGATTATGATGACGATGAAAATACCTTCCTGATCATCTTACAGAGTGATAAATTGTACGGCACCTATTATGAATATGATGTGAAAACCAAACAATTTGCGCTGCTGTACGACTTGATGCCGCAATTAAAGGAAGAAGATATGGCCGAAATGCGCCCTATTACCTTTAAGAGCCGTGACGGACTGACCATTCACGGATATATCACCCTGCCGAAAGAGGCGTTGCAGGGAAAGAAGGTTCCGATGGTCGTCAATCCCCACGGAGGCCCGCAGGGAATCCGCGATTCATGGGGATTCAACCCGGAGACGCAATTGTTCGCCAGCCGGGGATATGCCACCCTGCAAGTCAACTTCCGTATTTCGGGCGGATACGGCAAAGAGTTCCTGCGTGCCGGCTTCAAACAAATCGGACGGAAAGTGATGGATGATGTGGAGGACGGCGTACGCTATGCCATTGCCCAAGGATGGGCCGATGAAAGCAAAATCGCCATCTATGGCGGCAGCCACGGAGGTTATGCCACGCTGATGGGGCTTGTAAAGACTCCCGACCTGTATACGTGCGGCGTGGATTACGTAGGTGTTTCGAATATCGAGACATTCTTCTCTTCCTTTCCCGAATACTGGAAGCCGATGACTGAAATGGTCAAACAGATCTGGTATGATTTGGATAATCCCGAAGAAAAAGCGATTGCCCGCGAGGCGTCGCCGGTGTATCAAATCGATAAGATTGTCAAGCCGGTGTATGTCGTTCAGGGTGCGAATGATCCCCGAGTGAATATCAATGAATCCGATCAGATTGTCACGGCGCTTCGTGCAAAGGGATTGGATGTCCCTTATATGGTGAAGTATAACGAAGGGCATGGTTTTTACCGCGAAGAGAATCGCATGGACTTTTATGCCACCATGTTGGGATTCCTGGCGAAATACCTGAAATAACCGGCACCGGCATAAGAGGAAGAAAGGGCGACTGAGATCGGGCGACTGATAAGGCTGTTCCAAAATAGGTTTTTGGAACAGCCTTTTTTAAGACCGCCTCCTTTGGCCGGTAAATCTATTCCGGGACAAGACACTTCGATAGGGCTTTTTTGCATTTCGGTTGTCGAATTTTTCGGTTGGGTGTTTTTTCCGCAGCAGACGCGGAGTAATACCCTACCTTTGCGTCAATCGGCATCGGTTACCGATTTTGACAAAAAGAAAAAAGGCTGCGAAAGACCGTAAAGAGATTGTCCCGGCCTTCCACCCATTTTCGGATGGAAAAAACAACGTTTCAAATCCGGGGAAGAATAGTATCCGGAGGGCGAAACAAATGAACCGGAAGAGAGAATCGTTTGGTTAGGACAATCTCCTCTAATAGATTGTTCCTCAATTACAGATCCCGATGAACGGTTGTTGATAACCTCCGGCTTATCGGGATCTTTTTTTGATGTTTTTGCGTATATTTGCCGCATGGTTATAAGGATGAAAGAAAAGTTGTCGAAAATAAAGCTGCAAAAAAAGAAGCCGTTCATTCTCAACTATGACAAGAAGACGGCTATCAGGGCAGCTATTATTATCAGTTTTATTTTGGCGCTTGTAATGTTATCATCGTCGCTGTACTATTCCGTGTCGCTGAACGATAAGCATGCGATCCGTCTCAAGGATCTGGTATCCCTACAGTCATTCTTTACATTGCTTGTCAATACGCTGGTCATTTATATTCTTTTCCGCCTGCAATTCACCACAATAACCCGTTTCCGGAAACGTCCGGCGGTGATGTGGCTGATTTTGTCGAGCCTGTTCGTCCTTGTCATTCTTTTGAGTCCCGTCATTTCAAAAACACAATGGTGGTGGTTTCGCGAAGAAGTTTCGCCGACAACCTATTCCACGCTGCATTATGTGAAAGACACGGTGATCCTAATTATTTCGTTTCTGTTTACGGCGCTCATCTATTTTATCAATCAAAATCAGAAAAAAGTAACCGAGAACCAGGACTTAATTATCGAGAATCTGCGAAATCGCTACAATGTGCTGAAAAATCAAACGAACCCCCACTTCCTGTTCAACTCGCTGAATACGTTGAACGGACTGATCGGTTACGATGATGAGCGGGCGCGTGAATATCTGGAACAGCTTACGGTAGTGTTTCGCTTTGCCATGCAGAATCGCGAAGTAATCAAACTATCGGAAGAATTGAAGTTTGCCGGATCGTATATCTATCTTATGAAAATACGCTATAACAACGGGTTGAATGTCAAGATCGGCATCGACGAAAAATACAAAGAGTATTATACGCTTCCCTCGGCATTGCAGTTGTTGATTGAAAACGCCGTAAAGCACAATGTGGTAAGCTTGCGTAATCCGCTGGATATCGTGATCGAATCGACCCCTCAGGATACGATACGGGTGAAAAACAACCTGCAAAAGAAAATGGGTGAAAAAGACAGTAACGGTCTCGGGCTGGCAAACCTGAATGAGCGGTTCCGGCTGATGTTCGGGAAGGAGATTGTCATTCGTTCGGACCGTTCGGCTTTTACGGTTGAGGTGCCGCTTATCAAAGAAGCCGATATCTATAAAAATTATCTGAACATGGGGAAATAATAAGATGAAAGCGGTCATTATTGAAGATGAGTATGTGGCGGCGGAGAATCTGAAACGCCAGATAAAGGCAGTGGACGCAACCGTGGACGTTATTGCCGTATTGCAGAGTGTGGAAGAGAGTGTCGAGTGGTTTTCGGAAAACGCGGCGCCCGATGTGGCTTTTATCGATATCCATCTTGCCGATGGAGATGCGTTTTTAATTTTTGAGAAGATCGAGATTCGCTGCCCGCTGATCTTTACTACCTCCTACGACGAGTATGCATTGAAAGCCTTTGAAGTAAACAGCATCGATTACTTGCTGAAACCCATCAATAAAAAGAACCTCGAAAAAGCGCTTAACAAACTCAAGTACTTTTCCTTTAAAAACAATAATGAGGAACTCGTTTCCCAAATCGTCGGGTCGATCCGGGAAACGAAAGGCACCTTTAAAAAACACTTTCTCATTCCGTATAAGGACAAGCTGATCCCCCTTTCTGCGGACGAAATAGCTTACATCCGTACCGAATACAAAATGGCCGACGTTTTTTGCCTTGACGGCCGTCGATTTCTGGTTGACAGTTCTCTCGATGAATTGTCGAGACAGTTGGATCCCGCGGTTTTCTTTCGTGCGAACCGGCAATACATCGTGTCGCATCGCGCCATAGTAGACCTGACCGTGTGGTTTGGAGGCAAGCTGGCTGTTAACCTTTCCGTAAAAACTCCCGAGAGAATTATCGTGAGCCGGGCGCGTACCGGTGAATTCAAGGAATGGATGCGCTGTAACGGGTAAAAACGATGCGCCCCCCGGCGTTTCATGAACGGTTGCGGTTGCTTCGGCATTCAAAAAGAACGCTTCGGTATGTTTTTCCTCTTAGCCGGAGGGAAAACCGCTTATTTTTGCTTCTGTTTTTTTAGAACTCATAAACCGGTTGAGAAAAAATGGATATGCGGAAATACTATTTTATTTGCCTGCTGGCGTTGCAATTGTTCGCGAACTTTCCTTTCCTGTATGCCCAGCAAACGCTTACGCTGGAAGCGTGCAGGGAAATGGCTCTCAAAGAGAACAAAAAGATCAGGATGGCGCAAAACGAACGGCAAACGGCTGCCCTTATCAAACGAACGGCGATGACCCATTATCTGCCCAAGATTAATTTCGGCGGCGGATACATGCGTACGGGCAGCGATATCAAGCTGTTGGAAAACGACCTGTTCCTGCCGGCAGTACCGTACAATACCATCGACCCCCAAACGGGAAGGTTCAATCCCGAAGCGCTGAAAGACCCCGCTACGGCGATGAATACCCTTGTGTTGAATCCGCAAACAGGGGCGCCTGTCACCGACGCTTCGGGAAACCCCGTGTTTAAAAACTACGCCATGCTGCCGGCCGACAAACTGGTCCTCGAGCGGAAAAATCTTTATTATGCCGGCTTTAGCGTGATGCAACCCCTCTTTACCGGCTTTAAAATCACCGAGGCCAACCGGATTGCCCGGCGCGCCGAAAATATCTCCGGAAAAAACGTCTTGCTTGTCAAAGCGGAAACAATCGTCAAAACCGATGAAGCGTTTTGGCGCGTAGTATCGTTACAGGAAAAAGTAAAGCTGGCCCATTCGTATGAAAAACTGCTCGACCAACTCGTTACCGATTTGCTGAATATGCATGGCGAGGGGATTATTACCCGCAACGACTTGTTGAAGGCGCAGGTGAAGCAGAACGAATCGAAGTTGAAAACGCTGGAAGCCGAAAACGGGTTGGCGCTCTCGAAGATGGCGCTGGCGCAGATCATCGGGTTGAAAGATACCGGCATTGAGGTGGTGCCGGGAACAATGGAAGAGGCTCCGCTCCGCACAGACAGCCTGATGCCTCCGGATATTTCGCCCGAAAACAGGGCGGAGATATCGATGCTGAAAGAGAAAGTGGGCATCATGGAATCGAATAAAAATATCGAACGCGCAAAATTTATGCCCGATATCGCGCTTGCCGGGAGTTACGGATGGATGAACCCCAACCCTTACGACGGACTGAAAGAGGAGTTCGGCGGCGATTGGAACGTGGGCGTGGTGGTGAAGATTCCCGTTTTTACATGGGGAGAACGTAAATACGAGCTGAATGCGGCAAAATTAAAAAAGCAAAAAGCGCAACTCGAGCTCGACGAAGCGCGTGAAATGATCGATTTGCAAATCCGCCGGAGCCGGTATCAATATGCCGAGGCGCTGAAAAAAGCCGAAATGGCCAAACTTTCCAAACAACAGGCCGCGGAAAATATGCGCGTGACAAAAGATAATTTACGCGAAGGGATAAGCCGCCTGAGTGAATTGCTCGAGGCGCAAACGCAATGGGAAAGCGCCTCATCGACCTATATCGATGCGCTGGTGGAGGTAAAGACTACCCGCCTGGAACTCGAAAAATCCACCGGACAGATTTACCGGTATGTGCCATAGCCGTCACTCATTCTTTAAAATGAAATAAACAGATAGATACAACGATGCAACTGAAAAATAAAATGATGTACGCCGCCTGCCTGCTTGCCTTTTTGGCGACAGGATGCAACAAAAAGACGGGAGGAAACAGCGAAGCTGATCCTGCCGCTGCAAATACCCGGGTGACCGTATTTGTAGCCAAGACAATGGAATATACTCCCGAATTGACTTTCACCGGAACGGCGAAGGCTAATAAGGAAGCGAATTTGGGCGCCTCCATCCCCGGACGTGTAGAGAAAATTCATTATGCAAAAGGCAGTTATGTGCCCTCGGGGGCGTTGATTGTCGAGATGTCGGACGAGTTGCTCATTCAGGCGCAGATTGAGATGGAGACGCTCCGCAAAGATCTGGAACGGATGGCGCGTTTGCGCGAAAAAGAGAGTGTGAGCCAGATCGATTACGATCACCTCAAGGCTCGGTTCGACGCCTCGCAATCGAAAGTGGAAATGTTGAAGAAAAACACGTCTATCCAAGCGCCGTTTGGCGGCATATTGACCGACATATCGGTGCAAGAGGGCGAAAATTATTCCTTTATACCCTCGGTAGGATCCGATATGAGCCTGCAAAGCGGCATTGTGACCGTCCGCCAGCTCAATCCGCTTAAAGTCTGTGTGGAAGTCAACGAAAAAGAGATCGCTTCCATCCGCCGCGGACAGAATGCAGAGTTGCTCTTCGACGCCTATCCCGGTAAAAGCGTGGCGGGGAAGGTCAGTTACCTCTCGCCCGTTTTGTCGCCGATGACCCGTACCTCAACGGTCGAAATCAGCGTTCCCAATAACGATATGAAATTAAAACCCGGGATGTATTGCCGCACCGCTATTTTGATGTCGGAAGCAACCGGCGTGTTTGTTCCCGTCAACGCCCTGCTTCGAAAGCAAGGTACCGGCGATGAATATGTTTTTATTGTCAATGACGACAACCGCACCGTTTCGCGCAGAAAAATATCCCGGGGGATCGCCAAAGGCAACCTCCTTTATATCGACGGAATCACGGCCGGCGAACGGGTGGTCATCGACGGGAAAAATAAATTGGACGAGGGTTCGGCCGTTGAAATAGCGAATCAAGAATAAGACAGTAAAATGAAATTACCCGAAATATCCGTAAGAAGACCAACCGCAACGCTCATGCTGTTTCTGGCGATCATCCTGCTCGGAATTGTGGCGATGAAGATGTTGCCGATCGACTTGATGCCGTCGATGGAGTTCCCTTCCGTCACGGTCATTACCGTTTATCCCGGAGCTTCGGCCAACGAGGTGGAGGAACAGGTAACCAAACCGTTGGAAACCGTGCTTGCCGGCGCCGAAAGCCTGACGGAGATCAATTCCACATCGAAAGAAAACGTGTCGTTCGTCCAACTCTTGTATGAATGGGGGAGCGACGTCACTTCGGCCGCCAATAATGCGCGCGACCTGATAGAGTTGGTGAAGAGCGAGTTGCCCGACGATGCCGGCCAGCCGGTCATCTATAAAATCAATTCGTCGATGCTTCCGGTGGTGGTGTACGCCATTAATGCCGAGGAACATTACAATGGCATCGAACATATTGTGGAAGACCGAATCGCCGCCCCGTTGCGCAAGGTGGAAGGCGTGGGGACGGTCGTTTATTTGGGCCAACCCGAGCGCGAGATCGAAGTGAATATCGATCCGCAGCGGTTGTCGGCCTACGGGTTGTCGGCCGCACAGGTATCCCTTATGTTGCAGGCAAACAACATCAACGTGCCGGCCGGAAACATCAACATGGGCGTTTATGATTTCACCGTGCGCATGCCCGCCAAGTTCGAGTCGGTCGAGGAAATAAAAAATACCGTGCTCAAGGCTGTCAACGGACAGGTTATCCGCCTGAAAGATGTGGCTGCCGTGGAGGATTCTTTTCAGGAAAAAGAGGCCTTCGCCCGCAACCATATGGGTGAAGGGGTGGCGTTGATGGTGCAGAAACAATCGGGCGCCAACACGGTGAACGTGGCGGATGCGGTACGCAAAGAAATGGAAAAGATCGTGCCGCAATTGCCGTCCGATTTGCGGGTGCATGAAGTGGTCGGCTCCGACGAAATCGTCGTCAAATCTATCAACAGCCTAAGCACTACCCTGCGGGATGCCCTTATATTCGTCACGCTGGTCGTGCTCTTGTTCCTGCGCGAGTGGCGGTCGGGACTGATTGTTTTCGTTTCGATGCCCGTATCGCTCATCGCCGCGTTTATCGCCATGTATATCATGGACTATACCATTAATGTGTTTTCGCTCATGGCGCTGGTCGTTTCTATCGGGATGGTGGTGGATGATGCGATTGTGGTACTCGAAAACATCACGCAGCATATCGACAAAGGCTCAAGGCTCAAGCAGGCGGCTATCTTCGGCACTTCCGAGATGGGACTGTCCATTGCCACCGCCACGCTCACCATCATTATGGTGTTCCTGCCGCTGATGTTTATGCAGGGACTTGTGGGGATTATGTTCAAACAGTTGGCCGTGCTTACTTGCGTGTGCATGCTGGTGTCCCTTTTCACTGCGCTGACGCTTACGCCGATGATGTCTTCGAAATTGCTGGAAGAAGCGCCCCGCGACAAAAAAGAGCAACATCGTTCAAAGCTTTATATGGCCAGCGAAAAAGCATTTCAAAAAATCGATAACGGATACCGCAAAACACTCGGATGGGCGGTCTTCCACAAAACTCCCATACTGTGTACGGCATTGGCGGTGTTTGTGATAACGATGTTATTAGGCAAGCGTATCGGCACGGACTATATTCCCGATTTTGACGCCGGCACGGTGTACGTAGTGTATGAAACCGAAGTGGGAAGTTCTGCGGAAAAGACCGACAGCATCGGGCAGCAAATACTTGAAATCATGCTCGACGGGATTCCCGAAATAAAAGAGGGCGCCGTCGCCTCTATTTCGGGGCAAACCCCTTCGGGAGTGCTCACAACGGTTGGTTTTAAAGAAGGGAAAAACGTGGGCACGGTGCTTTGCCGTCTTATCCCCATCGAACAGCGCAACCGCAGCGCCACGCAAATAGCCGACGCCATCCGAGGCAAAGTGGAAGCTATTCCGCAAATAGATAAAGTGAGCGTGAAAGGCGGCAGCGCCGTGGCAACCGCTATGGGAGGCAATAAAGATCCTATCGAGATTATTGTTTCGGGAAACGATTTGGAATCGATTCGCACCACGGCTTCCGATTTCGAAGAGAAGATGAAGGCCGAAGGATCGTTCGCCAATGTATCGAGTACGGTTGATGAGGGAAAAATTGAAGTCCACATACTGGTCGATAAGGATAAAGCCTCGCAATTGGCCTTGAATGCGGCGATGATCGGCTCACAGGTGCGGCAGAATCTTTACGGATCGGAGTCGGGCGATTTTACCGAAGGCGGGGAAGATTACGGCATTGTGATCCGCTACGCTCCCGAATACCGCAGGGAGGTCTCCGGATTGCGCGATATGCAGATCACCAACCTGCTGGGGCAATCGATTCCTTTGTCGGCTGTTGCCGATATTGTGGAAAAAAGCGGTCCGGTGGAAATTCAACGCCGCTCGCAGCAACGATATGTGAAGGCGACGGCCGGCTTAAACGGCGTTTCGTTGGGAGAAGCTTTCGAAACGGCGCAGCGTCTGGTGGATGAAGCCAACCTCCCCGAAGGAGTGAACGCCGAAGTGGCGGGTCAGGTAGACGATCAGACATCGGCTTTCAGATCTCTCAAGTTGGTCTTTTTGTTGGGAATTGCGCTGGTGTTCATGGTTCTGTCGGCAGAATTCGAATCTTTCAAAGATCCTTTTATCATTTTGTTCTCGCTTCCGTTCATGCTGGTAGGCGTTATCCTGGCATTTTTTGTTACAGGCACCACTTTGAGCGTGATAACGTTTATCGGGCTGATCATGCTGGTGGGCATTGTGGTTCGCAACGGCATTATATTGGTCGATTATACCAATATGCTGCGCAAGCGGGGCTATTTGCTGCGCGATGCGGTGATGGAAGGCGGCCGCTCGCGCCTGCGTCCGGTGGTGATGACCTCGTTGACGATGATACTGGGGATGCTGCCTATGGCGCTCAGTAGCGGAATGGGGCATGAACTGTTCGCTCCGCTGGGAATCACCATCATCGGAGGATTACTGATTTCTCTGTTGACCACCCTGATTATTGTGCCCGCCATGTATACGGCGCTCAATCACCGTGTCTTGATAAGAGAACGCGCAGAAGTCCGCCGTACAAGAGGACAATCCGATGAAAAATAACCGTTTGCCGTTCGTTGAACGCTAAAACAGACAGTAAAAATGAAATTGATATACATTACGTGCAATGCGAGTATGCTGGAACCCGTTACCTCGTTGATCGACGAGATGGAGTTTGCCGATTACCAGGTTATCGAAAAGGTAACCTCCAAGAGCCGGAGCAGCCAGCCGAGGCAAAATACGGCGATATGGCCGGGTTATAATTCGGCGGTGTTCATACAAGAGGACGATGCCGGAAAAGCCGCCGCCTTGTTCGCCGAGATCGACCGGCTCAATGCCGGCGCGTTCAACAGCAACGAGCAATTGTCGGCCTTTATGTGGGAAGCGGAAAAGAGTGCCGGGCGATAAGCCCCGCACCCGTCTCCTTGTCACCCATCCCTTGCCTTGTCCTTCCACAAAATCTCCTCGATATCGCTTTTGTCATAATCATCCTACACGGATTCTTTTTTGAGGGTGCACGTATCGGCCGGTCGTTGCGTTTTTTTCTTAATGATTCCTTCTTCTGTTGCATCGACAGAAGGGATTTGACCGTCAAGAGATGGCTTCGGAGCATCGCAAAATAGTTCTTAACGACCCCGAGATGGTATTTGATGATCCCGAGATGCCATTTGATGACCCGAAAATGACATTATGGCATCCCGAGATACCATTTGATGACCCGGAGATGCCATTGTGGCATTCAGAGAAAGCGTCCGATGACCCGGAGATGCCATTATGGCACTCAGAGAAAGCGTCCGATGACTCCGAGATGCCATTATGGCACTCGGAGAGAGCATCCGATGACTCCGAGAGAGCATTTGACGACTCGGAGAGAGCATCCGATGACTCGGAGATGATATTATGGCATTCGCAGATGGTCGCAGATGGTCGTTGACGGCCTGAAGAGGGCCGTATGATCTATCGACTTTCGTCTTCTCCCTTTTATCTGTCGAAAACAATGGCTGTTTCGCGTTTTTTTATGTATTTTTGCGCTTTCACTCAGACAAACGACAACTATGCACGTAGAAAACGATATACAACAAGCCATCATCAAGGCGATAAAGGATTTATATTCCTCCGATGCCGATCCGGCAGGCATCACGCTGCAAAAAACAAAGAAAGAGTTCAAGGGGCATTTGACATTCGTCACTTTTCCGCTGCTGAAACTATCGAGGAAAAACCCGCAGCAGACCGCACAGGAGATCGGAGACTATTTGTTAGCAAATACCGATTTAATCAGCGACTTCAATGTCATCAACGGATTCCTGAACTTGTCGGTATCCTCCGCCGCCTGGATCGAAACGCTTGCGTTTATCGCCCGCCGGCCCGATTACGGCTTTACGCCGGTCACGGACCAGTCGCCGCTCTATATGGTGGAGTATTCTTCGCCCAATACCAACAAACCACTCCATCTGGGACATGTACGCAACAACCTGCTGGGGCATTCGCTGAGCGAAGTGTTGAAAGCCAATGGTAAAAAGGTGGTAAAGACGAATATTGTCAACGACCGGGGCATCCATATCTGCAAATCGATGCTCGCCTGGCAAAAATGGGGCAACGGCGAAACGCCTGGGTCGTCGGGCAAGAAAGGCGATCATCTCATCGGCGATTACTATGTGCTGTTCGACAAGAAATACAAGTCCGAAGTGGCCGGAGGCATCTCGCGAGGCTTATCGAAAGACGAGGCCGAAGAGCAATCGTCCCTTATGGCTGAGGCGCGCGAAATGTTGCGCCGTTGGGAAGCGGGCGACGAAGAGGTGGTAAGCCTGTGGAAGCGGATGAACGGATGGGTATATGCCGGCTTCGACGAGACTTACCGCAAGCTGGGCGTGTCGTTCGACAAGATCTATTACGAATCGGACACGTACCTCGTGGGCAAGGAGGTGGTATTGCGCGGACTGAAAGAGGGCGTCTTCTACCGTAAGGACGACGGATCGGTGTGGGCCGACCTGACGGACTGCGGGCTGGATCACAAGTTGCTGCTCCGCTCCGACGGCACATCGGTGTATATGACGCAGGATATCGGCACGGCCAAACTGCGGTTCGACGATTATCCCATCGACAAGATGATTTACGTGGTGGGGAACGAACAGAATTATCATTTTCAGGTGCTTTCGGTATTGCTCGACCGGCTGGGATTTGAGTTCGGCAAGGGACTGGTGCATTTTTCGTACGGCATGGTGGAGCTGCCCGAGGGCAAGATGAAGTCGCGTGAAGGTACGGTGGTCGATGCCGACGACCTCATCGAAGAGATGGTGGAGACGGCGCGCGCCACATCGGAAGAACTCGGCAAGCTCGACGATTGCACGCCGGAAGAAGCAAATGAAATCGTCCGCATGATCGGCCTCGGTGCGCTGAAATACTTTATCCTGAAAGTCGATCCGAAGAAAAACATGACCTTTAACCCGAAGGAATCAATCGACTTCAACGGCAACACGGGGCCGTTCATTCAATATACCCACGCGCGGATTAAGTCGGTGTTGCGCAAGGCCGAAGAACAGGGTCTCGCGATTCCGGAAGCGGCCGATGCGCATCTCGAATTGTCGGAGAAAGAGGAAGGGTTGATACAACTGCTGGCCGATTTTGCCGATGTCGTCAAACAGGCCGGCGACGAATATAATGTGTCGCTCATCGGTAATTATGTATACGCTTTGGCGAAGGAATACAATCAGTTCTACCACGATTTTTCCATCTTGAAAGAGGAAAACGCTTCGCGGCGTGCTTTCCGGTTGCTCCTCTCAAAAAACGTCGCTCTCATTATCCAACGGGGCATGAAACTGTTCGGTATCGATGTGCCGGAGAGGATGTGAAAATTAGCAAATTAGCAAATTAGCAAATTAATAAATTAGCAGATTAGCGGATTAGCAAATTAGCAAATTAGCGGATTGGCAGATTAGTAAATTGAAGGATGAAGATAGGAGATGCTCTTTGGTGGAAAAAAACAGTGTTCATTTTCATGGCGGTCTGGCTATGGGGAGTCGTGGGCTTTTCGCAGACCTCAACCGTCGATTCTTTGCGCCATTCGGGACGGGCGCTGCACCGTATCGGCATGGAAGTACGCCCGGGCTATGTTTTTCCTACAAATCCTTTCGTAAAAGGTGAAAACGCCAAAGCGACGCCGATCGACCATTTACTCTCCGCCCATGTGCGATATGCTTTCGAATTCGATCCGGTATCGCCGGTGAGCCGTATTTACCGGAATGTGTATCAAGGCATCGGCTTCGCGTATTATTCTTTCGACAACCGGCAGGAACTCGGTGAACCGCTGGCGCTCTATTTCTTCCAGGGAGCGACGTTGGGACGCTTGGGAAAACGGCTTGCGTTGAACTACGAATGGAATTTCGGGATTTCCGGCGCTTGGAAGACTTACGACGAAGAAACGAATCCTTATAACGGAATGATGGGCTCGGAACTAAACGCGTACATGAACGTGAACTTCTATTTAAAGTACGCCCTTTCGCGCCGCATCGACCTTGTCACCGGTTTTACATTGACCCACTTTTCCAACGGGAATACCAAATTTCCCAATGCGGGGCTCAATGCGGTCGATTTGAAAGCGGGTCTCGCTTATCACTTCAATCGCGACGCATTATTTCCCCGGCGACACCTCGCCTCGAGTATCCCTGCATTTCCCCGGCATGTCAGTTATGATGTCGTGCTGTTCGGATCCTGGCGGCGTAAGGGAGTTATCTTCAATGAGCAACCGCTGGCGTCGCCCGACACATATTCCGTATTCGGATTCAATTTCAGTCCGATGTATAACTTGGGATACAGCCTGCGTCTGGGCGCCTCGCTCGACGGTGTTTACGACACCAGCGCCAATATTTATACGGAAGATTATATATACACCGACGACGTGAATCCCGGTTATACCTTTTACCGTCCGGGTTTCGACAAGCAATGGGCATTGGGACTCTCGGCGCGGGCCGAATATGTCATGCCTTACTTTACGGTCGGCGCGGGTATCGGCGCAAACGTGCTGCATGGCGGCGGCGACCTGAAAGGGTTTTATCAAATTCTGGCTCTGAAAATAAAGACTTCCCGCCACTCATTTATCCATATCGGCTACAACCTTCAGAATTTCGAGACTCCTAATTACCTTATGCTGGGCATCGGTTATCGGTTTCACGATAAATCTCCTTTCTTCTACCGTTAAATTAGCGTCCGTCTCATTAGTCTAACGTCTAATGTCTCCAATCTCCAGTCACCGGTCTTTAGACCTCATTTGTCATTCGTCATTCGTCATTTGTCATTTGTAATTTGTAATTATCTAATGTCTCCAGTCTCCAGCCGAATGTCTTCGGGATAATCGACTTGCTCGAGGAAGAGCGCGTGCGCGGGTACCGAATCGCCGGCGACATTTCGGTTGCGGGCCTCGATAATGCGTCGGAAGCCGCGCTCGTCGAGTCGTCCGCGTCCGGCTTCGAGTAAGGTGCCGACGATGGCGCGCACCATGTTCCGGAGGAAGCGGTCAGCCTTAATGGTGAATATGTAGTCGTTGCCTTGTTGTACCCATTGTGCGGCTTGGATGCGGCAGAGGTTGGTTTTGACGTCCGTATGCAATTTACTGAAGCTGGTAAAGTCGTCGTACTGCATCAGTACGGGGCAAAGGGCGTTCATGGCGTCGATATCGGGACGGAAGAAGACACGGTACTTGTAATCATGCAGGAAAGCGTCTTTAGCGGTGGTTACGTGGTAGGAATAAGTACGCGCCACGGCCGAGAAGCGGGCATGCGCATCGGGACGGACCTCTTTTATATCGAAGAGGACGATATCTTTGGGTAGAAAGCTGTTGAGTTTGGCCGTCAAGGCCTCGGTGTCGAACGGCGCGCCATCCCAATCGAAATGCGCCGTCATGCAGCGGGCATGTACTCCCGCATCGGTGCGTCCGGCGCCGACCGCCTGGACGGAAGCGCGCAGAATGACGGACAACGCTTCCTGCAACGTCTGCTGTATGCTGGGGCCGTTGGGCTGTATTTGCCAGCCTGCATAGTTCTTTCCGTTATATGCCAGGGTGATGAAAAAACGCTTCATAATCCGGGTGTTGACCATTCTGGTATAAATTACAAATTACCGATTACTAATTGCAAATTACAAATTACAAATTACAAATTACTAATTACAAATTGTCAATTATCAATTAGTTAGTTAATTAGTTCTGATGGTTCGGCGAAAGGGTTGTACGACATCGGCCATTCAGCGTACGGTGATGTGAAAGCAGGCTTGTTTGCGCTCATGCTTTACATAACAACGCTCCTGCTTTTTCAAGTCGAACAATACCTGCGCTAGTACGAGTTTCAGCCGTTCGGGCGGAATAGCCTGTAACGTGTCGGCATCGACCTGTTCGAAACGTTTCCACGACAAGTCGAACGTCGTTCCATAGCGGTGCGCCGAATTGTCGGTCGCATTGGCATTCCTTTTCGTAAGCTTCTCGATATCTTCGTCGGTGCGGGTCACGCTGGTCAGATACAGGCGGTACAGCGGGAGCTCTTTGCTATAGAGCGAATCCCGGAAGTTCTGCCCGATATCCATCAGCAACTTCGCCGCCGAAGGCACCAGGAACGGAATAGAGTGCGTCAATTCGTCCGTTTTATACAGTTCCAACTCATCGGGGATGCGCACCAATTCGCCTTTCAGGGCAAGGGTGTCGTCGCGGGAAGCCATCGGGGTGATGCCGTTGTTGACGGCAGCGACGATTTGTAGTTCGTGCAAGTCGTTAAATTCGCGCGAGTAGTTTCCCGTGAAGCGCGCCTTTCTTTCGGTTTCCGTACCCGGAGGAGCGGCATCGGCCGGAACCGTTTCGGCCTTGCTTTTTCCGCACGCCGACAGTCCGAAGCAGAGCAGCAACGCGGCGATTCCCGCCAGTTCTTTTATCTTCGCTGTCATAAGCGTTTAACCGTTTAGTTCCTTAAGCCGTATTTTTGTAAGTGACTGTTTGGTGTTGAGCGGAAAATCGCCCTCCATCATCCAAGCATAATAGCTGGGTTCGTTTTTCAGCACTTCGACGACCGGTTTGCCTTTATGTTTCCCGAAGTTAAACACTTCCACGCCTTTGTCGTTCTTGACGATGCGGCCGGCAAAATCGACATTGTTATTAAAGCTCGAATATTCTTTCGACAATGCTTCGACGTCGTTGATAAGGTCGGGATAGCGTTGCAATTGCGATTTCAACACTTCGTATGTGGCCTTGGTGTCGGCTTCGGCCGAATGTGCATTGGTGAGTTCTTTGTTACAATAGAAGCGATAAGCGGCTTCGAGGGTGCGTTGTTCCTTCTTGTGGAAAATGATTTGCACGTCCACGAATTTGCGTTTGCTCATGTCGAAGTCGACTCCTGCCCGCAGGAATTCCTCGGCCAACATCGGTACATCGAAACGGCTCGAATTGAATCCCGCCAGGTCGCATCCTTCCAACTGGTCGGCGAGCGAGCGGGCCACCTGCTTAAAGGTCGGGCAATCCTTTACGTCATCGTCCGTAATGCCGTGAATGGCCGTAGCCTGCGGTGGAATCGGTATTTCGGGATTGATACGCCGCGATTTGACTTCTTCTTTCCCGTTAGGAAAAACTTTCAAGAAAGAAATTTCGACAATTCGATCGTGAGTAATATTTATTCCGGTAGTTTCCAGATCGAAGAATACCAACGGATTTTTTAAGTTAAGTTCCATCTATATCAATCGTTCAGCATCATCGGCATTAAGAGCATCAGTAAATCTTCCTCCTCTTCTTTTTCGGTCGGGACGATAATGCCGGCCCGAGAGGGATCGGACAATTCGAGGCGTATATCGGCCGAAGGAATATTGTTGAGAATATCGATGAGGAATACCGCTTTGAAGCCGATACTCATGACGGTGCCCTGATAAGCGCAGGGGACGACCTCTTCGGCTGCCGTGAGGAAATCGATATCTTGCGCCGAAACCACCATCTTGTCTTCCGACAGTTGTAGTTTGACCAAGCTGCTGGCCGGATTCGAGAACACGGCCACGCGCTTCAGCGCATTGAGCAGCGCCAGGCGGTCGATGGTCAGGCTGTTGGGATTATTTTGCGGAATCACCGAGTTATAATTGGGATAACGCCCTTCCACAAAACGGCACACCATGGTGTAGTTGGCGAGCGTGATGTAGGCGTTGTTTTCGTCAAATTTAATGGTGACCGGTTGCGTTTCCTTCGGCAACAAACCCTTTAGCAGGGTGGCCGGTTTTTTGGGAAGGATGAAGGACGCGCGTCCTTCGCCTTTGGCCGCCGTAGAGGTCATGCGCACCAGTTTATGCCCGTCGGAAGCGACAAAAATGATATTGTCGGCGGTGATATCGAAATAGATCCCATTCATGACAGGGCGCAACTCGTCGTCGGCCGTAGCGAACAGCGTGCGGTTGATGCCTTCCGAAAACGTGTCGGCCGGCAGTACGAGCGACATCGCCGAATCTTTGAGTTCCTTCGGTTGGGGGTATTCATCGCCTTTAAGCCCCACAAAGTTGTACTTCCCGTTGTGATAATAAATATACACTTCGAGCGTTTCGTCATTGATGTCGAACGTCAAGGGCTGGTCGGGCAGTTCTCTTAACGGATCGAGCAGGTTTTTGGCGTTGATCGCCAAGCGTCCGTTACCGTCGGCATTCGTCACCTCCACCCACGTTTCGAAGCGAGTTTCGTTGTCGGCTGCCGTTAACGATAACGTATTCTCTTTCAAATCAAGCAGAAAGCAATCCAATATGGGTAAGGTATTTTTCGAGTTGATTACCCTGCTTATGGCCTGTAAATGGTTCAGCAAAGAGGCACTTGATACTACAAATTTCATAATGATATGTATTTTTTACGATGTTGTTTCCTACAATTACTTTAATCGACAAATATATAAAATTTTTTTGAGGGATGAATGATGAATGATGAATTATGAGCGATGAGGGATGAATTATGAACGATGAATGATGAGCGATGAGCGATGAACGATGAACGATGAGGGATGAACGATGAGGAATGCAGGGAATAATTATTGTCTCGACAATCTCCCATATATCTCCCATCTATCTTATCTCCTGTCAATTTTTCATCAATCATTTATCAATCTCTCTTCAATTCCTCTTGTTTCTCGGATGATGCTCGATAATCTCCTGGCGAAGAAACGTGCGGTCGATGTGAGTGTAAATCTCCGTCGTGGTAATCTTCTCATGCCCCAGCATCTCCTGAATCGCCCGGATGTTAGCTCCCCGTTCCAGCAGATGTGTGGCAAACGAGTGACGGAAAACGTGCGGACTGATCTTTTTTTGCAGCCCCACCGCTTCGGCATATTGCTTGATGTAATAGAACACCGTGATGCGCGAAATGGCTTTCCCCCTTGCGCTGAGAAACACAAAATCTTCTTGTCCTTTTTGCACATTGAGTTGTCGGCGGTAGGGCAGGTAGTCATTGATTCTTGTGATCGCCGTTTCCGAAATAGGGACGAGCCGCTGTTTACTGCCCTTGCCTTGCACCCGTATGAACCCTTCGTCGAAGTATAAATCGGAAAAGCGCAGGTGGGTAAGTTCCGAAATGCGAAGGCCGCAACTGTAAAGCGTTTCGATAATCGCGTAATTGCGTGTGCCCTCTGACGTCGATACATCGATAACGCTCAGGATACGGTCTATTTCTTCGAGGGTGAGCACTATCGGCAACTTCATGCCGATCTGTGGCGAATCGAGCAGTTCGCTCGGATCGTCTTCCAGGTATTCGTCGAGGACAAGAAAGCGGAAAAACGATTTCACGCCCGAGATGATGCGAGCGATGGATCGGGGTGAGATTTGCTCGTCATACAACTGGGCCAGAAATGCTTCGAGAGTATCCGTGGTGATTTCTTTCACCGGGATGTTTTGTTCCTGGATAAATGCGATGAGCTTGGCGAGATCCGTCATGTATGCCTCGATGGTGTTTTTCGAGAGCCCTCTCTCCAGTAATAGAAAACGTTTATATTTCTCGACTACCGGATAGCTTTCCTTTTCTTTTGATAAAACGTTCATATTGTTTCTTAATCCCTTTGTCCCTTTGCTCCGCCTGCAATTATCGACGTCAGCCATTATCGGGCGCAGCCCCTATCGCGAAGTGTTATCCCCTTTCTTTCCGCCGTCTTTATTTAGTTTCGCCGTCAACTTCTCCGCCTCCCGGATGTGGCCTCGGATAGAATCGATGACCTGTCTTTGTTCCGGAGAGGAAAGGTCGTCTTTGTTTTCAAGCTTGCGGAGCAAAGAAGTGAGCGTTTTATCTCCCGTCATTTCAAAAACCGGAAGCATTTTATGCGCCAGTTCCCCCGCAAGTGACAGGTTGTTTTCTTTCAGGGCGCTCTCCAACCGGGGAATAGCGGCGGTTGTCTCCGAAATAAACGTCCCGAGGATCTCCTTCGACGTGGCAGGATCATCCTTTACAAAGTCGATGAGAGCGGCAGCGCCTTTTGTCGCCGGCGGTTGCGGCGTTTCCGTCTCTATCGCCGTCGCATCGCCGCCCTTTACGTAGGTGTGGATGATGCCGTATAATTGCGAAGATGTAAACGGCTTCATCAGGAAGTCGGTAAATCCGGAGTCCGCCAGGTCTTTTTGCGAAAGCCCCGACTTGGCCGAGAGGCCTATGATCGGTGTATGAACATCTTTTCCGGCCCTTTGGGCTCTTATTTGTTCTGCAAGCTTGAAGCCGTTTATCTGCGGCATTTGGATATCGACAAAGAGGATGTCGAACGATTGCCGTTGCAGGATGGCGAGTGCGTTTTCGGGACGCGACTCGGCAATGACCGTCATATTCTTCCTCCGCAGCATTTCGGCGGTCATGGAAAGCTGGATGTGGTCGTCGTCGATCAATAACACCGATACGCCTTCGAGCGAGTAGTGGGTAGGGGAGGGTACCGGCACCTCGGTGGGCTGATCGGGCTGTTCGGGTTGTAAGGGCAGGATTACGAAAAACTCCGATCCCTTTCCTCTTTCCGACTCCAAGCCTATTTTCCCGTCCATCATCTCTACCAACCTTTTCGTGATAGCCAGTCCCAAGCCGCTGCCCTCGCTTCTTCCGTGGCGAGGATCGTCGGAGTCGAGTTGCTTGAACTCTTCGAAGATCACCGCTTGGTCTTTTTTATCGATACCGGCGCCTGTATCTTTCACCTTAAATAGAAGCTCCCGGTTGCCTTTTTCCTCCGAAATAACGGCGGAAACCGCGACCGTTCCTTCCTGCGTGTATTTAATCGCATTCGAAATGATATTCCCCATAATTTGGCGGATGACGTAAGCATCCCCGTAGCATGTAAGATCCTTCGGCAGCCGAATGTCCGGCACGAAACGGAGTTTTTTCGAGTCGGCAATGGGCTTGAAGCTGGCAGTCGTTTCATCTATCAGGTCGAACAGGTTGAAGTTGGTTTCTTTAACGACCCACGTTCCCGATTCCAGCTTTTGAAAATCCAGCAGATTCGTAGCCAGTTGCAGGATGTGCCGGCCGGAGAGCTTCATGTTCTGCAATTCCCGTTGATTATTGCCCGAATCCCGCTTCGAATCCATCAATTCGATGTATCCGAGAATAGAACTCATGGGCGCCTTGATGTCGTGTGATACGGCCAGCATCAACTCTTCACGCGAAGCGAGTAACTTGCGGATATGTTCGTTCGACCGTTCGAGTTGTTTCTTGTAGCGTTGGCTTTTGTTGAAGTCGATCAGAAACAGAATGCCGAAAAACAAGGCAATGAGTATTGCCAACCACGACACGCCGTAGACCGTTTTGAACGACGACGATACCGCGGCGTCTTTTTCTTCGAGAAGGCGGATCGACTTTTCCAGTTCTTCTTTTTCGATACCTTTCAACAGTTGATCAATGCGGGCCGTCAGCATCGTATTGGTCAGGTACATCTGCGATTGGCGGTCAAGCAATGCATATTCGAATTTTTTGCGGTTTTGCAAATCCAGCCTTTCGGAATACCGCACCATGTTGACAACGGTGTCGATGGCCAGTTTGAAGTCCTCTTGGGAAATGACGGTTTTCTTATCGACCAATACCGTTGAATCGGATCGGGCGACAAATACGTCGCGGATGCGGTCGGCGAGTCTCCGCCGCCGTCCGTAGACGACCGACGTATCGCTTTTGGCTTCTTCCTCCGGAAGTAAATTTTTTGTATTCAGATAGTCCCTGATTTGTTCATTCAGTGCGTTGGGGACATATGTGTATTGCGTTTCGCGGATAATTCGGGGGCTTTTACGCAAGGAGTCGAGTAATTCGGCTATTTGTTCGAGGTTTTCATGCTTCTCTTCCACCAGCACCCCGATGGTGTCGAGGGTTGCCGTTCGTAGCGTGTCTTGAGACAACGACCTCAGCGAGTCTAGATTCGTTTTAATTTCGGGTAGGAGTGTTTGGTATTTTTCGAAATAAGCTTCCGTTCCCTCCTTACTAAAGAAGCCTTGTACGCTTTCTATTTCATAGAGTTTGGAAAGGGTGTTGCCTACGATTAGCAGTTCCGAGAGGTCTTCGCCGCGTATTTTCTTCTCGGAAAACGCCACCAACTTATTGTATACCAAGAAAAGCCCGGCAATCATGATGACAACGACCAGCACATATCCTGTAATGACAAGATAGCGTATATGAGAACCGGAAACAGATGATTTTATTGCCATGGAATATAATGCTATATAGTTTAAAACGTTGTGTTTACGTTGTACAACTTTATTTTGTTGTATAGCGTTTTCCGGTCGATATTTAAAATAGATGCCGCCATGGTTTTATTCCCCTTAGCCAAAGTCAACGCTTCTTCGATTTTTTCTTTTTCGTAACGTTCTTTTCGTAATCCTTTTACCGATGTCCCTTTCGGGTGATCAACCGGTTTTTGGGCGGCTTTAAACAATAACCGGCCTACTTCTTCGGAAATGCAATTACTTTCGGTAAGTAACGCAGCCTTTATGATGGTGTTTTTGACTTCCTGAATGTTGCCGGGCCAATCGTAATCGAGTAAAAGTTGTTGCACGGCGGGCATAATCTTCTCGATCTTCTTGTTTAACACCTCATTCGCAACCGTCAGGAAGTAATGGGCGAAGAATGGGATGCTCTCTTTGTTTTCTTTCAGCGCCGGCAGAAGAATGTGGTGCTTTTGGAGGGTCGTCAGAAGTTTGGGAATCCATATGGCGGAAAGTTCGGATATCGTTTTATCGGTACTGACGATAACTTGGGTGAAGTTTTCGTTTTTTGGCTGTTTCGTGAGGAAGTCCTGCAATTGTAACTGCCCCGTTTTATCGAGAAGCTGTGCATTTTTGACGAATAACAACCCGCCTTTTGCTTCGGCGAATTTGCGACTTATCCAAGAATTTTCCTGTTGAAAAGAATAGGAAGTTGCGCCTGCATCCGAGCCGTTTTTAGAAAATCGATCGTAATCGGCTGTGACGAAAGGGAACGATTTATGAACTCCTTTTTCATAAATATATTTTGCCGCGGAAGCTTTTCCCGTACCCCTGTCGCCGGTGATCAGAAGGTGTGTATTGTCGACTACCGCTTTGTCGAGACGCTTGAATAACTCCGTGTAGGCTCTCCCTTCGGGTTTAATGAAAGCATTGATGAATTGTTTACTTTTCTTTTGATTCTGACGGATCTTGAGGGCATCTTCTATTTTCTTGAATAGAAGTTCGGGTTCAATGGGTTTCGAAATGTAGTCCACGGCTCCTGATTTCATGGAGGCGACCGCCGACTCGATGTCCGCGTAACCGGTCATCATAATCACCAGCACGTCGGAATCGTATTTTTGTATCCACGATAAAAAAGAAAATCCGTCCATATCCGGCATGCGAATATCCGATAATACCAGATCGAAAGCGACCTCTCTTATCAACTTTTTGGCATCGTCTACATTCGTGGCTGTTTCCACTTCATAAAGCCGCTTCACGAGCCACGACTTGAGCATCAAACAGATTGTTAAATTATCATCCAGTACCAAAATCTTTTTCATTGCCGTACGTCTATTCATTTATCATCGTTGCAATAACCGGATCGACTCTTCATTGTTTTTGCCACGGAAGTCTCCATCACTTTTGTTTGTTTTCTTCTTCGAAGATTTTCGGTAA
The DNA here is from genome assembly GCF_041902845.1 of Limibacterium fermenti. GTDB lineage: Bacteria > Bacteroidota > Bacteroidia > Bacteroidales > Dysgonomonadaceae > Limibacterium > Limibacterium fermenti. The sequence goes on from NZ_CP159486.1 coordinate 4,021,591, forward strand.
AAGGATGGAGGCATACAGGAAAAACACGGCTGCAGCCGACATTACCAGTATCCACTCGTTTCGTTGGCGGAACATAAGATACGTAGCCACCGCCATCAGTACGCAGCCGAGAACCTGAAAATTAAACAAACGTTTCCCCCGAAGGCTCTTGCCGGGATAAGGCCTGCTTGCCAGGATTGCCGCGAATGCGCCTACGGCAAAAGCCATGATCCACGGAGCCACCGCCGGAACAAAAAAATAACCGATTGCTGAAAACAAAATAAGTACTCCGGAAAGCTGAAATATTCTATCTTTTTTTTTATCCATAATCATTACTTTACCGAGGGTGCAGCTCGAAGCGACCCCCTCGGTCGGCTCACTCGATGAGGAAGAGATCTTCGTTCTCTTTTTTCATCAAATAATTTTCACGGGCAAACTTCTCGAGATTCTCTTTGTTCGAGTACAGTTCGTTCAGTTTGGCTTTGTCTGTTTCGGTTTGATGACGATAGAACTCTATCTGCGCTTCCAGATCTTGAATCTCCATTTCGTATTTGACCCGTTTCGTGATACTGCTGTCGCTGAAAAAAAATAACATGGCGATCAACACCAACAGAATGGCAATTTGATAAACTGTCAGTCCTAAAATTCTTCTCGACTTGTATCTCATCGCATCCTTATTCAAATACATACAGATTTTAAGTGATTTACCGGACAAAAATAACACTTTTTTTTCTAATTCGTCTTATTGCGCGGGACAATTAAACGAAAATATCTTTGCAAGGCGAAGACTATTTAAACAAAATAAAGTATCTTTACGCTTTAGTTGACAACATGCTTAACGATATCGAATAAAAAGAATGAAGAAAACGATTTTAACCGCCATTTTACTTTTTGCGGCTGTAATACTCGCGCTTCCGTGTACGAATCTTATCGTTGGAAAGAAGGCTTCTGTAGATGGATCCACGCTCATTTCATATGCTGCCGATTCGTATGCTTTATACGGAGAATTATATCATTGGCCGGCCAGAAAATACAATCCCGGAGAAATGCTGAACATCTATGAATGGGATAGTGGAAAATATTTAGGACAGATTCCGCAGGTATTGCAGACCTATAATGTCATCGGCAATATGAACGAGCATCAATTGGCTATTGGGGAGACTACTTTCGGAGGACGTCCGGAATTGGTCGATTCAACCGGCATCATGGATTACGGCAGCCTTATTTATGTGACGTTGCAACGTGCCAAAAATGCAAGAGAGGCGATACGCGTGATGACGGAACTGGTGGCTGAATATGGATATTATAGTTCGGGCGAATCGTTTTCGATAGCCGATCCCGACGAAGTTTGGATTCTTGAACTGATTGGAAAAGGTCCCGGGCGCAAAGGAGCCGTATGGGTGGCCGCCCGCATTCCCGACGATTGTGTGTCGGCGCATGCCAATCAGGCCCGTATCCGTCAGTTTCCGCTCAATGACCCCGACAATTACTTGTATTCCGGCGATGTGATCGACTTTGCCCGTGAAAAAGGATATTTCAAAGGAAAAGAGGCCGATTTTAGTTTTGCCGACGCTTATGCGCCGCTTGATTTCGGCGCTCTTCGCTTTTGCGAAGCCCGTGTGTGGTCGTTTTTCAACCGGGTGAATAAGGATATGGCGAAATATGTAACCTATGCACAAGGAAAGAGTACCGACCCGATGCCGCTGTACGTGAAACCCGATAAAAAGCTCAGCGCTCAGGATATCCGGCAGATGATGCGGGACCACTATGAAGGGACGGAACTCGACTGGCGTTTCGATGTGGGCGCCGGGCCGTTCGAATCGCCTTACCGGTGGTCGCCGCTCACCTATACGGTCGATTCGGTCGAGTACTGCAACGAGCGCCCAATCGCTACGCAGCAGACCGGCTTTTCGTTTGTGGCGCAACTCCGTTCGTGGTTACCCGATGCGATTGGGGGAATTCTTTGGTTCGGTGTGGATGACGCCGCCCAAACGGTTTATTATCCGGTTTATTGTGCCCATGATCAAGTCCCTCCAGAAATGGCGCCCGGTAACGGCGACTTGCTCACTTTCTCGTGGTCTTCGGCGTTTTGGATCCATAACTGGGTATCGAATATGGTCTATACCCGCTATAACGATATGAGTAAAGATATGAAAAAAGTGCAGGAAAGTCTTGAGAGCCGTTTTCTAACTTCCCAACCCGATGTGGAAAAACAAGCCCTCGCCTTATACGAACAAACTCCTTCCGATGGGGTTCGTTTCCTGACCGACTACACCAATAACTTAGTGGAAGAAGGGGTTGGCGAATGGAAGAAACTGGGAGAATACCTGATGGTGAAATATGTAGATGGAGTGATCAAAAAAGAACAGAACGGCCGATTTATCCGCAACCCATACGGACAACCCGAATTCCCCTCGCGGCCGGGTTATTCCGAAGAGTTCTACGAAAAGGTGGTTCGACAAACAGGGGATAAATATAAAGTACGATCTGTTGAATAACATAAAATATAATAAGTTGCAAATGATGGAAAATGAAACTTTATTAGCACAGGTTACCGACAAAGCTCATGTATGGCTGCAAGGAAACTACAATGCTGAAATGAAAGAAGAGGTGCAGCGAATGCTCGAGAACGAGGATAAAACGGCTCTCATCGATGCTTTTTATAAAGATTTGGAATTCGGTACCGGCGGATTACGCGGCATCATGGGGGCGGGAAGCAACCGGATGAACATATACACCGTAGGAGCTGCGACACAAGGCTTATCCAACTACTTGTTGAAGGAATTTGCCAATGTCGATCAAATAAAAGTGGTTATCGGGCATGATTGCCGCAACAATAGCCGTACATTCGCCGAAATATCGGCCGATATTTTCAGTGCCAACGGCATAAAGGTGTATCTTTTCGAAAGCCTGCGCCCCACACCCGAAGTATCGTATGCCATCCGCAAGTTGGGTTGCCAGAGCGGTATCATGATAACCGCTTCACACAATCCGAAGGAATACAATGGTTATAAGGCGTATTGGAACGATGGCGCGCAAGTGCTTGCCCCGCATGATAAAAACATTATTGCGGAAGTAAACCGCATCGCCTCGCCCGATGATATCCGTTTCGAACGGAATGAAAAGCTGATTGAAATCATCGGTAAAGATATGGACAACGCGTTTATCGATGAAGTGAAGCGTCTTGTCCTTTCCCCCGAAGCCATCGAACGGCAGAAGGATCTGAAGATGGTGTATACGCCGATTCACGGAACGGGCATCACGTTGGTTCCCGATGCCTTGCAGGCGATTGGCTTTACAAACGTTATCCACGTGCCCGAACAGGATGTCATCAGCGGCGATTTCCCCACCGTGGTATCGCCTAATCCCGAAGAACCGGCTGCGTTGAAGATGGCCGTGGAAAGAGCCAAGGAAACAGGCGCCGAAATCGTGATGGCGAGCGACCCTGATGCCGACCGTATCGGAACGGCTATCCGCGACGACAATGACGAGTTTATATTGGTCAATGGTAACCAAACGTTGCTCATCTTCTTGTATTACCTGATGACCAAGCGCAAACAATTGAACTTGCTCACCGGAAAAGAGTATGTGGTGAAGACGATTGTTACTACCGAATTGGTGAACACGATCGCTCAACGCAACGGCATCGAACTGTACGATTGTTACACCGGCTTCAAATGGATTGCCGATGTCATTCGCAAGTACGAAGGACAGAAGAAATACATCGGCGGCGGTGAGGAAAGCTATGGCTTCCTGGCCGGCGATTTTGTGCGCGATAAAGACTCCGTGTCGGCCTGTGCGCTGTTTGCCGAGATTGCTGCTTGGGCAAAAGATAACGGTAAAACGATGTATCAGCTTCTGCAAGATATTTATGTGGAATACGGCTATTCGAAAGAGGTGGGTATATCGCTTGTGAGAAAAGGAAAAGAAGGTGCCGACGAAATAGAGAATATGATGCGTAACTTCCGCTCGAACCCGGCCGAATCGCTTGCCGGTTCGCCCGTCACCCTGATAAAGGATTTTGTTAAACTCGAAGCGGTCGATTACATTCGTGACGAAAAGGTGGCGCTCGAAATGCCCACCACTTCGAACGTATTGCAGTACTTCACCGAAGACGGCACTAAACTTTCGATACGTCCTTCGGGCACGGAACCCAAGATCAAGTTTTATATCGAAACACACGGTTCGGTGAAATCGCGTGAAGAGATTCCCGCTGCCGAAGAAGCCGCTCAGGCAAAGATCGATCAGATACGAAAGGATTTAGGTATTTAATGAAAGGCGTTTGATATGAAAAGAAGACTAACCATCGCTTTAGTGGCGCACGACCAACGCAAGGCGGATATGGTCGATTGGGTGATTTTTAATTCTGATTTTCTTTCTCAGCATCACTTGGTTTGTACGGGTACGACCGGTACGCTGGTCAGGCAAGCCTTGGATCGCCGGGGGGTAAATGCCGATGTCGAGTGCATGAATTCCGGACCGATGGGTGGCGATGCCGAAATTGCCGCCATGGTGGTTCGCAAAGAAGTCGATCTGGCGGTGTTCCTTATCGACGACCTGAATGCGCAGCCGCACGAAGCCGACATCATGATGTTGTTGCGCCAATGCCGCGTACACAATATACCGATTGCGTGCAACCGGTATAGCGCCGACCTGATGATCACCAGTACGCTATGGGACGACGACACGTATGTGCCCATGCCGCCCCGCTACGAGAAGTTCGACCGGGACGAGTCCGGGCTTTAAGGGAAAGATACGCTTTGCGATAAGGCTTCCGGCGATAGATATTGCGAACGCATGCCTCTTCTATGAAAGAATGGGGCATGCGTTTTAATTTAACGGCTTACCGGTCGATAGTTGTTATCGCGGAATTTGCAGTTCACGGATGATATGCGGAGCCTTCATCACTTTGTCTATCATAAAGAGTACATAACGGATATCCACACTAATGGTGCGCTGCACTTCCGGTTCGAAGATAAGGTCGCCGCTCAAAGCTTCCCAGTTGCCGTCGAATGCCAGACCGATCAGTTCGGCCTTGCCGTTAAAGACAGGACTGCCCGAGTTTCCACCCGTAATATCGTTGTTCGATAAGAAGTTCACATGCAGCAACCCGTCGGGAGCGGCATAACGTCCGTAGTCGCGGCTGCGCAAAGCGTCCAGGATATACGGTTGTACATGGAATTCGGGATCGTTCTCTTTATATTTTTCAAACACCCCTTGCGCCGTGGTATAGTAATCGTACCAAACGGCATCGCGCGGTTGATAACCTTTCACCGATCCGTAACTCAGTCGTTGCGTAAACGTCGCATCGGGATAGAAATTCTTATCGGGCGACATTTCCATCAGCGCAGCCATGAACTCCCGTTCCCCTTGCAAGATCTTATCGTAAGTAGGCATTAACTGTCCCGATAACTTATAGCCGGCTTCGGTTGCCGAAAGCGCCAGTTCCATCGCCGGATCTTTCATCAGGCTGTCGGTATTGTTCGTTTTCAGCAGCGATAACAGGTTATCCAGATTCGTAAATTGGGAATGCGTAAACAACCATTCGCCGTAACGATCGTAGTCCCCGCCGAATTCCTCTTTGATTTTCGTATAGATGCCGGGATGATATTCTTCGGGAACACGTTCGGCATAAAGCTTTAATAAAGCCGAGAGCACTTTTTTATCGAGCGCCGGCTCATAGTCCTTATACGATTCGATGATGCGTTCGTTGATAAACGCCTGCTTGTCCTCTTCCGACGTTTTTGTGTCGAAATGAAGGATGGTATTGGCAAAGCGAATCAATTCGATACCGTTATTAAATGTTTCGAGAAAGTACGTAGAATAGGCCGCGGGGGCGTTGGTGCTCGTGTAGGCATCGCGCAGCGTCGCGAGGGTGTTGCCGTATTTGGCTTTCCGGGCGGGATTACCGTCGATCCATTGCTGTAAACGGCTCTCGATGGTTTCTTTCTCCTGCAATACGTTGCGGTTGAGGATGGCCTCGTTCATGCCGATGGAGTTTTTCCAATAGTTGGAACTGCCGGCGAACTTGTTCGCATATTTAATGCGGATCGTATCGTTGGCGTTCATAGCTTCACGCCAGATGGCCTGCTTGGCGTCGCGCACATCGATGCGGGGTTTGTTTTCCGATTCCATGCGTTGGCGGATTCCCCATGAAGAGAGATACCGCTCGGTGCTGCCCGGATAGCCGATGGTCATGGCGTAGTCGTTATCCTTTACTCCGGCAAGCGATACGGGTACCACATATTTGGGGCGGTACGGCACATTGTCGGCGCTGTGCCGGGCGGGCTTGTTGTTCTTGTCGGCATATACTCTGAACACCGAAAAGTCGCCGGTGTGGCGCGGCCATATCCAGTTGTCGGTGTCGCCTCCGTATTTTCCCACGGAAGAAGGAGGCGTCACGGTCAGGCGCACATCGCGGAACACATCATACAGTACCAAATAGTATTTGTTGCGGGAATAAAAGGGAATGACTCGGGCACGGACGAAAGGATCGTTTTCGTACGACTTCACCAATTCGTCCGATAGCGAATCGATGGTGGCCTCGCGCTGCATTTCGCTCAACACGGAGGGTATATTCGAAAGGATGCGGTCTGTAACATCCGACATCGAACGCAGGAAAGACACCGTCAGCCCGTCGGCATACAACTCTTCCGGTTGATTCGCCGCCGCAAAGCCGTCCTGCAGGTAATCGTGCTCCACCGAACTCAGCTTCTGAATGGCGCCGTAGCCGCAATGGTGATTGGTGAAGATGAGTCCCTGTTCCGATACCGCCACGCCGCTGCATCCTCCGCCGAAGATCACCACCGCATCTTTCAGCGACGGATTGTTCTCGTCGTACAGCTTGTTTATCGGAAATGTAAAGCCCAACTCCTTCATCCGGCTGACACTCTCCTTGTTCAATTCTCTCAAAAGCCACATTCCTTCGTCGGCTTTCGTTGCAAACGCCATGCATAGCATGACCACTGATAGTAAAATTTTTCTCATCTAACTTTATTTATATAGGTAATTATTATTTCTTGAAATGACGGCCGATGACGGGTAATTGGTGCAAAGGTAATTCCTTTTTTACAACCATCCATGCATAAAAGGCAATTAAAATCGTGCTGATGGACAGTCTCGCCCATATCGAGCCGACATATCGGTACGACAGGAGCATACCGGCGAAAAGGACGGCAGCCAACACGAAGAACAATGCGGCCGATCGCAGGTCGTAGGGGATGGGATAATTCTTTTGCCCCATATAATAAGATAGGAGCATCATGATGAGGTTGGCAAAGAAGGTTGCCCAAGCGCAAGCCATATAACCGACAACCGGGATGAACAGGATATTGATAAGCAGCGTGACGGCAAAACCGATGAGCGACATATAGGCGCCCCATTTGGTTTGATCGGTGAGTTTGTACCATAACGACAGATTGAAATAGATGCCGAAGAACAATTCCCCGATCAATACGATGGGTACCACTTTGAGGCCGATATGATACCTTTCCGGAATCAGGAATTTAATGATATCGATATAACCCGTGGTCAGGAGAAAGATAAGCAGGCCGAGAAGAATGAAATACTTTGTGGCGTCGGCATACGCTTGCCGGTTGCCGTCGCCTTCTTTGTTCCGTGCGAAAATAAAGGGTTCGAAAGCATAGCGGAAAGCTTGGGTGAACATCACCATAATGACGGCGATCTTGAAGTTTTGTCCGTAAATGCCCAACTGGGTGTAAGCCTCGGCCTTGTCGGGATATACCCAAGGGAAAATGATTTTATCGACGGTCTGATTCAGGATGCCAGCCACGCCCAGCACGAGCAACGGCAGCGAGTACCGCAGCATACGTCGCAGCAGCGCCTTGTCGAAGGTGAACTTCATCCGCATTTCGGGCGTCAGCAACAGGAACTGAACGATGGATGCCAGCAGGTTGGCGGTCAAAATATAATCGATGCCGTTCCGGATGTCGAACCATCCGAAGGTCTCGGGGAAAAGCGTTTTCAGCCACGGGCACAGCAGGAAAAAGAACAGGTTGATGGCTATCGTCAACACGATATTGATCATTTTGATGGAGACGAAGCGAATGGGCCGTTTCTTAAAACGAAGATTGGCAAAGGGGATGGCGCTCAACACGTCGAAGCATAAGATGACGACCAGCAACAGCAGGTAATGCGGCTTCATCTCCGTCCCCCCCAATTCGAAGGCGAGGGGCTTGAGGAAAATCGCCGTCAGGAGCAGAAACAGGAAGGTGGTCGAGCAAATGCTGAGAAACGTGGTGGAAAAAACCCGTGCGGGATTATCCTCTTTATTGGCAAAGCGGAAAAAGCCGGTTTCCATGCCGTATGTCAGGATGACCTGCAACAGGGCCACCCAGGCATAAAAGTTGGTGAGCACGCCGATGTCGGCGATGCGGGGCAAGGCAAAAGCCCAATAAAGCCCCAAAAACCAGTTCAGCAGTTTCGGGAGGACGCTGCCGACACCGTAAATGACCGTTTCCTTTGCCAGCGATTTCATTCCGTTTGCCATATCGAATACCTGTTTTGTGTGATTTACGATGCAAAAATAACATTTAATCTCCGGTTTGCGCGACAATTGAGGGCGTTTATTACCGAGGGTGTCGCTTGGAGCAACATCCCCGGCAAAAGAACGAGCGACCTCTTCGGTTAAGATAAAAATATGTACATTTGCACTAGTTTTTCAACGGATTATGAACGGGGAAGCGATGAATACGGTACTTATTGTAGATGACGAGGCGCAGATACTGAAACTGTTGTCGAGGATTATCGGTTTGGAAGGATATCAGGTGGCGACCGCTTCCGACTGTCGATCGGCTTTGAAACAGATCAGCCGCCAATCCCCGCAGGTAGTGCTGTGCGACGTTTTTTTGCCCGACGGCAACGGCGTCGATCTGATAAAGGAAATAAAAAAAACATCCCCTCATACCGAAATCATTTTGCTCACGGCCCACGGCAATATCCCCGACGGCGTGCAAGCCATTAAAAACGGTGCGTTCGACTATATTACCAAAGGAGACGATAACAATCGAATCATCCCTTTACTGGCCCGGGCGATGGAGAAGGCGCGTATGAACGCTTCACCCGCCGCGACCGAAGCGAAGTCCGGCTCGCGTTATTCGTTCGATTCGATTATCGGCCGTTCGGCAGCCATTGAACAAGCCGAAGCATTAGCCCGGAAAGTGGCGGTGACCGATGTGCCCGTATTGCTTACCGGCGAGACCGGCACAGGAAAGGAGGTCTTCGCGCAGGCGATCCATCATGCGAGCGGCCGGGCTAAAAACCGTTTCGTCGCAGTGAATTGTTCCGCGTTGAGCCATGAATTACTCGAAAGCGAACTCTTCGGACACAAAGCCGGCGCTTTCACCGGCGCACTGAAAGATAAGAAAGGACTTTTTGAAGAAGCTGACAAGGGAACGATCTTTTTGGATGAAATCGGAGAGATGGCGGTCGATTTGCAGTCCAAACTATTGCGTGTGCTGGAAAACGGCGAATATATGAAGGTGGGCGATACCAAGCCGGCGAAGGCCGATGTACGCCTCGTGGCGGCGACGAACCGCAACCTGAAAGAAGAAATAGCGGAAGGTCGTTTCCGCGAAGACCTGTTTTATCGCATCTCGGTGTTTCAGATACATTTGCCTCCGTTGCGCGAACGGGCAGGCGATATTCCGCTGTTAGCGCAGTATTTTGTCGGTATATTATCGAAAAAGCAGGCCCGTCCTTCGCCTATTGTTACTCCCGCATTTATGGATATGCTTGCCGGACAGCCTTGGAAGGGAAACATACGCGAGTTGCGGAATGTCATCGAGCGGAGCCTGATCGTGCGCGAAGGCGATACGTTGGATGTGCAGGACCTTCCCTTGGAACTGCAACTCAACGGCCATACCGTTACCGAAACCGATGAGGCGGCCGGCCTCGAACTCGCGGCGATGGAGAAACGCCATATCATCCGCATTCTGGAATATACGAAGGGCAATAAGACGGAAGCCGCCCGCCTCCTGAAAATCGGATTGACAACGCTTTATCGTAAAATCGACAAGTATAAGATCTCCCTTTAACCGTCAAACCGCTTGAAGCGGTTACACCGACCGCAACCTTACCAAAACGGAAATCTTTTTTCAAAATGAAAAAGCAGGGTAACCGCCCTTTATCCCCACCCGAAATTTATCGTACTATCATTCAATCCCCTATCCGCAAAACCTGCTTTCAGGCATATTCTTTGACCGTATCCGGCACGTAGTCTGAGAAACTGTTTAAATTTCTTACGAAACGCGGAAATGAAAGTATTCTTCGCCTTCAAAAAGTTTCTTTTTGAATCACGAAACAAATTTAAACAGATTCCGAATGATAAAGAATTTATTCTTATGGTAAGAATGTTTGCTAATTTAGAAAGGTTATTAATCGGCAAAAGCTTAAAGACAAATGAATTGAAATCCGAAAAATTCAATGTCTTCTGGGGATTTCCCGTTCTGTCGAGCGATGCCATCTCATCGGTGGCGTATGCAGGTGAAGAAATACTGTGGGTGCTCGTTCCCGTTTTGGGGCTTCTTTCGTACGGCTCCATGTTTTATGTCGCCCTAAGTATTGTCTTTTTGATGATTTTGGTGGCGTTTTCATATCGTCAAACCATCGATGCCTATCCTCAGGGCGGGGGATCGTATATCGTGGCGAAAGATAATTTGGGGGTTATTCCGGGATTGATAGCCGGCGCCTCGTTGTTGATCGGATATGTGTTGACGGTGGCCGTGAGCATGTCGGCGGGCACGGCAGCCATCGTTTCCGCTATTCCGTCGTTATTGCCTTACAAGGTTCCCATTACGTTCGCTTTTATTTTTATTCTGACCGTCGGCAATTTGCGAGGCATCCGGGAATCGGCGAAGGCGTTCGGCCTGCCCGCCTATTTGTTCATACTCGTCATCCTGGTGATGATTGTTGTCGGGATTTTCAAGGTGAAAGTGATGAAGTACGAGCCGGAACCCCTTTATGAAATTCCGACGATGGTGTCCGACATCACACTGGTTTTGTTCTTACGGGCGTTCTCGTCGGGTTGTACGGCGCTTACCGGAATAGAAGCGGTGAGTAACGGCATCCCGAACTTCCGGTCCCCTTCGCAGACAAATGCCAAAAGGGTGTTGGAACTGATGTCGTTGGCCATGCTGGTTATCTTCGGCGGCATAGCCTATCTGGCCACGCTTTACCATGCCGTTCCCAATCCCGATATGACCGTCGTGGCTCAAATCGCTTATCAGGTGTTTGGAGGCAACGCGCTGTTTTATCTGGTTCAGGTCATGACGGCCATTATCCTGATCATGGCCAGTAATACCGCTTTTGCCGACCTGCCTTTACTGCTGTCGATTATTGCAAGGGACGGATATGCTCCCCGGCAATTTACCAAACGGGGAAAGCGGTTGGGATATTCCAACGGGATTATCGCCCTCGGCATCATTTCCGCCATTTTGGTCATCCTGTTCAAAGGCGATGTTCATAGCCTGATACCCATGTATGCGGTAGGCGTTTTCATTTCTTTTATGTTGTCGCAGGCGGGGATGTTTATGAAATGGATACGGGAAAGAAGCCGTGGATGGTTTCACAAAGCTGCCGTTAACGGCCTCGGAACCGTCATCACGTGCGTCACGGCGGCCATTATCGGCATTACCAAATTCACGTCCGGGGCATGGGCGGTGTTCGTCATAACGCCGGTATTGGTATATGTGATGTTTAGTATCAAACGGCATTATAATGAAGTCGCCCGCCAACTGAGCCTTTCCCTCGACGAGCGTCCGAAGGAGAAAATCGATTTTATGAAACAGAAACGGTATGTCATCGTGCCCATCGACTCGGTAAACAAGTCGTTTTTGAAAGCGCTGAATTATGCGCGCTCCATCTCGGAGAATATCGTCATTTTTCATGTGTCGGTCGATGATGCGGCTACCGATGCGCTTTTGAAAAAGTGGCGCGAATATAATGTGGGTATCCCGATGGTGGTGAAAAAATCCCCCTACCGTAGTATCCGGTCCCCGCTATTGCAATTTATCGAATCGGATGAATACGGCGCCGGCCCGAAAGATACCGTTACGGTGGTGATGCCTCAACTGGTCATCAACAAATGGTGGGCCAACTTGCTTCATAATCAGACGTCGTTGTTTATCCGGACACGGCTGCTGACAAAACGCAATATCGCCATTGTGACCATCCCTTATCTTATTTTCGAAGATTGACTTGCGTGCGCGGCAGATTGTTTATCTTTGGCATTCTTAGAAACTGTTTTGAATTTTCGTTTCGCATCGAATAGCGGGCTATTTGAAAGAAAGGAAAGTTCAAAGGCGCAAAAAAGGGCAAAAAACAGCATAAAAGAATAAACAAAATTAGATCATTCGGAAAATTCAAAACAGTTTCTTAATTAAATTGATTGGCGATATGAACATTAAAACAAAATTAGTACTCGGGCTTGGCATACTGGCCGGGATGATTGTCCTGCTGGTGGCGTTATCGATATTTAATTTACAAATACTGACCGAAGTGGAGCCTGCCAGTCCCAACGCGCCCGTTTACCTGGAACGCGCCCTTTTGTGGATATCCGTCATCGGAGTGGTGTGCATCGTCACCGGCGTGGCGCTGCTGTTGTGGTTGCCGTCTTCCATCAACAAAACCATCCGTAAACTGACCGACGGCATCGTGGAAATAGCGAACCATAACTATGGCAAACGGCTCGACACGAAACCCAACGAAGAGTTTTACGGCGTGTCGGAAAGCTTCAACCGTATGGCGGAACGGCTCACGGAGTACCGCGAAAGCATATTGACGGACATTCTCGCCGCCAAACGTTTTCTCGAAGCTATCGTGAACAGCATCAACGACCCCATCATCGGGTTGAATAACGAGAAGGAGATTCTTTTTATCAATGATGAAGCGCTCACTATTTTAAATCTGAAGAGGGAAGAGGTGATCCGTAAGTCGGCCGAAGAATTGGCTCTCCGGAACGACTTGCTCCGGAGGCTGGTACGTGAGTTGATGACTCCTGCCGGCAATAAGGAGCCGCTGAAAATCTATGCCGATAACAAAGAGAGTTATTTCCGCACGTCCTACATCCCCATCCAATACAAGGACGAGGACAAAAGCGCCGTCACGAACCTGGGGAATATTATCATGCTCAAGAATATCACGGAATTCAAGGAACTCGACACGGCCAAAACCACCTTTATCTCTACGATTTCGCATGAGTTGAAAACGCCTATTTCGGCCATTATGATGAGCCTGAAGTTGTTGGAGGATGCGCGTATCGGCGGATTGAACGCCGAACAGCAGCAATTGTCGGCCAGCATCGAGGAAAATGCCAAACGGCTGCTCGACATCACGTCGGAATTGCTCAACATTACGCAAATCGAAAACGGACGCTTGCAGCTACGCCCGCGCATCACCAAACCGATCGAATTGGTACAATACGCCATTAAGGCCAATCAGGTGCAAGCCGATAAATTTAATATACAAATAGAGGTCGATTATCCTGAGGAGGGAAAAATCGGCAAGTTGTTTGTCGATAGCGAAAAAATAGCCTGGGTGCTGACCAACCTGCTTAGCAACGCCATCCGTTATTCGAAGGAAAACGGGCGTGTGGTCATCGGCGCCCGGCAGGAAGGGGACGGTATCGAAATGTATGTGCGCGATTTCGGCAAGGGCATCGACCCGCATTATCATCAAAGCATCTTCGACCGCTACTTCCGCGTGCCGGGAACGAAAATACAGGGCAGCGGACTGGGACTTTCCATCTCGAAGGATTTTGTGGAGGCGCATAACGGCTCGCTTACCGTGGAAAGCGAACTCGGCAAGGGCAGTACGTTTATCATCCGCCTGAAAAAATAGTTTGAAGGCCAACCTTTCCTCTCCGGAAGGCCTTAAAAGTTGTTGGATAGGCAAACCTTCATCGGAGGAAGCGTAAAAAGTATGTTGGATGATGAAACTTCCGTAAAAAGTTGGACGAAAAGTTTGTTGGACGACGAAACTTCCGTAAAAAGTCGACCGAAAAGTTTGTTGCATGGTCAAACCTTTGTCGGAGAATGCCTGTAAAGTTTGTTGGACGGTCAACCCTACATTTTAGGATGACTGTCAAACGGGTTGGATCTTCTTCGGTACACAAAACAACCGGCTTCCGATGGATGATCGAGCGCATAATCATCGGCTTTTTCGTCTTTTAGCAGGTGGATGACCATAAAATCGCCGATGGCAGCCGTGATAAAAAAAATCCCGAAGAGGGTGATGCGGTATTCTCCCACCGCCACTCCCGCCACGGCGGGAATCAATCCGAGTAATAGCGCCGGCATCAAGGCTCCCAGCCGGTAATGTTTGATTTTGAGCGGTTCGGTGCAATGGCAATAAGGCGTGAGGTACTTCCACAATACTCCGAAGCGGATGGAACGGAATCCCCCCGGGGCGAACAAAGCCCACGTCACCCCGTGGATGCATTCGTGAAGAACGATTCCTATAAAAAACGCCGCCAGAAACACGGCCCCGTCCCGCAGGTAAGTCATCGGGTCGGAGGCGGTGCGAAAATAAGCCAGCATTGCCTCCCCATGCAGCAAAACATGCGGGATGGTGAAAAGAAGAAATACCGGAAGGATGATTTTAAGTCCCACTTGGTTCGCCTTTTCGATGGAGATGGTCTTTAAAACCTTATCGTATTGCCTTTCATCAAACATTCCTGTATATTTTGTTAGTTGCTTTCAGAGATAGGGGCCGCCGCCGATGATACTTCGCGGATAGAGGGCTTCGGCCGATAGGCGACCACCCTGAAACATACCGGCGAAAGTCGGGTGATAAAAAAACGCAGCGATTGGAAGAGAACCGCTGCGTTTTTATTAAGATGCGTTCAAAAAACGCCGTTAATCGTTCATCGAAATCAAAAATTCTTCGTTGTTCGCGGTTCTGCGCAAGCGGTTCAGCAAGAATTCCATAGCTTCCACCGAATTCATATCGGAGAGGTAGTTACGCAGCACCCACATGCGGTTGAGCGTTTCGGCCGACAGCAGCAGGTCGTCGCGGCGCGTGCTCGAAGCGATAATGTCGATAGAAGGGAAGACCCGTTTGTTCGATAGCTTGCGGTCGAGTTGCAGTTCCATGTTACCCGTTCCCTTGAATTCTTCGAAGATCACGTCGTCCATCTTGGAACCCGTATCGGTCAGCGCCGTGGCGATGATCGTCAGCGAGCCGCCGAACTCGATGTTACGCGCCGCACCGAAAAAGCGTTTCGGTTTATGCAAGGCATTGGCGTCCACACCGCCCGAAAGCACCTTTCCCGAAGCCGGTTGCACCGTGTTGTAGGCGCGCGCCAGGCGGGTGATCGAATCGAGTAAAATCACCACATCGTGCCCGCACTCCACCAGTCTTTTGGCTTTATTGAGAACGATTTCGGCGATCTTCACGTGGCGGTCGGCCGGCTCGTCGAAGGTCGAAGCGATTACTTCGGCATTCACGCTGCGTTCCATGTCGGTTACCTCTTCGGGACGTTCATCGATCAACAAGATGATCATATATACTTCCGGATGGTTATCGGCGATAGCGTTGGCGATATCTTTCAGTAACATCGTTTTACCGGTCTTCGGTTGTGCCACGATCAATCCGCGTTGCCCCTTTCCTATGGGCGAAAACATATCCACGACCCGGCACGACAAATTATCTTTGTGTCCTTTGGTGAGATTGAATTTCTCGTTCGGGAATAAAGGTTTCAGATGATCGAACGGCACCCGGTCCCGCACTTCGTCGGGTTTGCGTCCGTTTATTTTGTCGACTTTCACCAAAGGGAAGAACTTTTCGCCTTCTTTGGGCGGGCGAATGGGGCCTTCCACCACATCGCCGGTTTTCAATCCGAAAAGGCGTATTTGTGATTGCGACACATAAATATCGTCCGGCGACGACATATAGTTATAATCGGATGAACGTAAGAAGCCGTATCCGTCCGAAATAATTTCCAATACTCCCGAAGCGGTAAGGATACCGTCGAAGTCGTAAACAGGCTCTTTTTCTTTGTGGGGTTGATTGTTCTGATTATTTTGATTCTCTGCTTTTTTAGGGGCAGGTTGAGGTTTCGGCTGAATAGGGGTTGGAGTGATAAGGTCTCGGATAGAGGGTTTTTCAATAACCACCGGCGTTTCGGCTTCAACTTCCGCATCGCCTTCTGTTTCTTCGGCTACTACGGGAGGCAACGTAACGGGAGGCGGCGTTGTTTTTTTCTCTTCATTCCGGTGTTTGGAAGAACGGAAAACGAGTTGAATCGGTTTGCCCGGAGCCGGTTTCTGCTCGGCCGCGGCGCTCTCTGTTTTCTTTTCGGTTTCGGGTTCTGCTTTAACCGCGGTTTCCGCCGGAGTCTCTTTTTTCTCGACACTCACTTTGGGTTCCTCCTTCTTCTGTTCCGGAAGAACGTGCGCAGGTTCCTTTGTTTCTCTTTTTGGGGAAGCCGCCGGTGGCGCTACGTTTGCGTTGACCGGCTGCAATTTTTTCTCAGCCGGCAATTCGGCAACTACTTTATCCGCAGGCGGTTTCGGAGCTTCTTTTTTCGAAAGAACAGGCGCTTCCTGTTTCTTTTTCGTCGTTTTTTGAACAGGCGCCTTTTTGACGTTAGGGGTAGGTTTGGTATCGTCGATAGCACTCAGTTTTTTGGTGCCGGCGATGGCCTGTTCGTCAAGAATCTTATAAATCAATTCTTCTTTTTTGTATGCATCAGGACGTCTGATGCCTAATTCTTTGGCAAGAACTCGTAATTCTGTCGTGAGCTTTTCGTTAAGCTCAATAATGTTATAAGCCATGTAAATTGTATTGAAATCCTATATGGTTCTTAAATAAATGTTTGTTATTGTAATAAAGATCGTTTTGATCGATAATATCATATTTAATCCCTTAAATCAATAAAGAGAAATATGATAAAATTAAAATTGAAATGTTTGCCTTTATATGGAATACAGAACGGACTACGATCGGGACCTTCTATAATTATGGGACCCTCTCTATTAAAATCAATCCTGGATTTGAAATTCCTTTGAAAAACAGTAGTACGTGTTCATTTACTGTTGGAGATTCACGGGGCAAAGGTAGTCTTTTTTTTGAAAACTACATCACTTCCCGCCAATTTTTTGTTATTTCTTCTTTAATTGCGATTTTCTTCTTAGTTGACCTGCATGTTCAACTGATTGGAATTATCACGGCGTCTGTCGATTTCTCTCTTATATATCTGTACCCTTTTTCGGTCTAAGGAATCGGGGCGTGTCGCTTTTAGAAACAATTGTTCCGACTTGCCGATCCATTCGGAAGCGAGTTGCATATCGTCGAGCATCTCGTAGGCCAAGGCGATATTGCTGGCTGCTTTTGCTTTCTTGAGCTCATTTGTTTCTTTCTCATAAAATGCCTCCCACTTGCTTACCGCATTCACCCAGTCTTTATTCTGTGCAAACGTTTCCCCTTCACGCATCAGGGCGTTGGGTAAGGTGTAAAACCACCGGTCCTGCATCACCCAATGAGGAGAGAATACCGAGGTCATTTTTTCCGCGGCGTATACGGCGGCTTCTTTCATTGCTTCTTCGTGGGAGGGAAGGATCTCTTCGGCATATAAATAGCCGTTTTGCCTCTCGAATCCCTGCCAGTTCAGGCTATCGGTAAAATGAACGGCGGGTATTTGTCCTGTCATAGAAGGAAGATAAACCCGCACAATCGATTGGATATTGGCTTTCATAGCCGCCCATGAATATCCTTGTTGCCTGAAATGCTCATTCTTATGCGTTTCAATAAGCAGTTTGTCAAGAGAAATGATGGCGTCGACATGATGTTCCGTTCGCAGCTCGTTCATTTTGTCGGGACTAATGGGCTGTTCCGTGAAGAAATCGTGATCGCTGCGCAGGGGTTCTTGCCGGTAAAGTACGGCATCGAAAAAAGCCTCTTCGTTTAGAAACTGCGATAGAGCCTCGGTGTAGAATACAGATATGCTATCGGAAGAAACATTGATCCGTTGTGCTCCGGAGCGTCCTAATAATTGATTCGTGTGGCCGATGTCATTGGGTTGCTGAACCACATTGTTCGCCACGAGGATCGTCCGCACATTTCCGGGAAGCGTAACCTGAGCCGGTTCGAGCGTTTCGATTGTCAAGTATTTTATTCCCGAGCAACCGGTGAAAAACAAGCCTAAAACGATGGAACTTAAAATAAAAAACAAATTTTTCATAGATTTTCCGTATGCATTACTCTTCTACAATAAACAAATGTACTCTAATAACACTTTTGCGTATTTAAATGTTTTGTTGAAATGAATCGGTCGGATGAATATATCCTCCTTGTTCGTTAAGTTAAAATTAATCTTATTCGTAATACCTTTCAACGAGGATCTATGTTTCGCAGAAGAAAAAAAGGCCACCTCGATGGAGATGGCCTCTTTCCTCTTTGGTTAATATAGATACTAGCGTCAAGATAAAAAAGATTGTTTTAGGTTATCGATGCAAAGATACGGCAGCCGGAACAATTAGCCAAATAAAAAAACATGTTATAAAACATAGTTATATAATATGTTTTTGACGCAGTTACGCCGTTTCATTACGTCAAATAATTGGTTACAATAATGTTAAGTTGTGAGTAAAAAAAAGAGTAAACCGAAAAATCAGTCTACTCTTTTAATTCTTTTTTTGAGAATTATTTTCTGATGCCTAATTCTTTAATGATGGCGCGATATCTCTCGATATCTTTTTCAATTAAATAATCGAGCAAACGACGGCGTTTACCGACTAAAATTCTCAAAGAACGTTCCGTGTTATAATCTTTTTTGTTTGACTTTAAATGGTCAGTCAAATGCGAAATACGGTATGAAAACAATGCTATCTGCGCTTCAGGAGAGCCAGTATCAGTGTTAGACTTTCCGTGTTTTGCAAAGATTTCTGTCTTTTTTTCAGAGTCTAAATACATAATTGTTTGTAAAAAATACGATTAAATAAATTTTTTCGGACGACAAAGATACGATTTAAATATGAAAACCAAAATAGATTCGGTAATTTATTCGTTGCGTCGCCGCAATTTTTCACTCAAGCGGCTAATGGCGTTGGTTATTTCCGCATCGGGCTCAATGACATTGTATTCGCCCCAGAAGTCGGGATTTTGAAAATAGTCCACCCGCTCGGCAATGACGTCTGTAGAACGGATGCGCTCTTTGCGTGGAAATTTTACAATATCATCCGTATATCGGTCGGTAACGGCAATCTCCGACCCGATGGTGTACGTGGTTGCAAACAAGCCGAAGAACCGGTTGGTCCAGCGTACGCGGAAAGCGACTTCGGTCCGGCTATGGTTGAAATACCATTTCCCGTTGTCTTCTATAAAATCGACGACATAGAGGGCGTGATCCACCTGCGCTTTCATCTTCGGCGGTTTTCGTTTGATAAAAATGGCTACGGCATCGTCTCTTTTCTCTACGTTCATGTTGAATTCCATACGGGCAAAGGCGAGCGAAGCGGCATCGAGATATATTTTTCCGCGAAAAAGGATGTCGGGTATTCCGGGACGCGGAAGGAAGGAGATAACGTAATGCGGCTTATTGTTTATAGGTGTCATGTTTTCGATATGGAACACATAATCGTCGGCGTTGGCGCCAAAAACAATTTCGGGATTTTTGGCGATATCCAATAACAGGGCGCCGTTTATCCCTCCCTGGAACCGTAATAAGAGGGTGTCGCGCACACTCATGTCGGAGGCTTTGCGCCCGATGTAGATTTTGGCGAGGTCGTCTCCGAAGGAAGTATACGGTGCTTTGTAAATGTCCAATACCGCTTCGGACAAAGAAATATATTGGGAGCGTTTTTTAATCGACTCCCGGTAAAAAGCCACCATCATATTGGGGCCGGCGGGGTAGTTGCGGGGAATGCGGCGAAGGGCCTCCCGCACCAATTCCGTACCGTCGCCCGAAACGACGAGCAATTCCTGTAAGGAAACGGTCGAAAGCGACATCCCGATTTGTGTATCCGGCCGGTTTATCAACGTGATGAGAGGTACGGTTTTGTTATGATAACCCAAATGTCGGATGAGGATGCGGGTATTTTTTGCCGACTCCGGCACACGTAAAGTGAAATATCCCTCTTGGTTTGTCACGCTCGAAATGCTTGAGTGTTCAACCATGATGCTTGCATTCATTAAGGGCTGGCGCGTATCGATATCGAATACCCGTCCCCGTAAAACGAATGTCGAGTCCTGTTGCTGTTCTACATTTTCAGGATAAACTTGACGGATAGACAGCGAGCATAAAAATAAAAGTATGATAACTAGGCTTTTCATAGGATATACAGTAAAAAAATACAGAATAAAAAAGAGTTGAATAATGATGAGACAAAGAAAGAACTTTTTTTGAAAATAGCAAGTTAAATGTTGATATTTAACATTATGATGACTGATGAGATGATGTGTTGATGGGGTGATGGAGACTGGTGGCTGGTGACTGGAGATATTGGACAATGACAAATTACGAATTACGAATTACAAATTACAAATGACGAATGACAAATTACGAATGAAGTCTAAAGACTGAAGACCGTCGACCGGTGATTGAACGAATCATTCAAAATAAATAACCCGGAATAGAAATAACCCCCGATATTTCACTAAATTTGTGATTTAAAAATAACAGGTATTCTATAAAACATGGTTTATACATATGATTTTCTGGTCATAGGATCCGGTATTGCGGGGATGAGTTATGCGTTGAAAGTTGCCGCTCATGGAAAAGTCGCCGTCATTGCGAAAAATTCGCTGGAAGATGCCAATACGTTTTATGCGCAAGGCGGAATCGCTTCCGTTACCAATCCTTGGGACAATTTCGAAAAACATATTGCCGATACGCTCGACGCGGGCGCCGGCTTGTGCGATAAAACGGTAGTTGAAAAGGTCATCCGGGAAGCCCCTGCGCAAATTAAAGAGTTGATCAGTTGGGGCGTCGATTTCGACAAAGACGATAAAGGCAATTTCGATCTTCATCGCGAAGGGGGGCATTCGGAGTTCCGCATCCTTCATCATAAAGATAATACAGGCGCCGAGATACAGATGAGCTTGATCGATACGGTGCGCAATCATCCCAATATCGATGTCTTCGATCAGCATTTCGCCATCGAAATACTCACGCAGCATCACTTGGGGCAGGTTGTCACCCGCCACACGCCCGGCATTGAATGTTACGGCGCTTATATTCTGAATCAGGAGACGAACGAAATCGACACGTTCCTTTCGCGGGTAACCATGATGGCTACCGGCGGCATCGGTTGTATATATCAAACAACCACCAATCCGCTGGTGGCGACGGGCGACGGCATTGCGATGGTGGCCCGCGCCAAAGGCGAAATAAAAGGAATGGAATTCGTGCAATTTCATCCCACGGCTTTTTTCCATCCGAGCGAACGGCCTTCGTTTTTGATCAGCGAGGCGATGAGAGGCTACGGTGGCGTGTTGAAGACGTGCGACGGACAGGAGTTTATGCAGAAGTACGATGCGCGTAAATCGCTTGCGCCCCGCGATATCGTGGCCCGGGCGATCGATACGGAAATGAAAAACCGTGGAGACGACCATGTGTTCCTCGATGTCAGGCACAAAAATGCGGAAGAGACTAAAAAGCATTTCCCGACCATTTACGAAAAATGCCTTTCGTATGGCATCGATATCACTCAAGACATGATTCCGGTGGCGCCCGCCGCGCATTACCTGTGCGGCGGCATTAAAGTCGACCTCGACGGACAAACGAGTATCAGCCGTTTGTATGCCAACGGCGAATGCGCCTGCACCGGGCTTCACGGCGCCAACCGGCTGGCATCGAATTCGCTCATCGAGGCAGTGGTGTTTGCCGACGCTGCGGCAAAACATTCCATACCGCGCTTCCACGACTACTCGCTGCGGGAGGACATTCCGCACTGGAACGCCGAAGGGACGTCGCTGCCCGAAGAAATGGTGCTTGTCACGCAAAGCTATAAGGAAGTGGGGCAAATCATGTCGTCGTATGTGGGCATCGTTCGTTCCGACCTGCGCCTGCAACGGGCGATGGACCGGCTGAACATCCTGTTCCGCGAAACGGAAGATTTCTTCCACCGCTCCGTGGTGTCGAGGGATATCTGCGAATTGCGGAATATCATCAAGGTGGGATATATGGTCATTAAGCAGGCCACGGCGAGAAAAGAAAGCCGGGGATTGCATTACACGATCGATTATCCGGGCAAGGATCCGCTCTCTATATTATAATAAGGTATGCCGACGAAGTCAATTTGCATAAAGGGGAAGCTTGTGGAATTATCCGCGCCGCTGGTGATGGGGATTGTAAACGTCACGCCCGATTCGTTTTTCGAGGGGAGCCGGAAGCAAACCGAAGAGGAAATCGTGCAGCGCTGCCGGCAAATTGTGGAAGAAGGCGGAGCCATCATCGATGTGGGCGCCCAGTCGACCAATCCGCATTCGGAATGGTTAACGGCTCCGCAAGAGGCTGCCCGGCTGATGCCTGCACTGCGGCTCATCCGGAAAGAGTTTCCCGATGCGGTATTGTCGGTGGATACGTTTTATGCCGATGTCGCCCGGCAGGCCGTGGAGGAATACGGGGCGGATATCATCAACGATGTGTCGGGCGGACAGATCGATGCGGATATGTTTGCCACGGCGGCGGCGCTCAACGTGCCTTACATCCTGATGCACATGCGGGGCGTGCCGCAAACCATGCAACAGCACACCGATTACGAGCATTTTATTCAGGAATTGATTTATTATTTCTCGGAAAAGAAAGCGCAGCTTGACCAGTTGGGTGTGAACGATATCATTATCGATCCGGGATTCGGCTTCAGCAAAACGCTGAATCAGAACTACGAATTGATGGCTTATCTAAAATATTTTAATATCTTTGATGCACCGGTGTTGGTGGGCATTTCGCGGAAATCGATGATCTCTCGTCTGTTGGATGTGTCGCCCGAAGAGAGTCTCAACGGTACTTCCGTGTTGCATACCTACTCGCTGTTGTGCGGGGCCGATATCCTGCGGGTACACGACGTGAAGGAAGCCGTGGAATGTGTACGGATTATCTCGAAAATAAAAGAATTTACAAAATAATACGCTTATGTTTAGTCATTTCGGATTTAAAGACCTCGTCGATGTCATCTTAGTGGGCATGTTGCTCTATTACCTGTTTTTGCAGGTAAAGATATCGGGTTTGCGTCCGCTGTTTGCCGGCATTCTCATTTTTTTGGTGATCTGGGTGTTGGTGTCGCAGGTATTCGATATGATGTTGCTCGGATCGATTCTCGATCAGTTTGTGAGCGTGGGTTTGTTTCTATTGGTCATCCTGTTTCAGGACGAAATCCGGCGGTTCCTCATGTCGCTCGGATCCAAGCGCGGGTGGAACATTATCTCGAAACTGTTCTTTCCCGCCGATAAACAGAAAAAAGACCGGTCGTATTATACGGCGCTTGTACTGGCGTGCATGAATATGTCGAAAACCAATACCGGCGCTCTTATCGTGGTGCAAGGCGATATCCAGTTGGGGCTCTATGAGCAGACGGGCGAAATCATCAACGCCGACATTTCGTCGCGCCTCATCGAAAATATCTTCTTCAAAAACAGTCCCCTTCACGACGGGGCGATGATTGTGGTGGGAAAGAAGATCAAGGCGGCGGGATGCATCTTGCCCGTATCGCAGAATCCGAATATCCCGAAGCATTTGGGATTGAGGCACCGCGCCGGACTGGGTATCTCGCAGGAAACCGATGCCAAGGTGATTATTGTGTCGGAAGAGCGCGGAAAGATATCGTTCGCATCGGAAGGCCGGTTGAAACTGAATATTACGCCGGAAGATTTGCAACAATTACTTCTTGAAGAATAGAAAGGGCTGTCAACAGGAATGATTCTCACAAAACTATCCATCATCAATTATAAAAATCTGGAGCAGGCGGAACTCGAGTTGTCGCCCAAAATCAACTGTTTTATCGGCAACAACGGAATGGGTAAAACCAATCTGCTCGACGCCGTATATTACCTGTCGTTTTGCAAAAGTTTTACGAATCCGATCGATTCGCAAATTATCCGCCACGAAGCGGAGGTGTGCATGCTTCAGGGAAAGTATACGTTTGAAGATGGAGCGAGTGAAGAGATTTACTGCGCCTTGCGCCGGCGGCAGAAAAAGCAGTTCAAACGCAATAAGAAGGAATATGACCGCCTTTCGGACCATATCGGATTTATTCCTTTGGTGATGATTTCGCCGGCCGATAACGAGTTGATTCTCGGAGGAAGCGACGAGCGGCGCCGGTTTATGGATATGGCCGTTTCGCAGTTCGACAAGGAGTACCTGAATGCGTTGGTGCGTTACAACAAGGCGTTGCAACAGCGCAACGTGCTGCTGAAAGAGCCGGAGGAGCGCATCGATGCCACATTGCTCGACCTGTGGGAAGACCAAATGGCCGGCGATGGCGTGCTGATCCATCGCAAACGGCGCGATTTTATTGAAGACCTGACGCCCATATTCAACGAATTTTATACCCGCATCAGTCGCTCGAACGAAAAGGTATCGTTCGATTATATTTCGCAACTCACCGGTAACGATTTCCGCAGTATCCTGCGTGGCAACCGCTATCGCGATATGGCGATGGGGCACACCACGGCGGGCGTGCATCGCGACGAGCTGGAGATGCTGCTCGACGGCTTCCCCATTAAAAAGGTGGGCTCGCAAGGGCAAAACAAAACGTACTTCGTGTCGTTGCGCCTCGCGCAGTTTCGTTTCCTGATGCAGACTCGGAAAGAAACGCCCATCTTGTTGCTCGACGATGTGTTCGACCGCCTCGACGCCCAACGCGTGGAAGAGATCGTCAAGTTGGTGTCGGAAGAGCAGTTCGGGCAAATTTTCATTTCGGACACCAACCGCGAGTCGTTGGATAAAATTCTGGACGGGTTACAAAACAACCATGCTGTTTTCTCCGTAAAAGACGGGGAGATTCAACGTCTTAACGAGTAAACATATGTTCAAGAAAAACGCGCAGTCATTGGGAGAAGTTTTGGCCGACTTTTTTGAAAAGAATCCGGGTATCAAAACGAAATTGGCCGAGCACAAGGCGGTCGACGGGTGGCATGAAGTGCTTGGAGAGGGGGTAGCACATTATACGAAAAACGTATATATGAAACGTGGTACGCTTTATGTACAGTTGGCTTCGTCGGTGTTGC
The DNA here is from genome assembly GCF_041902845.1 of Limibacterium fermenti. Classification (GTDB taxonomy): domain Bacteria; phylum Bacteroidota; class Bacteroidia; order Bacteroidales; family Dysgonomonadaceae; genus Limibacterium; species Limibacterium fermenti. The sequence continues at coordinate 4,046,755 of NZ_CP159486.1, forward strand.
GCGCCGAATTACTCATGAACAAACCGGCGTTGATAAAGAAACTCAACGAACATGCGGGCATGACGGTGGTGCGCGATATCGTACTGCGTTGAATTTTTCTTCCCGCTATCTGTTTGGAGCAACCTCGAATTGAATTTTCTTCCAAACGGCCGTTTGGAAACTTTCTTCTGTTGAACTTTTCTCCAAACCGCGGTTTTGAAGATTTCTTCTGTTGAAGTTTTCACCAAACTGCCGTTTTGAAGATTTCTTTAATTGAACTTTTCACCAAACGACCGTTTTGGAGGTTTCTTCAATTGAATTTCCCTCCAAACGTATCGTTTTAGGGCTTTTCAATCTTCAATTTTCTTTCAGAACACCGTTTTGGAACTTTCTATCATTCTTCTTTCTTCCAAATCAACCTTTTGGGAACCTTCCCGGGTATGTTTTTCCTTCCGAAGCCTTTTTTCGGGGCGACCGTGTTCCCCTGAATCGTTGAAAACGGGCGTATGGGTATAACATCAGAAAAAAGCCGATATGCCGACGAAGACTCCCGAGGGATAAGGCGAGTTGACATGCTGTATCAGGTCGTAGTTGAGCGTGATGTGCGAGGAACCTACCCGCAGTCCGCCGCCGACAACTAACGAAGGCACCCATCCCTGCGAACGGCTTCTCTCGCCGGTCGCTTCATCGGTGTAACCCGCCCACAGGTAATTGATTTCGGGTTGGGCGAAGAGGGTGAGGAATCGTACGGGATATACATAGCCGAAGATATTCGCTCCGAGCAAATGATTTTTATAAAGATAGGAGGATTGGTAAGAGTATCCGCGCGTTTTCATATAATAATATTTCATGCCGGCGCCGGCCATGAAATAATGGTTGAACTGATAACCCACCTGCGGGCCGATATTGAACACCGAGTAATTGCGGCTGAAGGAGAGTCCCAGCGTGGCGCCGATGCGCAAGTTTCCCCTGGGCTCTTCCGACTCGTCGTCGGGGGCAGGCTCTTCCGGGCGGTTAGCCGTTGCGATGCGATCTTTGCGCAGATGGATGTTGCGCTCGTCGTCGGCCGCCACGCGGATGGTGTCGTAGGTGATTACCTGCGCCGCAAGGGAGAAGGGTGCGATAAGGAGAAAAAGACCGATTATTTTGTTCATTCCGTTGGATAAATGGGTTTGTATGACTGCAAAAATAGTAAAAAAAGTTGATACACGGAGGATGCCGGACGAGTCACAGTTACCCGTCACCTATTGTCTCTTTGTCCCTTAAGGGTCCCTCAAGTCCCCCTGTTCCCGTCTCCACCCCCGCAGCATCTCGCGTTTACCGGGCGGGCCGGGTAAGCGTTCCACGGCAAAACCGGCCGCTTGCAGCATGCGCCGGACACTTCCTTTGGCGCAATAAGTGGTGATGACGGCGCCTCCGGCACAAGCCTCATAAATTTTGTCGAACAGCGCTTGTGTCCAAACCCCGGGCTGCTTGTCGGGGGCGAAAGCATCAAAATACACCACGTCGAACAGTCCGTCGAAACAGAAACTGTCGGGTTTGCTGAAGTCCCATTGGCGCTTTTCGAGGACAAACGCGGGAGTGATCGCTTGTGCGCGATCCCAAGGCAAGGCGTGCAACTGTAGAAAATGATCGTTTCTATCGGGAGCGATTAATGAGGCAAAATTCAGTTTTCGGGCATCCTGTAACGAAAGCGGATACAATTCGAGCGAAGTGTAATGCGCCGTCTGCTGTCTTTTTTCCGTTTCGAGTAAGGTCAGGAAGGCATTGAGTCCCGTTCCGAAGCCCACTTCCAATATCCGTACATGCGGCTTTTGGCACCGATGTAACGCGGCGTCGATATATACATGCCGGGCTTCCTGTAGGGCGCCGTGCGTGGAGTGATAGTGCTCGTCCAATGCCGGAACGTATAATGTGTGCGAGCCGTCTTCCGTTATCTCAAAATCGAATTTCATTTGATTAAAATACGAAGGAATTGTGAAGAAATAAACGATTTATTCTGAGTTATTCTTTTTCCATTTTCCTTCGTCCTGAATCTCGTCGATAGGGGCGCTATAAACATCGATTTACGCCTTGAGAAATAAAAAAATAACTTCGTCATTTCTGAAAACTTTATTTATTGAAAATACCTAAACGAAACAAAAGTATCAAATCTTTGTTTACTATTTTATCGAACGCTAAAAATTCTTACCTTCGCTTTAAAAAATAAATGAAGAAGACTACTTATATTCTTGTTATCGTTGTTTTGTTGTTGTCCGCCGGGTGCCGGCCGGGATCAAAAGCCGGGCAACACTCCTCCGGGGAGCGTGTGCTTACCGTGACCATCGAGCCGCAACGGTTTTTTCTGGAAAAGATTGTGGGGGATCGGTTTACCGTAAATACATTGATTCCCCCCGGCGCTAATCACGAAACCTACGAACCGGCGCCTTCGGTGATGACCGATTTGGGCAAGAGTTCCATCTACTTTAAAGTGGGAGCATTGGGTTTCGAGAACGCCTGGTCGGAGCGTTTGGGTAAAAATAATCCGGATGTAGCGGTGGTCAATTGCAGCGAAGGCATCGAGGCGATAGAAGATGCGCATAGCGATCATGATCATCATTCGCACGAAGGACATGCCCATTCGCATAGTGAAGGCATCGATCCGCACGTGTGGACATCACCGTCGGCTGTGCGCATATTTACAGCCAATATGTATAAGGCGGTGGTCGAGGCGGATCCCGAAAACGAAGCCTTTTATAAAGCGAACTTCGACTCGCTGACCCGGCGTATAGACCGTACCGACAGCCTTATCCGAGACTTGTTGCAGGACATTCCTTCACGCGGATTTGTCATTTATCATCCCGCGCTCGGTTATTTTGCCCGAGACTACGGGTTACATCAATACAGCATTGAGTTTGAAGGCAAAAACCCGTCGCCTCGTCAACTCAAAGAACTGGTCGACATCGCTCACGCCGAAAACATCCATATCGTGTTTATCGAAAAGGGATACGATACGAAGAACGCCGAAGTGATGGCGAAGGAAATCGGAGCGCGCACGTATACCATCGATCCGTTGTCGTATGACTGGGACGGCGAGTTGCTGCGCATTGCCCGTATTTTAGCCGGAAAAAACAATGAATAAATTACTCGAAATACAAAACCTGACGGTTGGATACGACGCTAAGCCCGAAGTCTTGAAGGGGGTGTCGCTGTCGGTGTACGAACGCGATTTCCTCGGCATTATCGGTCCGAACGGCGGCGGTAAAACGACCTTGCTCAAAACGATTCTCGGATTGATTAAACCGTCGGTCGGAACCATTACCTTTTTCGACGAAGGCAGGTCCGTCCCCGACATCAATATCGGGTATCTGCCGCAGATAAACCAAATCGATAAAAAGTTTCCCATATCGGTCTCCCAAGTCATCCTTTCGGGACTTACCCCGTCGGGCAGGCTTTTCAAACGCTATACCCTCGCAGATCGGGAGCAGGTAAAGCGGGTGGCCGGGCAACTCGGCATCGAACCCTTGCTCGACAAGCCGATAGGAGAACTCTCGGGCGGGCAATTGCAACGGGTACTGCTGGGTCGGGCTATTATCGACAATCCGAAATTGATTATCCTCGACGAGCCGAGTTCGTATGTCGACAAACTCTTCGAAACCAACTTCTACAAACTGCTCGGCGAGCTTAATAAAGAGATTGCCATTATTCTTGTTTCGCACGATGTGGGCACGGTGCTTTCGATGGTAAAGAATATCGCCTGCGTCAATGAGGGCTTGCATTATCACTCCGGTGCCGATATTTCCAACGAATGGTTGCTGGCGGCTTACGATTCGTGCCCCGTTGAGATTCTCGGGCACGGCTCGCTTCCGCACCGGGTGGTGCTGGATCATACCGTAGATGCGAACTCTAAAAAAGCATGACGATACGATGGCGGATGTAGTGTGGATTATTTTGGCAGCAGTTTTAGTGATTATCGGTTCTGTGGGCACCGTGGCGCCCGTATTGCCGGGGGTGCCGGTGTCGTGGTTGGGATTGTTGCTGCTTAAGTTTGCACCGTCGGTGAAAGACGAACTGTCGTGGACGACGATCGTTGTATTAGGCATCGTGACACTCATTGTGAGTTTGCTCGATAACTACTTGCCGGTGTGGGGAACGCAGAAGATGGGCGGAAACAAACAGGTCGTTTGGGGCACGGCGGCGGGGTTGCTGATCGGCTTCTTTTTCGGCCCTCTCGGAATCATTCTGGGGCCTTTTGTCGGCGCCTTGGCAGGGAGCCTTTTGTCGGGTAATAAGATAAAAGCGGCTTTCAAACAAGCTTCCGGCGCATTTGTCGGCTATATCCTCGGACTGATAGCGAAACTGGTTACCGCCGGATTCATTATTTTCTTTTTTATAAAAGCGTTGATGTAATAGAAAGCGTATGTAGCTGTGTTACTTTATGGGATTCTTTTTAAGTTTTAGAGTCTGTCAATACTTGTTTTTGGATTTCTTTTGGAGTGAAGTACTGCGTGGATGAAAATCGTTTGTTCTTCAATGGTGTAATAAATGTCGTAAGGGAACTTACGGGTAAAAGCAACTCTTGCTTCGCCATATCTTTTTTGATATTGTAATGGATGCTCTTCAATGGATGTCAAACAATCTTCGATACTTTCGGTTAATTCTTCCGCTAATTGAAGAGTATGCTCTGCATACCATTCGATCGCTTCGGTGATATCTTGTTCGGCTAAAGATTTTACAATCACTTTATATACCATACCTATCTTTTAAGGTTGTTTTTATTTCCTGCCAGCTTTTTCCGTCGGAGGGATTCTCCTTATGGTATTCTAACCGTTGGCTCAATATTTTTTCGTAATCCGAATCCGGTTCATTTATATCGTTTTCATCCGGATCATAACTATCGGCGAGTGCATTCATCATACGTAACAACCGATGATCTGCCGATCCGATTCGTTTAATGAGATGTTTTCTTAATTCTGCGGTTGTTCTCATCTTTTTTCCATTAAAATAGTTGTGAAATTATTTTGAAAAGAGGCTGTCTCAAAAGTAAAAATAGGGAATATTCTTTTTAATTTACAATCCGTTACTTTCACTCTTTTAATAATAACAATTTTTGAGACAGCCTCTTCTCTATGAAATCAATCCAACGATTTGGTCATATCTTCCGGACGTACCCATTTGTCGAAATCTTCCGCCGAAACATATCCCAATCGGACGGCTTCTTCTTTCAGCGTGGTTCCGTTTTTGTGAGCCGCATTGGCGATTTCGGCCGCTTTGTAATAGCCGATCTTCGGATTCAACGCCGTCACCAACATCAATGAGTTATTCACCAATTCCTTGATGCGTGGCTTGTTGGGCTCGATGCCCGATACGCAGTGAATGTCGAACGATACGGCTGCATCACCCAGCAGTTGGGCGCTTTGCAGGAAGTTTGCCGCCATAACCGGTTTGAAGACATTCAATTCAAAATGTCCCTGCATACCCCCTACGGCAATCGCTACGTCGTTTCCGACGACTTGCGCGCAGACCATGGTTAATGCTTCGCATTGGGTCGGATTCACCTTTCCCGGCATGATCGAAGAGCCCGGTTCGTTGGCGGGGATAATGATTTCGCCGATGCCGCTACGCGGGCCGGAAGCCAGCAAGCGGATGTCGTTGGCTATTTTGTTGAGCGAAACGGCCACTTGTTTCAACGCTCCGTGCGTTTCCACGATAGCGTCGTGAGCAGCCAACGCCTCGAATTTGTTTTTTGCCGTCACAAAAGGAAGGCCGGTAAATTCGGCGATATGTTTAGCGACCACCACATCATAGTTTTTCGGCGTATTCAAGCCGGTTCCTACGGCCGTACCTCCAAGAGCCAGTTCGGCAAGATGCGGCAACGTATTCTCGATCGCCTTGATGCCATGTTCCACTTGAGCGGCATATCCGCTGAATTCCTGACCCAGCGTCAGAGGAGTTGCGTCCATCAGGTGCGTGCGGCCGATTTTCACTACATCCTTCATTTCTTCCGATTTCGCGGCGAGCGCTTTATGCAATTGGCGCAATCCCGCGAGGGTTACTTCCACCACTTTTTTATAGCAGGCAATGTGCATGCCGGTGGGGAACGTGTCGTTTGACGATTGAGATTTGTTCACGTCATCGTTGGGCTGCAAGGTCTTTTCGCCTTCGCCGATTTTTTTTCCTGCCAGTTGATGAGCGCGGTTGGCGATCACTTCGTTCACGTTCATGTTGCTTTGCGTTCCCGATCCGGTTTGCCAGATAACCAACGGAAATTGCTCATCGAGTTTACCTTCGAGAATTTCATCGCATACCCGGGCGATGAGGTCGCGTTTTTCTTGCGATAATACCCCCAGTTCGTGGTTAGCATACGCCGCGCCCTTTTTCAGATACGCAAATCCGTAAATGATTTCAATCGGCATGGAAGCCGGAGCCCCGATCTTGAAATTGTTGCGTGAACGTTCGGTTTGCGCCCCCCAAAGCTTGTCGGCGGGAACCTTCACTTCACCCATCGTGTCTTTTTCGATTCTGTACGTCATAATCCGTTATTTTTAAATATATTGAAAATTTTTTGTGTACGCTACTCTTTTGCGTCCGTTGTTCAAAAATGGTGTTCCGGAGATCGAAAACCATTATTTTTCCTTTACGCGATACCGGAACGCTCACAAAAATACAAAGAAAAAGCCTGATCGGGAAACACACGGTAATAAAAACTTGAAAGAATATCGTACAATCGAGGGCGTCGCCCGGAGACTTTGCCGAGGGTATCGCTCCTTCTTTTACTGAGGCCCTTGCCTGGAGCCGCATCTTCGGTCGGCAACGTCCCCGGAGAAGATATAAAAACGTAATTTAAAATGAGTATAAATAATGCGGGAGGAAAAGATGCTTTTCACACCAAAAAATACTACCTTTGCAGTTTGCATATCAAAAATTGATTTTGAAAATTCATGCGCCTTTCAGAACTACAAACAGGACAAAGAGCATATATCACTAAAATAAACGGTAGCGGAGCTTTCCGTAAACGTATTCTTGAGATGGGATTTGTGCGCGGGCAGGAAGTGAAATCGATCCTCAACGCGCCGTTGAAAGATCCGATAAAGTACGGCATTATGGATTATGAGGTGTCGTTGCGCCGGAGTGAAGCCGTATTGGTGGAGATTTCTTACTTGAAGGAAGACACGCTTCGCTCTGAGTCCGATTTGCCCGAAGACGACAATAAGCCGCCTTTACCGGATGTAAGTCATGCAACCCCCCGCCATGCGGTTCCTTTGCGGAAAACCGATCCTAAAACCATTCACGTGGCGCTTGTCGGCAATCCGAATGCGGGAAAAACGTCTATTTTCAATCTGGCCTCCGGAAGCCATGAACATGTGGGGAATTACGGCGGAGTGACGGTCGATTTGAAAGAAGGAACCCTTAAACATAAGGGATATACCTTCCGGCTGATCGATTTGCCGGGCACGTATTCTTTGTCGGCTTATTCCCCCGAAGAATTGTATGTGCGGAAATATATCTTCGAAGAAAAGCCCGATGTGATTATCAATGTCGTTTCCGCTTCGGCCGTGGAACGGAATTTATATCTCACCACGGAATTGATCGAGTTGGAGACGCCGATGGTGGTCGCGCTGAATATGTTTGACGAGCTCGAAAAAAGCGGGCGCAAGTTCGACTATAAAAAGCTTTCGGCCATGCTCAATGTACCCATGATTCCCACTGTCGGGACAAAAGGCGTGGGTATTCCGCAGTTGCTTGAGGCGGTTATCGACCTGCATCAATCCGAAAAAAACGTTCCCCGGGAGAGTGTGAAGGTTCCCTACGGGAGAGTCTTGGAAAAATCTATCGGCGTTATGGAGCGGGAATTGCAGGAGGTCGATTTGGAACAGTTACACATGCCCAAGCGATATACGTGCGTCAAGTTATTGGAGGGAGACAAAGATGTAGAACAGGCGATCGCTGATTTGCCGAAATATGCCGGTATCGTTTCCCGGAGAGATAAGGAACGTAGTTACATCGAAAAACTGTTGAAAGAGGATCCCGAATCGGCGTTCACCAATGCGCGTTACGGATTTATTGCGGGGGCGTTGAAAGAGACGTTGGGCGCCCGGATTCATTTTTCGCTTACAACGACGAAACTCGATGCGATATTTGCCCATAAGTATTTGGGGTTGCCGTTGTTTTTCCTGTTTTTGTGGATTACTTTTGAAGCGACATTCCGTTTGGGACAGTACCCGATGGACTGGATTGAATGGCTGGTTGCTCAATTGGGGAATCTGCTTCGCAACGGGATGGCCGATGGGCCGTTGAAAGATTTGTTGGTCGACGGCATCATCGGTGGTGTGGGGAGTGTGATTGTTTTTCTGCCCAATATCATTATCCTCTATGCGTTTATCTCTTTTATGGAGGATTCGGGATACATGGCCCGAGCGGCCTTCATTATGGATAAACTCATGCATGCCATTGGGTTGCACGGGAAGTCTTTCATCCCGATGATCATGGGCTTCGGGTGCAATGTGCCGGCCATCATGGCGACACGAACCATAGAAAGCCGCAATAGCCGGATGATTACGATGTTGATTGTGCCCTTCATGTCGTGCAGCGCCCGGTTGCCGGTCTATATTTTGTTTGTGAGTGCATTCTTTCCGCGAAACGGCAGCTTTATTTTATTGGGATTGTATGCGGCCGGCATCTTAGTAGCCGTCCTTACGGCATTGCTGCTGCGGAAAAAAATATTTACGGAAGAAGATACGCCGTTTGTCATGGAACTTCCTCCTTATCGCAAGCCGACGTTCAAATCGGTTATTATTCACATGTGGGACCGCTCGAAGCATTACCTGCAAAAGATGGGAGGCCCGATATTGATTGCTTCCGTCATTATTTGGTTCTTAGGCTATTTTCCTCAAAATGAAAATCGCGATAAGGCGTTTGATCAGCAAATCGAGCAGATCGAATCTCGGGTTGCGCAAGGGCAAATCGATGAGGGGGAGAGAGAGAGTCTGGTTTCCGATATTGAGTACGTGCGCAATATGGAGCATCAGGAAAATTCGTATATCGGCAAGATTGGCAAGGCCATCGAACCGGTGATGCGTCCGCTCGGATTCGATTGGAAGATATCGGTGAGTTTGCTTTCGGGCATGGCGGCCAAAGAGATTGTCATCAGCACCATGGGAGTATTGTACACGGGCGATAGTGAAAATCAGGAGTCGTTGCAGACACGGCTTTCCTCGGAAAGATATGCCGATGGCTCGCCGGTGTTTACGCCGTTGGTGGTCGCCGGATTTTTATTGTTCGTACTGATTTATTTTCCCTGTATTGCGACGGTCGTGGCCATCAAGGAGGAAGCGCATTCATGGAAATGGGCGTTGTTCAGCGTGCTTTACTCGACCGGTTTGGCGTGGTTGGTTGCTTTTGCCGTATTTCAAATAGGGCAGTTTTTTATGTAAAAGAAGAACATTTATCCTTTTAACGTGTTTTGAAAATATGAATATACAATGGATAGTGGTTGGCCTGATTGGCCTCGCAGTCGTGGCTAAGGTCGGATACGAAATTTATAAGTTTTTCTTTGTCAAGAGGGATGACTCTTCTTATTGCGGCGGATGCCCCAGTTGCGGAGAGGTGAAGAAAGAGTTACGCTCACCGGCACATCATGAAAGCAGGTGAATGCTCAATTTATAACCATTTCCTTTTTGCAGTGTGATTTTCAGATTTGTATTTTCAGCCAGTAAAACCCGTAGGCGGCGGATGTAATTATTCAGGCTGTTTTCGTTGTATGATTCGGTGTTGCCTTCCCATGCCGCATAAAATAATTCTTCACGGGAAACAACCCGATCAAGGTTCGCCGTCAGTTTTTTCAATAACACATAGTCCATCGGGCGCAATTCTTTGATTATCCCATCTTCGGTTATAATAGCCCTGTTCCGGTTGTCCAGTAACATATTGCCGATACGTTCCGGCGCCCCGTCGTCTTCCTTATATCTGCCGTCTCGTTGGCGGGCAAACCGGTCGATATGCGCTGCCAGGAGTCTTACGGATAGCGGTTTATCGAGATAAGCCACCCCTCCTGCGTGTAATCCTTTTTCTTTCAGAGGTTCTTCGTGGTACGACGATATAAAAATAATAGGTAATGTGGGAAAAATCTCATACAGGTTGCGGCCCATCTCGATGCCGTTTTGCTTTCCGAGCATGACATCCAGTACCAATACATCCGGCTGCAAGCTACGGATGTTTTCGGTGATTCTTTCAACCGACGGGAAATAGCGGGTCTCATAGCCGCGTTCATTCAATTCTCTTACAAGTTGAGCGCCCAGTATCTTATCATCGTCTATAAGCAGTACATTTATTTTTGGCTTCGTCTTCATCGTTCGATTTGTTTAAATCTTTATTCAGGAAGGGCAATGGTAAACAACGAGCCTTTGCCCGGCTCACTTTCCGCCATAAGCGTACCGCCGTGCGCTTTGATAATATGAAAAGCATAATAGATTCCGATTCCGTTACCCTCTTTTTTGTCGGTGGTATAATAAGGATAGAAAAGATGCTTCAACTGTCGGCCCGTCATACCTGTACCGTTATCGGCGACCGTGATTTTTATGCGGTTATTATCCTTAAACGCGTGAAGGGTTACAATGGGACGGTCATCATTGTATTTCGCCGCATTCTCTATGAGCGTACGCAAAGCCGCCTCAAACAAGTCCGGTGAAACCCGTATGGCGAGTTCGCTGTCTGCTTGATTTTTAAACGTGATCTTTTTTTCGGGAAAAACCGCCCGCATTTCAGTTTCAATCTGTTCCAGCAGATCGTACACATATACCTCTTCTTTTTGATTATCCCGGATTTTTTGGATAGTTCGTCCCGATTGCAACATCCGTTTTATTTTATCAGACAAAAAAATCACGCGGTCGGCGCTAAGCGAGAGCGCTCCCCTCTTGGTAGCATCTGTTTCTTTTTCTTCCATGGACGTAAGCGTCAGGTACACGTATGCCAGCGGCGATTTCAAGTCGTGAATAGCGCCGCGGAACGATCGTTCCATGTTCGTCATCTCCCCCTGCCAGCGTTTCAACTTCGCCAGGAGAATAAGGAGCACACCGATAATAATTACAGAAGCGCAAAGGGATATAAGTGTCGCTATACCCATATTCCGCAAAGGGCCTTGTTCTGCGATACCATATTCGGCGCGCAGTATGTAGCGTGCTCCGGGATAGGCGATTATCCTTTCTGCCGTGTAACGCGCCGATAATGCTTTTTCGACGATAGGTAATGAGTAGGAAATGCTGTCGATCACCACATCTTCGTTGGAATAAAGCAGAAGGCTTCCCGACACCGTTTTGCCCATTTCTTCGGTGTGAGCGCGCAGTAAAGAATCCATGCGTGCCAGAGAAAATTTACCCGATCGTATCTGCATCAGGATAAACGCATTTTCTATCAATATCGGGGCGTTACTGTAACTGTTTATTTTTCCCAGGTCTATGATTTTCTCAGGATGGGATTTATCTTTCTCAGGAATGGAATCGAGACGGGCTGCATGGACATAAGGTTGCGACGACCGAAGAGAGAATGCAGAAGAAGAAACCGATTGGTTGAACGCCTTTTCAAATTCCTCCTTTTTATTTTCTTTCTTTTGATGAACGGCATTACCTATCCATATCGCCTGTGAGCCTATTAAAACCGCCAAGGCGAGTGCAGAAGCAAAAATATAAGGTGTCATTCTCCGTTTCATCATAATAAATTTTTTCTTCTTATTTCTCCTCCGAAAAAAAATCAAAACAGTTTCTAAGCAAAAGTAGCAAAATTGTGCTGATGTAAAAAAGTATTCTTCAATAAAATAGCAATTGAAAATCCTTTGCGAAAATTTCCTCTAATGTAGGCAGCTTCCCTTTAGCTTTACAATATATAGATTTTGTCTATATTATATATCGATTCTTTCGATGAAGAGATTATGTTGCGATTATATAACGTTCCGAAAACTCTTCCTAATATTGCAGCGTATACTATTATTCACAATTAATAATCAAAACAATGGAAGTATTCAATGCACAACAGCTGAACTCGGTAAAAGGCGGTTCTTCAGGAACTGAAAAAGAAGATGAAGATAATTCGATTATTGTCATTATCGATGGAGTACCCTATATTGTTACCCCGCATGGATTGAAGCCGGTAGTGGTACTAAAGTAATCCTCAATTTTGGAGAGATTCCGCTAAACGGCTCAAAACCGTTTGACGGATAAAATAATAATTCATGAAGTGCGAATAATTACGCCAAAAGGCAAAAAAACAAAACGATTATGGATTTAAATCTGATCTCTGCAATGCTCTCTGGTGAAGATGCGGAAGAAGTTCGCAAGGCTTTTGCGACGATCAACACGAAGTTGCCGTTCCTTTCCACGATGCAAAGCGCGGAAGTGAGCGGGGTATTTAAAGTGGGAAACAACTACCAGCCGTTCCTCGAATTGGCCAAAGAGGTGGTCGATACCCATCCCGAAATTCTGCCTGCGGTATTCAATAAGGACGAGTTCGGCAAGGATTATACGCTTTACAAGACGATTCAACCGCTTTCTATTGAAGCGGAAGAGGTAAGCGAAGGGTTGAAGAAGTCGGTGATGGCCGTCGGTGGCGACACCATTAATGCCGCGTTGGAGGTATACTCCGCCGTTAAGCAGCATAAGGACAAGGTGCCGGGGCTAAGCGTGCTTTACGAGGCGATGTTCGCATTCTTCAAAAGAACCCGGAGCAAAAAGGATGAGACGGGAAAATAAGGCTTTTTTGCGCTTCTATGTGCGGTGATAACACAAGCGGCAGGATAGTACAGAGTGTTCTCAAGCCACTTTCGAGCGGAATGCCGTTTTTTGATACATTAAATTACAGGGATATACGGATGAAGATGAAAACAAAAATAAGAATACTAAGGGAGAAAATAACCGGATGCCTGAGGCAAATGCTACATTTCTTTCCGTTACGGGAAATCCTGTTTGGTTTCCCGTCGGAAAAGGTTTACTGTCCCGTTAAGGATAGAATGCCGTTTCTTTTGCCGGAATTTCGCTTAGAGAAAAACATCGCTTCGGGAAATTTCTTCTTTTGTCATTCGTTGAAGCGTAACACATTCTTATGCCTCCTCGGCAAAAACAACTTGGACACATCCGGCTGCAGCCGTTTTTCTCAATTTCGACGGTCGCAGCCTAAACAGGAAAAACAGGATTTTTCCTGTTTAGAAATTGAGAGACAAGCGGAAAATCTGTATTTATACAAATTGTCCGCAAGTCGCTGAAGCAAGACAAAAATAGTAGGCGGCGCAGCAATCCCAACCGGTGTGTTGCCGGGAAACTGTATCAAAATGGGCGCGAATATTTCGAAAAGCGTGAAGAGTAGAAATAATATCCAAATAAATAAATTTATGAGAAAGAAATTAATCATTACTTTTGCTGCATTATGTATTACTTTAGCATCTTTCGCTTCTTTTAATTTTACAGCGAGTTGCGGTGCTCAGACGCAGACAGATTTTGGGAATCTATCCCCCGAACAGTACCAAAGCTATCTCCTGGAATTGGATGATATCCTTTGCAGTTAATGAAATTATAAAATAAGGGTATGTCCAAAGTGTTTTTTATTGGACAAATAAAGACTTCTATATACGATACATATACATGTCTATATTCTTAATCAACGTTTTTGACACACCCTATAAATATAAAACAAAATGAGTAAGTCATATCTGTTCGTAATACTTCTGTTATTTTGTGTTGTGGGGAGTCTTTTTTCCCAACAAATAACTTCTGCCTCTCCGGAAGTGATGCAGACGCTCATGACCGTTTCAAAAAGAATTAGGTTGGATACTTGTGTGCTTCAGGTCCAATACAGAATGCTGAGTGTAACCGATGCGAATAAGCCCGATAAAAAGAAAGACAATTTGATGCTCTTACAAATAGGGCTAAACATCTCAAAGTTTTCAGATTTTTTTGTGTTGCGAGGAGATTCCTTACGTGAGGTACATGCCGCCCAGAAAATAAACCTGGTGGAATCAACCAATAAATTGTTGCCTCTTTTAAAGGGAACTACTCCTTTGAATGTTTTTAAGAATTATCCGGCAGGAAAAATCACGGTTTTAGACAGAGTACCATTGAGTACTACCTATAAATATATTGAAGATAGGGAAAAGCCTGAGTGGAAAATGGAGCCGGGTAATTTAACCGTATGCGGATATGAGTGTCGGAAAGCGACAACCTCTTTTCGCGGGCGCCATTACACGGCTTGGTATGCTCCGGAAATAGCCGTCAGCGAAGGCCCGTGGAAGTTTTGGGGCTTGCCGGGATTGATACTCAAAGTGGAAGATGACCGGGGGCATTACACCTTTGAGGGAGTCGCCATAGAAAAAGCACGGGGAATCGTTCCTATATACATTTTAGACCAGACCTATATAAATACGACAAAAGCCCGCTTCAACAAAGCGCTAAAGAACTTTTACGATAATCCGGGCGGAACCATACAGGCATCTGGCGTTGTGCAAGGCGGTTTGCCGGATAACATTCAATCCCGCCCGTACAACCCGATAGAATTGACTGATGAATGAGTGGCCGGTATAGATTACTGTTTCCGTTGTTCTTTTTCCCGTTTATCGCCGTATCTCAAACGGCGATAAGAGGAAATATATCGGATGCGGAAAGCAAAAATCCGGTGGAAGGCGCCGTTATCAGTATCGTGGACGAGAGTAACGAAGTACTGTCGTATGGTGTATCTGACCGTAAAGGGGACTTCATGCTATCGGTAAACAGCCAATCGAATACATTCCGGCTGGTATGCCGGATGTTAGGATATTCGGACTACTCTCTATCGATAGAGAATAAAACACAGGAAGTACTTGTTGCATTAAATCCTTCCGCCATCGAACTGAAGGAAGTAACCATAAAAGCGACTCCCATAACCATCAAGGAAGACACCCTGGCCTACAGCGTGAGTGCGTTTAAAACAGCCGGAGACAGGACCATTGGCGATGTGCTGAAAAAGATGCCCGGCATCGAAGTGAAGCCAGGCGGGGGAATTGCATACCAGGGTGAACCGATTAATAAGTTTTATATTGAAGGGCTTGATTTATTGGAAAACAAATACGGAATTGCTACCAATAACGTTCCTGTCGATGCCGTCCTCAATGTGGAGGTTATTGAAAACCACCAACCCGTACAGTCGATAAAAGGAATGATCAGCAGTGCCCAAGCAGCGATAAACCTGAAATTGAGGGATGACAAAAAGGCGCGTCCCGTGGGAGGCGTAAGAGCGGGGGGCGGAAAATCCGATGAATGGAATTGGTTGTTAGAAGTCTTTACCCTGCTTGCGACAAAAAAGCGGCAAACCATAGCCATGTATAAGACAAACAATACGGGTTTGGACATAGGAATGGAATTGAATGAGCAAACGCTTTCCATGCAAGATTTGCAGGACCCCTCCTCCGGATTAGAGAAAGACTTATTGCTTCCTTCCGAATCCGGTAATCCGCCAATAGAACAAGAGCGGTATTTATTCAATAAAACCCATCTTGCTTCGGTCAATAATTTATGGAAAACGGGGGCTGACCGCCAGTTCCGTATAAATATCAATTATTTGAACGATGTTCAGCATGAAAACAGCTCCCTGAGGAGCGAATATTTTCTGCCCGACAGCACGTTGATTGTGATCGAGGATAATGCATTAAAAAAGAAACAACAACTCTTTTCGGGAACGCTTACGTATACCGACAACAGCTCTTCGTATTTTTTGGAAAACGCATTCAACTGGAAGATAAAACAATCGGAGAACCACTCGTCTGTTTTTACTTACAGCGACAGCGTAGAGCAGGATTTTCACACCCCTACGACATCTTTCCGGAATGAATTGAAGTACTTGCGCAAGTGGGGCGACCGGCTTTGGAATATCAATTCCTATGTTTCCTTTACCAATCAACCCGAGGCGTTGACAGTTTACAGGGATAATGCCATAAGCCGGCAGAATATTGATTTGTACGGCTTTTTCACCCGCAATAGCAGCTATTACTCGTGGTTTTGGGGCCGGTCGAGTATCCGCTTAAATGCATTGATGGAGGCTTCGCTGAATACTGTCGGGACAGACCTCGTATCTTCACTCGTAACCGACAGCCTGGCTTCTGACTTCCAATCAACCGCATTAATATTCGAATTGTCACCCGCATATACGTACAAAACTGAAAAAAGCAAGCTGGAACTTACCCTTCCTTTCCGTTATCAATCCATCGGTTATGACAACAAAAGGAAAAGTGACGGTACCCAAACCACCCATTATTTTTTGTACAATGCGCGAATAAGTTATAGCCGGACTTTCCATCCTTTTTTCTCCTCCCGCATAGCTTATCATTACCTGCAGAATACCGGCGATTATATGGATTATCTGGATAGTTACACTATGAAAAATTACCGTAATTACTTCATTTCATCGGGAGTAATCAGTTTGCGTAAAAGCCATACCTTGTCGCTAAGCCTGAATTACAAGAATCCGCTGAATAATTTATTCATCAATGCTGCGGCAGCATATATCCCCTCGGAAAGTAATAAAACCGCAGCCCGTCGTTTTGTCGGTGAAGTGTATATAAACAGTGAGATCCTAAAAGACAATCGGACAAATATATGGATGGGACGGTTTTATTTGGGCAAATATTTCAGCCATATCAAAACCAATATCGGATTAACGAGCGACTATCATTCTTCTCAACTATCCCGTTTCCAACAAGATGTTCTTTATCCGATGGAGGTCAATACCTTAAGGACAACAATCAGTGGAAATACAAAACTTTCCGATTGGTTGACTTTCGTGTATCGGTGCAATTGGGTTGAAACTGCTTCGTTAATAAAAGGCTCCGGCACATCTTATCAGTCGAGTTTCACTCAAATTGGTCAACAATTCAAGACTTACGTTTCGCTTTCGAAAAAACTCAGTTTCAATTTACAACTTGAACATACCTATAACGAAATAGGGAAAGATACGTCGGTTGATATATTTCTGGCAAATATAGCGGCGAGTTATAAACTGGAGAACGTCGATTTTGACTTGTCGTGGAATAACCTGTTCAATAAAAAAGAATATGCCTATTCATTTTTTAACGGATTGGAAACCTATATGTACAGATACGCTATCAGGCCAATGTCGGTAATCTTGACAGCGAGTTTTAAATACTAAGAATACAAATTAATTGGAAAAAATAATAACTTTATAAATACGTTAGAACAATTAGATTAAGTATGGATTTGAATCTGATCTCTGCAACGCTCTCTGGTGAAGATGCGGAAGAAGTTCGCGAAGCTTTTGCGACAATCAACACGAAGTTACCGTTCCTTTCCACGATGCAAAGCACGGAAGTGAGCGGGGTATTTAAAGTGGGAAACAACTACCAGCCGTTCCTCGAACTGGCCAAGGAAGTAGTCGACACCCACCCCGAAATTCTGCCGGCAGTGTTTAATGCAGCGGAGTTCGACAAGGATTATACGCTTTACAAAACGCTTCAACCCCTTTCCCTCCAAGCGGAAGAGATCAGCGAAGGATTGAAAAAGTCGGTGATGGCCGTCGGTGGCGACACCATCAATGCCGCGTTCGAGGTGTACACGGCCGTCAAGCAGCACAAGGACAAGGTGCCGGGGCTAAGCGTGTTTTACGAGGCAATGTCTGTGTTCTTCAAAAGGAACCGCGGCAAGACGTCCGAAACGAAAAAATAAGAGACGGCATCCTATCCGTGCGGGTAGATCACATAAGCGAGTATCGCCTGCCCGTTACGGAGCGTCTCCGGGCCATTACGGAATGTCTCACACGCATAATGGAGTGTCTCGGAGCCATTCAATAATGACAATTAGCCATTCCGTTATGTGCCGGAGACATAAATGAATGACTCAAACACCTACAATAATGGCTCGATGACATTCCATAATGACTCAGAGACATATAATAATGGCTGAAAGACATACAGGAGTGTCTGCCGGACATACATTAATGGGCAGAAGACATAACGGAATGTTGGCGAGACATATTCGAATGGTTTAGAAACATTCTGTAACAGATAGAAGATGTGACAACCTAATCAATAGTCTCAATAGAATCGATAAAAGATATATGGTAAAAACGGTCTCAGAAACCGCCGAACCTCCTCTCCCCTTTTGGGGGAAGCCGGAGGGGCTTTTTCCCTCGCCAGGAAGCAAAAACAATTGATCGAAGACGGGTGTACCCGGATGTTTCACTAAATGACAAGAAAAGGCGCTGCAAAGACAATCAAAACACGGTAAAGTCAATCTCCCACGCGATGGCAAACTAATTTTACCGGAAGCTGCCCAAAAGCGAAGAAAGTAGCGAGTAAGGAAGTATAGCCGACGGGCTGTATAGAATTAAACGTAGAATAAATCAATAAATTATGAACCTTTCTTTCCAATTAATCGGGAAGAATCAATAACTTTACAAATATGTTAGAAGAATTGAATTTAGAAGAAATGAGTGATATCAAAGGTGGATACGAGGAAGGAGTTTACGATGTTTATTGCAATGTTCTGCAAGAACAAGCCAATACAGTTGGAAAAGATTGGACTGATAAACAATGGGATCGATGGGGTGAACTCTATGAAAGCTACTGTATGAACTAAAAATTGATTTTTATCTACTCCTTTTAAAATTTAATTAAGAGGAGTAGATTGTATTAAATCGATAGACAATGATGAAATTTGTTCTTTTATTATTTGCTAGTTTATTCTTTTTTTTTAGTTCAGTCCTTTCTCAAAATATTATTTTAGAAGATGCTGAGTTGGAATGCATCTATTCGTTTGTGCTGCAAAAGGACACTCTATATAAGTCCAAACCGGTAGAGGATGATATGGTATTGCGTATCGGAAAAAATGTTTCACAGTTCTTCAGCAGGCACACTTTTTATAATGATTCCCTCTGGGCGGAAGATACGGAATTCGCCATGAAACTTTCAATTGAAACGCTCAATTCGGGAAACTTCACGAAAGGTCCCTACGTACGCACCACGCATGATTACATTTACAAAAATTATCCCGAAGGAAAACTTACAGTTATGAATAAAGATATGATTGTCGGTTTTGTATACGAAGAAGAATTGGCGCCCCAACAATGGACAATTTTAGAAGATTCCTTGAAACGGATTCTGGACTATTCCTGTGGATTGGCACGTTGCGATTTCAGAGGGAGAACCTATTTCGCATGGTTCACTGCCGATATTCCTTATGACGATGGGCCATGGAAGTTGAAGGGCCTGCCGGGTTTGATTTTGGAAGCGTACGATAAAAATAAGGATTATCATTATGTGATTGCATCCATTCAAAAGGATAACCTTACCCCGGTAACTTTTTACAATTACGATAATGAGCCCTATATAAAAACTACCCGGCACGAATACCTGAAAGCCTACATGGAATATCTGAAAGGAAAATCACGAAAAGAAATTGATTTGATAAACGATGTGATATGGAAAGGAAAAAAGAAAAGATATTTGGATAAAGGACCTCGGCGGGTATTATATGACTTTTTAGAACGGGATTATAAATAAATTATGCTATGAAACGGATTATCATTTGTGTTTTAGCGGGAGCGATACTCCCTTTATTTTGTTTTTCTCAAGAAAAAGTATTGGATCATGCTTCTTAAAATGTATGTATCATCACACTTATATGAATGATACGTTGGAACAAACTGTTCGTGAAGACTTACTTGTACTGCAAGTCGGCAAGAACATTTCGAAGAGTTATAGTTATTATACATACCAAAATGATTCGTTGTCGAAAACACCGGATGGGGAGAAAAAATGGAAAGAAATGTTCAATCAATCACTGAGAAATTTTCAAATACACCGGAATAGAGCGCAATTTCTGAATAGTTTTCCCCGAAAGCGATCTACCACATATGTGTATAAAAATTATCCCTCAGGGCAAGTTACCGTAACTGATGCGGTGGGCAGAGATCATGTGTTATACTCCGATACATTAAATGCCCAAAACTGGACGATAACAGATAGTATCAAGACTATATTGGACTATTCCTGTCAAATGGCTACTTGTCATTTCCGGGGAAGGGATTGGACAGCTTGGTTCACAGCAGATATTCCGGTAAGTGACGGACCTTGGAAATTCGGTGGATTGCCCGGTTTAATCATGGATGTTTCAGATAGAGGCAAACAATACGCTTTTACGATTATTGGTATAGAGAACATGAAACAGGAGCCTATTTTGTTTACTTCACCGATGGAAATAAATACATCTTATAAAGAAATAGATCGAAAAGAATTCTTAAAAGCTTATATGCGAAGTCTTGTTAATACCTCCGGGTTTATGGAGGCTGAAACAGGCGTATCATTCGGAAAAGACAAGCCTGTATATTATGATTTGATAGAACGTGATTATAAATAAGCCTTCCCTCGCCAGAAAGCAAAATAATTGATCGAAGACGGGTGTAACCCGGATGTTTCACTAAATGACAAGAAAAGGCGCTGCAAAGATAATGAAAACACGGTGAACTCAATATCCTACGCGATGGGAAAATGATTTTACCGGAAGCAGCTCGAAAGCGAAGAAAAGTAACTAGTAGGCGGTACAGCCGACGGCTGTATAGAACTAAACAAAGGATGAATCAATAAATTATGAACCTTTCTTTCCGATTAATCGAAAAGAATCAATAACATTATAACTATGTTAGAACAATTAGATTATCAAGAAATGAGTGAAATCAAAGGTGGTATATCAGCAGAAGAGTATTGTGCCATTCTCGATCAATTAATGGAAGACAATTGGGGCGGATGGAGTGATGGAAAAAAACATTCTGCATCATCAGCTTACGCAAAACATTGTTAATGTGAAATTGTGAAAGAGAGGAAAATCCTCTCTTTCCTTTAAGAGAAATTGGGTGCACTTATGTTGATTAAAATGAAATATTTAACTTCTTTATTAAGTATTATATTCATTACTGAAAGTCAATCGCAGGAATTGTTAGATAGAAGCTATTTACAATGCCAGTATAAGTATATCTGGCAATTCGATACATTGAAAAATGTTGTAAGAGATGATTTGTTGATATTACAAATCGGAAGTAACCTCTCAAAATGTTATAGTTATTATACCTCCCAATCTGACTCATTGGATGCAGCGCCTGACGGCAAAAATAAAAGGAGAATATTGACGAAAAAAGCAGTTAAAGATTACTTGAATCTTGGGATTTTTGAAGGAATTCCCTATAAGCGGATGAAGACGTATGTTTATAAGAACTATCCGAAAGGGAAAATGACAGTCACTGATGGAATTTCGACTCAATATTATAGATATGAGGATAAATTGCACGCTCAAAATTGGCAGATTTCGGATAGTACTAAAACCGTATTGGATTATCTGTGTCAAATGGCGGAATGTGATTTCAGGGGCAGACAATGGACGGCATGGTTTGCTGCTGATATTCCGGTAAGTGATGGCCCGTGGAAATTTGGAGGATTACCCGGTTTAATCATGGAAGTATATGATAAGGGAAGTCAATACCATTTCACAATTATCGGTCTGGAAAGAAGAAAAGATATTCCTATTGTCTTTACTTATTTTACAGATAGAGGAAAATATGAGCAGACAACTCGTAATACATTCCTGAAAACCGAAAAGAGGTACCTGATGGATTTAAGCAGTTATATCGAAATGGAAACAGGCATCGATTTAAGCGGCGGCTATCCGCAGAATGTTATGCGATATGATTTGATAGAACGGGATTACAAATAATGAATGAAAACGAAAATAGATATTTAGTCACTTTATTAACTCATTTCCTTAGGATATACGATGTTCCATACCGGGAAAAAGAAGTGGCGTTGGTGTTACTGTCGTCTCCTTCATTTCCTTCGGTTTTGTCGATTGTACAGACGTGCCTGTATTTTGGGTTGGAAACAAAGGCATATAAAGCAGATTTCAGGGGTCTTGAAAAAACTGAATCGCCTGCAATTGTTCATCTGAAAGAAAATGACACTGGAAAGTTTGTTTTGGTGAAAAAAGTAACGGCCAATAAAGTGATATGTTTCGATGCCATTACTTACCAAATAAAAGAAATCATAAAAGATGAATTTTGTGCCCGTTGGAGTGGTGTGCTTATTTTAGCTGAAAAAGGCTTGCCGCAACGTCAACGGAAAATAAATCAGTCAAAAATAACGAATAGATTGGGTGGTGTATATGGTTTAACCTTATTGGCGTTATCAAGCCTCTTTCTTTTCGAATTTCAGAATAATCGTTATGATTCCACGGAAATACTATATGCATTCAATCTCTGCGTACTGAAAATGGTGGGTATATGGCTGTCTATAAATCTGCTCAATCAGGAGTCCGGTAGCTTTTCCCCTTCCATAGACAGCTTTTGTCACAGCAAAGCATCCTTTGATTGCGATCAAGTACTTCATTCAAAAGCTTCGAAGATAGTAAAAAGCGTGACTTTAGCTGATGTGGGATTCGTTTATTTCTGCACGGGATTCATTTTACTGATAGTAAGTGTATATTCCGGACTCGTTGATAGTGTTATCACCTTTCTTTTTTGCTTATCTGTTTGCTGTATTCCTTTTATCTCCTTTTCTATCGGTTATCAAGGATTTGTTGTCAAGAAATGGTGCCCTTTATGCCTCAGTATAATGGGTGTGATTGTTCTGGAAGTTTTCTTGGTTGTTATATTCCCTTTAAAAATCACACTTACCGTTCCATTTATGACTATATTGTCCCTGCTGCTTTTTTCATTGGCTGTCAGCGTTATGGTTTTACTTTCCTTTAAAGAGTTTCTCCGAGAGCATTCAACACATTTTACAGATAAAATCAATGCTCTGAGATTTAAAAGGGATCCATTTATTCTTGCTACATTATTCAAACATCACGAGCGAACTTCTTTTTCTAAAAATAATGGGGTGATATCCATCGGAAATTCCGATTCGAAAATCTGCATCACGACATTGCTCAACCCCTTGTGTACTCCGTGTAAAAGACTGGTAACTGCACTTATGGATATGCGTGAAAAATTTCCTAATCACTTTTCATGGAATATACGTTTCGATGGCGTGAAAAGTCATGAATACAAAGAAATAAATCATATCCCCTTATATTTAATAGAAGTATGCAGAAATATAAATTCCGATGAAAAAAAGTTAGAAATTATAAGAGATTGGTACTCCGAACAATCCATAGAGAAATTTTCATCGATTTATTCATTACAGGAAATATCGAACGAAACGGTTGCTGATTTCTATTTCCAATGTGAAGAAAATAGCAAGTCGAATATAAAAAAAGTTCCGGCGATTTGGATGAATCATTACGAATTGCCACAGGGATATTCAGTTATAGATATCCCGTTCTTAATGACGGACCTGAATTTATTACAGCAGCTTACCGTGTAATAGTGTAAAAAAAGGAGAAAATATATGAGGAAGTATGTCATCGGTATAATCGTTTATCTCTTTACAATAGTCGTAAGTTACAGCCAGCCGGTTATGATTTCGGGGTTGGTAACCGAAAAGAGTTCGGGCGAACCATTGCCCGGCGTTCTGGTGACAGTGCGCTCGAAGGAAAACAAAATCATTCAGTTTACCCGTACTTCCGTAGAGGGCCGCTACGAAATATCTTTCGAGTCCTTTCCCGCGGAGCATACCCTGCATTTCTCCCTGATGAATTTTGCCGCTCAAAGCGTAACGCTCGAAACGAATCGGCAGGTGTACGATGTGCAATTGAGCGAACAGGCGACGGAATTGAAAGAGGTGATCGTGAAAGCACCTGGCATCCATCAACGTGGCGATACGATACGTTATGTAGTCTCGAGTTTTGCGGATGCACGGGATAAATCCCTGGCAGATGTGTTGAAGAAAATGCCGGGTATTGAAGTGGAAAAGAGCGGCGAAATCAAATTCAACGGAGTGTCGATTAATAAATTCTATATCGAAGGAAAAGATTTGTTGGGCGGGCGTTATGGCTTGGCAACGCAAAACGTACAGCAACAGGATGTGGGCAGCGTGGAAGTGATGGAAAACCATCAACCGTTAAAGGCGTTGGAAGATATTTCGTTCTCTCAGAATCCGGCAATCAATATCCGCTTAAAAGAAGATGCCAAAGCCCGATGGGTGGGTACCGTCAAAGCCGGTGCTGGCTTAAGCCCGTTTCTCTGGAATATAGAACTGGCCCTTATGCGCTTCAAGAAAAATGCGCAAACGCTGAACACCTATAAAACGAATAATACCGGCGAGGACTTGATACGCGAAACGCAGTCGTTTTCCATCGATGAAATACTCAGTCAATTCTCCAAGAATTACCGTCTCGCGGACAATGTCAATGTCTCCCCCGGCTCTCTTGCGGAGCTCGATGCCGAACGTACGCGCTTTAACAAGACCCACATGA
This sequence comes from Limibacterium fermenti, assembly GCF_041902845.1. Lineage (GTDB taxonomy): Bacteria > Bacteroidota > Bacteroidia > Bacteroidales > Dysgonomonadaceae > Limibacterium > Limibacterium fermenti. The sequence goes on from NZ_CP159486.1 coordinate 4,071,078, forward strand.
TGAGTACTAATAACCTCTGGTCGCTGGGGAAGAATTATGACCTTACTTCTCAAATCACTTACACCAACACCCGGCTTACGTCCGATAATTCTTCGGTAACTGCTTATTTCTTGCAGGATTCAATACTGACGGAGGAGAAAACCGAACATGGATATAACCGCCAAAACCGGTTGTCGGGCGACGTAACCCTTTCGGCAAACACCTCGTCTTATTATTTCAAAAATAAACTCTCTACCGATCTCCGGTGGAATGATACGGATATCGACATTGCGGGAACCTATTCCAACCGGCAATCGGCTTCCCTTACATACCGTAGCATAGCCAATGATTTGGAACTGTTGAAGCGCACTGGGAAACAGGCTTACACGATTCACTCATTCAATTTGTATCAAACCAAGCCACAGGATTTAACGGTGACAAGGGACGGAGAGGCACAGGAACAGCAGGTCTTGTCTTCGGCTTTTTACACGAATACGAATACCTCGCTGGCTTTTTACCTGAAGCCATTTACTGTTTCCCTGAAGCTGGGGATAATAGGAGTTGCGCGGTCTTTGGAAAGTACTCTTACCGGGGTGTCCGATACGATTGGCCGATTGGATAATGACTTGTCGGTGCGCTATCTGAATCTCTATGCATCGCCGGAGGTGGAATATAAAAACGGCGGATTCGAAGCGAAATTCGATATGCCTGTTTCCTTTCTCTCTTATCAATACCGGAATCGTCTCACGGAAGAAAAAGAACCGACTTCCCGTTTTTTACTCTCCCCCGGACTATATATGCGATATCATGTTACTTCGCGGTTGTCGGCCTCCGTTTCGGGACGTCTGTCACAGAGTCCCGTAGAAGAACAGTCCTTTTATGAAGGAGTAATCCTGCAAAATTACCGTAGTCTTGCACGGGGATTGATCGATTATGAAACGGGCACCCAAAAGTCCCTGACTTTAAGCACATCGTATAAAAACCCGTTGAAAGCATTTTTTGCCAATGCCTCCGTGATGCGCTCTTGGAGTTACTCCCCGCGTATCTCCGACCGTTCTTTTATAGATGATTTCATCCTGTATACCTATATTTCTCAGCCCCATTATTCCGATGTCTGGATGTTGAACGGCAATGTGAGCAAAGGAATCGATGCCATCAGGGGCATGGTGTCGGTACGGTCGTCTTATCTGTTTTCCGGAGCTTCCATGTTTCAAAACGGTATTGAGACGCCCTATTCTTCGGATTTATGGACAGTCTCCCCGAAGATAAATTCCCGTTTTTCCGATTGGGGCGGCTTTGTGTATGAATTGGAGTTTTCGCGCAACCGGCTGAGTTTAACAAACAGCGAAACAGAATCTTCCTATACAAATCTTTCTCAAAAATTAACGTGCCATATAACCCCTTTCAAAACGTGGTCGTTAGAACTTGTGGGAGAACATTACTATAATGAAATTACCGCTGATGTTTCCAAACACTTTTTCCTTTCCGATGCCGCATTTACCTATAGCTTTAGGGGCGGGTGGGAGTTGAATCTGTCCGTCACGAATATTTTTAATCAACGCATATATGCATATACGCTTTTTGACGGTTTGACGAGTATGGTGAGAGAATACCGTATACGTCCGCGTAATTTTCTGGCAAGTGTCTTTTTTCGATTTTAAGTAGAAAAATTATGTCTTTTCCCTTCACCCGCCAACCCGATGCAATGGACTGCGGCCCGGCGTGCCTGAGCATGATCGCCCGGCATTACGGGCGTAACTAATGGATAGCTTCCCTTTATCTCTGCGGTATATAGATTTCGCCTATACTATATATCGATTCTTTCGATGAAGAGATTATGTTGCGATTATATAACGTTCCGAAAACTCTTCCTAATATTGCAGCGTATACTATTATTCACAATTAATAACCAAAACAATGGAAGTATTCAATGCACAACAGCTGAACTCGGTAAAAGGCGGTTCTTCAGGAACTGAAAAAGAAGATGAAGATAATTCGATTATTGTCATTATCGATGGAGTACCTTATATTGTTACCCCGCATGGATTGAAGCCGGTAGCCGTATTAAAGTAATTCTGAGTTATAGAGAAATTCTGCTAAACGGCTCAAAACCGTCTGAGGGATAAATTAATGGGCAGAAGACATAACGGAATGTTCACGAGACATAAAAAAGGGTTCGTCATTGCGGGTTTGACTCGCAATCCCCCTGTTGAGAATGCATTCAACACGGAATGACAGTTTTTTTGATAAAAGCAAGTTTACGGATGAAGGTAAAAATAAGGATAGGAATATTGAGGTGGAAGATAACCGGATGCCTGAGGCGGATGTTGCGTTTCTTCCCGTTACGGAAAATCAGAGGAGGTTTCCGGACGGAGAACATTTGTCGTCCGGTTTCAGGAGAAATTCCTTTCTTTTTACCTACATGTTGCTTAGCGAAGAAACCTACGCCGGGAAATTCCTTCCCATGTTGTTTGTTGAAACATAATACCTTCTTACACCTCCTCGGCAAAAACAACTTGGACACATCCGGCTGCAGCCGTTTTTCTCAATTTCGACGGTCGCAGCCTAAACAGGAAAAACAGGATTTTTCCTGTTTAGAAATTGAGAGACAAGCGGAAAATCTGTATTTATACAAATTGTCCGCAAGTCGCTGAAGCGAAGATAAAAAATAGTAGGCGGCGCAGCAATCCCAACCGGTGTGTTGCCGGGAAGCTGTTTCAAACAATGGGCGAGGAGTTCGAAAAGCGTGACGAGTAGAAAAAAACCAAATATTTAAACAATATGAAATCAAGCAAAGAATCTATAGACTTAATACTATCTCTTGATAATATATTTCTTTCAAATGATGATTTGATTGAAATCAAGGGAGGAAATAATGAAATTATGGGCTGTGGTGTCGGCTGTGGAGCCGGTTGTGGAGGTGGTTGCTCGGGATGTAGTAAGCCAGTAAAACCAACGAATCCCGTTTTAGTTTAATCATTCGAACAAATGTAGGAAAAGAATATTTTGATTTTCTTTTCCTACATTTGTGTTTATAATCCTATCCTATACAAAATCGTTAACTGGTATGAATAAATTTACACTTTTAATATACTTACTTTTCTGGTGTTCATTAAATATAAATTCCCAAGATAATATTATTCAGGGTAAAATAATAAATAATAATGGACTACCACTTGAGTTTGCCAATGTAACGCTACATTCATTACCTGACTCTGCATTAATAACCGGAACAATAACCGACAATAATGGAGCGTTTACACTCACTGCAAAAAAAATAGCAAATAATTTTTTAAAAATATCATTTATCGGATATAAAACACGATACTTAACAGATGAATCGAGGCAAACCATTACGTTACAGGAAAATGATGCAAATTTAGGAGAGGTCTCGATAAAAGTTATTCGCCCAAAAGTGACTTTCAAAAACGATCGTTTCGATATAAAAATAGAAAATAGCTTGGCTGCAAAAGGCAATACGATCGAGTCCCTTTTGCAACAGCTCCCCGGGGTATGGGTTACTTCTGACGGAGGTATTTTAATTAATGGGTTGTCTGGAGTGCAGGTCATTATTGACGATCGTCCTATCAGACTCTCAGGAGCATCTCTGATGAGATATTTGAGTTCATTCCGATCAGAAAATATTAGTAGGATAGAAGTGATTCAAAGGCCCTCGGCAATGTATGAAGCAGAAGGAAATGGAATAATCCGTATTATTACCAAAAAAAATATAGATGAAGGCATAAGTGGAACGATCAGTACAAAAACAGATATACAACGTTTCGCAGGAATCTCTCCTTTTCTTTCGTTACAATATTACAAAGGAGACTTTGGAGCCAATGTTTCATTAAACGGAGAGAAATCAAAATGGTTGCTCCTTTCAAATAATTATGCTAAAGATATTCAACAGGAAATTGAATACGAAACAGAATTAAAAGATACGATTTTCGATAAAAACTATTCTCTAAACGTTGATTTGTTTTATAAAATTAATAGAAAAAATAATATAGCTTTTAATGTCAATTATTTATATTGGGCTAAAGATGAATGTATTACCGGTGAAACAAATATAAATGGTGAAAATAAATCAGCAATATGGCAAACAGTAATCGACCAAAAAGATTTACAAAATATGAACAATTATTCATTTACGGTCAACTATGATTTATTGTTGGATTCTACGGGAACGAAAAAAATTACCTTTCTTTCCGATTATGTTAATCAGTACAAATATAATTCCAAGAGCTATTATAATTATCATAATTATGATTTACAGGATAATCTTATTTTAACAGAAGATATTCTTAATGATCAGGAGAGCCCTTTTCAAATGCTTTCTACAGAAATTAATTACCATCATTCCGTTACTTCAAAAAGTATTTTAACGACCGGAATAAAATACAGCAATTCATTTGTTAATAATATCTTAACTAGTTATGAGGAATTGTCAGATGAATGGATAATAGATAATTCAATAGGTTATAAATATGAATATAATGAAAAACTTATTTCAACTTTTATCCAATATAATATAAGTAAAACCCGGTGGAGTTTTATTGGAGGCTTAAGAGGAGAATATACCTTTAGCCAGATCGAAAATGTCAGATCAACAGAAGAGAAAAGCAATCTATTCCCATCATTTTATTTTAACTATAATCTAAATGATAAGAATAAGTTGGGATTTTCCTATACTCAAAGAATACAAAGGATTAATTATTTGCAACTACTTCCGAAACGTTATTATACCTCCAGATACAACATAGTAGAAGGAAATCCGCTGTTAAGTCCTAACATCATAAATAATATTGGGATAAACTATAATTACAAGGGAAAATATTATTTTTCATTATCGTACCGATGGAGTAACAATGCCATAAGCGCATTTAATAAAAATGAAACAATCAATAATGAATCTATAATTATATCTTCGTATGTAGATGGCGTAAAAACGAATAATTTTAATTTCAATGCGTATATACCTGTAAACATAACATCATGGTGGAGTGCTCTAAATCAATTAAATATAAACCACAGTTGTTATCAAGCTGTGATGTTGCCAATATTTTCAGTTTTCAGTTATGATTTGTTTTCCCAACACACATTCTATATACCCGGAAATATCCGTGGAGAAATTCTATACCGCTATATTTCACGATCAAAAAATGGTTATTCAGAAAGTTATCCATATCATTTACTAAATATGGCTGTTTATAAATCATTTTTCAAAGATAGATTGAGTGTGAAAGTGGAAGCACAAAGAATGCTTTATAACCAAAAAATGGGATCAAGAAATGAAACGCCCAGTGTTATTGCTCAAAAACAAACGTATTATAGCAAATTGCCATTTTTTGCATTTACATTGTCTTACTCTTTTAGTAAAGGAAAGGCTAAAAAATTTCAGCATATCCAATCTAGCAATGAACAAGAAAAATCAAGAACAAATTAAATCCAATCGAAAAATGAAAAAAAAGTAATTACAATGTGTTTTTTCAAAAAATAAATGTGTCCTAAGTTACAATACATTTACTGATAATTATGTAATTGTTTCTCATAAGGCACATGAAATATTTGAAAACGAAGATTTAGATATTTTCAAAAATATATGTCCATCTGTTTTTGATAGTTTTAGGCAGTCTGGTTTTATAATTAACGACGAGATGGACGAACTTGGAGCTATTCGACTTGCAAATCGAAGGCAAACTTTTGCAAATCGAAACTATTTTCTAATGATATATCCGACTCAAGATTGCAATTTGAAATGTTGGTATTGTTATGAAACTCATGTGAAGAACACCTGTATTTCAAAAGATGTGATGAATGCGACAGTAAAACATATTGCAAATAAAATTGAGAGAAAAGAAATTGATTCTTTACATCTTACCTTTTTTGGGGGAGAACCATTACTTTTTTTTGATGCCACTGTTTATCCTTTACTTAAACAAGTGAATGAATTGTGTAGTAAAGCTGGGATTTCTTTTTACCCCTTTTTTGTTACAAATGGATCATTAATAACTGAAGATGTAGTCTTAAAGTTAAAACCTTTCAACCCCTTATTTCAAATAACTCTTGATGGCAATAAGCAAAAACATGATAAAGTAAGAATTGGCAAGACGGATAATTATCCGACCTTTGAAAAAATCATTTCAGCATTACAATTGATTTCTGATAATATTTCTTCTGAAAATTCTCTTGTTCCCCGTATAATTACTTTACGCCTTAACTATGATAATCAAACGTTGAAATATACGGACGAAATTATTGATGAGATTTCAAAGTTAGATAAAAGTAAAATATCTATTCATCTGGAACGTGTTTGGCAAACTAAAAACTCTGTCAATAAGGAACAAGTAGATGAACTCAAACAAACAATCGTGAAATTTTTGAAAGCAGGATTTAGGGTAGGACACGGAATTTTTGGACTTAGGCACGTTTCTTGTCCGGCAGAAGTGTATAATTATGCTGTAATCAATTATAATGGATTAGTTTATCGATGTAATGGAAGAAACTTGACTCCGAATACTGCTGAAGGAAAACTTCTCCCAGATGGAAGGATAGAATGGAATGAAGTTGATTTAATTAAACGCTTGTCAAGGCAAACTTTTGAAAATGACAAATGCCTAAAATGCGTAATGCTGCCTCAATGTATGGGGCCTTGCAGCCAAAAACAAATTGAAAAAGGATGGGGAAATATTGATGACATTTGCTCACTAAATGTGATAGACACTTCTTTGGAAGATTACTTAACTCTTGATTTTGAAGTTCGTTATTCATTGGGAAACAGCAATAAATTATAAATCATGTCTTTCCCTTTCACCAAGCAACCCGACTCAATGGACTGTGGCCCTGCCTGCCTGAGCATGGTCGCCCGGCATTACGGCCGGGACTATACGCTGGAGCGCCTGCGGGAGAACTGCTTCATCGGCCGCGACGGCGTCTCGCTGCTGGGCATCAGCCGCGCGGCGGAGAAGATCGGCTTCCACACCGTGGGCGGCCGCCTGACTTTCGACAAGCTGGCGGAAAAAGCTCCCCTTCCCTGCATCGTTCACTGGAACCAGGAGCATTTTGTGGTGGTGTACCGTATAAAGCACAACAGGAAAGGCGATGAAATAGCGGTGGCCGATCCCGGCAAGGGACTGCTCGCCTATTCCCGCGAGGAGTTCTGCGCTCACTGGCTCAGTACCCGCACGGGCGGCGAGGAAAAAGGCGTCGCCCTGCTGCTGGAACCGACCAATCTTTTTTATGAACAAGAGGGCGACAGCATTCCTTCCGGCAACCGCGTGCAGTTCCTCTGGAAGTACCTGGCGAAATGCCAGCGCTTCTTCGGGCAACTCATCCTGGGGCTGTTCATCGGCAGCCTCCTGCAACTCATCTTCCCTTTCCTCACCCAGGCCATCGTCGACACGGGTATCGCGGGCAGGGACATCGGCTTTATCTGGCTCGTCCTTATCGCCCAACTGATGCTGCTCTTCAGCCGCACGGCCATCGACTTTATCCGCCGCAAGATCCTGCTGCACATCAGCACCCGCATCAACGTGTCGCTCATCTCCGACTTCTTCATCAAGTTGATGAAGCTGCCCATGAAGTTCTTCGACACCAAGCTCACGGGCGACCTGCTGCAACGCATCGAGGATCACCGCCGCATCGAAAACTTCCTCACCAACCAGACCATCACGGTGTTGTTCTCCATCCTTACATTCGTCATTTTTTCAGCGGTGCTGTTCATCTACAATGTGCCCATCTTCGCCGTGTTCCTTGCCGGCAGCGTCCTCTACGGGGCGTGGATCATGATCTTCCTGAAACGGCGGCGGGTGCTCGACTACAAAATGTTCGAGCAGCAGGGCCTCAACCGCAACGTTACCTACCAGTTGATCACAGGCATGCAGGAGATCAAGCTGCAAGGCTGCGAACAACGCAAGCGGTGGGAGTGGGAGGATGTGCAGGCCGACCTTTTCGACGTGAACCTGCAATCGCTGAACCTGCGGCAGAGCCAGGAGGCGGGCGGCATCCTGATCAATGAGTTGAAGAATATCCTGGTGACGGTGCTGGCGGCCACGGCGGTTATCGAGGGCAACCTGACGCTGGGGATGATGCTGGCCATCCAATATATCATCGGGCAGTTGAACAGTCCGGTGGAGCAGATCATGGGCTTCATCTACCAGTGGCAGGATGTGAGCATCAGCCTCGACCGCATGAACGAGATCCACACCCAACAGAACGAAGAGAACGCCGACCGCACGGTAGCCGCGCTTCCGGCAGACCGTTCCCTCCGTATAGACGGGCTTTGCTTTAAATATGACGGGGCACGGCCGGACTATGTGCTGAAGGATATAAGGCTGGTCATTCCCCAGGGCAAGGTGACGGCCGTCGTGGGGGCGAGCGGCAGCGGCAAGACTACGCTGGTGAAGTTGCTGCTGGGGTATTATGCGCCTAATGAAGGACGTATCAGGGTGGGGACGACCGATCTGGAGGAAATGAACCTGGCCTGGTGGCGCACCCGTTGCGGGGCGGTGATGCAGGACGGCTACCTTTTTTCGGACACGATTGCCCGCAACATTGCCGTGTCGGACGACGAGATTGATGTGAAGCGGTTGCGTGATGCCGCCCGCGTGGCTAATATTGCGGAGTACATCGAGGCGTTGCCGTTGGGTTACAACACGAAGATCGGTCAGGACGGGCAGGGGGTGAGCCAGGGGCAGCGGCAGCGCATCCTGATTGCCCGGGTGGTGTATAAAAACCCGCCGTTTGTCTTCCTGGACGAGGCGACCAATTCACTCGACGCGAACAACGAGCGGGCGATCGTGGAGAACCTGGAGGCTTTTTACCGCGACAAGACGGTGGTTGTGGTGGCGCACCGCCTGAGCACGGTGAAGAACGCGGATCAGATCGTGGTGCTCGAGGGCGGTCGCATCGCCGAGACGGGTACGCATGCGCAGCTTACGGCTGCACGGGGAAAGTATTACGAACTGGTGAAGAATCAACTGGAACTGGGAGGCAGCTAAGACAAATAGACAAGGAGATAAAGGGACAGAGGGATAAGGAGACAAAGGGACAAGGAGACAGAGAGACAAGGAGATAAAGGTGAAATGAAGAAAGAGGATAAACAGATAGAATTGCGGAGCGAAAAGGTGCGGAACATCATCGGGCAGATTCCTGCGGTGATGGTGAGGTGGGGCACGGCGATGATCGGACTGGCATTGGCCGCGATGGTGGTTGCGGCGGCCATTATTCCTTACCGGCCGTCGGTGGATACGGTGATAACCGTCACGCAAGATGTGAGGGGAGAGTTGCACTATACGGCCGGGATACCGCAAAAAGAGCGGGCCAAGTTGCCGGAGTTTTCAGGAGTAAGTATTCGGTCATCGCCTTACGGTACGATCTTGCCGGAGTCCTTTACCATCACCGCCGTTTCCGATACGGCGGAATTGTCGGGGCGGGGAAGTGTATACCGGATAACCCTGCAACCGCAAGGCAATGTGGCTCCGAAAGTGGAATTGAAAACAGACCTTATCCTTCAGGGTAAGATTGAGATGAACAAGACCACGCTGCTGAAGTGGGTTATCGGCAAGATTCTCCCTGCCGCCTCTTAATAATCTCTTTCAATCTTCATCAATCTTCAAAAATCCCGGATTGCCCGGTACACTTTATAGATGGGTAGCCCCATTACATTGAAATACGAACCATCTATTTTTTCCACGCCCACGTAGCCAATCCATTCCTGCACACCATACGCACCGGCCTTGTCCATAGGCTGATATTTCTCTACATAATAATCGATTTCTTCGTCGGTGAGTTCTCCGAAAGTCACAGATGCCGTATCGGAAAAGCTGACTTGTTTTTCTTTTGAAGTGAGGCATACGCCGGTTACCACACGGTGAGTGTTGCCCGTCAATTTTCGCAACATCTGTTTGGCTTCTTCTTTATCGGCAGGCTTTCCGAGCACAAAGCCTTTAAGCAGCACCACGGTATCTGCTGTAATGAGCAGCGTATCGGTATCCATTTGAGAGTAATACGCCGAGGCTTTTTTCTTTGCCAGGAATTCCGGTATTTCTTCCTGTGAGATATTCGGAGGATAGGATTCATCAATATCCGGGAGTGTGTGAATTTCGTACGACACATCGATGCCGGAAAGTAATTCTTTGCGCCGCGGAGAGTTGGAAGCCAAGACGATGCGGTAAGGGGTGAGGATCATAATGCTTGACGTATCCGGACTAATTTCGATAAGAGGGATTCCAATTGCGATAGCGGCAGCATGTTTGCCCCGTCGGACTTGGCATGGAGCGGATCGGGATGGGTTTCTATAAACAGCCCGTCGGCGCCGACGGCGATGGCGGCTTTGGCGATGGTTTCGATCAAGCGGGGCTGTCCGCCGGTTACGCCTGACGATTGATTGGGTTGTTGCAAACTATGCGTCACGTCCATTACGACCGGAAACCCGAATTGTTGCATGGCCGGGATGGAGCGGAAGTCCACCACCAGGTCGCCGTAACCGAACGTTGTTCCCCGTTCCGTCAGCAAAACATTCTCATTGCCGCTGTCGGTTATTTTTTGTGCGGCAAAACGCATCGCTTCCGCCGATAGAAACTGTCCCTTCTTAATGTTGACGACTTTTCCGGTTTTAGCTGCTGCAATCAACAAATCGGTTTGACGGCACAGGAAGGCCGGTATCTGCAACACATCTACATATTCGGCCGCCAAGGCGGCTTCGTGCGCTTCATGGATATCGGTCACCGTAGGAATGCCGAAAGTCTTTCCTACCTTTTGCAAGATCTTCAGCGCTTTCTCATCGCCAATGCCGGTAAACGAATCCACTCGCGAGCGGTTGGCTTTGCGATAGGATCCTTTAAAGACATAAGGAATGTTCCACTTTTGCGTGATCGCGACGATTTGTTCCGCTATTCTCAGCGCCATCTCTTCATTTTCGATGACGCAGGGGCCGGCAAGCAGAAAGAAAGGCCCTGCCTTGAAAAAAGAAAGATTCATGTTTCGTTTGTTTAAATCGAGCCGAAAGATACGAAAAAAACATTTTATTTTACTACATTCGCCCGCAAAACGTATGGTATATGGAACTCGAGGTGTGTCTTTCGCCGGCTTTATATCCGGCTTATCGTCAAGAAAACGACAGGGTGATAGTGGTGGATGTTTTCCGGGCGACAACCACTATTTGTGCCGCATTTGCCAATGGTGCGCGCGCTATTATTCCCGTTGCCGGTATACAAGATGCCGAACGGTATAAAGCGCAAGGTTTTCCGGTCGGGGCCGAACGGAATGCCCGTAAATGCGATTTTGCCGATTTCGGAAATTCGCCTTTTGATGTGACTGCGGAAAAAGTCGGCGGCAAAACCATTGTTTTTACTACTACCAATGGGACACAAGCCGTAGAGGCGGCAAAAGATTCCGCTTATTTGCTTATCGGGGCTTTCTCGAATATCGATGTGTTGATGGAGAAATCGATTGAGTTTGGCGGGCGAGTTGTTATTCTCTGTGCCGGATGGAACAATCGGATAAATATAGAAGATACGCTTTTTGCCGGGGCTTTTGCCGAAAAGCTCATTCAAAAAGCGGTTATCCGCCGCCTTCCCGATTCCGTGCGTATCGCCCTGCATCTATGGGAAAAGGCGAAAGCCGATCCGTTGGATTTTGTAAAACAAACGGAGCATTATCAGCGTCTCATTGCCAATCATGCGGAAACCGATGCTCCTTTTTGTTTGCAACACGATACGTGTCCGGTTGTGCCATATTACGACAAAGAGAAAGGATGGTTATCGGTTTCCTGAAGTGATTTCCTTATAAAAAAACAGTTTAGTAGTGGATGGGTCGACATTTACGATTAAAATACCCACAGCCGAACCTATACGATGAAAGCGGCACGGCGACCAGAGAGAGGTGATAAAGGTATCGATCAATCGGGTGTCGTTTTTTAGGCGATCCGTTTCAATTCTCAAAATCGAACTCTTCGAAATCGAATGTATCCGTGAATTGCTCCAATTCCCGGCGATCTTTCTTGGTCGGCCGGCCGGTACCGCGTTGTCGATCCACAAAGCCGTTGATTTTATTTAATTCGAGAATTTCGTATTGATCCGGGGGAGTGACATTTTCCATGAATTGCGGAACCAACTTCGCGCCCATGCGCTTATCCGACAGGTCGAGGACTTTGAATGAGAACGTTACAGGAGGTTTTCGCACTTGGATGATTTCCCCTATGCGAATCATTCGCGAGGGTTTCACGGTTACATCCTGTATCATAACCCGTCCTTTTTTGCAAGAATCGGCTGCAATGGTGCGGGTTTTGAAGATTCTTACCGCCCATAACCATTTGTCAATTCGAACGTCTTCCATAATCGATGCTTTCCATAAAGCAGGTTTTAGCCATCTTATTTGTTATTATACTGATTCATGGTGATATTTACCCCGGCAAGGCAAAAACTACGAATCATATCCGAAGCGGTTTCCATCCGTTCGGGGAGAAGGAGTTTCTCTTCGTCCGAAAAATCGCTTAATACATAATCGATCTGCATTCCCCGGGGAAAATCATTGCCAATACCGAAACGTAGCCGTGCATATTGCTGTCCAATGAGTTCTTGAATGTTTTTCAGTCCGTTATGCCCGGCATCGCTCCCCTTGGACTTGAGTCGCAACGTTCCGAAAGGAAGCGATAGATCATCTACCACAACGAGTAACTGTTCATTCTCGATTTTTTCTTTTTGCAACCAATAGCGGACGGCATTGCCGCTGAGGTTCATAAAAGTCGACGGTTTGAGAAGGATAAGCGATTTGTTTTTCAGCCGCATCTCGGCCACAAAACCATATCGCTTATCCTCAAAAACAGCATTGGACGCCCTTGCAAAAGCGTCCAACACCATAAATCCTATATTGTGGCGGGTATTCTCGTACTCTCGTCCGATATTGCCCAATCCGACAATCAAGTATTTCATTTATTCGTTTCCTGTATGCTGTTTTTATTTTGCTGCTTCGGGTGCTTTTGCTGTTTCGGTTGTTGGTGTTGCAGCAGCTCCTCTTGCGGCACGGGTCAGTTGAACGCGGCATATAACGGCATTCTTTGCATTCAGCAGTTCCAATCCCTCATAATGAAGGTCTCCGACTTGAATGGTTTTGCCTAATTCCAGCTTTTCGACATTGATCTGCAATTCTTGAGGTAATTTAGCCGGAAGCGCTTTTACTTTCAGTTTACGGATGTCTAATGAAAGTTTACCACCGGCTTTCACGCCTGCGGCTAATCCGACTAAACGAACCGGTATATCAATAACAATAGGAGCATTGTCGAAGATATGCAGAAAATCCATGTGAAGAATCGTGTCTTTTACCGGATGAAACTGGATGTCTTTTACAATTGCGTGAATGGTTTTATCACCCAAGTTTAAGTTGACCAAAAATACTTCAGGGGTATAAATCAAATCGCGAACGTTTCTTGTTTCTACGACAAAATTTACATTTTCTCCTTCATGTCCTCCATAAACGACACAGGGGATAAGACCTTGCTTACGAAATGTCGAAGCCGCTTTTTTTCCGAAATCTTGTCTGATTTCGCCTTTTAATTCAAATGTTTTCATTTTTAATCTTGTTGTTTGTGTTACTCAAAATAAAGCTCTTTCTTTATTTCCCATCACACGGGAGCTTCTAAAAAAGCCGGGCAAAGGTAGTGATTATCTTTTTATTCCGCAAGCATTTGTTCCTTCTTTTTGAGTAACCGGGAGTATCGCTCCGAGCGATATCCCCGGTTGGGGTTATCCTTTTATATCGTAGTTTATATCGTAGTTTATATCGTAGTAAAGGCATTTGTTGACAAACGTTTCGTGCATTTCATTGGTATATTCCGAAAATTTGTCTACTTTTGTAACTTTAAAAAGTTCATTTCAACAATGATAAATAGAAACTTAATTCGTATAAGAATAGTCCAAATTATCTATTCGTGGTATCAAAATACGAATAAAGATTTGCTGAAAGCAGAAAAAAACCTTTTGTTCGCGCTGCAAAAGTCTTATGATCTTTATTATTATCTCTTGCTCTTGATGGTCGAGCTCACCCTTCTTTATGAAAACAGAGTCGAGACTAAACGGAACAAGTTTCTTCCTTCGGAGGAAGATTTGAATCCCAATACTCATCTGATAAATAATAAGTTTATTTCCCAACTTCGGGACAATCAACAGTTCAATGATTATTTGGGCGAGCGTCCCATGTCGTGGAATGAGCATGATGTATTTGTGAAAAATATGCTCGACGATATCTTGGCTTCAGATACGTATCAAAAATATGCCGCATTGGATCATCCGGATTATGATGATGATAAAGAGTTTTGGCGAAAAGTCTTCAAACAATTCATTTATATGAATGAGGCGTTGGACGATCTGCTCGAAGATGAATGCATTTATTGGAATGACGGGATCGATATCATACAGACATTTGTGTTGAAAACGATTAAAAAGTTTTCGGAAGAAAACGGCTCGAAGCAATCGCTATTACCGATGTTTAAAGATGAGGGCGATAAGAAATACGCGCTGGAGCTATTGAATGATGCGATTCACAATGAAGACAAGTATCGCGCGCTCATTCAAAAGACCACGGATAAGTGGGATTTTGACCGCATTGCCTTTATGGATATGATTATTATGCAGGTAGCCCTTGCCGAAATCTTTACATTCGAATCGATCCCGGCAAGTGTTTCACTCAACGAATATATTGAAATTGCGAAATTCTACAGCACCCCCAAAAGCAGTACGTTTATTAATGGAATTTTGGATGCTGTTGTCAAAGAGATCAGAACGGAAAATAGTATCGTAAAAATTTAATTCAAACAATTTAAAACGGTTATTCTATGAATATTTTATTACAAGCGGCCGGAGGTGCCGGCGGAGGAATGGGCGCTTCCCTTATTATGATGGTTGCCATTATCGCCATCTTCTATTTTTTCATGATTCGTCCCCAACAGAAAAAGCAAAAAGAAGTTGAGAAGGCTCGTAATGCCATCAATGTCGGCGACAAGGTGGTTAGCGCCGGAGGAATACACGGACGGGTAAAAGAAGTCGGCGATACTTGGTTTTTAGTAGAGGTAGCCGATGGCGTTAAGATGAAATTCGAAAAATCATCCGTCTATGCAGCGCCGTCGAATACAAAACCGAACGAAAAATAATAAAGGGTTGCGTATTGTATGAACTTGGCATCAACCATAAGGAAATGGAGACCGAGATTGAGAACGTATTTTTCCAACTTCCCTTGGAAAAATCTGTTCACTTTCTTGTTTTTTGTTCTATTGTCTTTTATCTTTTGGTTGATGTTCTTTTTTCAACGCGATATAGACGGGACGTATCGGATTCCCTTAAAATATACCCATATTGCCGATAATGAAATTTTCGACAGCCCCCTTCCCGAATTTCTGGAGATACGGGTATCGGGCAAAGGGTCGGAAATGTTTCGATTGGATCTTTCTAAAAGAGATTCCCTTGAAGTTAATGTTGAGGAATATAAACAAGACGGCATCGTCACATTACAGGGCAATCAATACATACAACTCATCGGGTCGCGGTTGCCCGGAAACGTTCAATTGCGGGGATATTCCCCGGCGAATATTTCATTGGTAACTTCCAAATTGCAAAATAAAAAGCTTTCCGTCGTCTTTGATGGGGAAATTACCACGAGTCGGGCAAACCTGGTGGCCGATACCGCGACATTTGTACCGCCTACCGTAACGGCTTATGGCGCTCAACGCGATTTGGATGAATTAACCGCCGCCATCACCGAATATACGGTTTTCGACAGAATTAAGGCTACGTCGCAGCTTTCTATAAAAATAAAGCCGGTCACCGGTGTGAAGTTTGTCCCCGATGCCGTGGAGATTTATATTCCCGTCAAAGAATATACGGAACGCACCATTGAAATCCCTATCACGTGCCGCAATCTTCCTCAAGATCGGGATGTGAAGTTCTTTCCTTCCCGAGCAAGCATCTCTTTTTCGGTCACGTTGGACGAATATAAGAACATTACCCCTGAGGACTTTCAAATTCAACTCGATTACCGCCAGTTTCACTCGAATGAGAATGGAAGAGTCGAGTTGGAGCTGACCAAAAGTCCGTCTTCGATTGTCAATACGCGCATTTCTCCCTCTTCCGTAGAATTTCTTTTTGAAGACAGATAATCATATTTCAAGGTCATGCTGAAAATAGGGATAACCGGAGGTATCGGAAGCGGTAAATCGATTGTAAGCGAGATTTTACGGCTTTATAATATCCCGGTCTTTGATGCCGATACGGAGGCTAAGAAACTGAACGACCGTTCACCGGTTATTCGCGAAAAGTTAATCGCCTGTTTTGGAAAAGAAGTGTATGACGAGAACGGGAAATTGAATCGAAAAAGATTTGCGGAAATCATATTTAAAAATCCCGATTATCTTCGTAAAGCGAATTCCATTATCCATCCGGAAGTAGCGAAAGCATTTTCTTTATGGGCCGAACAGCGGAATCAATATCCGATTGTGGCAATCGAAGCGGCGCTTCTTTTTGAGGCGGATTTTCAAGAGTATGTCGATAAGGTGATCGCTGTTTATTCTCCCGAAGCGCTTCGTATAGTGAGAATCCTCTCCCGCGACAATACGCAAGAGTCGGAAGTCCGTAAGCGCATGGAAGGGCAACTGCCGGAAGACGACAAACGGAGACGAGCGGACTTTATCGTCTATAACGATCCGTCGCATTCGCTTTTGCAACAAATTTCCGATATTTTTGCGCGCCTTTGTCCGCCCGGGGCATTTTAAAAGCGCTGGCTTGTTTGCGTATTTTAACTTTTACGTAAAGATTTTTTTTGTATGCATTGCTGTTGTAAAAATATAACTCTATCTTTGTAGCCGTAACAGGTTATTTTTAAAAATCAGAAGAAATGATTGAAAAGATTGGAACAAATGCCGGAAAAGTTTGGACTCAATTGGATGAAGTTGGCCGGCAGAATATTAAGGATGTCAAAAAAACGACAAAATTGACGGACAAAGATCTCTATGCAGCCATCGGTTGGTTGGCAAGAGAAGGTAAAATCTTCGTGGAAGAAGTGGAAAAAGACGTATTTATTTCGTTGAAATAAAGCATTCTTCATCGTTTAGTAAAAAAGAAATTATTAAAAAGCTGCTCAGAGCAGCTTTTTTTCTGTTTTTTTGTCATTAAAATCACTTTATATCTATTATCTTTGATGCAGCGAATCGAAAAGATACGTCGTTAAATTCTTTTTAATCCATTATAAATTCAATCATATGGAAGCATCACATTTAAACTCACAACTCGCCTCTTTATTCTTAAAAAGTCAGGTTTTTACCGATCATCTCTCGTGTGTGACCAAAGGCACCGATGCGGGATTATACAGGCTCATCCCGAAAGCCGTTGTAAAAGTGGATTCGGAAGATGAAGTCATTCGTTTGTTGCGATTTTGTCATCAGAATACGGTTCCGCTTACGTTTAAAGCCGCGGGCACCAGTTTGAGCGGACAAACCATATCCGACTCTGTTTTGATGGAGATCGGGCAGGGATTTGAATTTTCGACGATTACCGATAACGGCTATACGGCAACGTTCGGCTGCGGATTAACCGGTACTGCTGCGAATCGCTTGCTGATGCGTTACAAACGGAAACTGGGGCCGAAACCGGCATCGATTAACTCGGCAAAAATCGGCGGAATTATCGGCAATAACTCCAGCGGGATGAGTTACGGGATCAAATATAACAGTTACAATACGATCCGATCGATGCGCATTCTCTTTGCCGACGGAAGCGTGTTGGATACGGGCGACGAAGCCAGTCGCAAGAGTTTTGCCGAAACGCATCCGGCTTTGATCAAAGAAATAACCGATATTCATCGCGAAGCGGTCGGCAATGAGTCGATACGAAATAAAATAGCGACGAAGTTTCAACTGAAAAACACGTGCGGCTACGGCGTCAATTCTTTAATCGATTTTGAAGATCCGATCGATATCATTCAACATTTAATGATCGGGTCGGAGGGAACGTTGGGGTTTGTTTCGCAAGCAACGTTCGAAACGGTGCACGATGCGCCGCTGAAAGCCACGGCAATGATTTATTACCCCAGTTTGCGCGAAGTGTGTAATGCGATCGTTCCGTTGAGGAATTGTGAGGTTATGGCTGCCGAGTTAATGGATCGCAACGCCATGCGCGCGGTGGAAGACGAACCGGGAATGCCCCCCGAGTTGAAAACCCTTCCCGAAAATGCCGTCGCTTTATTGATCGACACGTCGGCCGACGACGAAGAAACCCTCTTCGCGCAAATGCAGGATATCGAGGCCAAGCTCAGCCATATTCCCACGCTATTTCCGATCAAGTTTACAACCGATAAACATCTGTACAACTCTTATTGGAGTGTGCGTAACGGGCTGTTTACTTCGGCTGCGGCCGGAAGGCCTGTCAATACGGCCTCTATTATCGAAGATATTGCTTTTGACGCCGAAGTGTTGGGCGATGCGCTGGTCAGCGTCCGCGAATTGCTTGTGCGTTCGGGGTATGCCAATGCCGTTATGTGGGGGCATTTGCTTGACGGGAATGTTCATTTTACGGTTTTCCCTGATATTAATTCGCCCGACGGAGTGGAAAAATACGGGCAGTTTATGCACGAACTGTGTGAGATGGTTGCTGTGGCGTAT
Source organism: Limibacterium fermenti (assembly GCF_041902845.1). GTDB lineage: Bacteria > Bacteroidota > Bacteroidia > Bacteroidales > Dysgonomonadaceae > Limibacterium > Limibacterium fermenti. The sequence goes on from NZ_CP159486.1 coordinate 4,089,700, forward strand.
CATGGTAGCCTGAAAGCAGAGCACGGCACCGGACGTAATATGGCGCCCTTTGTCGAACAAGAATGGGGAACGGATATTTATGCGCTGATGAAGCGGATTAAAAAGGCTTTCGATCCGATGAATGTTTTAAATCCCGGAGTCCTTATTAATGAAGACAAAGAGATTTTCATTAAAAACCTCAAGAATATTCCTTCGGCGAATCCGATTATCGATAAGTGTATCGAATGCGGATTCTGCGAAGTGAGTTGTCCTTCGAAAAACCTCACCCTTACGCCCCGTCAACGCATTGTGGCTTACCGCATGTTGGTGGATGAAGCGAACGCGAAGAAGAACGGAAAAGCCGTGCGAGAACTGGCCAAGCAGATTTCTTATCCATTAGATGAAACTTGTGCCACCGACGGATTATGCAGCATCGCTTGCCCCGTGGGGATTAACACCGGCACGTTGGTGAAAGAGCTGCGTTGGCAGAATAACGGGCGCTTTTCGGGTAACGTGGCGGAAGCTATTGCCGATAATATGGGGAATGTGACGGCTTTGATCCGTTCGTTGCTGAACGTGCCCCATTCGCTCGCCCATGTGATAGGATACGGGAATATGGAAAGCATTACCAAAGGAATGTATAAGCTTTTTGACGGCGGTTTTCCTCTCTGGACGCGGCAAACACCTTCAGCGAGCCGTAAGATCAAACGAAATATTTTCCCCGTGAGCGCCGAATCGCCGATGGTGGTGTATTTTCCGTCGTGCATTACCCGTTCGATGGGAGGTCCCGGACACGAGGGGTACGGCAAGCAAGAAGATGTGCCTTCGGCCATGATTTCTCTCCTGAATAAAGCCGGTTATAATGTGATCATCCCTGAAAACAAAGATCGGTTGTGTTGTGGAATGGCTTTCAGCAGCAAAGGCTTCCGGAAACAGGCGAAACAAAAGGAAACAGAACTCGGTGAAGCGTTGATGCAAGTCAGTCGTGGAGGGGAATTGCCCATCGTGTGCGATATGAGCCCCTGTTTACTTCATATGAAAGAAACGCTCGATCCGAAACTTCGGTTATACGATCAAGTGGAATTTATTCATGACTTTTTGTTGGATCATCTTCAAATCAATAAACAACCGATATCGGTGGCGATTCATACCACCTGCAGTTCCACGAAAATGCAATTGCAGCAAAAGCTGTATCATGTAGCTTCGGTTTGTGCGCAGAAAGTCGTTGTGCCCGATAATGTCGGTTGCTGCGGATGGGCCGGCGATCGCGGGTTCTTCTATCCCGAATTGAACAACTCGGCGTTAGCGCCGCTGAAGCAAGAGATATTGGATGCCAAGGAGGGGTATTCGAATAGCCGCACGTGTGAAATCGGATTATCGATCAACAGCGGTATTTCTTACCGGTCGCTCGTCTATCTTGTGAATAAGGCGAGCAGCCCTCTTCTTTCCTAACGGATACATTCTTTTTATTATTGCAGGGAATCTTTCGTATATTTGCTGAAAAATCAGGTTATGGAAACAATTAAAATTGACATACTCAATCCGAAAGCCAGATTGTTGCTTGAGAACTTGGCTGATTTGGATTTAAAAAGATAAGCATATAAAAAAGGTGGTATCGCGTTTAGCGATCCACCTTTTTTAATTATTATCGAGTTTTACAATTATTATTTCAGTTTCCGGTAACCATATACGGCGCGGTCGCCCAACTCTTCTTCGATGCGAAGCAATTGGTTGTATTTTGCCATACGGTCGGAACGGCTCAACGAACCGGTTTTGATCTGACCCGAATTGGTTGCCACTGCAATGTCGGCGATGGTAGCATCTTCGGTTTCGCCCGAACGGTGCGACGTTACGGTGGTATATCCGTTGCGTTGAGCCATTTCGATAGCGTTCAACGTTTCGGTCAATGTGCCGATTTGATTTACTTTAATCAAAATCGAGTTACCGCATCCCTCTTTAATACCTTTTTCCAGGAAGTCAACGTTTGTAACGAACAAGTCGTCACCCACCAACTGGCATTTGCTGCCGATACGGTCGGTAAGCAATTTCCATCCGGCCCAATCGTTTTCGTCCATTCCGTCTTCGATAGAGTCGATCGGATATTTCGCAATCAATTGTTCGAGATAGTCGGCTTGTTCGGCGGAAGTACGTTTTTTACCATGAGCGCCTTCAAATTTGGTATAGTCATAGATACCATCTTTATAAAATTCCGAAGAAGCACAGTCTAAAGCAATCTTCACATCTTTTCCGGGTTCATAACCGGCATTCCGGATCGCCGTCAGGATCGATTCGAGCGCTTCTTCCGTTCCTCCGGCAAGGTTAGGAGCGAAACCGCCTTCGTCACCTACGGCAGTGCTTAATCCTTTATCGTGAAGAACTTTCTTCAAAGCGTGGAATACTTCGGCGCCCATCCGCAACCCTTCTTTGAAAGAAGGAGCGCCAACCGGACGAATCATAAATTCCTGGAAAGCGATGGGAGCATCGGAGTGAGAACCCCCATTGATAATATTCATCATGGGAACAGGCAATACATACGTATTGGTTCCGCCGATATAACGATACAAAGGCAAGCCGAGATAGTTTGCGCCGGCTTTTGCTACCGCTAAAGAAACGCCTAACAAAGCATTTGCGCCGAGGTTCGATTTTGTTTTTGTTCCGTCGAGTTCGAGCAGTTTTGCATCGATTTTCGTTTGTTCCAATACGTTCAATCCCACCAAAGCAGGAGCAATCACGTCGTTGATGTTTGCAACGGCTTTCAATACGCCTTTGCCGCCATACCGTTTTTTGTCGCCGTCACGAAGTTCGAGCGCTTCATTTTCACCGGTAGATGCGCCGGATGGCACGGCTGCACGGCCGAAAGCTCCGGATTCCGTCAACACGTCTACTTCGACTGTCGGATTCCCTCTTGAATCCAAAATTTCACGTCCTAAGACACTAATAATCCTCATGTTTTTTTGATTTTTTTATGCTAATACTAATGATCTATTATTTATAAGAGAAACCTTAAACCGAACACATACAGTTCTATGCGTTTCGTGCGCAAAGATACTTCTTTTTCCGTTAAAACACGAAACGTCTTGCAAGAAAAAATATTAAAATGGAGGTTGAAGAGAATTACAAATTACAAATTACAAATTACGAATTGCGAATTACAAATTACGAATTACGAATTACAACTGAAGCCAAAGGATTAAAGACTGAAGACCGGCAGCCGATGACTTATCCTATTGGAAAGAAGTAAACAGAATGCTGATGTTGGACGTCAGCAGTTTTACCGAAATGGCCATGAGCACCACGCCGAAGAACTTGCGTAAGATAAATACGCCCCCCACTCCCATGATTTTTTTTACCACATCTACATACCGCAATACCAAATAAACAATTACCATGTTCAATAATACGGCGATAATGATGTTAATCGAGTGGTATTCGGCACGCATGGAGAGAAGGGTCGTAAACGTACCGGGTCCGGTGATTAAAGGGAAGACTATCGGTACGAGCGTGGCCGAGTTGTCGGATTCGTCCGGGCTTTCGTTTTTGAATATTTCCACTCCGAAAATCATCTCGATGGAAATGATGAGGATCACCAGCGCCCCTGCGACCGCAAAGGAAGAAACATCGACCTGGAAGAGTTTCAAAATCCATTCCCCGACAAATAAGAATAACAGTAAGATGAGGAATGAATAAGCGGAAGCTTTAAACGGCTCGATCTTCTTGCCTTTACTTCTCAGGTTGAGAAATATAGGCACCGATCCTGTAGCGTCGATAATAGCAAACAAGACCAAAAAAGCACTTATTATTTCTAATGCGTTCAACCCGAAAAAATCCATAGCTGTAGAAGAATGAAACTTTATACTTACATTTTGTCTGCAAAAGTACACTTATTTATACAATAATCCAATTATTTTTTTGCTGTCGGTCGTCGGTCTCCGGTCATCAGTCTCCGGTCTGTAGTCTGCAGCCTTTTGTCTTTTGTCACGGTTCTTATCAAAATAAAATCAGTATCTTTGCCTCTTATCATCATTCAAAGACAAAAGACAAGATGAAAAAGATTTTTATATTCCTTTTATTTATGACGACAATAGCAACAGGGAAGGCCGGCGACAATCCGTTTCTCCGGCCTTTCGACACGCCGCACGGTACCGCACCGTTCGGCTTGATCAAAACGGAGCATTATGAACCGGCTTTCGAACAAGCCATTCGCGAACATCAGCAGGAGATCGACCGGATCGTGGCGGATACCGCGCCTGCGACATTTCGGAACACGATTGAAGCAATGGAATTTAGCGGTCAGTTGCTTACCCGCGTGAGCAGCGTTTTCTTCAATTTATTGAGCGCGGAAAGTAATGACGAAATGATGGCTGTTTCGCAGCGCTTAAGCCCCAAGCTTTCGAAGCATTCGAACAATATCAACCTGAATGAAAAACTGTTCGAGCGAATCAAGGCGGTCTATGATGCCCGCTTGACATCGGGACTTACGCCTGAACAGATTCGCCTTACGGAAGAATATTACGATAATTTCGAGGATAGCGGCGCGACGCTTTCGCCCGAAAAAAAACAGGTCTACCGGCAACTGTCGGAGGAACTGAGCAAGGCGACTCTCGAATACGGGCAAAACAACCTGAAGGAAACCAATGCGTTTGAGATGTTGTTGACGAACGAAGCCGATTTGGCCGGCTTGCCCGAAAGTGTGAGAGAGGCTGCCGCATCGAAAGCCAAGTCGAAATCGAAAGAGGGCTGGCTGTTTGACTTGTCGGCGCCGAGTTACATCGGATTGATGAAGTATTCCACCCGCCGCGACTTGCGCCGCAAACTGTATATGGCCTACAATACAAAGAGTGTGAACGGCGGCGAGTTCGATAACAAGAGGCTGGTGCAACAAATCGTGAACCTCCGCTTGCAGATCGCCAACTTGTTGGGTTATAAGAATTATGCCGACTATGTGTTGAAAAACCGCATGGCGAAAAACCAACAGAGCGTGTTTACCTTGCTCGACCAACTGGCTGCCGCATACGGTCCTGTGGCGAAGCAGGAGGTGAGCGAAGTGCAGGCGTTTGCCGCCGAAACGGAAGGGGCGGCGATCGACATCCAACCGTGGGACTGGAGCTTTTATGCCGATAAACTCAAGCACAAACGATATGATTTGAACGACGAAAGGGTGCGTCCGTATTTCGAACTGGAAAACGTGAAGAAAGGCGTGTTCGGCATCGCAACCGATTTATACGGGCTTACCTTTGTGAAGAATGACGCCATCGCGGTGTATCATCCCGAAGTGGAAGCGTTTGATGTGATGGACGAAAACGGTGCGTTTCTGGCCGTCCTATACACCGACTTCCACCCGCGCGACGGGAAACGTTCGGGCGCATGGATGACCTCGTACAAAGAACAATATATAAAGGATGGGGCAGACAGCCGCCCGCAGGTGTCGATTGTCATGAATTTTACCCGCCCCACGGAAACGAAACCGGCGCTGCTGACGTTCGACGAGGTGGAAACCTTCTTGCACGAGTTCGGCCATGCCTTGCACGGCATGCTGGCCAAAAGCGCCTATCCGTCGTTGTCGGGAACGAACGTCTACCGCGATTTTGTGGAATTGCCTTCGCAACTGATGGAAAACTGGTTGGTGGAAAAAGAATACCTCGACCGTTTTGCGTTCCATTACCAAACCGGAGAGAAAATGCCGCAGGAATTGGTGCAGAAAATTATCGACGCATCGAATTACACCACCGGCTATTTGTGCTTGCGCCAATTATCGTTCGGGTATCTGGATATGGCTTGGTATACACTCGAAAAACCATTCGACGGCGACGTCCGCGCATTCGAGCAAACGGCTATGCAGCGCGTGCAACTCATGCCCGTTGTCCCCGAAGCGTGTATGTCGACGGCCTTCGGGCACATCTTTTCGGGAGGCTATGCCGCCGGCTATTACAGTTATAAATGGTCGGAAGTGCTCGACGCCGACGCCTTTTCGGTGTTTAAGAAAAACGGAATCTTCGACCGTAAGACGGCACGATCGTTCCGGACGAACATTCTTGAAAAAGGAAATACCGAAGATCCGTCGAAACTTTACCTGCGTTTCCGCGGGCAGGAACCCTCCATCGATGCGTTGCTCGAACGGAACGGGATACGGCAATAGAAGGGCTAGAGGCTGGAGACAATGACAAATGACAAATTACAAATTACAAATTACAAATTACGAATTACGAATTACGAATTACGAATGAGATCTAAAGACCAGTGACCGAAGACCGGTGAATGGAGACCTTTTTTTACGTTTAATTGTCTTTTTTCCCCTGAAATTGAAAAAAAAAGACGAATTATGTCGCTACCAATGATTTTATTCCTATCTTTGTCCGTGCAAAAGTATTTAAAACAGGATGGTTGGCAATTTAGTTTCTTTACATTAACCTGTTAAGTCATTTTCTAACTTCTCTGGTCTAATTTCTTTGTGCAGAATTTTTTAGTTTATTTATTATTAATTTTTTTACATGAACATTTTTGTAGCTGGCTTAAGTTATCAAATAACTGATGCCGATTTAAAAGAACTTTTTGAGGAATATGGAGAAGTTTCCTCAGCAAAAATTATTTCCGACAGAGATACCCGTCGTTCAAAGGGTTATGGCTTTGTTGAAATGGCTAATGATGCCGACGGACAACGTGCAATTGATGAACTCAATGAAGCAGAGTACGACGGACGTACCTTATCGGTATCCGTAGCTCGTCCCCGTCCCGAAGGCGGCAGCAGCCGTGGAGGTAACCGCGGCGGTGGTTATGGTAATCGCGAACGCAGCAGATATTAATATATCTCTCGATAGGTTTAAAGAAAAAGACTGCATCCCGAAAGAGGATGCGGTCTTTTTTGAATTGCCTCATCTCTCATCCATCTCCTTCATACTTCATACATCATACTTGATACATCATATATCGTTCATTTATTATGGCTATCATTCTACATATTGAAACATCTACACAAGCCTGTTCGTGTGCCTTGTCGCGCGACGGCGCGGTAATCGTGAACCGGGAAGAGTTTGAAGGACAAAAGCATGCGGCCTTGCTGGGTGTTTTCGTGGAAGATATCATGACCTATGCCCGCGAAAAGCAGTTGACCGTCGATGCGGTGGCGGTAAGCAGCGGCCCGGGGTCGTATACGGGCTTGCGTATCGGCGTATCGGAGGCCAAAGGACTGAGTTACGGGCTGAATGTGCCGCTTATCGCCGTTCCTACGCATCTCCTCATGGCTTCGCAGGTGCAAAGGCGTGTGGAGAAGGATGCCTTGCTGTGTCCGATGATCGATGCGCGCCGCATGGAAGTGTATGCCGCTTTTTTCGACACGTTGTTGAACATGGTGCGCCCTACGGCGGCCGATATTGTGACCGCCGATAGTTACGCCGAACTGTTGGAACAACACACCGTTTATTTTTTCGGAAACGGAGCCGATAAATGCAGACAGATCCTCACCCATCCGCATGCCGTATTTATTCCGTCGGTTTATCCGCTCGCATCGGGGATGGTGGCTTTGGCCGAAAAAGCGTATGCCGCCCGCGATTTTGTCGATACGGCCTATTTCGAACCTTTTTACCTCAAGGAGTTTGTGGCCACCGTCGCTAAAAATAAAGTTATTCCCGGTTAATCCTTCCGGAAGAGCGATCCATTCCTTTGCCGATTCTTCCGGCGATATTCTTTTAAGCAACCTTTGTATTCAATTTCATAACTCAAGTTTCGCAAGGAACTTTAAGAAATTACAAATTACGAATTACAAATTACGAATTACGAATTACACACTAAGAACAGTAAGGAGTAAGAAGTTAAGAAGTAAACACTAACTGTAAACTTTCAGGCGAAATAACTTGCGAAACTTGAATTAATAATAATTGTTTTGGACCCTCTGAAAATTTCAGAAAGGCCAAAACAACTGTCGGGAAGCTTGTGAAAATTTCAGAAGCTCCGATTCACTTGTCGTGGCGGTTCTGAAAATTTCAGAAGCCCCGATTCACTTGTCGTGGTGGTTCTGAAAATTTCACAACCACCAATTCACTTGTCGTGGTGGTTCTGAAAATTTCACAACCACCAATTCACTTGTCGCGGCCCCTTTGAAAATTTCACAACCGGCAAAACCATCGTAGCAGGGTTTGTGAAATTTTCACAAGCCTTCCGCCACATTGTTATCGCCATAAATAACTACTTTCTGATATAAAAATCATTATTTTTCGGTATTGCGGGCTTTTGCAAGAGCGCGTACATTTGTAGCGGAATTGCAAAGTGGGTTTGAAGGCAGAGTTGAAAGGCTTTGGAAGTCGTGAAAAGCCCGCTCATTATAATTAATGATATAGTTATTAATAAAAAAGATGAAGAAAATAAAGATGATGATAGCCGCTCTGCTCTGTGGAATAGCAGCGTTTACGGCATGCGACAAGGGAGAAGACCCTATTGTGGAAGAGGGCATAAAGATAGAAGGCAAATGGACGATAAAAGAGATTAATTTTACGTCGAATGTGAAGCAATGGGGAAGTAATTGGGTTGAAAATCAATATGAGTTAATTCCTTGGGCGCCATCAATGTTTGGAAGTCTCTCAGGGGTAGAATTTACGAATCAGGATTACATCGATTCCAAAACCGGAATATCGGGGAAAGTGTACAAGCAATATAACAAGAGTTTCGGCAATTCAGGTACGATCTATTATGTGTGGAATTACTCAAGCGACGGTAAGGGCTTTAGCGTAAAACAGTTTAATGAGTCGATGCCCCCGTTCGATTTTTCGCTGACCGAAACCTCCTCCTTGAAAGAGGCGACTATCGACGGTAAGCGTTCGTTGGAATTTACGACCACCGTTCAAAGTCTTGATCAGGCTAAAAAGGACGTACCTTATACCGATCCGTTTGGACGCCCGAAAGTAACGGCTACCGCTACCTTTACACTCGTTGAAGCTACGGGTGAAATCGATACGAATATCACGCCGGCGTTGAAATTGAACGGGCAAGAGTTAATCGTTCCCGAAGTATTCACACCCACAGTGACAAATGAAAATATAGCCGGTAAGGCATGGTTGCTGAAAAACGGTTCGAAACTATATGATCCCAGCATTAAGGATTCGCAAGATCCGAAGTATGAATTTGCCAAACTGATGACGCTTCATTTTTATAAAGAAGATTCGGTGAAGATACGGTATTCTTTCCCTATGGGAATTGTCGGCACAAAACAAGCTTTGCGTAGTTTTGACGAAAAAACGTCGCTTTTCAGTTATGTCAAAGAGGCCGGGGCGATGGCAAGCAATACCCAGAAATTTGTCTGGAAAGCATCGTATGCGTTAGAAGACGATACCCAGTATCTGGTGCTCGATTTGCAGGAGGTCATCGATAAGTACAAAACAGAAAACGAAGCCAAACTCGATTTAAGTTCGGTGGATCAAGCGCTTTTCAAACGGCAGTTTGTCTCCGTTAAACCGGAAGAAGTGGGAGATAAGAGCGAAAAAGTGAACAAAGACAACTACACGATCTTTAAATAATTTATATTACAAAGGAGTATATCCGGAGGACGTCATTCGCACGATCATAAAACAATTGCTATCACGGAAATTTTTCAGCCAACTCAATTTCCATTTTAGATCAAGGGTTTTACAGCAAAGTCACTTTTGCCATAATGAAGTCATTTATATGTCGGCGGATCACGGTTATTGAGTACAAGCAGCGCAATTGCCTTATTGCCCTTTTGTCAAAAACAGAATGGAGCTGTTTTGGCGGAATATCGCGATAAGATGCAATGCACGGATGTACATCATCAATCAATAACACCAGCCGGATATGCTCCTTTCCTTTTTGCATCGGTTCAGAATGAAATATATATCTCTCTTCTTGCTTTTTATTTTTTCCGCGACGGTGTACTCGCAAGACAAACCTCCCGGTATAAAAGATACGGTGTTGTTGAACGAGGTCACTGTAAGCGCTCCGAATAAAACGGAACGGTTGCGGTTGAATCCGATCAAATCGGAAGTGATCGATGTGACGCAGTCGCTCGATAAAGCTACGAATATTCAGAATTTATTGAACAATAGTCCGGGGGTGCGGTTGCGCAACACGGGAGCTTTAGGCGCCACGACCGATGTCATCATCAATGGTTTCAGCGGCCGCTCCGTGAAATTGATGCGTGACGGCATTCCGTTGGATTATCTGGGCTCCGGCTTCGGGATCTCGAAGATTCCCGTCAATTCCCTCGAACGTATCGAAGTCTATAAAGGTGTTTTGCCGGCCGAAATCGGGATAGATGCATTGGGCGGAGCGATTAATTTGGTCAGCCGGCAGTTTTATCGGTCGGAATGGCAGGTTTCTTTCGAACGCGGCTCGTTTAACACGAATATCGCGACGATAAACGGCTTGCACCGCTTGAATAACCGTTTGTCGGTCGGCGTGTATGCGTTCGGAAATTATTCCGACAACGATTATACCGCAAAAGGACTGCCATATCTCGACGAGTCGACCGGGCAAAATACGTACATCGACGCGCGTCTTTTCCATAACGCCTTCAAACAATATTTTGCCGAAGCCTTCCTGAATATAGACAATGTCCGTTGGGCCGACCTGTTGCAGTTCCGGCTGACAAGCCTGGCGTTGCATCAACAAATACAAAACGACTTTACCACGCGCGACCGTGCCTTCGGCGCCGTGTACCGCACGGAAAAGGCGCCGCTCATCCCTTCGGTAACCTACAAAAAGGCTTTTGCCGGAGGAAAAATAAATACGACACAGTTCGCCGTCTACAGCCGTATCAACACTTTGTTTGTCGATACGCTGAAGAATACCTGGTACGATTGGAAAGGTGCGGCGCATCCTACGGTATCCGGGTCGGAAATAGGCAGCGCCTACACGTCGCATCCTTCAAAGAACGGTGTAGAGTCGGATTTCTCCAACTTTATTTATCGCGGATGGGTGTCGTACCGTCCCGTTTCGTCGCATGCCTTCACCTTTAATATAGTCGAAAACCATCTGGTCAACACGCGCGATGATGAGGCTGATCCGTTGCAGAAAAAATCCATCCTCTATAATCGCCTGATTGTAGGAGTGGGGTATGAAGGCCGATTTTTCCGCGATCGCCTGAGTACCATTGCGCAGGTGAAGTCGCTGTCGTATCACACCGATGGCGAAACAACCGATTATGTGACGCTGGAGAAGAGGAAGCGTTCGGTGACGAAGCAGGGATGGAGTTTTTCGTTATCGGCCAGATATGATATCGCCCCCCGTTTATTGGTTCGTGCCTCGTTTGAAAATACCTTCCGCCTTCCCGACCAGGAAGAAATATTCGGCGATAATACATTTGTCGTGCCCAATGCGGATTTGTCGCCCGAAAGAAGCGTGAACTATAATATCGGGCTGAAATTTTATAAAAACAACACGTACAATTTCGAGGTGAATTCCTATTTCCGCAACACGCGCGATCTGATCAAACTCAAAGAGCTCAATCAGTATCAGGGAATGTTTCTGAATCTCGAGAAAGTAAAAGGATACGGAATCGAGTTCGATGGGTATTATACATTCTTCGACCGGTTGAAAGTGATGGGGAACGTCACGTATAATGAATTCCGTTACAACGGGTCGATCGACGAGATTAACGATGTGCATTACCAGGATGCAAGGATCAGCAACATGCCGTTTTATTACGGAAACCTCGGCGCGGAATATGTGTGGAAAGAGTTGTTCGGCAAAGAGAATAAGTTGAAAGCTTACTGGAATTATTCGTATGTCCATCAATATTATCTCGATTTCATTGAGCGGCAATTCGAACCCGATGGATTTTTGGGGCTGTTCGGCAAAACGCAAATCTACACCGACCGGGTGATTCCCGTGCAGCAGCATCATACGGTCGGCGCTACATTCGATATGGGCGTGTCGGGCAACGACCGCGTAACGTTTGGCCTCGAAGTCCGGAATCTGTTCAACGCCGATATCTACAATAATTTTAAAATACAGAGTCCCGGAAGAAGTTTTTGGGCGAAAGTAGTGTATTTGATAAAATAGAGGCTGGAGACATTCGACAATTACGAATTACGAATTACAAATTACGAATTACAAATTACAAATTACAAATTACGAATGAAGCCTAAAGACCGGTGACCGGTGACCGGAGACAATTACGAATTACAAATTACGAATGACAAATGAAGTCAAAAGTCTGGAGACTAGTGACCGGAGACTGGAGACAATTACAAATTACAAATGAAGTCTAAAGACTGGTGACTAATGGCGACTGAAGACCGGCGACTAAAGACTAAAGACAATGAGTACAATAAAATATCTTTCTTTTTTATGGTTGGGGGCGCTTTTATTCGGCGCCTGCACCATCGAAAATCTGGAGCGAGAGAATGTTCCTCGAGAAGATTTCTCTTCTTATAATTATGTATTGGCAATCGAAGAAGCTTCGAATGTCGATATCACCCGTTTTTTTACGTTCGAAATGAATACGGTCCGGCAAAATACGGCTCCTTACGATTTGCTTCAGGAAGATGCGTTATTCACGAATTCCGATCCGTCGGTTTCTTCCGGACATCATTCCTTCGGGAGATATTTCTTTTCCATGGCAAAGGATAAGAAAGGCTATTCCTCTACGCCTGGTATTTTCCGGCTGACGATGAACGCCGACAACCGGATCTTTATCGATCAAAGTCTCAATTTGCGAAAGAACAATTTGTTCCCGACCAAAAAGATGTGTATCGTCAATAATAACACAGGCTTTTATTATAATGAAGGATTAGCTCCGCAACGTATTTATCAGTTTAATCCCTCTACGATGGTCATGACCGATGCCTTCGACCTTCGCGAAGCGATCGAAGCATTTCGCCCCCATGCACAATGGGTGGATGAGAGCGGAAACAATATGGTGCGCACCGGTTCGCTGGTGTTGGAAGAAAAAGAGGGCAAACTGTATGTAAGCGTGGTATTCCTCGAAAAAGCCGCTTTCAACATTATTGCCGATGATGAAACGCATTTCTATCTCGCCGTCATCGATATCGAGTCGCGGCAAGTGGAGAAGATTATCCGTTATCCCGACACGAAAACGGTCGGATTCTTTGTTAGCGAAAACAATCCCACAACCAAAGACGAGGACGGTAATTTGTATTTTTGTTCCTGGGGATGGAATCAGTTCGGTACGCCCAATCCTTCGAAAATCTTCCGCATCAAAAGCGGTGAAACCGATTTCGACCGTGACTGGGAGTTTAATGTGGAAAAGCATTTCGGGCAGGGACGCATTGCCCAATCCATCATCAGTTATAATAATAAAGTGTATTTACATATTTCCGTAGGGCCGTATGGATTTTCGGAAAGCGATACGCCCGGCGGTATTCGTATGGCGTATTACGAACTGAATCCCGCCGATTTGTCGATCCGCAAACTCGATATTCCGGAATCCGACACTTCCTCCCGAATGAATGTCTTTAACCTCGTCGATGATAAACTGTATATCTGTGTCCCGAACAGCGATGCGTCCCGCTTCAACGGCTTGTATTCGGTTGATCGTTCGGGCAATGCGGTACAGGAATTGTCGTTGGAGAATAAATACAGGCCGACAAGACTTTATAAACTGACTAATTAATTTGCCGTATGAATAAAAAAGGAAAATATCTGTTATGGATAGCGGTGGCTGCTATTGCCGTTGCCGCGGGATGGATCGTTTGGAATAAAACAGCCTCCCCTACAAAAATAGCGTTGGTGAATTTTCAACCTTTCCAGGTCTCGAATATGGCGTTATCGAACGATGACCCGTTTATCCGTTATGCGTCTTTGGCGACGGAAGAGGTGGATAAGTGGAAGGACTATGATTTGGTGTTGGGCTTCGGTATGGGTTTAAAACTATCGGCCGAACAGCGGGGGCATATCCAAAAGCTTATCGATAAAGGACTGCCGGTATACATTTTTGCGGCTACGAGCCCGGAGAATCATATCAATAGTCTCGATAGTGTCGATTTGGAACAGATTTCGGGCTATTTGAATAACGGCAATAAAAACAATTACCGCAATTTTGCGCGATATGTCCGTAAGCATATCGATAAGAAATCGTTTTTTGTAACGCCTCCCGAGCCGGTTGCGGAGAGTATCGAAGATGCCTTTTTCCATCTCGATGAGGAGGTCTCGTTTACTTCTGCGGGCGATTATGAAACCTATCTGAAGAAGTTGGGGCAGTATAAGGACGGAGCCGGTAAGGTGGCGGTCATCGCGGGTATTCACGACCCTTTCAGCGGAAACAAGGAGCATTTGGACAGCCTGATCGTTTCGCTGCAAAATGCGGGATTGAATGTGTATCCCGTCTCTTCCATGACCAAGCGCATCGAGTTTCTGGATCAGATCCATCCCGATGCGGTGGTTTATTTTCCCCACGGCCGTCTCTTGATGGGACAACCCGATAAAACGGTTGAATGGTTGCAAGCTCGCAATATACCGGTTTTTACTCCTTTAACCATTTTACAGTTGCGCGAGGATTGGATGAAAGATCCTATGGGAATGTTCGGGGGATTCATGGGGCAGAGCGTGGTGATGCCGGAATTGGACGGAGCGATCTATCCTTACACGTTGGTCGCGCAGGAAAAAAACAGCGACGGAGTGTATCTGTTCCGGACCATTCCCGACCGCTTGCGGAGTTTTGCGCAAATTGTGAAGAACGTCCTTTCTCTGAAGCATAAAAAGAATGCCGAGAAAAAGGTTGCCATTTATTATTTTAAAGGCGCCGGACAGGAAACGTTGGCGGCTCAGGGGTTGGAGACGATTCCCTCTCTTTATAATTTATTGAAACGACTGAAAGCCGAAGGATATACGGTCGATCGCTTGCCTGCAACGGTAAAAGAGTTTGAAGCCTTATTGATGAAACAGGGGTCGGTGCTGAGCACGTATGCCGAAGGGGCGTTCGACGAATTCCTGAAAAACGGGAATCCGCAACTCGTCGGTAAAGAAGAATATGAGGAATGGGTGCGCAGGTCTTTGTCCCCCGAATCCTATAAAGCCGTGACGGATGTGTACGGCGAAGCTCCCGGGGCGTATATGGCGCTGAACAAAGACGGAAAAGAGTATTTGGCTGTTGCGCGCGTTCAATTCGGAAATGTCGTCTTGCTGCCTCAACCGATGGCGGCTTTGGGCGACGACAGTTTTGCCATCGTACACGGTGCGAAATCGCCGCCTCCCCATACGTATATCGGTTCGTATTTATGGACGCAATACGGTTTCGGAGCCGATGCACTCATCCATTTCGGCACGCATGGAAGTCTCGAGTTTACGCCGCAGAAGCAGGTCGCATTAAGCAGTAACGATTGGGCCGACCGTCTGGTGGGAACCATCCCTCACTTCTATTATTACACCATCGGCAATGTCGGCGAAAGTATGATCGCCAAACGGCGTTCGTATGCAACAACGGTTTCGTATCTTACGCCGGCTTTTATGGAAAGCAATACCCGTTCGCAGTTCAACGCATTGCAGGACAAGATTCGCGACTACTATAACGCCGAGGAATCCCGGCAGCCGGCAGCGTCGGTGGCGGTAAAAAAAATTGCGGTACAGATGGGAATTCATCGCGACCTGCGGCTCGACAGTCTTTTGTCGAAGCCCTATACGGAGGAGGAAATAGAACGTATCGACAATTATGCCGAGGAAATCGCGAATGAGAAGATGAACGGGCAATTGTATGTTTCCGGCGTTCCTTATTCTCCTGAAAAGATAAAGTCGACGGTATTGGCGATGAGCCCCGATCCGATTGCGTACAGCCTTGCTTCGCTCGATAAACAACGGGGCAAGATTACCGATAAGCAGCTCCAAAGCAAGCCGTTCTTTACGCGGCGCTATCTGGAGCCGGCAAAGACTCTTGTCCATCAGGTGCTGGCAGGAAAGCCCGCCGACGAACAACTCGTTTGCCGCATTGCCGGCATTACCTCGCAGGAGTTGGAAGAATCGAGGGCGGCTTTGTCTCCGGTCAAACGAGGCATGCCGGGAAGGGCGCAACATAAGCCCGAAAAGAAGGAGTATACGAAAGAACAAAAAGAACATGCGCGGGCGGTGTTGGAGATAGAGCGTACGATCCGCAATATTACCCGTTACGAGCAAGCTCTGCGCGAAAGTCCGGAACTCGAATTCAAGGCATTGATAAATGCTTTGTCGGGAGGATATACGGCCCCTTCTTCGGGGGGCGATGCGGTAGCGAATCCTTCGGCCGTGCCTACAGGGCGCAACCTGTATTCGATCAATGCGGAATCGACGCCTTCGGAACTCGCATGGGACCGCGGAGTGGTTTTAGTGAATACGACGCTCGAAGCATATAAAAAGCAGCATGGCGAGTATCCCCGTAAAATCAGTTATACCTTTTGGAGCAGTGAGTTTATCGAGACGGAAGGAACGTCCATCGCCCAGGTATTGTATATGCTCGGGGTGGAGCCGATTCGCGATACGTACGGCCGGGTAACCGAGCTGCGCCTTATCCCGGCGAAAGAGCTCGGGCGTCCGCGTATCGATGTCGTTGTACAGACTTCGGGGCAGTTCCGCGATTTGGCGGCTTCGCGCCTGATGCTTATTTCGAAAGCCGTAGAGATGGCGGCCGCGGCAAAAGACGACGGATATGACAATCTGGTTTCCGCCAGTACGGTCGAAATCGAACGCCTGCTGGTCGAACAGGGCGTAGCGCCGAAAGATGCCCGTGAAATGTCCACACAACGTGTTTTCGGGGGAATTAATGGGATGTACGGCACGGGAATACAGGAAATGATTACCGCCGGCGACCGTTGGGAAGATGAGAAGGAAGTGGCCGACACGTATATTCATAATATGGGAGCCGCATACGGCAGCGACAAAAACTGGGGACAGTTCAACGAGGGATTGCTCCGTGCCGCGCTTCACAATACGGATGTAGTGGTTCAACCGCGTCAAAACAATACATGGGGGCCGTTGAGCCTCGACCACGTGTATGAGTTTATGGGAGGAATTAATCTGGCGGTTCGCAGCGTTACGGGAAAAGATCCCGATGCGTATCTGGCGGATTATCGCAATCATAACAACATGAAAATGCAGGAGCTGAAAGAAGCCATCGGCGTTGAATCGCGCGCTACGGTACTCAATCCGTCTTACGTCAGGGAAGTCATGTCGGGAGGCGCCGAAAGCGCGGCCAAAATCACGGAAGTGGTAACCAATACCTACGGCTGGAACGTAACGAAGCCGGATGTGATAGACAATGAATTATGGGACGAGTTGTACAGTATGTATGTGGAAGATACCCGGAATTTGGGAACGAAGGAATTCTTCCGTCGCGAAAATCCGGGAGCATTGCAGGAGATTACCGCTGTGATGATGGAGACGGCCCGTAAGGGTATGTGGAAAGCGACCGATCGTCAATTAACCAATATCGCCGGTTTGCATTCGCAGTTGGTAAAAGAATACGGTTCGACCGGCAGCGGATTTGCCGGCGGAAACGCCAAACTTCAGGATTTCATCGCCGGGAAGCTTTCCGCGCAGGATGCGCAGGCGTACAACCGGCAGATAACCGCGATGAACACAGCGGCTTCCTCCTCGCAATCCGGTCAATCGGGGATGGTCCTTCAAAAACAACAAGTGCAGCAGGGCGATGATGCCGGAGAGACAAAATCGTTGAACAGTATATGGATTGTTTTAGCTGTTTTGATTATCTTTACAGCCCTTTTGGTGATTCTTCGGAAAAAAAGAAGAAAATAGGGCATGGATATATACATCATCATTTGTCATTAGTAATTAGTATTTAGTATTTTGTCATTTGTAATTCGTCATTAATTTGGAGTTCCTCATACACATATTACTATTGTTTATAGTCATCAATACGGTCTTGAAGCTCAGCTTTTGGAAATGGTGGCAGGCAGGTCTTTTTTCATTCGTCTGCGGCCTGTTTATCATAGCTATGTATCCCTATTCCATCCTGCAATCCAAGACCCAATTGCACGATTATTTGTCCGATATACCTGTTTTGCAGAATATGGCCGTATTGGTGACGATTGAATCGGCTATCTGTTTCGCTTTCTGCTATGCCGCCTTATCTGCCGGGGAGCGATTAACCGGTGGGGGGGCTCCGGGCCACGCCCCCGGCAAGGGGAGGAAATGGTATAAACGTTTGTTGTACTGGTATCCGAGTTTGCTTATTTTCCCCGTATTGTTTTATCTGCTTACCCAAGCGATATTCAGTTTTTCGGGGATGAGTTTCTCGCTTACGGCGTATGTATTGGCCGGCGCGGTGGTTGTTTTGCTGCCGTTACTGAGTTATGTGTTGAATTATTTTTTCCCTGAAAAAGAATTCCGTTTGGAGATTCATTTTATTACCAGCTTGTTCGTCGCTATTCTTGGGTTGCTGACGACGGTCGATACCCGCATGACGTATGGGGTGGCCCAAGAACCGCTTAATTTGAAAGCCATAGGCGTATCAGTAGGGCTCATCGTTACAGGATTCCTGCTCGGTTGGGCATGGGATAAAATGAAATGGAGAATCAGGCGGAAAAGAAATAAATAATGCCCGTTTAATTGTTCGAAAGCGGTTTAACAGGTAAAAAATAAAAACAGGTTCGCTATCCGTCAGACCGCAGGACGCCGTCAGACGGCGGAGAATCAATGATATAATAATTTAAAATAATGGAAATAATTTCAAAAGCGCTTTTTTGGGTGGCAAACAGCCTGCTCATCCCGGATATCATCATTCTTTTATATCTTTTTGCCCGGTCGTTGTTATTGATTGGCAGTTTTTACAATCAATTCATGACCAAGCGGGCGAATGATAAGGCGTTGGCGCATCGTATCGCCGATTTATCTCCGGCGACGGTCGATGAACTCCGAAATGCGTTGCCCGAACGCGATAATGCTTTGTTTGTGGCGTATCTGCGCAAGATGTTGGAGAAACCGGTCGATCAGGATTATGCCGATTTCCTCCTTTCGTGTCTCGAAAACGATGCACAGAAGGATATTTCGCTTTCCAAGATGTTAGCCAAATTGGGCCCCGTATTAGGGTTGATAGGAACATTAGTTGCTATGAGTCCTGCATTGGTCGGGCTTTCTACGGGCGATATTGCGGGCATGGCATACAATATGCAAGTGGTGTTTGCCACCACCGTAGTAGGATTGGTGATTAGCGCCGTGGGGTTGGTAACTTTGCAATACAAACAGCGGTGGTATTCGAGGGATGTGAGTAATTTGGACTATGTGGCGAGTGTTGTCACACTAAATAAAGCAGAGCAATGAGAAGAAGACAACGGCGTGTCAGTAAGTTTTCGCAAGAAGAGGATACCGATCCTCTGAGCGTGGTCGTCAATTTGTTTGATGTGGCGATGGTGTTTGCCGTGGCGTTGATGGTGGCGATGGTTATGCATTTGAATATGACGGAGGTGTTTACGCAGGAAGATTTTACGGTGGTCAAGAATCCCGGCAAGGAAAATATGGAGATTATCACGAAAGAGGGGAATAAAATTAATAAATATACTCCTTCGGGACAACAGTCGGATGGGAAAAAGGGCCGGCGGGTAGGCATTGCTTATGAACTGGAAAACGGCGAAATCATTTATGTGCCCGAATAGCGCTTTACCGGCGTGTCGGTAAAGCGTTTTAATGTGTACAAGAAGGTTGCCGGGGGCGAGGCGCCGTAATAAAATATGCTTAACACAATGTCTTTTCAACAAAAAAAACATTGTTTTGTTTAATTAACATAGAAATAGCCGATTTATTCGTTATTTTGCTGCTAAAATTATTAAACAAGCATGGGGAAGATTATAGCGTTAGCAAATCAAAAAGGCGGAGTGGGCAAAACGACCACTTCCATCAATTTGGCGGCCTCCTTGGCTGCCTTGGATAAACGGGTGTTGGTGGTCGATGCCGACCCTCAGGCAAATGCTTCATCCGGTTTAGGCATTAATATCAGAGAGACCAAGAAAACGGTTTACGAGGGACTCATTGGAGAATGTACTTCGGAGGAGGCGATTCATCCGACTCCTTTTGATAAAATCGATATCATTTCTTCGCATATTAACTTGGTCGGCGCGGAGCTTGAAATGGTACAGATGGATAACAGGGAGAAGAAAATGCGCGATTTACTGCATCCGGTCAAGGATATTTATGATTATATTTTGATTGATTGTTCTCCCTCGCTGGGAATTATCACCGTGAATGCTCTTACCGCTGCCGACTCGGTCTTAATTCCTGTACAATGCGAGTATTTTGCGCTCGAAGGGTTAAGCAAATTGCTCAACACCATTAAAATCATCAAGTCAAAATTAAATCCTACCTTAGAAATCGAAGGATTTGTCCTGACAATGTATGATGCCCGGTTACGACTACACAATCAAATTTATGAGGAAGTAAAATATCATTTCAAAGAACTTGTTTTTGACACCGTTATTCAGCGGAATATCACCCTCAGCGAATCTCAAAGTCACGCAAAACCGGCTTTGATGTACGACCCGGGATCCCGCGGGGCAATGAATCATATACAACTGGCGCAAGAACTAATCAAAAAAAATTCCTAACTTTGTGTTTCTTTACAGATAGAATATGGCTAAAAAAAATGCATTGGGAAGAGGGTTGGATGCGCTGATTACGTTTAATGACACCGAAACGCAAGGCTCTTCCTCCATTAACGAGGTGGAACTATCGAAGATCGTGAGAAATCCCGATCAGCCGCGGCGGGATTTTGACGAAGAATCGTTGGCCGAACTGGCGGTTTCGATCAAAAAGATCGGGGTGATTCAACCCGTTACGTTGCGCAAAGTCGACGATGATGCTTATCAGATCATTGCCGGCGAGCGGCGTTACCGGGCGTCTCTGCTGGCCGGACTGGAAACCATTCCGGCGTACATTAAATCGGTCGAAGATGACGACGTTATTGAAATGGCGCTCGTTGAAAACATTCAACGCGAAGACTTGAACGCGATAGAAATCGCGTTGGCTTATCAAAACTTAATCGATACGTTTTCCCTTACGCAGGAGCAGCTTAGCGAACGGGTGGGTAAGAAGCGCGTTACCATTACCAATTATTTGCGGTTGTTGAAGCTGCCTGCTGAAGTTCAGATGGGGGTTAAAGATAAGAAAATCGATATGGGGCATGCTCGTGCATTAGTGACGATGAATGATCCGGTAGCGCAGTTATCCCTCTATAATCTGATTTTACAAGAGAGTTTATCCGTACGGAAGGTGGAAAATATTGTACGGGAATTCGGAGAAGAAAAAGCGAAGGGAGGTTCCGATAAGAGTAAAAAGAAAACGCAGGCACAAAACTCGGTCTCTTCATTATCGGAAGATTTCGCCTCGTTGAAAGAGCATCTGTCTGATTATTTCAAGACGGATGTGCAATTTAATTGTAATAAGCAAGGAAAGGGTAAAATCACCATTCCCTTTCAGTCTCCCCGTGAACTGGAACGGATTATCGGGATATTCGATCAAATAAAAAAGTAATCCCAACGATTATAATGAGAAGGAGATGGTTTGTCGGAGTTGTGTTTTGCTTGTTGCTGGGAAGTGCGCAGGCGCAGGAAGTTATTGATGCGCAGGATCCCGACTCGTTGCGTAATGGCGCGACGGACTCTGTCGGATTGGTGCTGTCTGATTCTGTCATGGTTGGCGCACAACCGCCTTCTTCAGGCATTTTACCGTCCGATACGTTAGGCGCTTTTTCAGATAGTGTTCTGCAAGCAACCCCTCCTTCTGTTTTGAAAATAGAAGAGAAGCAATTTAAGCCCGATCCTACCAGAGCGGTGATTTACTCGGCTGTTTTTCCCGGACTCGGGCAGATTTACAATCGGAAGTATTGGAAATTGCCTATTATCTATGGTGGATTTGTCGGTTTCTCGTATGCGATTTCGTGGAATAATCGTTACTTTAAAAATTATTTTAATGCTTATCGGGATATTATCGACGATAATGAGCAAACGAATAGTTGGCACGATTTTATTCCTTACGGACAAACACCCGAAACGGTCGATGTGAACTCTCTAAAAGAAAGATTGGAAAGCCGGAAAGATTACTACCGGTATTACAGGGACTTTAGTATCATATTAACGGTCGCCTGGTATTTGCTGGGCATGGTAGATGCGTATGTCGATGCGCAGCTTTTTGAGTTCGATATCTCTCCTAATCTTTCGATCAATATACAGCCTGCGATAATGCGCGATAGTTATACCAACTATCTGGCGCAGGGATATGGCTTGCAGTGGAGTGTAAGCTTTTGATAGTTTTTCCGGGACAAACGCGGCCCGGGAACATTTTTTTATTAAAAAGGAAGTTCGTATGAAAAAAATAATTTTTTTCGCGTTGATAGGCGCATTTGTTTCAAATCTTGCGTTGTATTCTCAAAAGAATACGTCGTCGGCCCAAACGGTCGTAAAAGATTCTTCGCTCATTTATCCTGAAAGTATGACGGAGCAGTTAAGTTCGTTACTGCATGATTGGCAACTCGATTTTTCGTCTTCCGATACACCTTGTAAGAATGGGAATAATGTGTTTTTCCCCGATAGTATATATGCCAAGCGGCTATATTCCATGCCCTCCGAAATGGAGCTTTCCTATAATCATGTGGTGAAATCGTATATCGATATGTATGCGGGGCGTAAACGAGAGCTGGTCAGTTATATGCTAACCTTAGGCGAATATTATTTCCCGATGTTCGAAGAAGCTTTGGATAAGCAAGGGTTACCGCTTGAGTTGAAATATCTTCCGGTAATCGAATCGGCATTGAATCCCGTGGCTGTTTCGCGTGCGGGAGCTACAGGCCTTTGGCAATTTATGCTCCGCACGGGAAAAGGATATGATTTGGAGGTGAACAGTTTGGTCGATGAGCGTCGCGATCCCTATAAAGCTACTCAGGCGGCCGTTCTCTTTCTACGGGATTTATATAAAATTTATGGCGATTGGAACTTGGTGATAGCGGCTTATAATTGTGGCCCGGGAAATGTTAATAAGGCCATTGCACGTAGTGGGGGAAAACGCGATTATTGGGAAATCTATTATTATTTACCGAGTGAAACAAGGGGCTATGTTCCGGCTTTTATCGCGGCGAATTATATTATGAATCATTATGTGTATCATCAGATTTGTCCGGCCAGCGTTTACTCTTCCATGAGTGCGCTCGATACGGTGCATGTTGCCGAACAAATACATTTCGATCAAATCGCTCAATCATTAGATATTCCGATGGGGGAAATCAGGCGGCTCAATCCTCAATTCAAAAAAGATATTATTCCCGGCAATCACCGCCCCTATGCTTTAGTCTTGCCGACCAATAAAATGTTTGCCTTTATCGATAAAAAAGAAGAGATCCTCAATTATAAAAAATCGACTTATCTTACCCACCGTATCAATACCGACCAATATCTGACTGAAAGTACCACGGCGACAAGCGGGCATACGGCGAATATCTATTATCGGGTGAGAAAAGGGGATAATCTGTCGAAAATAGCGAAAAAAAACGGGGTCACAATCGCTCAGTTAAAATCTTGGAACCGTCTCCGATCCAGTAAAATAGGTGTTGGAAAAAAATTGGTTGTCAAAAAGAAGAAAGTCGTGCCGCCGCCTACTCCCGAACGCCAAGAAACCATTGTTTATAATCGTCCCGATTCCACGACAACCCCGGACAGTACTATTATTTCCGGTTATCTTGATGAGCAGATAGAGAAAATGGAAGAATCGCAGCGTCATAAAGACGACAGCGAACAAACCGACCTGACAGGCTCTCCCGTAACACGCAACTGATCTGATCATCTTACCAGTATTTTTACGGCGGGCGGATTGCCTTCTGTCGTTTTTACTTTTACGATGTAAACGCCTTTGGGCAGATGGGCGCTCGAAAAAGAGGCCCGGCTGATACTGTTCTCGAGAATTTCTTGATGAATAAGTTGTCCGGAAACGTAAAATATCTCCCACGATATAAGATCGCGGTTCGTTTCGGCGATAATCCTGCCTACTTTCGCATCGTGATATACTTTCAAGCTAAATGTTTCTTTTTCCGGATCGACTTTCACCGAACCGTTCCCCACCACATACGGAGCGATAAGGAAGGACGTATTGATAGGCTTTTCCAGATTTTCGGAAGAACGCACCCATCCCGTTGAATTTTTCATCCACGCGGTCGAAGAACTTTCCGATCCGATTTTACGCGGTTCGACATTCAGTACCGAAAATCCCGATAATGAATTGTTTAAATCGATATAAGAGATATAAAACTTGCCTGTAACGGATATGGGCCGACGAAACTCGATGTAGTTCTCCGAATTGTAATTCATATCGCGTGTATCCGTTTGAAATGCATCGGCATCATAATAGGCGAAAGAGTTGTTGTATAATTCTTCGTATATCTGATTTTCAGGCGAATTGTCGCCGGTATATATCCGTATCCGCAATCGTAGGCCTCTTGTATCGGATACGGCGGCGGAGGCGATAAATACTCCCTTTAATTCGGTACGATCGGCGGCATAAAACTCTTCTGCAAATTCGGAGTATCCGAAAGAGTTATTCGTTTTAAATAAAGGAACGCCATTGTAGACCGTCTGCACGGGAGTTTCATTTATATCGAAGTTCTGACTTCGGGTAAGAGGGGCATCGGAATAGGGATTGTAACTGTCTATCTGCGATAATTGAGAGCCTTCCGGATTGAGATAATATTGTAATGAATTCGGATTATCTAATGATTCGGTAACTTGCCATGCTTTGTAGAGCGAAGCATACAAATCCGGTCCTTTGGGTGATGAACACATCGATTCTCCACCGGTAAGCGTACCCACGATCCGTTTGTTTTTATCCAATAAAGGGGAGCCCGATGAACCGCCTTCGGTCGCTGCCGTCTCCCAGTTTCGAACCACCCAATGGGCGTTCCTTTCCATATTATATTCCTTGTGAGTGAAGGTGCCTGTCGACAAGCGATCTTCCTCTATGGCTACCTTTTGTATGCCTCCGTTAGGATGATGAATCCCGTGGAAAGGAGCCGAAGGCGATGAATTTACATTCCACCCCAAATAATAAGGCTGGTATTCTTTAGGCGGCGTTTCGTTTAGCCTCAGTAAAGAAATATCATGCTTTTCATTAATAAGGATGGAGTCGGCCGAAGCTACGGTCATTTGTACAGGGCCTCTGACATCTTTAGGGATAACCGGCGACTTATAATTGAAAAAAGCGACAATGCTCCCCGCTACGACATCATATCGACGATTGGCGAGAAAAGATGCGTTATAGTCGTCGTTCAAACAATGTGTTGCCGTTAACAGATAGGGTGTGCCGTCATTTAAAGAATTATTTACAAGAACACCCGTACAATAAGTCGTTCCGTTGATGATGAGCGCTACGACGCCGCTGCCGGGAGTCACGTCTTCCGGATAAGATAATACATTCGGATGGCATGATTGCAGCGGATCTCTTGGTTCGGTACTTCTAAAGATACCGGTATAATCGTGATTGACTTCTCCTATTTCTATCTGTCCTTTTACAGGAGAATTTTTCGGTTCTTGATATTCGACAATGAGTTCGTCCCCTCCGATGGGTTGGATCGGCAATAATCCGTGGTCGGAGTTGTTTTGATGGGTATACGAACCGAGTATTTCGGTTTGTTCGGCATTATAGACAAAAACCTTTGCCCCTTCCGGCAAGGAAAATTTGCTAAAGAGGATATTGAGCGAATACGCTCCTTTCGACCGTACCCCCACTCGCCATACGTTCATGTTATCGGATGTTGTAAACGTAATCCCTGAATTATCGGGCCGTAAATGAACGTGAAACTTATGAGCGAACGTCAGGCTCTTAAACGCACCTTTTTCTGCGGTGGATCGCCATAACTCTTTATTTGCATTAAACTCCGGCATATCGACAAACAACGCATTGGAGGTTATCCTGCTTCGTGCATTCATTCCCGCCTCTAATGGCAGCGGAGAGCCTCCGTAGCTGATTTGCGCCTCCAGCGCGAAAGGAAAGAAACAGATGAGTAGAAAAAGCTGTTTTCTCAAAACATCTATTGAAAAATATCGAAGAGTCATTGTTGCATTTTATTCTACTATTTTTATGCTTGGCACAATCAAGCCTTCTTGCTTCTGCCATCGCGTAAGGAAATAGTTCTTATTTCTGTTAAAAAGAATGTTGTTGCAAATTTAAGATGTTTTTAATAATTAGGATTACTTTTGCAGGGAATAATTCAAAAAGGTATGTTTCTTTTGCAACAACACTTAAAAGATCTTCTTGATTATAAAGCGGAAGTTTATAATACGCCTTTGTTTATCGAGAATGATCCGATTAGCATTCCCCATCGTTTCACCCGAAAGCAAGATATCGAAATTATGGGCTTTTTCGCCGCGATGTTGGCTTGGGGACAACGAAAAACGATTATTGCCAAATGCTCCGATTTAATAAACCGTTTTGGGAATGAGCCGTATGAGTTTATCCTCCATCATTCTTCCGAAGATTTAAAAGGCTTATTGGGTTTTAAACATCGTACGTTTAACGATACCGACTTGTTGTATTTTGTTCATTTTTTGCATCAACATTATTCTCATCACGAGAGTTTGGAACAAGCATTTGCCGGCGATGCGGGCTTCTTGGATATGGAAAACTCGTTGATCCGGTTTGAAAAATCTTTTTTTGACGATCCCGATGCCCCTATCCGTACCCGAAAACACATCGCCACCCCTGCGCGACAGTCTGCCTGTAAGCGCTTGAATATGTTCCTTCGGTGGATGGTGCGGTCGGATAACAGAGGCGTTGATTTCGGAATTTGGAAGAAGATAAATCCCTCCGCCCTCATCTGCCCGATTGATGTACATGTCGAAAGGACCGCCCGTCACTTTGGTTTATTGGCCCGTAAGCAAATCGATTGGAAAGCTGCGATGGAGTTAACCCGAAATCTTCGCCTTCTGGATCCGCGTGATCCGGTAAAATATGATTTCGCGTTATTCGGCTTGTCTATCGAAAAAGAACTCTATGGGTTGTAGATAGAAAAGGGTCGATCAAATTGTTAATCCGTTTCCAAGAATCCCTTTCCGAATGAAATCGTTGTATTGTTCATTATCGTGGGAGCAAAGTACCGTGATGTTTTTCTCTGTTTTCATCAACCGGTTCAACCATTTGTACTGTGCCCGTAGCTGCTCTTCATTTTCGCTGACCCACGAAGCATTTTTCATCTTTTCTTTTAGAATATTCTGCATCGACCATCCGCTATCCACACTGTGAATAAATTCCCGCCCATCCGCTAAGCGGATATAGATCATCTTTGAATCGATGGTGTGTCCGGGAGCTTTAAACACGACGATTCCGGGCGCAATAGGATAATACGTTTCGAAATCCACCAGAATGAATTGATGAACTTTTTCAGCACTTATCTCAACCGTTGGTTTATGCGGTTTGTGTATTAATAGCTCGGCTGTGTCTTTTGATACCCACACTTTATAAGCTAGTTCATCGATTTTTTCGGAACGGATGACGCCCGCGGAATGGTCGGCATGATAATGGGTCAGTATAATCAAATTGGCTTTATTTAAAGCCGCCTTCACATTCTCGAAGTTTTCAGGGTAATAAGGCTCGATTGTTTTTCCGAATGTCCGATGCGTTTCCAAGTCCATCCCTGAGTCTAACATGATTGTTCCTTGGGGAAATATCACTTGGTATACGGTTCTGGATAAAGTCATTTTTTCATCCGGATTTTCTCCTTCGACCACGACATTCGCGGGACGGATCGTGTCGGCCACTTTAGTCACGTTTATTCTCGTCGGTAAATCTCCTGCAATCACGTTCGATAGTTTTCGTAAATGTTCTATATCGACAGAGAAAACAGAAGAGTAAATCGTTTTATCTTCCTCTTTCTTCTGTCCGAGAGAGGCTAAAGATAATGAAGGAAACGAAAAACCGATACCTAAGAGGCTTGATGTACGCAAGAAATCTTTTCTATTCATTGATTGATTTTGTATTAATAAAACAACATATCCTTTCAACACTTAACCCTTTATATTGTTGGCTTCCGATAAGATAGCTTGGTTTTTTTTAAGACCCGTTTCATGAAATACAAAAAAAAGCGCCCGTAGAAAGAATCTGTAAAAACATGTTGTAAAACATGTTTATTTTTTACTTCTTTTCGAAGTATATCGTGTACTTTTGTATCAGCATAGCACAGCATAGTGCGATGGAGAGAGCTAAAATGGATATTGATTTTGATCATAAAGGCACAAAAGTACAGCAGTTGATCGATTATTTGCAACTATCTATTTCTACGAATGAATATAGAGTTGGAGATAGTTTGCCGTCTATAAACTACCTCAAAGAAAAATATGAGGTTTCAAGGGATACTGTTTTTAAAGCTTTTTCGGAACTGAAAACGCGCAAGATTATCGATTCAATTCCCGGGAAAGGTTATTATGTGGCTTCCAATGTTAAAAATGTATTGCTGTTGCTGGATGAATATACACCTTTCAAGGAAGTCCTGTATAATACCTTGATCGCAGAATTAGGGGCGGCTTATAAAGTCGATCTATGGTTTCATCAATTCAATGAAGAGCTCTTTAACGAAGTAGTTGTTAATTCTGTCGGGAAGTATAATAAATATCTGATAATGAATTATCATAATGAGGAATTTTCAAATATCCTTACGCAGATCGACAAGAAAAAGTTATTGTTGTTGGACTTTGGTAAATTTGACAAGAACGGATATTATTATGTTTGCCAGGATTTTGATGAATCTTTTGAACAGGCCCTCGAATCGATCAAAGAGGATTTATCTATCTATAAAAAAATTGTATATGTTATTAACAAGACTCATAAACATCCGAGGAGCAGCATAGCCTGTTTCAGCCGTTTCTGCACACGGAATCACTTTGAGTGGGAGGTTGTGGATGAAATACCAAAGGCTTTTCAAGTAAATGAAAACTATTTTTATATTGTTATTAAACAGCAAGATGTGGTCAATATTATAAAAAAAGCCCGGTTAGACTATTTGAAATCGGGACGGAATTATGGCCTTTTAGCCTATAATGAAAATCCCTTTTATGAAATTGTAGAGGATGGCATTTCAAGCATCAGCATAGACTGGGAAGAAATGGGGCGCATTGCGGCTGATTTTGTTTTGCACGATACTGCTGTGCAAACATATCTGCCAACGACTATAGTGAAAAGAAATTCATTTTAAATTTTTTTCGCTTGTTATCAGCACAGTTCAGCACGATTAATAAAGAAAGAATAAGGAAGAGACTTCTATGAAATCTTTTGACTTATCCGTGTTTTTAAATCAATTTATTACTAATAATCATTAATCAAAGAAGGATGAAGAAAAAAAATTCTTTTAAATGGAAGGGGCTACTATCCATAGGTATATGGATGGTGTCCATTGCTATGTTTGCACAGAATATTACCGTCCGGGGCACGGTAACGGATGCAAATAATGAACCGGTTATCGGAGCAAGTATTGTAGTTGAAGGCAATCCTTCGCTGGGTACGATTACCGATATCGATGGTCGGTATCTTTTAAGCAATGTCCCGGCTGATGCGACGTTGCAATTCAGTTATGTAGGGATGATAACACAATCCATACCTGTAAACGGAAAAACAACTATCGACTTGATTATGGAGTCAGATGATGAAGTCTTAGATGAAGTGGTTGTTACGGCATTAGGAATGAAGCGGTCCTCCAAAGCATTGGGATATGCTATGACCGAACTGAAAGGCGAGAATTTAAACACGAATTTAATTAATCCGGTATCAGCATTACAAGGGAAGGTTGCCGGCGTGGAAATTGCTAATTCGGATGGTGGATTATTCGGTTCTACCAAGATTTT
The DNA here is from genome assembly GCF_041902845.1 of Limibacterium fermenti. GTDB lineage: Bacteria > Bacteroidota > Bacteroidia > Bacteroidales > Dysgonomonadaceae > Limibacterium > Limibacterium fermenti. The sequence continues at coordinate 4,119,429 of NZ_CP159486.1, forward strand.
AATTCGTGGAGCTTCTACTCTTGGCAAGAATAATCAGCCGATTTATGTTGTTGACGGGGTAATACTTTCAAATGATATAAAAGAAGGTAATCCGGACTGGGATTCCGAACCAAGTGATTATGGGAATGAACTGAAAAATCTAAATCCCGATGATTTTGAAACCGTATCGGTACTGAAGGGAGCTGCCGCTACGGCCTTATACGGTTCTCGTGGACTGAACGGTGCTGTTGTTATTACAACAAAAAGCGGAAAAGCCGGACAAGGACTTGGCATTCAATTTTCGCAAACGTTTGGTGTGGATGCACTAACGTCGCAGCCTCGATTGCAGAATGTATTCGGTAACGGAACATTAGCTCCAAATGTAGATTATGGTGAAAAAGATGAGAACGGAAAATACTATACATATGACAACTTTCGTCAATATCAGCTAAATGATGACGGCCGTTTCACTTTGTTGCCAAATCAAGGAGCAAGCTTCGGTCCTCAATTTGATGGACGCGAAGTGGAATATTATGATGGAACATATAGATCTTACAATCCTGTTCGGAACAATTTTAAAGAGGCTTATGACACAGGTTTTAATTCAAACACCAACTTGACGATTAGTGGAGGCAATGATAAAACGACATTTTACACCTCATTGTCCTATAAATATGCTACTGGTATTTTGCCGAATAACCAATTTCAACGATTGTCATTTTTAGGTAAAGCCTCCCATAAAATAACAGATAAGGTAAAACTGGATATTAGTATGGCTTTTGCAAATTCCCTGCCTAAAAACCCTTTAAGAAATATCGGGGAAAAATTTGTTGATGGAAATTGGGGACGTTCCTATGATCCATCCTATTCCAAAGATAAATACAGGGGCGCTATGGGGCTGGCAAGTTCTACTTATAACGATCAGTATGCCAATATGCCGGCAGCAAATATTTGGTGGTCTCTTTATGAAAATGAATATGAGCAGAAAGAAACTTCTGTGCGTCCTGTTGTAAAATTGGAAGTAGACTTATTGGACTGGTTGAAATTCAATACCGAAGGAAGTTACAATTATTACTACACACGCTATGAAGGTAAAGAGGCCAGTACCGATATTAATAATCCTACCGGCAAGTATGAAATGAAATTAAACTCGAAAGAGCAAACCAATCTGAATGCCAACTTTATTGCGAATAAAACATTCGGCGATTGGACGGTAAATGGATTCTTACGCGGTGAATATTATGAAAATTTTCTTCAGTCTCAAAGAATGAATACCGTCGGCGGACTGGTTGTTCCCAATCAATTTTTTATCGGTAACTCCAAAGAGATACCGGAATATTCAGCGCTGATTTCCGATACAAAAAAAATGTTTTCTATGGCTTTTCAGGCTGGAACGAGTTGGAAAGATCAACTCTTCATGGATATAACGGGACGTAACGATTGGTCATCTTCATTGGTATATAGCGATGGACATGGAACCTATTCTTATTTTTATCCGTCCGTTAATGCGGCATGGCTTATAACGAATTCATTCCGAGACAAACTTCCTGACTGGATATCGTTTGCCAAGATTCGGGGATCATGGGCACAGGTAGGAAACGATACTAATCCGTATGCTATTAATACAGCCTATTCGTTGACATCCCATACGTCATCAAGTTCCACTTATTACGGCCTATCCATCCCCTCAATCATGAATGCGGCAAATTTGAAACCGGAACGTAAAAATGCTTGGGAAATAGGATTAGATTGGCGCTTTGTCGATAATCGTTTTGGTCTTGATTTTACTTATTATAAAGAGAATACATATGATCAGATTATGCAGATTTCTATCCCTTATCAATCGGGAAGGACGCAGCAATTGATTAATGCCGGTAATATTCAGAATAAAGGTCTCGAAGTCGCCGCAAATTTAATCCCGGTGCAAACGAGAGATTGGGAATGGGGTTTAGGACTTACGTATACTCGAAACGATAATAAAATCATTTCGTTACACGAAAATGTAGCGGATTATATCCCTCTAAACGGAGATGTCGCTTATGGCAACTATCGTATCGGTTCTGTGGCAAAAGTAGGATCTGCCTACGGAACATTATTGACCGACAGTGAGAAAAAGATTGACCAAACGTCGGGATTGCCGGTTTTAGTTTGGACCGATACTTCAAGACGCGCCCATTACTTGCGCAACGAAACAGAGATTAAGGAAATAGGATCTATGGTACCTGACTTTTTAGGTTCTGTTTCTACAGACTTAAAATACAAAAACTGGTCGTTGCATATAGCATTAGATATGCGTTTCGGAGGATATGTCGCTTCTTATAATTCCCGTTACGGTACCGCTTATGGTTTTACGGATCGATCGGTTACCGGCGCTCCGGGATATGGCGGTCTTACGTGGACATCTAGATTCGACGGGTTAACATATCATGACGGAGTGATTCCTCAAGGAATTATTCCCGAAGGGACTGTCATCACCCAACGTTATGATAAGGAAGGAAAAGTTGCCGAATCTTATACCGTTAGTAAAGGCGGCGTTTCTCAAATAGGTGAGTCGTACCAAGAACTGATTGATAAAGGAGTTATCGAACCCACACATTCTTCGGCTTGGACTTACCGGAATAATGCTTGGACAATGGCGGGACGTAACTATGGAATTGTGTCGGATGATTGGGTTAGAAAGCTTAACTATATCGCTTTGCGGAATGTGTCTCTCCGTTACAGTGTTCCCAGAAACTTCTGCGAAAAGATGAACGTAAAAAACATGAATCTGATATTGGACGGATATAATTTAGGTTACTTGCTAAACAGTATGCCTAATGGAGAGAATCCCGAAGCTGTGAGCGGGACGGCTGCCGCAGAATTCCGAGTACGTTCATTCCAGGGCGTTACTTCCAGTTTTACTTTTACGGTAAATATAGGTTTTTGATAAAAATGGATTTATAGGATGAAAGAAAAACAATTATAATTACGGAATAAAATGAAAAAAATGAAATATTTGATAATCGTTTTAACGATAATCTCTGCCTCTTTTTGGACGATAAGTTGCAAAGATGATTTTGCCGATGTCAATACGGACCCGACGACCGTGACCACCGGCAATCCTTCTTATCTTTTTACTCAAGGCATTCTTGAATTTGAACCTCAAGGGTATCTGTACTGGTTTTACAATGCTTCTGAAATTTTCCAATGGGTGCAAACGGGTGTGTCTACGGGAGGAGTTACTTCAACTCTCGCAGATGGAGCTCCGGCGCAGAGTTTCAAATCGATTGATGTGTTGAAATATGCCAACGACTTGAAATATGTACGGTCGAAAATGCCGGAAGAAGAAAGCGCCAAATATGCGCAATATGCAGCAGCTTTAGATGTATTATGCGTATATATGGGTATTTTCGATACCGATTTTACAGGCGATATTTCCTATACCGAAGCCGCCCAAGCCGCTCATGGAGGTACATTAACTCCGAAGTACGATCGGGTGAAAGATTTGTATGACTTGTGGCTACAGAATCTCGATGATGATATGAAGGTATTGACCACCTCGACCGGACAAGTGTTTTTGCCTGCTCAGGATATTGTTTATAAAGGCAAGGCCGAAAACTGGGCTAAACTGGCGAATTCTTTAAAGCTGAAAATTGCTGCTCGTTTGATTAATCAGGATCGTGCCAAAGCACTGGAAATTGCGAAGACCGTAGCGACTTCCCCTGTTGGTGTTATCAGCAATGAATCGGAGGATTTTTTGTTTAACAAGGCCGTAAGCAGTACAGCCAACAGGGATTATGCCTATCATTGGGAAAATTCCGTTTTGGGAGGTGTGGGAGCTTCTCAGACAATGATGAACTTCCTGGTAGAGAACCGCGATCCGCGTGTACGTTTTATTTATACGAAGAACGCATGGAATTCAAAAGTTGTCCAATTGTTTTTCGATACTAAAAAGCAAGCAGATACTAAAAAGCATAAAGACGTTCCCCGTTACATCCTGGATAATGTAGATTATGAAATAGATGCTGACGGTATTTATCAATTCAAAGGCTGGAAAGGAGCTGGAGAGCCATGGGTGCGTTATTACGGGTTACCGTTGGCTTTTGATGCGGGACAACAGGCAGACTTGTATGGAGATTGGTTCAATTATACCGTACGAAGCAAATATGATGATAATCATACTTATCGTCCCTATTCCATGTTTCAAACGGAGATGCTCCACGGACGATTTGATTTTAGCTATCCTATTATTCCCGGCGACGCAGCTATCCAAGATAAAGAAGATGTTCCATGGTGGGGAATATACATGACTTCGGCCGAAGTGAATTTATATCTGGCTGAATTTGCCCTATTAGGAGCGACACTTCCTAACACGGCAGAGACTTACTTCAATAGCGCGCTGGAAGCTTCCGTAAAGGAGTACGACAGGTTGGCCGGGAAAAATAAGATTCCCTATTACGGAACAACTTATGGAAATTACGATCCGTATGAAAAGGCAATTGATTTGGTCGATGGTGAAATCACTACCATGATGTCAAAGCCTGCCTATCAATTAACAGGAGACAAAACTCAAGATCTGGAAAAAGTGTATTTACAGCAAATAATCCATTTTTCTATGCAACCGGTCGACCAGTACACAACAGCACGCCGTTCAGGTATACCTAAAATCGGTTCGGCAATATTGCCTCGTACGACTTATACACAAGTTTCCACAACGTCTATTCCTCGTCGTATGGCATTAAATAAACCGACTCCTACTGATTTAATGCATGACATAATGACTCATTCTTATGAAGAGCAAGGACTATCGGTTGGTTCTGGGGTTATTCTTAACTCTGAGCGTCTGTGGCAAGATATAGGAGCTCCTCAATGGGGTGAAGGTCCAAAAATGTAATATTTTCTTTAGTAAAATACCAGGGATATATTATTTTATCCCTGGTATTTTTATCTGTAGCAAAGAATATCTTGAATCTTCGAAAAAAGAGAATGTCTGAAAAAAATTGAATATTAGAAAATAGTTAAATGAAAAAATAGATGAAAAAGTTTTTTTCAATTTTATGGATGATAGTAACATTATCATTATTAGGCGCTGGTTGTCAAACCACTCAATCCGACCTGCCTCGCATCGCCATCGCCGGCATCGCCATCGAGTCGAGCACGTTCTCACCCGCAGTTTCGCACGAAGAAGCCTTTAAAACACGCGTGGGCGACAGTGTATTCACCTATTATCCTTTCTTCGCTCCCGATTCGGGAATCATCGACCGGGCTACCTGGCTCCCCACCCTGCGCGGACACGCCATGCCGGGCGGTATCGTTACCCGCGAAGCATACGAATCGCTCGTAACTAAAACGTTGGATATGTTGAAAGACCGTCTTCCCCTCGACGGCTTGTTTTTCGATATCCACGGAGCGATGAGCGTGCAGGGACTGGACGATCCGGAAGGAGATTTTTTAGTGCGCATCCGTCAATTAATCGGAACAGACGTGCTCGTTTCCACTTCGATGGATTTGCATGGGAGCGTATCGCCCCGCCTGGCGCAAAACACAGATTTAATCACCTGTTACCGTCTGGCTCCGCATGAAGATGCTATCGAAACGAAAAAAAGAGCGGTCACCAACTTGCTCGACCGTCTGGAGAACGGAAAAGGGAAACCGGCCTACAAAGCATGGATACCCGTTCCCATTCTGTTGCCGGGCGAAAAGACCAGTACGCGCATCGAGCCGGCAAAAAGCCTCTATGCCGGAATTCCGGGCGTTATCCGTAAAGACGATGTGATCGATGCTTCGATATGGATGTCATATCCCTGGGCCGACGAACCCCGCAACCACGGCGTCGTGGTGACCTACGGAGACGATAAGGAGGCGGTTGCCGAAGCAGCCGAAAAACTCGCCGCACACTTCTGGAAAGTACGGAAAGAGTTCGAATTCGTTGCCCCCACAGCCCCTTTGGACGAATGCCTGGACAAGGCCCTGGCAAGTACCGTAAAGCCTTTTATCATCAGCGATATGGGCGATAATCCGACCGCGGGAGGTGCGGGCGATGTTACCTGGATGCTGCACGAAATATTCAAGCGGCCCGAATTCCGCTCGCCGACGGGCAAATCATTGATATACGCCTCTATTCCCGGCGAAGAGTTTGTAAAGAAAGCATTGGAAATAGGTGTCGGCGGGGAGATTGATGCGGAAGCCGGCGCGGCGGTCGATAACCGCTATGCCCCACCCATCCGCTTAAAAGGAACGATTACGGCTATCGAGAAAGGGAACATCGATGCCAAAACCGAAGTGGTGGTGAAATGCGGTACTATTTCGGTTATCGTCACCGAAAGGCGCAAAGGCTATCATACCGAGGAAGCTTTTACCCGTTTGGGCCTTCATCCGCGCGAAGCGGATATTGTCGTCGTAAAGATCGGGTATCTGGAACCGGACTTGTACAACATGCGTGCCGATTGGATTATGGCTTCCACTCCGGGCGGCGTGGATCAGGATTTGCTGCGGTTGGATTATAAACGGCTGAACCGTCCTATTTATCCGTTAGACGCCGATATGGCCGATCCGGACTTAAGCGCCCGCTTCATTTCCTCGTCGGATGAAATTAAACAATAATGAGAAATTTTTTATTCCGGATAATAATCATCAAGTGAGATAAATAAATTATGAAGAAAAAACAATTGATTATTTTATGTACATTGCTGTTGTCGAATGCGTTGCAGGCGCAACAGGGCTTTGTGCATGAACGGTCGCACGGATATGTGTGGCCGGAAGAAAAAGACGTGCTGGAGAAACTCGACCGCTGGCAGGACCTGAAATTTGGGGTATTGTTCCATTGGGGACTCTATTCGGTGCCCGGCATTGTGGAGTCGTGGTCGATTTGCTCGGAGGATGTCGATTGGATACCGCGAGACAGTACCCTCTCGTATGAAGATTATAAGAAATGGTACTGGGGACTGAAGGATCGTTTTAATCCGGTCGATTTCAATCCCGATCAATGGAGCGAAGTCATGCAGCAGGCGGGAATGAAGTATGCGATCTTCACCACAAAACACCATGACGGCTTTTGTCTGTTCGACAGCAAGGAAACCGATTTTTCCATCGCGCACGGGCCGTTCGGGAATCATCCGAAGGCCGATGCGGCGCGTTTCGTATTCGAGGCTTTCCGTAAAAAAGATTTCATGGTGGGGGCTTACTTCTCAAAACCCGACTGGCATAGCCAGAATTACTGGTGGGACTATTATGCTACGCCCAACCGGAATGTCAACTATAAAATCGAACGTCATCCGCAACGCTGGGAGAATTTCCGCCGGTTTACCTATCATCAAATTGAAGAGTTGATGACCGGCTACGGCGACCTCGACATCCTTTGGCTCGACGGCGGATGGGTAGCTGCTCCCCGCCAGGATATCGGAATGGATGACATCGCCGCTATGGCGCGCCGCAATCAACCCGGAATGCTGATTGTCGACCGTACCATCCGGGGAAAATATGAGAATTATCAAACGCCCGAACGGTCGATTCCTGCCGAACAGTTTCCCTATCCGTGGGAGAGTTGCATCCCCTTGAGCAGCGATTGGGGATGGATTCCCGACGCGAAGTTCAAGTCGCCGGCCGAGGTCATCGCTTTGTTGATCGAAGTCACGGCGAAAGGAGGAAATCTCTTGCTCGGGGTAGGGCCCACGCCGCAAGGCCTCATTCAGCCCGAAGTGGCTGTTATCCTAAAGCAGATTGGGGATTGGCTCGACATCAACGGCCGCGGCATTTATCATACGCGTATCACTCCGCAATATCATAGCGGAAATGTCTGGTTTACCGCCGCGAAAGATCCGCAAACTCTCTATGCTCATTATATTCCGCCGCACGGAGAGGAATCGCCTGACTTTATCGAATGGGAAGGGAATGCTCCGGTCAGAGGGACTAAGATGATATGCCTGCAAACCAACAAGCCTGTAAAATGGCGCCTTGTCGATAACAAAACTCGGATAACCTTGCCGAAAATGAAAAATAAAACTACCTTGCCGCTTGTTTTTACATATCAAAAAGATATAGAACGATGAAGTGTAATCTCCGAATAATGGTGTGGTGTTGTTTATGCGCCGTAATTCAATTCTCTTTTGCGCAAAAAGGATATAAAGACTCCTCCGCGCCGGTCGATGAACGGGTGAAAGACCTGCTTGCACGGATGACCGTCGAGGAAAAGATCGGTCAGCTATGCAGTCCGACGGGATGGGAAATGTACGAAAAAGTCGACGGTCACACCGTGCGCGTATCATCCGCTTTCAAAGAAAAGATGCAGGACATGCCGGTAGGGCTGTTTTGGGCTACGCTTCGTGCCGACCCCTGGACACGTAAAACGCTCGAAACGGGACTGACCCCTGAGCTGGCGGCGAAAGCACTCAATGAGTTGCAACGGTATGCCATGGAGCACACGCGTCTGGGCATTCCGCTGCTCTTTGCCGAGGAGTGCCCCCACGGGCATATGGCCATCGGGACGACGGTTTTTCCCACCTCTTTGGCACAGTCGGGGACATTCAATCCTGACCTCATAGAGCAAATGGCTACCGCTATTGCAGCCGAGGCGCGTTTGCAGGGAGCGCATATCGGCTACGGCCCTATTCTGGATGTTGCGCGCGATCCCCGGTGGTCGAGAATGGAGGAAACATTCGGCGAAGATCCTGTGTTGACGGGCATCATCGGCAGCGCTTTCGTAAAGGGATTGCAGGGCGATGACTTCCGCGACGGACGCCATGTCTATTCCACCCTCAAGCATTTTGCTGCTTATGGCATTCCTTCGGGAGGACATAACGGCCAAAAGGCGAATATCGGCTTGCGCGAGCTGTTTTCCGATCATCTCGAGCCGTTCAGGATCGCCATCGGTGCGGGCGCCAAAACCATTATGACTTCTTATAATTCCATCGACGGTATTCCTTCTACGGGAAATAATTTCCTTTTAACCGATATCCTGCGCGGGCAATGGGGGTTCGACGGATTTGTCTTTTCGGATCTCGGCAGTATCGAAGGCCTTGCCACGACACATCGCATGGCCCCCGACATTCAATATGCGGCGGCGATAGCCTTGCAGGCCGGATTGGATGTCGATTTGGGCGGTAAGGCATTCGGGAATAACCTGAAGCAGGCGTTGGAAGATGATTTGGTGACGATGGCCGATATCGACCGGGCGGTTGCGAATGTGTTGGCGTTGAAATTCGGGATGGGACTGTTCGAAAATCCCTATGTCGATCCCGCACAAGCAGCCCGTTTTGTGCACAACGACAAGCATAAGCGGTTGGCGCGCGAAGTGGCGCGGCAGGGAACCGTGTTGTTGAAAAACGAGGAGGGCTTATTGCCGTTGTCGAAGACTATCGGATCTATTGCCGTCATCGGACCCAATGCCGATAACCTGTATAACCAATTAGGCGATTATACGGCGCCGCAAAAGCGATCGGACATCGTTACCGTCCTCGATGGCATACGTGCCGCAGTCGGCCCGGAGACCGTTGTCCGTTATGCTCGGGGATGCGCCGTACGCGACACGACGCAAAGCGATATTGCCGGTGCGGTGCGGATCGCGCGGCAATCCGATGCGGTCGTGCTGGTGGTCGGCGGATCGAGTGCCCGGGATTTCAAAACCGAGTATATCGCCACGGGAGCCGCTACGGTGACGGTGCAGAAAGAGGATGTGCTCTCCGACATGGAGTCGGGTGAAGGGTACGACCGCAGCACGCTCGACCTGATGGGCGACCAACTCGAACTGCTCGATGCGCTTGCTGCAACCGGCAAGCCGCTCATTGTCGTGTATATTCAGGGGCGGCCGCTTAATATGAACCTTGCCTTGCAAAAAGCCGGTGCGTTGCTCACGGCGTGGTATCCCGGGGAGGAAGGCGGGCACGCTATAGCCGATATCCTGTTCGGCGACTACAATCCCGCAGGCCGTCTGCCGGTATCGGTGCCGAGATCGGTGGGACAGTTGCCGGTGTACTATTCGTTGGGTAAGCAGGCCGATTATGTCGAAGAAAGTAGTTCCCCGTTGTTTCCGTTCGGATATGGCTTGAGTTACACGTCTTTTCGTTACGATGCGCTGTCTATTCAAGTAGACGATACTACCGTCAATATCCGTTGCACCGTAACCAATACGGGAGAGCGTGACGGCGACGAAGTCGTGCAGTTATATCTTAGGGATGACGTCAGTTCGGTTGTTACGCCGCCGATCCAATTAAAGGACTTCCGTCGCCTCGGTTTGCGTAAAGGCGAGTCGAAGCAAATCTCGTTCGTCTTAAATGAAGACGATCTGGCGTTCTATAACCTGTATTTGGTGCGAAAGGCTGAGCCGGGCGACTTCACTGTACTGATCGGCGCTTCGGCAAGCGATATCCGGTTGAACGGAACCTTCCGGTGGAAAGGAAATGGCGAAAGATGATATAACGCGTGTATCGGTTGGGAGTGCAAGGGGCGCGTAACCGGAAAAATTTGATTTTGTCACCTTCTAAATTGATTGTAATGGTCGTGCAATCGATGTCTGAGGTCGCTAAATCGATATTGCAGTTAATGCATTTTCTTCTGAATGGAATGCAAATGCTATTGACTATTGTGCAAGTACATTCAACCGGTGTTCATTTGAGATTGGATACCTTGCAGTTGATATTGTCGGTCTCGCAATTAACATTGGCAGGACTGCAATCGATATCGGATTTCAAACATTGGATTCTGACAGTCGTGCAAGTGATGTTGACCTTTATACATGATGATACGTTTGTAATGCATGAAAGAGTGAAACGAATGCAATGAATATCGGATGGACTTCGAAATGATAGAATTAAAAAAACAAAATAGTGCTATATACCAGAATAAATGTATCTTAACTTGATAGATGGGGATATTCTTTAATATAAATATGTCGTAATGCAACTTTAGAGAGTTAAAGTAAATTAAAGTTGAATAACGGGTCAACTTATGTCCTATCTTTGTCCTATTAACTATTAAATTTCAAAGAAAATGGATAAAAAGACATTGAATTTCTTTGAGATGACTTACACCACCAATGATCTGATGCAGGCCAATCTCACCCGGTTGGAACCCTATCCTCAATTAACAAAGGATGCGGCATTGTTGAACACCACCCTCGGCACTACCGGCGGCGTGATGAAAGAAGTACAGAAAGATACCTCGGGCGCTACCGATGACAAATCGAATGCCCGGATGGCGGCTATTCTCAAAACGGTTTCCGTTGCGCGCCGCGCCAGCGTGTATCCGATGCTGACCAATAACCGTCAACTCTTTGAACAGCTCGATATTCAGAAAAGCGATTTGACACGTTTGGCGCAAACGGCTCTTACCGAACGGCTCAACGGCGTTTACGACGATGTGGTTTCCATTCAGGAACCGATTGCGGGGATGGGCGTTCCGCCCGAAGAAACGGTGGAGATGCGCACGCTCATCGATGCCTACGCCAAGTATAAAGCCGTTCCCCGCACGCTGACGGCGCAGCACAAGACGCTTAACCAATCGAGTCTTCCTGCCCTGAAGAAAGAGTTCCGCACCATCCTCGACCGGCTCGACCGACTGATGTTGGTCTTCGAAGGCACGTCTTTCTACGAAGATTATCGCAATGCCCGCATCATCATCGACCGTACCGGACATGAACCGGAAGAGGGAGACAAGGGGACAAAGGGATGACGATATACGGCTACGCCTAATAATGGCGAACGCCGATAGGTGAAGACCGGTGACAAAGGGCTAAAAAGAGAAAGGAGGCCATGATTACAGCGGGAGTGTCGCTTTGAGCGACGCCCCCTGTAACGGAGTTACGCCTCCATTACTGGCAAGCGTATTATCATGCGATTCTTAGCGGAATCTAATTCATGAAAAAGCATTTATGAGGAATTCTTAATTTGTCCATCACACAATAAGAGCCGGCAACCTGACGGATAATCATCAGAGAAAGGGATGAAGGATAATGACTCTTCCCTTCCTCTCCGCTCGTGGAGTTCCGGAATTTGTTATGTGAACCGTGATGCATGTTATTGGTAACCGCTATGGGTGAATGTAAGAAAATAACGGCAATTTCCTTTTTTTATTGTCGCTCATAGAAAATATCCTTAAAATCACGGTGACATACTTTTTTTGCCTATCTTTGCTCCGTATAAATATAAAAAAGTAAAAATGAAAAGGACAGTCTTTTTTTTAACGGTGATGGCTCTTTTGTTTTCTTGCCAACAAGGTAAGAATTATACGGTTAAGGGTAAGGTAGCCGATCCTGCTTACGAAGGAAAAAATGTATACGTGCAAGCAATCAGCGGCGATGAAATGGTTACCGTCGACACTCTTACGATAACCGATAATGCGTTTACTCTTAAGGGTGAAGCCGATACTACTGTGTTGCGCTTCATTGCGTTGGATGAAACGGTTAACCCCGAAAAACCGTCCCGTATTCCGGTACTCGTGGAGCCGGGTACGATTGAAATCAACTTCGATTCGGTTATCACCGTCAAAGGAACAGCGGTAAATAATGCCTATAACGATTTTCGTCTTCATCAAAGAGACCTCACGACAGAGATCCGGAGCGTAGTCGATCAATATAATAAAGCTCATTCCGAAGGAACAATAACGGATGCTTTGGAGAAAGAAATAAATGTAGCGTATGACCGCATTAGCGGCGAAATCGATAGTCTCAACTTCCATTTTGTGAAAGAGAATATAAAAAACGATCTCGGTCAATATCTATTCATGGCTTCGGCTTCGATGTTCAGTCCCGAAAAGCAGAAAGAAATTCTGGCTTTGACCGATGACGAGTTTAAGGCGAATGCCAATATTCAACGGATCGTAGAGCGCCTTGAAAATTATGAGAATGTTGCCGTCGGTAAGAAATTTGTCGATTTCACTTTAAAAGATCCTCAGGGAAAAGACGTTTCTCTTTCCGATTATGCCGGAAAAGGGAAAGTGGTATTGGTTGACTTTTGGGCTTCTTGGTGCGGACCGTGTCGCGATGAAATGCCCAATGTGGTGGAAGCTTACAAAAAATATAAAAATAAAGATTTCGAAGTTGTAGGCGTTTCCCTCGATCAGGAGCACGAAAAATGGGTGAAAGGCATTCAAGACTTACAAATTACCTGGCCGCAAATGTCGGATCTCAACTATTGGGATAGCCCCGTCGTTAATCTGTATGCTATCAACGGCATTCCTCATACCGTTCTTATCGGCAAGGACGGAACCATTATCGAAAAAGATTTGAGAGGCGAAGAGTTACATAAAAAGCTGGATGAGCTGCTTGCTCAATAATTCTTTTTAGCTGCTTAGAAACTGTTTTGAATTTTTTTATGCGGTGTTTTTTAGGTTTTTTTTGATGGATTTGGGCTTTCGTTTCGCATCGAATAGCGGGCTATTGGAAAGAAAGGAAAGTTCAAAGGCGTAAAAAAGGGTAAAAAACAGCATAAAAGAATAAACAAAATTAGATCATTCGGAAAATTCAAAACAGTTTCTTAATACGAAGAGAGGACTCAGGATGTGTCGGAATCGGTACAGCCTGAGTCCTTTTTCAGTCTTCACTTTATCTTTGTTTGTTGATGTTGTAAACTAAAAAACCTGAATTAGCGGATTAATTTAAAATTTATACCTACTTTTGCAACAAACAAATGGATATGAAACGATATAAAGCACTTATCATGGGTTGTCTTATGGGTGTTTTTCTATCGGTCTTTGTAACGGAACAGGTATTCGCCCAAAAGGAGAAATTCACGGTGGTGATTGATCCTGGTCACGGAGGAAAAGATCCGGGAGCCATAGGTGCAAGTTCGAGAGAGAAAGATATTGTTTTGTCTGTCGGGAAGCAGGTAGGACAACTGATTCAGAACAATCATTCCGATGTCGATGTTGTATATACCAGGAAGAGTGATCATTTTGTCGCATTAAACCGCCGGGCCGAAATTGCCAATAAAGCCCATGCCGACTTATTTATATCGATTCATTGCAATGCATTGGATCGAAGGAAAAAGTCCCCTCAAGGGGTAGAAACCTTTGTGTTGGGATTGCATCGAAGCAAGGATAACTTGGAGGTGGCTAAAGCCGAAAACGCGGTGATTATGTACGAAGAAGATTACTCTACAAAATACGAGGGGTTCGATCCCTCTCAGCCGGAGTCGTATATTATCTTCGAGTTTATGGCTAACAAGTTCCTCGACCAAAGTGTATATTTTGCCTCTATGGTTCAAAATCAGCTTGTTAATCAGTCGGGGAGAACCAACCGGAATGTGCGTCAGGCCGGGTTTCTGGTATTGCGCGAGGTGGCAATGCCGAGTATTTTGATCGAATTGGGATACATCAGTAACCCGCAGGAAGAAAAATATATGAAGAGTGCTTCAGGACAATCTTCCTTAGCCAAATCCGTTTACCTTGCGTTTAAAGAATACAAGAGGGAGTATGATAAGAAGAACTCTGTATTTACAAATGTGAACCGCCAGCAGGCGTCGTCTGCCTCTACGGTCGCTCCGATGACTGCCGGCACCGAGTATCGCATTCAATTTCTGACTTCTTCGCGCAAATACTCAAACGGAGCAAAGGTTTTCAAGGGACTCGAGCCGGTAGATTTTTATATGGATGGTCAAATCTATAAATATACCTATGGGCGAACGACCGATCCGAACGAAATAAAAAGGATGTTGAAAACGGTTCAAAAAAATTTTAAAGACGCTTTTATCATCGAGTTTGCCGATGGTCAACGGGTTAAATAATAAACACTCTTAACGTAATATGAAGACAAACTTAAGTAGAAACGCTCTTATCGGATTAGCTTTCATTGCCAGTTTGGTGATGATCTATTTTGGAATTAATTTTCTGAAAGGTATCAATATCTTTAAAAATAAGAATACCTATATCGCTGTTTTCGAAGATGTATATTTATTGAATGTCTCTTCTCCGGTATATGTGCAAGGATATCAAATAGGATTGGTCAACTCTGTCAAGCGAATCGGTGACAATCCTATGAAATTTGCGGTGGAAATTAATTTGGAGGAAGGATTTCGTCCTTCCCAGGGAAGTTCTTTGGAGTTCGGTTCCGATTTATTCGGGGCTTCCTATGTGAGTTTGATAATGCCTCCGAGCACAACGTACCTGGAACCCGGCGACACCATACCGGGCACTAAAAAAGCCGGGATGATGGATGGGGTGGCGGCCGTTGTGCCGAAAGCTGATTCCATATTGATGCATGTCGACTCAGTCGTGTTAACGCTGAACGCTTTGCTATCCAATCCTATGTGGAATAGGTCGATCGATGGGATAGGGCAGACCGTGCAACAATTAAACCGCTCCAGTAAAAGCTTGAATAGTCTGTTGGGCTCCCTCGAAAGAGACTTGCCGGCTGTTACGCACAATTTGACAGGGGTGTCGGAAGACTTGAAAGAAGTGAGTCAGGAGTTGAGTCAGTTGGAAATGCAAAAAACGTTTGCTTCTATTGATGAAACGGTTTCGAACCTGCGAAGCATATCCGGCAAGATCAATAACGATGACAGTTCTTTAGGCATGCTTTTAAATACTACGCAATTGCATGATAGTTTGACCAGCACCCTCGACAATGCGACCCAGTTGTTAGAAGATATCCGTAAAAACCCCAGTCGTTATTTAAGCATAAGGCTCCGGTTGTTTTGATAACGTGACGGACAAATCGGGGAAATGCTCCCCGATGTTTAAATAGAATCATTCTAAATAACGCCGCCTGTCCTTTTCCCTATGGAATCGCTTTGAGTTAGTCAATTTTAGTAACAATATCGTAATATTTTCGTTACTTTCTCCTGCTGAAATAGAAGTGGAGTATTGCTTTGCAAATCAATCTATTTTGAGAATGTCATGATTGCAACTTATTGATAAGGAGATGTTTCGTTTTACTGTGTTGATAACTAACGACCTATTTTTCAACCATCGTTTATGGA